>NZ_CP186540.1:1437500-2037500 GCF_049389645.1 Alkalibacterium sp. f15
CTGGAATGAGAAAATCGACAGTTTAGATGGCTTTGTCTTTATTGTTCAGGAATACAACCACAGTTACACAGGTGTTTTGAAGAACGCGATCGACCACTTAAGAGATGCATGGCACGACAAAGCAGCAGGCATAGTGAGTTATGGCTCTACCGGCGGCGCACGCGCAGCTGAACATCTTCGCGGTGTGTTTGCCGAACTGAAAATTGCGGACGTTCGTGTTCATCCAACACTATCATTGTTTACCGATTTTGAAAACTTCACGACATTTAAACCGGCCGAACTGCATTTAACTAATGTGAATGACATGCTGGACCAAGTAAATGCCTGGAGTAATGCGTTGAAACCTTTACGAACTAAAGAAGAAGTAGTAGTAGAATTATAATCCAAAAAAGTAAATAAAAGTTCAATAAATCAGCCAGTGACTACTAGACTGATTTATTGGACTTTTTTGTATGTCACAATTACTCTAAAAGATAAAGCGAGTTTGAATTGAAAAATAGTAGGATAACCCGTTAATTTTTAGACCTGAAGATCTAACTTCAGCAGGTTGTTATATTTGAGGGAAAGTGTTATACCGCTATTGTTGCAATTGCAACAATAGCGGTATACCCTGTCTATATATAAAAGAAAACTATAATCGAGAAAAAGTCGTAGTTCAGTATTTATTTACAACGAAGAGGTGAATCATGTTGGATATTCTTAGAGATATTGGTGTGATAACCCGATCACCTTGATTCAATGGCCAATATCGAGTTCAAGGATCTAGATCTTACGAGAGGATAGTATTTGTACGCGGTTCGGACGACTGCATCGCGGGCAATCAACAAGCTGGGAAAACAAAGATTCATTGAAAAGCGAGCAACCATGTTTGCCATAGCGTTTAATCATCTAATCACTGTATACTCTATCTTTATGGGAGATGACGAACAGACCAAATTAATCATGACCAAGCAATTAATAAAATGAGAGTGGAGGATAATTTTATGAAGAAGTTTAGTGTTGAGGAAGAATTTTGGGACTTGTTCCCTGACGCCCAGGTGAATGTCCTGATTATCAAAGGAATGGATAACCATGTGGATGAGTCGAACAGGATCTATTTTGCCGAGTTGCTGGAAAAAGGAAAACAAGAAGCAGAGATATTCCTGACAGGAGAAGTCTTCAGTCAAAATCCAGTTGTTGATGAATGGCGGACTGCTTTCAGACAGTTCAAGACTAAAAAAGGAGCGCGTTCCTCAATAGAGGCATTGCTGAAGCGAGTGAGTCAGGATCGGGATTTCTCTCCCATCAATCCTTTAGTCGATATTTATAACAGTATTTCCCTAAAGTATGCTGTTCCTTGTGGCGGAGAAGATTTGGATGTGATTGCGGGTGAGTTGCGTCTTGGCAAAGCTAAAGGAGGCGAACACTTTTTTCCATTGGGAGCAGATAACGATTCGCCTGCATTGCCCGGTGAGATAATTTATTATGATGATGAAGGAGCAGTTTGCCGGTGTCTCAACTGGCGGGAAGCAAAGCGGACCATGCTGCAGGAGAAAACCGTGAATGCAGTATTGGTGATTGAGTCAGTTAACGCTGAACAGGCAAAACGGGCAAATGAAGCGGCGGAAGAACTGAAAAACCTAGTGGATGCTTATTTCAAACTGGATAGCACAGCAATCGCATTAACAAAAGACCATCCGTCGTTTAGTCTGGAATGAATACGAGGACCTCTTATAAAGGGGCTCTTTTTTAAACTTACTAATATGAAAGATGTTTAAGTAGACATATGTCTGTGACAAAAGCATTACAATTATTATTCTATTGTGTAATAATTCACTTGTGAATGGTATAGTTATTGAACACTAGTGATAGGATGAGTATGATGGACAATACAATAAGTTTTTACACACTCTATTTTTTTTACGGACTGACTTTCTATACATTTGGGTTGAGTGCTATTCTTCAGAACAACCAAACTTCTGTCGACTCAATTGATGTTTTTTCAAAAAATATTTACTTAGGTTATTTTGGTATATTTCATGGCTCAACGGAATGGTTGATCATGATACGCTCGCTTGATATCTTCAGCAATTATTCTTTTTATCTTTATACTTTACAAATAGTAGTCAACGCAGCATCATTTAGTTTCTTACTTTACTATGGCTTAAACTTTCATTCTTCCATTTCAAAAACAAGGATAATAAAAATTATCCCCGTAGCTCTGTTTTCAGTTTGGATCACAGGCTTATATATATCCTTTAATGTAAGCGGTTATGGGCAGGCGTTTCCTCTTTTCAGTGCATTGAGCAGGTATTTTATTGGACTCCCGGCAACTATGTATACTAGTTACAGGTTTTTCAAACTTTCCAAACAATCGAAGAGCAAGCATATGCTCACTTTGTCTAATCATTTAATGATAATCAGCCTCTGCTTTTTATTGTATGGAATATTTTCAGGAATATTGATCACAGATAAAGGTTTTTTTCCTAATACCATCATAAACAGCTCGTTACTTCAAGAAACTATTGGTGTCTCATCTGAATTTTTAAGGATGATAATGGCTATTATAATTATGGTGTATTATTTAAGAAGTATAAAAGAATATAGAGCTGAGGAAGAAAGGAAACTGCACCACCTAATTGAAACTAAAATGCAGCATAAAGAAAGGAAAAAAATAGCAAGAGAGCTGCACGATGATATTATTCAAGAGTTATTTGCGAGTGGAATGCTAATAGAAAATATTATAGACTCAGAAAAAGAGCAGACCATTAGGAATGATTTAACTATCGTCAAAAGTAATTTAAATAAATCTATTGATAATATTCGGTCATTAATGGGGGATATCCTTTCTAAAAAATTCAATATAGAACAGTTACAAGACGAAATAGACCAGTTGATTTATAAGCATTCAATGTATTCTAATATTTCCTTTATCGCAAATTTTGAAGACTCTCAAGATCATCTCAGGGATTTATCTGAGAATAGCTTAACTCATCTATACTATATTATCCAGGAAGCGCTTATTAACATAATCAAGCACGCTGAAGCAACGGAAGCATCGATCATCACAGAGGGAACTCATGAATGTTTTGAAGTAAGGATAACAGACAATGGGGTAGGCATTGATAAGGCGACTCTAGACCAATCCAGAGTGACTGAACATCTTGGATTAGCTATTATAAAAGAGCGTGCGCAGATTATTGATGCACAATTGACGATAGACAGTACCATAAAGGGAACAACAATAAGCATCAAAGTACCGTGGAGGTCTGAAAATGACGAATAAAATCAAAGTAGTAATTATTGATGATCACAACATTGTGAGAATGGGAATTAAATCATTGATAGAAAAGGACGATCGTTTTTATGTGAGTGGTGAGAGCGATACATTAACTGAAGGCTTGTCAATTATACTCAGCCAAAAACCAGATGTCGTTTTACTTGATTTTCGCCTCCCTGATGGCGATGCAGTAATAGGAACTAAAAGAATTAAAACAGCCTGTCCAGATGTTAAGGTACTGATATTGACGGCTTATCAAAGTGAAGAAATTTTATCTGAAGTCCTTCGGGTAGGAGCTGATGGTTTTTTATTGAAAACCATTGAGAGTGTCAAAATAACTGATGCATTGTTTAAAGTTTACAAAGGAGAAGGTTATCTGGATGAGAGTATATCTGGATTGATTTTCGAAAAATTGAAATCTACTTACCAAAAAACTTCACTCAATCCTTTTTCACTTACTTTGAGAGAAAAAAATGTATTAGATTTATTAGTCAACGGGAATTCCAATAAAGAAATTGCGTATGATTTAGAAATAGCAGAAAAGACTGTCAGAAATAATTTGACAAGAATAATGGAAAAGCTGAATGTGACTAATCGGACTGAAGCTGCCTTAGTTTGGAAACGTTATATCAATTAAAGCTAATGACTAAAAAAGCAAGGTTTAGAAGAGATATTTCTAAATCCTGCTTTTTATTTTTTGCTTGAGTATAATGGCATGCCTTCATCCGAAACACCTGCATGCGTTAGTTTTCTAATATGAACTTGTTCCTCTTGAAATTCTGAATGTTGCACCAGGAAAGGTATCTTATGAGTTTCGAACTGATTTAGTTGTTCCTGGTAGTACATACATCTCCATTGAATACGAGAATGATGTGTTTTATTGAAGAAGGACTGAACCGAGTTAAAGGAGAAGAAACCAGGAAAGCAGTCACTGAAAAAATTCCGATTGGTCGTTATGGCGAAGCAATTGGAATTGCTAATTTAGTGCTAATTACCGTTTATACTAATAGCGGGTTCACATCCGGGAATCAGTACCGAATAGACGACATAATGGCAGTCAAATAATTCGAAATTGAAGCAAGATAGATCAAGTATTGTCTGAATATTTGTGAAATAAAGTGCTTTGCTAATGCTATAAGCACCATGTAAGTATAAAGGGTTTTTTATTAGATAGTGAATTTAAACGTATTCACACTTCTTGTTAAGCGGTTCTTTTTTTGTTCACAAGAATGTGGTTATTGAATCGAGATGCTCGGATAGAGCTATAGGTACAACGCAATGTAAGAAAGGAGCATACGAAGAGAACGCGGGCGACCGTAGGAATCATGAACTGATCTGTCTTACAGGTTGACCACAGGAGTTGGATTCATCTTACTAAAACAGACCGAATCAATGGGTGTTTTCGCAAAAAAAATCAGATGTAAAAAAACATATTTTCTTCACTTTATAGTCATTGTATTTAAAGGCGAAAAATGATAATGAAAAACCCTTACATCAAATTATTGACCTGAATATGAGCATAAAAATAGTAAAAAACATTTGTAATTCTAACAATAAATACGGTATAGTATTAATTAGAAATAAATGAGAGATATATTAAGGGGAAAAAATGGAGAATTTTACAGCAATCAACAAGACGATCAATGAGCTAGTATGGGGGTGGCCACTCTTAGTTCTTATTTTAGGGTCAGGTATTTACTTGATGATACGGACAGATTTCATATCCTTCACTAAATTTGGCTACGCTATGAAGCAGACACTTTTCAAAATGTTTAAGAAAGATCAAGTGGGTGAAGGGGAAGTCACGGCCTTTGAAGCAGTGGCTACTGCTTTAGCAGCCGCAGTCGGTACGGGGAATATTGCCGGCGTCGGTACGGCTATAGCGATAGGCGGACCGGGTGCGATTTTCTGGATGTGGCTCGCTGCCGTATTTGGAATGGCGACAAAATTCGGCGAGGTTGTCTTGTCTATCGAATACAGAGAAAAGACTGAGAAGGGTCACTTTGTCGGTGGACCGATGTACTACCTTGATAAAGGAGCAAACAAGAAGTGGCTCGGCGTGCTGTTTGCCGTTTTTGGTACAGTAGCAACCTTTGGGATCGGTAATATGGTGCAGTCCAATTCTGTTGCGGCTTCACTTAAAAGCACTTTTGATATCGATCCTTTAGTAACCGGGATTGTTTTAATGATCGGTGTTGGCCTAGTCACATTAGGCGGCATCAAGAAAATCGGAAAAGTCACATCGGTATTGGTGCCTTTAATGGCAGCCGTTTATATTGTCGGTGGCTTGATAATTATTATCCTTAATATCGAACTTGTTCCTGGAGCATTTGGAATTATATTCCGGGATGCCTTCACCGGAACGGCAGCCACTGGTGGTTTTGTCGGTTCCACAATGGCAATGACCATCCGCTTCGGTATTGCCAGAGGGGTCTTTACAAATGAAGCCGGACTGGGAAGTGCACCTATTGCCCATGCGGCAGCGACAACAGATCATCCTGTCAGACAGGGGCTTTGGGGCATTTTTGAAGTCTTCATCGACACACTTGTTCTGTGTACCATTACAGCTCTAGTCATTGTCATGACGGGCGTATGGGAAACTGGTCTAGACGGCGCCGCTTTAACAACGGTGGCGTTTGATGAAGGGATGCCGTTTGGCGGACACATCGTGACATTCGGTTTAGTCTTCTTTGCATTTTCAACATTGTTGGGTTGGTCTTACTATGGCGAACGTTGCATGGAATATTTATTCGGACCCAAATCGATCATCATCTACCGACTGATTTTTCTTCCACTGATTGTGGTTGGATCAGTTGGTGGACTGCGTGTCATCTGGGCTATTGCAGATACACTGAACGGCCTGATGGCATTACCGAACTTGATCGGCTTGCTACTGCTGAGTCCGGTTATCGCACGCTTGACCAAGGAATACTTTGGTAAAGACGGTATTTATGAAAACGAACAAACAGAAAGTTAAATAGTTATTAATTGAAATTTAAAACAGAATAAATATTCTTGAAGCTCTGGTACAAACAGGGCTTCTTTTTTTGTCTTAATGTGTTACCCGAACACAAGAATAGACAGACAAAGACCATCTAATCAATGAAAAAAATGATGTACATTCTCCAAAAAATTGTGTATATTAAGATTAAAATATAATGAGCATTTAATTAAAAGGAGAAAAGTATGGATAGATTAATGGAAATAAATAAGTTTGTAAATGATTTGGTTTGGGGATGGCCGCTCTTGATATTGATCGTGGGGACCGGTATCTTCCTGACAGTGTCTACACGGTTTATGTCGTTAACTAAATTCGGTTATGTCATGAAGCAGACCTTCTTTAAAATGTTCAAGAAAGATCAAGTCGGTGAAGGTGAAATCACGGCTTTTCAGGCGGTGTCTACTGCCTTGGCGGCAACCGTCGGGACCGGGAATATTGCCGGCGTTGGGACAGCCATTGCGATCGGTGGTCCAGGTGCCGTCTTTTGGATGTGGGTGGCCGCCTTGTTTGGCATGGCGACGAAATACGGGGAAGTCGTTCTGGCTATCGAATACAGAGAGAAAACGGAAGACGGCCGGTTTGTCGGCGGTCCGATGTACTACCTTACAAAAGGTGCCAATATGAAGTGGTTAGGAATAGTGTTTGCAGTCTTTGGAGCAACAGCGACGTTTGGCATCGGGAACATGGTTCAGTCCAATTCTGTGGCAGCTTCCTTGAACACAACATTTAATATCGATCCCTTGGTGACGGGAATAGTCTTAGCTATCCTGGTTGCGTTAGTGACAGTCGGTGGCATCAAAAAAATCGGTAAAGTCACGGAAGTCATTGTGCCGTTTATGGCCGCTATCTATATTTTGGGTGGTCTGATCATTATTGTAGCTAATATTGAACTTGTACCAAGTGCATTAGGAACTATTTTCAGTGATGCCTTCACAGGCACTGCGGCAACAGGCGGATTTGTCGGTTCCACATTGGCCATGTCGATCAGATATGGTGTGGCCAGAGGTGTCTTCACGAATGAAGCGGGACTGGGAAGTGCACCGATCGCTCACGCGGCAGCGACGACGGATCATCCTGTGCGTCAAGGGCTCTGGGGGATATTTGAAGTGTTTGCAGATACCCTCGTCATCTGTACCATCACCGCGTTAGTCATCGTCATGACCGGGGCAGTGGATACAGGACTTGACGGTGCCGCTTTGACCACCTCGGCTTTTAACGAAGGCATCATGTTTGGTGGTTACATCGTGACATTTGGCCTGATCTTCTTTGCCTTCTCCACACTGATCGGCTGGTCTTACTACGGCGAGCGTTGTATCGAATTTCTATTCGGACCAAAAGCCATTATCTTTTACCGCATGGTCTTTATCCCATTGATCGTTGTAGGCGCAGTCGGCGGCCTCCGGGCAATCTGGGCCTTAGCAGACACGTTGAACGGTCTGATGGCACTACCTAACCTGATCGGTCTACTGATATTGAGTCCGGTCATCATCAAATCGACCAAAGATTACTTTGGTAAAGACGGGATCTATCAGCGGGAAGAAAAAAGCTGATGATTGAATAAAACTATTTCAGGAGAATCTCTTAACAGAGGTTCTCCTTTTTTTAGTTAATGGGACCGCGGTTCGGTTGACCTCGATCATAAGAAAGTTGAAGGCTGTCGTAAAGATAATCCTGATTCCTTTTAGCACAAGTAGCAAGTCTACTGTAAACAGTACTCTTGTGCGCAAAATGAATAAGAGCAGGAGGGGCGTCTTAAATTAGTTTGTCAACTAAGCCCTTGTGACATAAATCATAGCGCTGACTCAGCCTAAAGCAAGGTCATGTATGATTCGTTTTTTACTTGTGCTATAAAATTATAAACAAATTGTTTTTAAAATTTTCCGGTTGACTTTCAAAAATGGACTCGCTATAATGAGAAACAATTAATAAAACTATTAAAAAGAAAGGAGGGTCACTCAATTATGACTAACGATTCATTCATCAAATTGACTGTGCAATATTCTTGGCAAAGCTGGGGCGTCGACAAACGCGCTGGTTATTGGCGTTGCGCAAAAATTGAATGAGCGAATCGTAAATGAGTGATTCTTCGATAAATACATGTGTATATCTGTAGCTAAGTCTAAGTTGCCCGCTTTGTTTGAACAAGGTGCGGGGTCCAATTTAGAATCTATGGATAGCTGTATCCTGCTTAAGCAGAAACTCATTTTAAATGGGTTTCTGTCTTTTTTTTTTAATAAATAATTAATAAGTAAGAGTAGTATATTCAACTGCCCCATTACAGAGAACTTGCGAGACTGAGAAGCAAGTATGGGACTTGAATGGAATGGACTTACGAGAATCTATCTGAAAGAGAGTAGGATAGGTCGAGTCATCCTCGTTAACGGATGAAAGTGTAGGAATCAATCTTCCTAAATTGTGGTGGTACCGCGGTAATTTTTATCGTCCCTTAGTAGTGTAATAGCTATTAAGGGCTTTTTTTTATGAAAAAAATGTGGTTCTCGATCGAAAAGAGGGTGTTTTTTAAAGATAGCGGTCAAATTTTACAGCTGATACGTACCGAATGCACTGAATGGTCAATTAAGATTTACTTACTAATAAGAATTACTTACTAAATTCAAAGGGGAGAAGACAATGAGTATTCAATACAAAACGAAACAAATCAACGGAGATATGCTGACACCCATTTCGGTGTTTCAACGATTGAACGGCAAGAAGAAATTTATATTAGAGAGTTCAAGTGGGCACGGGGAAAAAGGGCGGTATTCGTTTATCGGCATGGATCCGTATAAGGAGATCGTCGGGAACGAGCAAGTCGTCACCGTGATAGAAGACAGCCAGGAGGAAACGTTCCATAAAAAGCCATTAGAGGTTGTAAAAGCGCATATTCCACAGGTGTCACTGGATCTGCCCTTCCCCTTTTATGGCGGAGCAGTGGGTTACATTGGATACGACGCGATCCGTGAATATGAAAAAATCGGTGAGCGGCTGAAGGACGAAATCGACATGCCGGATATTCATTTGATGTTTTATCAGGAACTGGTGGTATTCGATCACAAGAAACAGGAAGTCACTATCGTAGCGCTGGCAATTGAGGGGATCGAGAACTTGGATCAGCGGATCAGAACCATTGAAGAAATGATCCAGCAGCCGGTAGAAGAAAAGATGAGCGAGCTGACGCCTCTTGAATTTTCGACTTCTCATGACAAGGAAAGCTTTATGAAGCTGGTCAAGAAGGCAAAAGAGCATATCGTTGAGGGGGATATCTTCCAAGTCGTGCTGTCCCAACGAATGAAAGCAACGTTTGAAGTGGATCCCTTTACGTTTTACCGGAAATTAAGAGTAGCGAATCCTTCTCCTTATATGTTTTTCGTGGATTTCCAAGAGTATATCGTGCTTGGAGCCTCACCGGAAAGTTTGATCAAGGTCACGGGCGATAAAGTCGTCACCAATCCGATTGCCGGAACGAGACCAAGAGGCGAAACGGTCGAAGCAGACGATGCCTATGCAGAAGAATTACTTTCAGATGAAAAAGAGTGTGCCGAACATAGAATGCTCGTGGATTTAAGTCGAAACGATTTGGGGCGCGTTTCACAGATTGGATCGATCTCAATAGATAAGTACATGACGATCGAACGGTTCCAGCATGTAATGCACATTGTCTCGGAAGTGAGTGGCACCTTGGCAGACGGACTGACCGGTTTGGATGCACTGACCACCACCCTGCCAGCAGGAACAGTGTCAGGGGCACCTAAAATTCGAGCGATGCAGATCGTGAATGAGTTGGAAGATAACTTACGCGGTGTTTATTCTGGTTCGATCGGCTACATCAATTTGAATGGAGACTTGGATCTGGCATTAGCTATCCGAACAATGGTGATAAAAGACAACCTGGCGTATGTTCAGGCAGGTGCAGGGATCGTGTATGATTCTGATCCTGCAACGGAATACCAGGAAACATTGAATAAAGCAAAATCCTTACTGGAGGTTGGACAAAAATGATTTTACTAATCGATAATTATGATTCATTTACGTATAACTTGTACCAATATTTAGGTGAATGTGGCGAAGAAGTAAAAGTCGTGCGAAATGATGCACTGACGATCGCGGATGTGCGGGCACTAAATCCAAAAGCGATCGTACTTTCTCCTGGACCAGGTACCCCAAGTCAAGCAGGGATTTGTGTCGATCTCGTTAAAGAACTGCATGAGGAAGTGCCAATTTTAGGGATCTGCTTGGGGCATCAGGCGATCGGTGAAGCATTCGGTGGGACTGTGGGTCATGCCGACGAAGTCAAACATGGGAAAACAGCACGAGTTTTGCATCATCAGGCGGACCTGTTTAAAGGTCTGAAAGTGGAAATCGAAGTGATGCGTTACCACTCGTTAGTCATTTTAAAAGACACTTTGCCAGCATGTCTGACAATTACAGCGACGTCGATCACAGATGGCGAAATTATGGCAGTGAAGCATAACGCTTACCCCATTTATGGTTTACAGTTTCATCCGGAATCAATCGGAACGAGTGATGGCAAACAAATGATAGAAAACTTTTTGGAAACGATCAGCAAAGAAGTGGTGAGCGTGGGATGAAAGCATTTATAGAAAAAGTATTGCGGCGCGAGGATCTGACGATTGAAGAGATGGAAGCGGCAAGCCACTTGCTGTTTAGAGGAGAAACAGATGAACGACAAAAAGCTGCTTTCTTGACCGCTCTGCGTGCCAAAGGTGAGTCAGTGAGTGAACTGACCGGGCTGGCAAAAGTGATGCGGGAGGTCGCCGTGAAGCTGCCTAAAGAATTGCCCGATGTGATGGATAATTGCGGGACCGGTGGCGATGGTTCTCAAAGTTTCAATATCAGCACCACCAGTGCTTTTGTTTTGGCCGGAGCCGGCGTGACCGTGGCTAAACATGGAAATCGAAGCATCTCAAGTCAAACCGGGAGTGCGGATGTGCTGGAAGCATTAGGCGTGCATTTAAGTGCTACTCCAGAGGAAATGATGGAATTACTAGAGGAAAACAAGATCGCCTTTTTATTCGCACCTAATGTGCACCCAGCTATGAAACATGTGATGCCCGTTCGAAAAGCGTTGGGCATCCCGACTATTTTCAATCTGATCGGTCCACTCACAAACCCGGCAGCCTTGACCACACAGTTAGTAGGCGTATACCGCAAAGATGTTCTGATGGATATCGGAAACGTGCTGCATAAATTAGGGAGAAAACGGGCAGTCGTTGTCCACGGAAAAGGTGGGCTGGATGAGGCTTCCTTGGCAGGGATAAATCACTGCGTCTTGGTCACTGAGAAAGGGCTGACCGCTTTTGATGTCTCTCCGGAAGAAGTCGGTTTGCAAAAAATTGCGAACAGCGCACTTAAAGGTGGAAATGCCAGAGAAAATGCAGTCATCCTCCGGTCGGTTTTGGAAGGCGTAAAAGGGGCACATCGAGAGGTCGTCCTGTTAAATGCTGGATTAGGCTTGCTCGCGAGCGGCAAAGCTCAGACGCCAAAAGAAGGGGTCAAGCTGGCAAAAGAGAGCATTGATTCAGGGGCTGCCTTGAAGAAACTTGATTTTTTAGTGGCCTACGGGAAGGAGAGCGCATGAATGGAAACTATTTTAAAAACGATTTTAGAAGAAAAAGAAAAAGAAGTCTTTAGATTGAAAGAGTCCTTTTCAAAAGAATCACACAAAAGAACGGTCCCGGTACGCTCATTTTATGATAGATGCAAAGAAGCCAAAGACATGCAGGTGATTGCGGAATTTAAACGGTCCTCTCCATCCAAAGGGGAGATCAATCATAGCATTGAACCGGGAAAACAGGCGAAAATCTATGCAGATGCTGGTGCATCAATGATTTCCGTATTGACGGATAAGCCATTTTTCCAAGGGGAAATGGCGGATCTGGTAGCTGTTCGAGAAGCAGTGAGCCTGCCGATTCTGAATAAAGATTTTATCATCGACCCGGTTCAAATCGATCGCGCTTATGTGTATGGAGCGGATGTGATTTTGCTGATCATGGCGGCTTTGTCCGATGAAAAGTTAAAAAGCTTGAATGAGTATGCAGAGGGTTTAGGGCTAGAAGTATTGGTGGAAGTACACAACGAAGAAGAATTGCAGCGTGCGCAAGTCATAAAGCCTAAACTCATTGGCATCAATAATCGAAACTTGAAGACTTTTGAAGTGACGGTAGAAACAACCGAACGATTAGCTGGGAAAGTGGATACAGCCGAGCAGGTACTTATTAGCGAGAGCGGCATGTCAAGCGTTGAAGAGGTAAAACGAGCGTGGCATGCTGGAGCAAGAGCCATTTTAGTGGGTGAGACGTTGATGAAAGCCAAGAATGTAAAAGAAACGATCCAGTCTTTCAAGCAAGGAGCAGACAGTGATGCTTGTTAAAATCTGTGGGATTCAAACGCCAGAAACGGCGCAGGTGGCTGCAGCAGCAGGGGCTGACTTTATTGGGCTAGTCTTTGCAGCGAGCAAACGGCAAGTAACGATCGACGAGGCAAGAAAAATCAAAAACAGCCTTTCACATACGAGAGTCAAAGTGGTAGGCGTCTTTCGAAATCAGCCCATCAAGGAAGTGAACCAAATCAGTCGCGAACTGGGTCTTGATTATGTGCAGTTACATGGGGAAGAGAGCGTGACAGAGTGCCAGCAAATAAATGCCCCACTCATCAAGGCACTCTCTTTTGAAGAAATCAGCGAAGCCAAGCACTATCGGCAGGTAGCGGATTATATTTTGATCGATAGCCCAAAACCGGGCAGTGGCGAAACCTTTGACTGGACCATGTTAAAAGATAAAAACGAGGATTTTCCATACTTTTTAGCAGGCGGGTTATCAGCTGAAAATATAGCAGAAGCGATTCAACACTTGCAGCCTTTGGGAGTGGATGTATCCAGTGGGGTAGAAACGGATGGAAGTAAAGATGCTGAAAAGATTCGAAGGTTTACTCATCAAGTAAAACAAGGAGAGTAAACGATAATCGAGAGGAGAAACTATGAAAACTATGGAAACTATCAGAGCGACTTTACCAGATAACAAAGGACACTTTGGCCAATTCGGGGGACGATTTGTACCCGAAACATTGATGCCCGCTATTTTAGAACTTGAAGAAGCCTATGAAGAGGCAATGAAGGACCCGGATTTTACACAGGAAATCGAGCGCTACTTAAAGGATTATGTTGGACGAGCGACCCCGTTGACCTTTGCCAAGCGTCTGACTGAAGAATTTGGGGGTCCACAGATTTATCTGAAACGAGAAGACTTGAATCATACGGGTGCACATAAGATCAACAATGCTTTAGGACAAGCCCTGCTCACGCAGAGGATGGGGAAGAAAAAAGTGGTTGCTGAAACAGGTGCGGGTCAGCATGGTGTGGCTACCGCAACCGTTTGTGCCTTGCTTGATCTAGAGTGCATCGTCTTTATGGGAAAAGAAGACGTGAGACGTCAGAAGTTGAATGTTTTTCGTATGGAATTATTAGGCGCAAAAGTGGTCAGTGTCAATCAAGGAAAAGGAACGTTGAAAGATGCGGTCAATGAAGCGCTGCGTTATTGGGTAGCGAATGTGGAAGACACCCATTATATCATCGGATCGGTCGTAGGGCCGCATCCCTTCCCTAAAATAGTTCGAGATTTTCAGAGTGTGATCGGGAAGGAAACCAAAGAGCAATTTCAAGCACTGAAGCAAAAGTTACCCGATGCTATTGTTGCGTGTGTGGGTGGAGGAAGTAATGCGATGGGGATATTTGCGCCCTTTGTGAATGAGGGATCCGTTAAATTATACGGAGCCGAAGCTGCTGGAAAAGGGATCGATACGGGAGAACATGCAGCGACCCTGAGCGCTGGAAAAGTGGGCGTGCTGCATGGTATGATGTCATATTTACTCCAGGATGAAGCCGGGCAAATTACTGAACCTTACTCCATTTCAGCAGGAATGGACTATCCAGGGATCGGTCCAGAGCACAGCTACCTGAAAGATATGAATCGTGTGACCTATGAAGGGATCACGGACCAGGAAGCTCTTGATGGGTTGCAGTTGCTGTCTCGTAAAGAGGGGATCATTCCTGCGCTTGAAACAGCCCATGCAATCGCCTATGCACAAAAAATCGCTAAACAGATGAAGCCAGATGAAAGCTTGATCATTTGTCTTTCTGGAAGAGGAGACAAAGATGTCGAAACAGTGAAACAAAGAATAGGAGGTCAGGCAGATGAGTAAAACAACATTGGAGCAGGCCTTTCAGGATACCCTGGACCAGGGAGACAAGATATTCGTCCCTTACATTATGGCGGGCGACGGAGGACTGGAGGCCTTACCTGAACGCATTCAGTTTCTGGAAGAAGCGGGTGCTACAGCTTTGGAATTAGGTATTCCGTTTTCTGATCCGGTAGCTGATGGACCGACTATTCAAGAAGCCGGGTTACGAGCGTTGGAAGCAAAAGTCACGTTAAGAAAAGTCCTTCGTAAATTAAAAGAAACCAAGCACGACCGAACGATTCCGATCATCTTGATGACATATATGAATCCAATTTATGCCTATGGAATAGAGGACTTACTCAATGAGAGTGTCGATTCCGGAGTGGATGGATTGATTATCCCGGACTTACCAATGGAAGAGGAAGAACGTATCACAAGATATCTGTCAGATAAAGAAATCGCTCTGATTCGATTAGCTGCTTTAACTAGTCCAATCGAACGATTAAAGAAGATCGCTGAAAAAACGGAAGGCTTTTTGTATGCAGTAACGGTAAAAGGAACGACAGGGGCTCAGGTGGAGTTTGCAGAAACGGTGGGAGAATACATCAAAGAATTAAAAGCGATGAGCTCAAAACCTGTCCTCGCTGGATTCGGGGTGTCAACGCCTGAACAGGTCAGACAACTCAGTCAGTATGGAGATGGTGTCGTAGTAGGAAGCGAAATTGTTTCCAGTTTTCATGAAGAAAAGAGAGAGAAAATTGTCGATCTTATTAACGCCTCCAAAAAGCAGTCAGACGATATGTCATGACATGACTTTCTAGGGAGATCGCTGACCCGTTTAAAAATGAGGCTGCAGTCATAAATGATTGAAAGCGAATCTTTTTGGTCAATTGAAGGGTTGTTAGCTTAAAAAAAAAGCAGAAAACAGAGGTGATTCTCATTCGAGAATCACCTCTGTTTTCTATTAAATTCTTTAAATTAATTAGAACGTAGATAGTCCGCTGTATTCCTAGGAATGGTACAGTAAGTTTTCCAATCATGTTTCTGAATATAAATAGTAATCAAGTCAGGGGCAGGTTGAATGCACTAAGACAGATCGTTCTTCATAAGAACAAAAAAGGCTTATAATATCATTGGAATCAATAGTCTTGTTCAATATCTTTGGACCATGCGTCAACTTCTTCTTTAGTGGAGAGAATTTTTGCGGGTAAGTTTACTGTTGCTTTAGAAAATTTTAAAGCAACTTTTTTCTTGTCCTTCAGCTTTAGTTCAAAGGGCAAGCCACCATCAGCTACAACCCTTTTGTAAAAGGCAGTTATAACGACTGTCTGATTTAAACCTAATTCATTGAAAATTAGATTGGCCTCATCTGCAAGATTTTTATCAATTTGAACCTGGATACGTCTTTTCCCCTGCACACTCATAAGACCCCCCCTTTTCAAATAATTTTCTTGAAGCACATTTTATACTCATATAATACTGCTAAGCGAGTGCGTTTACAATGCTTTTAAGCCTCTTCATGTGTACAAATTATGACATATGGTTATAGTTCTTAGCCTTTAAAATACAATTGAAATAGGGGGTGATTATATGGAAAAATTCAAAAAAATCGGACTGTTTTTGATGTTGATAGCTATCGGTCTCGTAGTCGGCACGGGTGGGAATTCAAAACAAGCCGAGGAACCGGAAAAATATTAAATGGTAAGGTATCTCAAAACATTGTAGAGTATCTGAAAATTAATCGGCAAAAAAAGCACTTTGGAATACGAATAAATGTATTTCAAAGTGCTTTATAAACAGTGAAAAGACATTATTAAGTTATAGCATATAATAAACGTTCATTTTCTTTTAGAACGTAGACATGTCGCTCCACTCCTGAGAAGGGTGCAGCAAGTTTTCTAATCATATTTTTGAATATAAATAGTGATCAAGTTAGGGGGCAGCTTGAATGCACTAAGAGAGATCATTCTTTATAGATTTCTAGCCTGATTTGACAAATAAAGTTGTTTGAAAAAGTGTGGACTAGTCAATAAATATCTCAGTAGTAGAAGTCCCGCTACCAAACAAAAGTCTCAGTATATAGATCATATCAAGAGAAAAATATATCGTTAAAGTAATAACTAAGATAATTACTACAGGGGTATATTTTTTTTTATATTTATACGAGTAGAACAAACCTAAGTAAGATAAAGGTGTTATCAGGATATAGAAAAATGGTGAAATGAGTAATGAAAATATGTAGATATCTAACTTATAAATACTCAAGAAATTTTTCGTTCGATAAAACACGTTCGTTTTTTTATTAGAAGCATTTTCAATGGATTTGAATGTTTCTAAAAAAAAAGCCGTCTCAACGTCAAAAAAATTTGATAACTGGACGATGTTATCTGTACTCGGGATTGTTTCTCCTCGCTCCCATCGACTTATTGTTTGTCTTGTAACGAATAATTCACTTGCCAATTCGATTTGAGAAATACTTTTTTCGGTTCTTAATTTTCTTAATTTTTCACCAAGCATAGTGATTGCCTCCGGCTATGGAACAGGGATGTTCCATTACTTTTTAATCAGTGTAACACAGTATACCAGTTACAGAACAGCTAATTCAGTTTATTATTATCGTGTTCTTAAAAAAAATACTATTGCAGTTATCAGGGGGAAGCTATAATCACTATCAGATAAATAAGTTGAGTTAAGAGTAAAATATATTGAGTCGTAGGGAGTGGAATATGAAACTATTATTAGTGGGTGCAGTGTTATTAGTTATGGGGGTGGTTATTTTTATTGAAATTAAAAAAAGTACTATGCCGGATAAAAGACGTTCAAAAAAACTTTTTGGTAATGGAATGGGATATCATCTATTTGATGAGCACCTTATTTTAGATACGAGTATAGATGAATACAGATCTTTATCTGATGTTGAAGAAGAGTCTGAGGCCATTGTTATTGCAGGGAAAGTATCAGAGCATGCTCCCACGCTAATAAAAAATGAACAAGGAAATATTCAGAAAGCCTATACGCTGTCTGATTTCAAAGTTAAAAAAGTAGTGACTGGTCATATCCTCAATGCTGGAGAAACATTTACACTAATGGAAAATGAAGCGTACGATGCGGTAAAAAGATTGAAGTATCATATATCAGGATATGAAAAAATGGTCACGGGTAGAGATTACTTGCTCCTTCTGCATCGATCTGAAAACAATCCATATTTATCAATCGTTGGTGTGAATTATGGAAAAATTCCTTTAGCGAAAGAAACAAGTGAAGTATCGTTAAGTCTTCATAGTGCCAACACAGATTACGCGGCTGAAATATTAGATAGGTACAATCACATCGATACTATAAGAAAACAGGCCCGCTGTAAATTCGCCGATTATATTTCTGGGTATAAATAGATTTGGCTTAGAAATTAAAAGCACCCTAGTATGGAGAGAATACAAAATACCTTTTAAGAAGAATTTTCATATTTTGTCCCTCATAGATGTTCTATTGATTGGAATATACGCTTTGTACATAGCTCTACCAGAGGGAAATTATTAAGGCTATTATCCAATAAGAATCGTACAGATCATTCTCTTACCATTTTTTTTAGATTTCTTTAATCTTGTATGTTGGACGTGTCACTTAGGGCAGTTTTTATCATCTCTATTATGGTATTAGTGTCTGGTATGCATTTATGCAGTAATCAAAGCTGACGCTTCATTTAGCTTTATTTTTTTACAGATATTTAAACCGAAGGAGTTGAGATAGAAATGCAAATATTTATTAATGTTTTACTGGGGTTATCTATATTTGTCGGCTATGGATTAATGATTGCTGGACAACTATGGGGAGTGATATTTATCCTAATAACTTTATTTGGGACATTGTATATTCAGTACAAACCCAATAAAGAAAAGACAGGTGATTGAGGTTCTATCAATCGCTGCATGCGTTCATTTTTAATATTGCGCTCGTTGTATATTCTTTTTTCTTTAATCTGATTTTAGGATGGTTAAAAATATTTATACTTAATATGTGATAGTGAAGCAAATGAATGGCTTTTTCTGATTTACATAAGCGCTTTATTGAATGGGTGATTTTTGCTACAATAGAAAGTATAAACATATACATATTCCAATTCAAATCGATTGTATAGAAGGGACTGAAGGAACGATGAGTAAGATAGGAAACTGGATCAGTCTTGGACTGAGAAGCATACTATTTCTTTATATACCGACAGTTTCACTGGTTTTAGTTCTTTACCAGATCATCTTTGGGACGTCAATGAACCTTCACTGGTCTTTTACCTCATTATATTTGGGTTTATTAGTGCAATGGATGCATGAGAAATATAAACACCAGTCACTTGAGGAAGAGATAGACGGTCAAAGTCACTTGGAACGAACACTATCAGAGAATGGTTGGGAAATACTTGATCGCAGAAGAGACACGTTGACTGTCAGACCTACATTCGATGTTCCTTTCAACTTAGTGATTAATGACAAGGTAGAGATTCACTATACGGATCAGACAGCAAAGATAGAAGGACCGCTGCACTATGTGACGGTACTGTCTAAGGCGATCAAAGGAGAACCAGTCAAAAAGAAATGGACAGTATTTCGGGCGTTAAAAGTCACAGTCACCACAGGTTTTATCCTGCTGCCTTTTATCACGCAAAGTGGATTGCTGTGGGAAATCAAAGTGATGCGTCATAATGTCGAAGCTGCTTCGACTGAAACTGATATTAAAGGGGAAAGTGTGGCAGGTATTTCTGTCCAAAACATCAATAATAACGGTATTGGTGTTGAGAACGATGAGCACATTTTCTATAGTCATGGAAACAATACACTCATCAAAACGGATAACGAATTGAATTATGAAAAGTTACTGATGAAAGGTGAACCGTATTACCGGTTCGGAAATTTGAACCTATCGGGTGACTGGCTCTATTACACCAGGGATGAATCACTGTTCACAATGAAAACGGACGGAACGAATGAACAGGTCCTTTACGATTTAGGCTACATTGAAGATGTCCACGTCACTGAAAACGGCATCTATTTTATTAATACTATGGATAACTATAACGTCTACCATATGGATCTGAACGGTGGAAATCTCGAACGGCTACTTGATGTCGAGGCAAGAGACCTTGCCGTCTACGGTGACGAGTTGCTCGTCAGTCACGAAGAGGTCGTGGAACACTTGAGTCTGGATGGCAGTGAGAGAGAAGTCATACTCAATGAATCGGCGGATGATCTCGTCAGACACGATGGCTATTACTATTACATCGGCTCGGACGATAAACTGTATAAGAGTACAGTAGATGGAACGTCCGGCTCCGTAACTCTCGTCGACCGGCCCATCGGGACCTACACACTCACAGACGACAAAATCATTTACACGCTTAGATCTGACGATGATTTCCATCCAGGTCACGGCGTTCATCTGACAGATCATACTGGCTCGAAGAATAAACGTATTTACGCTTCAAGCAATGTCGAGAGTCTGATAAAGGTCGGTGATTCGATACTATTCAATGCATGGGGCACTTATAATACAATGGAAATGATGCGGTATGATTTAACGGATGGTCATATCGGGGAAATCTTTATTGACTGAAATAAATGAATTTTTGACCACAGTGAAAATTTTGATGAAGGAGTTGACCTGAAAAGATGCTGAATGAGTCAAACTCGATCGTGTTGAAGAAAATCTTATATCCATTGTTCTTTGGTCTGACTTGGGGGATGCTGACCTATACGCTCGATGTATACAATGCAGACTTTTTTCTGATATTATATTCGATCATAGCAGTAGGAACATTTCTGTATTCGATATGGAACATATGGCATATGCTGGAAAAGAAAGTTAAGTTAAAGGTACTAACCTATATATCATTTTTTACAGTTATTTTCCATGGAAGTACCGCGGTGATCAATTTTTACTTTCAAGGTATAATTGCGACAGTCTATGGAATATATCTGCTGGTACTTTTTTGGAAGATGCTCACAAAGAAGCACTCAAAAAATGTGGCTAATTTAGCTTAAAGTGACCATGTAGTGATCGGACTAAAAGGAGGAGTTGCAAGTGTTGAGAAAAAAATGGGTTCTTTGTTTATCTTTATTACTAAGCGTGTATGTTTCAGGTTGTTCCAACAGTAACCTCGATACATATACAGGAGACGTATTAAGAATAAGTGTGATTGGGGATACTCCAGATGTTTCAGAAGAAAACATTTCGTTTTCTAATGCAGAGTTTAGTGATTTAGAAGACGAAGATGGTTCTCTGGAGTTACAGGGAGATGCACTATTCATAATGCCGGAAAATTTAGTCGAAGCATCTGATGATAAGTACATTGACCATTATAATAAGTTAGAGATCCCAGTCTTTTTTATTGGCACTACAAAAACTCATGCTCCCTTTGTGTTTGATAATATTAATTATGAGGATGCCCGGGAGGTTTTTCCGAAAAGTTATGCAGCTGGCTATTTGTATCATTCAGAAAATGAATTGGGTGAACACTGGATATTTAGTGGAGAAGATGAAGAAGAACTAAATGAAAATGAAATAAAAAATATCTATAGTGATATATTTCGTACAATTAACAATATAAATAAAATTATTAGTACAGAAAAGGGATATCAATCATGACAATGAAACTGAGAATACCAATATTATTTGTACTATTATCAGTCACTACAGCCTTTTATGAAAGTATACCGAGTCTGTTTTTTTCCACTGAAAATTACTTCTTGTACAGTCTTCAATTCATATTGACGATCATCTTGTTATTTTATTCCTTTGAGAAAATCAAGGTCAATGAGAAAGACGTTCATATTGCAATCGGCTTACTTATAATAGCAGTGACCGCTATGTTCGAGCTGTATAGATATATCATCTAGGGGGTGATTTTATGAAACGACTGAAAAAAATCGGACTGTTTTTGATGCTCTTAGTTATCGGTTTGGTAGGTGGTATGGGTGGGTCTTTGAAACAAGCCGAGGAACAGGAAAGCGTTGACGATTAATGACAAACTATATATCGCGCAAGTCGTTCAGGATACTAAAAAGAATGCCTTGCGTTTTTTGTTTATTCGGCGTATTGATTATTCTGATAGCAGATAAAAGGAGAAGGAGAAATTGTAATGATGAAAAATCTGGGGTTATGGTTTTTGCTGACGGCCATTATAGGAGTCGTCTTATTTAACACGATATCTGTAATATCTACTACAACTTTTACAAATATATTTTCTGAGTTTGAAATACTACTTAATCTGATAGGCATTTCTGTCATTCTATCTACACTAATTGTGTGTACAAAACTAATATTGAATAAGATGGGTACTGAAGAAAAATAAATACTCAAATGGTCATCTGTTTTTTGGTGCATATAAAGAGTGCTTTAAGATAATGATGATGAAAAAAGTAAATAACAGACCGAAGTATCAAGATAATTGAATTCACGACTCAACATAGATAATGAGGGACTGACAAAATGAAACAAATATTTTTAATGTTAAATATGTTTATAACGTTCTTGGGGTTAGGCTTTTTAGGATATGAAGTGGGTATGCTTTCAGCGATCCATGACTGGACCTGGATACATATTCCCGTTTTTATGAGCTATTTCGTTGTTAGTTTCTTTTTGCACATTATTATACATGAAGCCGGTCATTTAGTAGCCGGACTGTTATCAGGCTATTCTTTTTCAATGTTTAAATTGTTAAGATTTATATGGGTGAAAGAGTCAGGAAAAATCACTCTAAAAAAACAGCGTGTTCCCGGTATGCTGGGACAGTGCTTAATGATGCCACCTGAGAAAATCGCTTCTCCACCATACGCTTTATATCATTTGGGAGGGATCATAGCCAATCTTATTGCGGCGGCAGGGGGCTATCTAATGTGGATGATGCCATTCCCCCCATTAGTGAAAGTAGGCTTCCTCACGTTTACCGTTTTTGGAATTATTCTTGCGATGATGAACCTCATCCCTGTGGGGCCAAATGATGGCATGCATTTGTGGAAGGCTTCAAAAAGTATAGAATATCAGATCCAATTCAATCAGTTGCTTCAGATACATGCAGGGATGATCAAAGGGAAAACTGCGCGAGAACTACAGGGATTACTTTACTTTGTTGGAAAAGAGCCGTTAACAGATGGAAATAATACGACGATGCTATCGCTTGAGGCGTTGAAATATACCGAAAAATTTGAATTTGATCAAGCGGAGATGACGTTGCGACCGCTATGGGAACAGTTTGACCAGTTGCTGGATCTGCAGAAATTTGAAGTTTTAAAAGAATATCTCTTTGTATTGCTTTTAAGCCATCCTGATGATGAGGCTGTAGCGAAAATTGTAAATAACAAGTGGTTCAAAAAACAGGGAAATGTCAAGCAGGCGGATACCAAACGTGTATTAGCTGCCTATGCTTTCGTAAAAGAAAATGATTATGAAAAAGCGGTAAGACTCCTGGATGAGGCAGAAAGTTATATCGAAAAAGCACCAACGTTAACTGATCAAAAAATCGAGAGAAAATTGAATGACTACCTTCGTAAGAAAATTAAAGAAGCAGGCTCTGACTCAGTAACTGATAGAATATAAGACTGTGAATATCAGAATTAAAAGCTTGTACTTATCGGATCAAACTAAATGAAACAGGACTCAAGCTTCCCATACATTAGTATAAGGAAAAGTGAGTCCTGTTTTTGATAAGGCGTTTTATTTTAAACAGTCAATGAACAACGGACTTGAAAATATAAGTTATAATTATTTTGAAAAGGTTGTAAGATTTCGTCCGTTGGCGCGTCTTATATATATAGGGGGGTGAGAAGGTGGTAGAGCTTGAAGAGATTTATGCATTGTATTTCAAAGATGTCTATTTGTTCGCATACAGCTTAACGAGGGACAAGCACCTGGCTGAAGATATTACTTCTGAAACATTCTTAAAAGCACTAAAATCCTTGGATAGTTTCAAAGGGGAGAGTGATATCCGCGTCTGGCTTTTTCAAATTGCAAAAAACACCTATTACTCCTATTTAAGAAAGCATAAAAAAGAAATAGCACTCGATTCCATCGGAGAGATAGAAGCTGAAATAGATATAGAAAAGATTGTCTCTTCTAAAGAAGAATCGATGAATGTACATAAAGTTCTGCATCAGCTTTCTGAACCTTACAAGGAGGTCTTTACGTTAAGATTGTTTGGAGAACTGAGTTTTAAACAGATAGGTGAACTATTCGGTAAAACAGACAATTGGGCTTGCGTGACCTTTTATAGAGCGAAAAGAAAAATAAGAGAAGAAATGAGGGAAAACGAATGAATGTATCCTGCAATGTCATAAAAGATCTCATCCCCTTATATGCGGAAGATATGCTCAGTGATGATTCAGTAAACCTGGTAGAAAAGCATCTTGAGCACTGTGACGACTGTCGGAATTTGCTGAATGAACTAAACCAGCCGTATCATGCTCCTGCAGAAACTAGCGTCAGGCCACTAATGAAGATGAAATCGGCTCTTAGAAAGAAGAAAGCAGTAACGATAGCTCTGACGTTTGTTTTTACATTGTTGTTTTCTGCACTCCTCTTTGCTTTTATGACTGCACCAAAGTATCTGCCCTATAGTGAAGAGCTAATTCAAGTTAGCGAGCAAGCAAATGGGTCTGTCGTCGTAGAATTCAGTGAAGAGGTCTCAGGCTATGATATGGACCGGTATTCATTAGAAGGAGATCCTGACATGGCTTATCATCTCACCACTTGGACCACTATCTGGGAGGAGTATATACAGCCAAACGACATCGGGACAGTGGTGTTGAATGCAGAAGATGAAACCGTGTCGTCAGTTTACTACTATCAGACTGACGGAGCACCGGACCGATTGATTTATGGGGTTGATGATAATCCAAATGGAGGGATAGTGACTTTGCCAAGACTGAATCTGTCTTATTATCTACTGATAGCTATTATATTGAGCGGGTCATGTCTGGTTATTATAGCGGTGTTCCGTCGGCATAAGCAAATCGTTGAAATGTCTATTAAGACGCTATTACTCACGGTTTCTTATATGATTGCCCATGTAATCGTTAGAGGATTAACTTCTGCATCCTATAACTCCACAAGAGATCTGCTGGCCATTATTTTGATTGTGATTCCGTTATATGCTCTGATTTTATTGGGAATAAACGTTAATTCTATCAGAAGAGAACGAAAACAAATCGAGAAGTTAAACTGACAAAAGAGGCCCTTGTTTACTGCAATAGTAAACAAGGGCTTCTTATATATATATTTAAGCTTTTGTTGATTAGAACAATATTTAATTTCTAACCGGCTTCTTCTAAAACGTCGACAGTCCGCTCCATTCCTGGATATGATACAGCCAGTCTTTCCAAACTGTTGCTTCCGCATGTTCGGCGTAGTCAACGGTGTACGTGCCACCTTCGTTCTCCCAAATGCGGTCAAAGTACTGCAGCATGTCCTCTATTGCCGGTTGACCTTTTGCTCCTGAGATCCTGACGTTGGTTTCCAAGTTATAGTCCTGCAAATTTCTGCGGGTGAAGTTCGTGGATCCACCGATCATGGTCACCTCTTCTGCTGTTTCGTGAAGCAGGAATTTCGTATGGAACTGTTCTCCGTGAGACTGATACCACCTTATATCGATCGAACTGTTGCCCTGAATCAATTCATCCGCAACCGGACGATTTGGGATGCCGATTTTTTTTACGCCGAAAGCATCCTCATTGATGTCCAGAATGATTTGGATGTGTACCTCTCGACGTTCAGCTTCGAGTAAAGCCGTAATGATGTCTCGGTCCGAGATATAAAACATCCCTATTTTGATCATCTCAGTCGACTGTGCCAGATTGATGGACTCAAGGAGGGACGTCTTGATTTTCTGTTCAGTCAATAATTGAACAGTGTAGGCTTCATCTGTCTCAGCACTTTTACTCTTGATTTGAAAAGAATCAAACAGAGCCGTATCGAAACCGGACATTTCAGCGACTGCTCTCTCAGAGGCAAGCAAATCGTTCAAGAATGGCCCCTGCATGACATAGGCGACATTGGAATGATAGGCACTGGCATCATGAGGGTTGGCAGATGTGATCAGTCCTTCACGTTCAGTCATGATCGTTTTTCGATGGTTGGCTTTAAAGTGCAGCAAATTGAGATAGGAAAGGACATTGACCTTTGGACCTTGAGCACGAAAAGCGTTCGGCAGATAGCTGGATTCGGATGTATCGAACCAGTTCAAATAAGTCCGTGAAAAACCGGAATAAATAGGATTGGAATCTCTTAACGGCTCTAGATCAGTAATGATGACTTCGATTCCTGCATCTTTCATCTGATCGATGGTCTCTGGCATGTAGGTGCCATAAAAAGTGTTGATGGGATCGGTGATGAAAACAATGTCCACTTCAGGTGCGTCCCGTTTCTTTTGGATGAGCAGTTCTGCCAGATCGTTCGCTAGCGTTGGGAAGTCCAAATCGGGATTGGTATGGTCGTAATCATCATTGAACAAGAACATATCCGCCACGATGAAGTCTTCTGCCTCGGCGATCATGTGATAGATATAGTCGGAGATTTCCTGTTCATGTTCGACTTCGCCCTTTGCATTTTCATAGGTCAAGTCATAGAGGAACTGGAAGTCGCTCGTCTTGTGCCGTTCGCCTTTTACGGAGATGCCCTGGGGAACAGGTTTCAAATAATGATACAGTGAAACCATCAGCGGAATCAGGATCAAGCAGAAAATGATCACGCTCAGCAGTGTTTTTTTCTCAAGTAAAGATGCAACTTTCTTTTTGAATGAAGGATTTTTTCTTGTAGGCATAATCGACCTGCTTTCTTTTATGTAGTCTGTACGTGTGAGTTATTGTCTATAGTTTATCATGAAAACAAAGTGATGTCGCCGTGATCAGCAGGGATAAAATATAATAACAAACGTTTTCATAAATAAAATATAGTTTTTTTAGAAAAGCGCTATCAATAGAGGGCGCTTTTTTGCTAAACTGAAGGTAATAGAATAGTCAATTAAGAAAGAACACAGCTGAGAATAAGTTTTGTTGATCATAGTATGGAGGGAGAAAATGAAAACACTAAAAAATTGGCTCTATATTGCCTTGAGAGGGACCGTGTTTGTCTACTTACCGGTGGCCCTGCTGCTTTATGGCAGTTACAGGGCTGTCTTCAATATAAATCCAGGCGTTCAGTGGGCATTTATCGTATTCTATCTCTTATTCTTTCTCCGGTGGTTGATCGCTAAATACAGACACCAATCCATCGAGGAAGAAGTCCAAAGCTTTGACGGTTTAGACAAGCTGATCGAGCAGGGTAGATGGAAAGTCACCGATAAGAGTGAAAACGAAATGACGGTAAGACCGACATTCGATGTACCGCTCAACCGGGTCGTCAATGACCGGATCGTTCTACATTATGTAACCGATAAAGTAACGATCGAAGGACCTAAGCATTACATCACGATACTGGATAAAAATATCCGAGGGGAAGAGAGCCTCTGGACCAGAAAAAGTGTCTCATCTCTCAAATTCATCCTTATTGCGGTCATAGGACTTATGCCACTAATGGCGGAATCTAATCTGGTATGGAGCATGAATGTTCTGCGCCACAACACACTCTCAAGTGTCAGTGATGAAGTGGAAATCGACTCGGAAGAATACAGTGGCAATTCGCTGGAAAACACATTGAATTACGGACGTGCAGTCGAAAGCGAAAAGTACATATTTTATGTTGAAAATCATTTGAATCTCGTCAAGATAGACAAACAGTTTGAAAACAAAGAGTACCTGATAGAACAAGAGGGAGGAACGGGCGTCAGTCAACTGAACGTGGTCGGAGATTGGCTATACTTCACCAGAGGAGAAAGCCTGGAAAGGATGAGGACGGATGGTAGCGCTCATTCAACGCTTTATTCCTTGGGATATCTTGTGGAATTGCAGATTCAGGGGAACTGGATCTACTTTTTGAGCTGGGAAGATGATTTTAGCGTCTATAAAATGGACTTGAACGGACAAAATCTCGAGCAGCTGATAGACGTTAAAGCCTCCAGTCTCTCCATCTATGACAGTCGACTGCTGATCAGCCATGAAAAAGAAGGACGGTCGGTCGTGGAAAGCTATAGCCTCGACGGCAGGGATGGTCAGGTCGTCATAAATGACCCCGCACAAAATCTGACGATATGGAACGATGACTACTATTATATAGGTGGCAACCATAAACTTTACCGGAGTGAAGTAGGGGAAGAAAGCGAACCGGAAGTGGTCGTGCACGGGCCTGTTTCTTCTTATCTGCCTACCGAGCAAGGCATCATCTATTCGCTGCACTCGAGTCAGGGGGCATACCCTGGAGCGGGCGTCTACAAGATGACCTTTGATGGCAGCGAGAGTTCCAACCTTTCCGACCTGGACAGAGTGGAAGGGTTTGCGAAAGTCGGTGACTCGGTTCTCTTCACTGCAGGCGTGGGTTTTGATGAACCCGATGTGAATAGAATCGATTTGGAAAGTGAATCGATCGATGTGCTGGACTGAATGAGGTAGTGCAGCATCGATCGTTTTGAAAAGAATAATCAAGATAGAAGAAAGTGGGGAAATAGATGAAATTTGGCATGCGCAAGCCGAGCATTAAACGATCGATAAAAGCGCGGACGACGGGGAGAGCCAAACGAGCAGTGAAAAGAAACGTGTTACCTGGTTACGGTAAAAAGGGAATGGGCTGGCTTAAGGATCCGAAAAAAGCCGCCTACAATAAAGTGTACAAAAAGACATCCTTTTCTTTTTGGGATGTATTCAAATGATATCTAAGTGCTAAAGCTAAGCTTACATATAAGGGGAGGAAAGCAATGATCGAGGAGTTAAAGTGCCCATATTGTGGCAATCAAACAGTTGAAGAAAATGAATTACAGCAACCAGAAGTGACAGATAAGTATGCATGCGGGACATGCGATAAAACGTTTGGACTAAGAGCCAATGAATCGATTCGCCAGTGTCATACATTTAGTTTTACTTATGGCGGCTTTCACGGGGGCTTCAAGACGATTCTCATCGAAGAACAAGACGGGTATGCAGACATGAAAATCATACCTCCGTATGGTGTTATTGAAAACAGAGAGCTCACTCTAAGAATCTCACTGGATGAATGGCGTGCAATCAAAGCTTACCTCTTTCAGGAGTTGTTTGTCCGGTCATGGGACGAAGACTATTATGACTCAAATATCATGGACGGCACACAATGGGAATTGAAACTGAAATTCGATAACAGAAAGAAATTCAAAGTAGCCGGTTCGAACCTTTTCCCAGCATTATTTGATGAACTCTTGGATTATCTCGATCCCTATTTTGAGCAGGTTGGAGCGGATAAGAAATGATTAAAGTATTAGGGATAAAAGAATACATACATTGATTAAGTGTATAAAACACTTATTAATCAATTGTTTTATACACTTAATCCAGTCAAACAACAACTGTATGATGAATCATTAAATTACTGAGATGAGGTTACTGCAAACTACCAATATTGTTAGTTGAAAAACAACTTTGAAGTAATAGATAAATATAATTATTGAAATAGAAAGAGGTATAATATGAATGTTTTTATTGATTCAAATATATGGTTAGGGCTATACCATTTTTCAAGTGATGACCTATCTGAGTTTTCAAAATTAAAAAATTTAAAAAATATAAAAATATATCTTCCTAGTCAAACTAAAGACGAAGTAAACAGAAATAGAATAGTTAAGATTAATGATGCCAGACGCAAATTTGAAGATGTTAGTTATACACCGAAAATTCCTAACCTATATAATGAATTTGAAGATAAGTCTAAAGATTTTCGTAAATTGTCTAGAGAGATTGATAGCTTCTTTAAGGCTTGGAAAGAAGAAGTATCGTATGCCATTAATAAAAAAGAGTTGAAAGCAGATTTAGTAATCAAAGAGATATTTGAAAAAGCACATCAAGTAGATACTTCTGGTTACTATGATAAAGCTATTTATAGAATGGATGTTGGAAATCCTCCAGGAAAAAACAATAGCTACGGTGATGCTATAAATTGGGAAGCTCTTCTAGACGACGTTCCGGAAAGGGAAGATTTATTTATTATTACAGATGATAAAGACTACTATGATGATAAGAAAGAAGAGCAAGTTAATTCATTTTTACTTAATGAATGGAATGAACAAAAAAAGTCAGAGGTTCATGTATTTAATTCATTGGGTAGTTTTTTTGAAAAACATATACAAGTTATTCATTTAAAAGAAGAACAAGAGAAGAATAAGTCTATAATAGATTTAGAAGAAACCCAGAGTTTTTCTAATACGCATTCTGTGATTCAAAAATTATTTTCTCATTTAGATTCTTTTTCTAAAGAACAAACTAGTAGAATTATAGATGCTGCAATTGATAATTCTCAAATAGGAAATATTTTAGAAGATCCTGATATAAAAGAATTTTATTGCAAATTACTAAACAGAGATTTTAATAATTATATGAACAAAGATTTTCTGAAAAAACATCAATATGAGAGTACCTTAGTAGTGTAATATTTTGATTAAAGCATATTACACTACTATAATTTGAATTGATTAGTTCTATAATTATAAAATTTGTGTATGGATTAAATATGTGATGTTACTTTTAGAATGTCGTTTGTTACTTTTAAATATGAGATAGCAACATCAATAGTAAAAATAATTTTGAGGAGAAATAGATGCGAAATAATAGAAAACAGGATATAGAAATATTAGTTAATCAAATAGCTTCAATACAACTACCACCATTCTTGAGTTATTTAAAAAAGGATTCTGATAATTTGTTTAATGCAATGAATGATAATAAAATAAAGATATATAAACAAAATACTTCTAACAACTTATTAGAAGTAGATGTAAGTTTAATACAAGTGCCAAAATATATTTTTAATAAAGGGGCAGAATCAATTAAATACTACTCTTTTAAGAATGATTTAAGTAAGAGACCTATGGGTATTCCGAATCCAGTTTGGTTCTATTGTTTTGTTTATAACATCATAAGATCTAGTGAATCATGGTTAAAGGAATTGTATCATGACGAAAAAAATATGCAAGATTTTATACACCATTCAAATTCTCCCATTTTAGGTCGAGAGAACATATTGAAATTTGAATATAATGATCAAGAAATTGTATTGAAAAATTATTTGTCAGGAATTTCAAATGGGAAATCTAATAGTAAAGCTTTTAAAAATAATCAAGAAAAGACTATGAAAATTGAAGGAACAAATCCTATGTACTTAAAAATAGATGTGGAAAGTTATTTTCAAAATATATACACTCACCAATTTTCTAAGTTAAGTAATCAAACTCCATATAATAAAATTGATAATAGTGATAATAAAATTACCGATTTTTTCCAATTTTTAGATAAATATAATATGGCAGTGAATGACAATCACACAAAAGGCATATTACAAGGACCAATATCTTCAGCTATAAGTGCAGAATTTATTGGAATAAGCCTAGACTGTGAGGTGGTTTCAAGCGGACTTAATCTACCGTTTGTAAGGTACGTAGATGACTTCACTTTTTTTTCTGATGAATATTCCAAATTAGAATTACAAATTGAGAATATGGATAGAATATTAAGGAAAGTGGGTCTGTCCAGAAAAAGCGAAAAAACTATTTTAGAAAAAGGGTTTTCACCTAATAAGAGCGCAAATTTATCTGAAATTTTTTTCAGATTACCATTTTTAGAATTAAAAAACTCCAATTATCAAATGCAAAAGAATGATTTTCTAAATATAAGAAGCTATCTTCATGTATTAATCAATGAAATGAACATTCCTCAAATTAGAAGTTTGTTAACAATTATTAATAAATTTATGATTGAAAATTATAAGTTGAAAAGTATGTCAAGTGGACAGTCAGTTTTTTTAGTGCCAATGATTCTTAAACTAGCCTATTCTTTTCCTGTGATTACAAGTCATATCTACCGTCTCTTGGATACCCTTTGTGAAATTTCTGAGAAAAGCGAATTGCATAGAATAATTAATATTATATTGGATAATTCTGAGTACATAGAAAGCTACTACGCTGAAACAGAAATTCAAATATGGCATTATTATATTCTTTCAAAATATGCGAAAGCAAAAACTAGGAATAAGGTATTAAGAAAGCTTTTTTCAAAGTTTAAAAATGATTCTCATTCTACAGACCCAATTATATTGGCTTTTTTTATCAATAAAAACTTTTCAGAGAATTTTATGATATATGAGCACGTCAAAAATACGTATATGTATGAGTGTGGACTTGATTCAAAGTCGTCCACTAATTTACAAGGAATTGGAAGTTCTCGCTGGTGGATAGTTGTAGTAGAGTTATATAAATATACTATAAAAAAGAGAAACTCAATTTCAAAAACAACAAAATATAGAAAAGAATTCAACAAAATTAGTAAAAAAATAGAGTCTTTATTTGGTACTAAAACTACTCCAAATTACAACGAACTGGGAATATTTTTATTTATTCTTTGATTCAATCGGAATTTAAAAATCAATAAAACAGTTCTGGTTAAAAATTGAAAAATGTAGAGTATTATCTGTAATAATAAGCTTAAATTAAATTTGTATGATTAATGTAATAGTAATAATTATTTTATAGTTTAAGTCAAAAACCCTAGCAGAGATTAAAATCTATCTGCTAGGGCTTTGATTATTACATTATATTTTGTAATTCGTCTCCAATACGTTTTACTATTTCAGTTACAAGTGCATTACCCATAAAGAACATACGCATACGATCCGAGACTTCTACTACTTCGCCTGTGGAAATCTTTTTATATTTAGTCCAATCATCAGGGAAATCCTGTAAACGTTCAGCTTCGATTGGTGTCAATAAACGGTATCGTTCGTTGATATGCAATAGATGTGTTGATCGATTGACTGACCCTTCAGAAGTTAACATCGTTCTTCCGGGAAGTTCTAAATTATCATGAGGAGACATTCCTCCTTCAGCAAAAATATATTTATGTCCCGTTGCAGAAGTTCTTTCAATTTTTTTAGATCCACGAAGGTATTTAAACTTATCGAGTTTGTCTTCATTTTGCAGAAAAAATTTTTCTCGGATTTCATTTTCAGGCTGGATGATATCTCCTAATGTGATAGGTTCTTCCTCCAACGTAGATTTTGTATCGATAGTAAAGTATCGACCATGTCTCATGACACCTGTATTCCAAACTTTTCCTGTGAACTCATCAGATATTTTTACAATATCATCAGATAGATCATATGAAGCATGTCGAGATTTATTAGGAATATGTTCAACAGGAAATTGCCTAGCAAATAATCCTTTACTAAAGATGTACTCGTCATATAAATGGTCATCGAATAAGTCGGCAGAATGTTTAGCTTCGAATTCACTATCTGTATTTTTAGCAAAATCAGTATCATTTCGATACACAAAGAAAAAGACTCTTCGACGACGTTGGCTGCGTCCATATTCAGCTGCATTTATTACACGCCATTCGACAGAATAACCTAGTTCGTTGAATGCAGCTAGCATTACTGCAAAATCTCTACCTCTTTGTTTTGAAGGTGCTTTAAGTAGACGGTCTACATTTTCAAGAATAAGATATTCCGGACGGATATGATTAGTAGCACGTATGATTTCCCAAAAAAGCACACCTTTTTTGCCTTCGATGCCTAATTCATTTTTTTTACTTCTTGCTACAGAGTAATCTTGACAAGGAAAACCACCCACTATAATATTTGCATCCATCTTTTCAAATTCTTCGTTTGATATTTCAGAAATATCTTCATTTATATTGATACTATCAGAGAAGTGAAGATTATATACTTCAAATGCATCTTGAGATTTACGAGAAGGTTCCCACTGATTAGACCATTTGGTTTTAAATAATTCAGGGTTAGAGTTCTCCAATCCTACTCTAAAACCTCCGACTCCAGCAAATAGCTCTAATACTTTCAATTCATCTTTCATTATACGAACATCCTTTCGAGTCAACTATGGATATTATACACTAAATATGGAAAAAGATCAAGATCGAATTTCAAAATAATCGATCAATTACAAAAAAGAAACGATACTGATTACGACTCAGTATCGTTTCTTCTATTTTCTATGAATGATATGATTTTCGAAATACAGTATTCTGTGTCTTTGAGAACTTCTTTCTCCCAGAAATGAATCGGTAGCCAGCCTTTGTCTATTAGTAATTCATCATTTCTCTTGTCTCTATCCATGTTTTCTTCTATTTTTTCTACCCAATAATCTTTATTCTTTTTTAATCTATTCTTTTTGTATTCCCAATCTTTGCCATGCCAAAACTCACCATCTATAAAAATCGCTATTTTATATTTAGTAATAGCTATATCAGGAGAGCCCGGTAATTTTTTATAATTTTTCCTGTAACGTACACCTAGATGCCATAACGATTTGGCAAGGAGAGTCTCTGCTTTTCCTTCTTTTAATCTAACGTTAGACATCCTTTTCGATATTTCAGGAGTGGTTTCAAGGTTTCTATGTTTCATTTCGAAAGTCCTCCTTCGTATAGTAAATTCATTATCTACATACTAAATTATACTATATTAATTGGGTGTGATTGAACATCATCACTTATAGATTAATAGAGTCTTAGTCTTAGAAATGATTATAAGAAAATTAATATAGTTTTTTAACAAAATTCGATTGAAATTAGGTATACTGGACATAAGGAGGTAATTATTATGGTTAAATATAAATCAATAGAGGAAGTACATAATCATGCAAAGAAAGCCGTTGGTAAAACCGTATTCGAACTGAATGAATCTGAAAGTATTCAATATTCTAAAAGTTCAGTCGGTGATGCATTTGAAAAGTGGTTCGGCAAGGAAAAAGACAGTAGTAGTAAACCTGATATAGAAGAGGTAGGAGTTGAATTAAAAGCTACGCCTTTTAAAAAGTTAAAAAATGGAAAGTATAGTGCAAAAGAAAGATTAGTATTGAACATCATAAATTATCATAATGTAGCAGAAGAAAATTTTGAAGACAGCCATTTTTTATTTAAAAATGGAAAAATGGAAATAGCTTTTTATGAATACTTAAAAGATACCCCGAAAGACCAATGGAGTATTCACGAGACGATCTTTTATGAGATGTCTAAAAACCCTAAAGATTTTGAGATTATAAAAAATGACTGGGAAAAAATCAATACATACGTCAAAGATGGAAGAGCACATGAATTAAGCGAAAGTTTAACTAATTATTTGTCTGCTTGTACAAAAGGTGCTAACTCAAAGTCAGTAAGGAGCCAACCATTCTCGCCTATTCCTGCAAAACAAAGAGCTTACTCTCTTAAAGCGAGTTATATGACGTCAATTTTGAGAAAATACATATTTGGTGATGAGACAATTGAATCGATAGTAAAAGATCGATTTGAACTGAAAACCAAAGATTTGGAAGAAATCGTTCTAGAAAGATTCAATCCGTATATAGGCTGGTCTAAAAATAAATTAAAAGAACATTTTGGGATCAAGAAAGAATCAAAGCAAACAAATTATCAAATAGCGGCAGCTATTCTAAATTTGAAAGGAAAGTATTTGAGAACTGATTCATTCGGAAAAGTAGATGAGTTTGAAAAAGCTTCAATCCTTGTTAAAACTGTAAAATTTAATGAGAATAATACAAATAAAGAAAACATGTCTTTTCCAGCTTTTACTTTCAATGAATTGAGTAAAGAGATATGGATCGATGAGGATGGAGAACCTTCAGCAGAATGGCATAATTTCCTTTTAGATACTCGCTTTTTATTTTTTGTAGTTAAAACAGAAAATGGCAAGGATACTTTTAAAGGTGTTAAGTTCTTTTCTATGCCTGAAGAAGATTTACAAGGTCCTGTAAAAGAAGTTTGGGAAGATACGGTTTATAAAATCAATACGGGAGTAGAGTTAACTGGAGTAAAAAGAGGGAATAAATTCAGGATAGAAAATAATTTTATTTCAAAATCTGATGATATGATCTGCCATGTCAGACCTCATGGAGGGAAACGAGATTATTCTGAAAACGGAAAACATGCGGACAAATTACCAGTTGAAGTTAAATGGACCAATAAGCCAGAAAGTTTAGATTTTTCTAATCAATGGATGACTAATCAGTCTTTTTGGTTGAATAATAGTTATATAAAAAAACAGTTAATAGATTTGCTGTAGTAAAAGAGTAATAGATAGTGAAACTAATTTTGGTCTTTTTATTTTTCAAATCGGTTATATGTTCCAAAAATATTTCTATTGGTATTTTGTATTCTAAAGGCTTTGTAGTTTTTTTCTTTTGATAGTGACGGATGAAACGAACTCTTTTTCAATGGTATTTAAATTCATTTGCTTATACAGAAGGTCTCGTCTGATCAAGACCTTAGATTGTTCAATTCAGTCCATGCTGAGAAGGACAGCCCATATCGCAAAGAAAATAGAGACGTTATGATGGTTACTAATACTTTTCCAATTAGAAAACTCTTTACCGCAGTCAAAGGTAATGGATTTGAACAGGTTTAGTGGAAGATAATCAAACCAAAAAACAAGACGTTTTTCGATGTCTTTGGCTTTTCGGCCATCAGATTTTAAAGTAATGATGAGATTGGAAAGAAGCTCGACCAATATAATCACGGAACTTTTGTGAGTGAGACCAACGATGATTGTAGGCTGCTTTTCAACTTGATATAAGCAACTTGATTCTCTGGTAATTCTATTTTCTTAGCGCCGCATTTCTTCTTGTAATCTTTATACCGACTATAATAGTCTTGAACGATTTTGCCCTCTTCAAGAAAATATATGATGATATAAACCGGCTGTTTTGAACGTCCCAGTCTAGCTACTATTTCTGGAGCAGAGAGTTCAATAGTAAGGTAAGTATCTATCCATCCATCCATCCAAGTTCTTCCATGGCAAGATGATTTTAGGCCGTTTGTTGTCACTCTCCTAATTTTCGTGGTTGTTAATTTTGGAATGAGAGTACCACAAATGGTTTTTTAATCGTTTAGCTTAATTTTACAATTCAAGAAATGAAAAATTAATATTAAAATAAATATATGTGTGTTTATGATAGAGTCATTTTCAATAATAAACGTAAGGAGGTTTATTTATGTCGACGTACTTAAAATGTATACCTGCTAGAAGTACTCAGTTTATTAACACAAAAAAACGAAATATTGATTTTTATGAAGCATTCAGAATGTATGCAAGGGAGTTAACTATATTAGCTGGGAATTCAAAAAATGTCAAAAGTGGTAAAGCAGATTCTTACTCACGTTATCTTGTTAGACTAGTTTATAATTACGAAATGATTTTTAACGATAAAATAAATGATTTAGACTCTTTTTTTGCGTATGAAAAGCTAAATAAACTAACTCAAATAATTGATTACTCGATCTTCAATAAGAATGAAAATCACTTTCCGAGCGCTACTTTAAATTGTTATTTATCCTATTTAACATTCCTAAACGATAAAGTAGAAAAATTTAGAGATAATGAGATGAACGCTCAAATAAATTTATTATCTTATAAAGATTCTATGGAAAGCTTAACTGACAAATCTATTTCAAGTAAAAAAAATAGAGGAAATAAAATATTTATTAATGGCAGATATAGTTATTCTCGTAACATTATAGAAAGTAATAAAGCTAAAATGAATAGTGGATGGAAATGCGAATATAATAATAATCATAAGACATTCACCAATATAAGAAATAAAGAGCCTTATATTGAAGCTCATCACTTAATACCTATGGCAGCACAAGATTATTTTCTCTATAATATTGATTTTTCAGACAATATAGTATGTTTATGTCCAACCTGTCATAGCAAAATACATCATTCTATATACCCCGAACGGAAGAAAACAATTGAGACATTGTTTAACAAAAGAGAGTTTAAATATGAAAAATATGGAATAGAAATTGATAGGGGAAAATTACTGACGTTCTATGGTGTTTTATGATTTCAAGTACCTTTAACGTATTAGTCAATTTGCGTTTATATGGATATTTTGTCATATACTTAAAGAGATAAACTGGTAGATGGTTTAACAGTGTATCTTTTTTTCTTTTAAGTTACTTTTATCGATGATTCCAACTTTTATTGCTGTTATTACTTATTAAACTCTGGTTTAAGACTTACAGAGCAATTTTTTATAAAAATTTCTTCATACGAGATGTGCATTAAGTGTTTTATCGAATTATTAAGGTGATCAGTTGGAATCAAATTGTTGTGAAAATTTAAATATATCAGGAAATTAATATCTATTGCCTAGCAAAACCCGAACATTGATGATGTAAATACTAAATACATGCGTAATTTCATTGACCTGAGTTAACTGCTTTGATACCATTGTTCTGTGATTGAATTATAGATAAACTCAATTCCATAAATGGATAAAAGTGAAGGCTCTTAAATGCAGTACTTTACTAAGGAGGATTTTCAATGTCAACATTTGTAGTTTTAGGTGCGCAATGGGGAGACGAAGGAAAAGGTAAAATGACCGATTTCCTGGCTGAAAGTGTCGATCTGGTCGTCAGGTTTCAAGGCGGAAACAATGCCGGTCATACGGTCGTAGTGGGCGAGAGTAAGTATATGCTCCACTTGATTCCTTCAGGTATTTTATATGATGATAAACTAAACATCTTAGGTAACGGGACCGTGATCGATCCGGAAGCACTTTTCAAAGAAATCAACTATTTGGAAAATCTGGGTATAAGCGTTACACCAGAAAAACTACTCATCAGTGACCGAGCACAAGTGATCATGCCGTACCACCGACTGATGGATAATTTAAGCGAAAAATCCAGAACAGACAGTATCGGTACGACAGGCAAAGGGATCGGGCCTTCATATACAGATAAAGCCGAGCGCTCTGGGATCAGAATGTGTGACTTGATAAAACCAGTTGTTTTCAAAAGAAAATTGGCAGAAAACATCAAGATCAAGAATGAACTGTTAGTCAAAATATATAATGCAGAGCCGTTAGATTTTGATGAAATCTACAAGGAATATAGCGCATATGCTGAGAAACTGATTCCGTTTGTACAGGACACGTCAGTGAGACTGTATGATGAGATCAAAGCCGGTAAGAAAGTATTGTTTGAAGGGGCTCAAGGGATGCTACTGGATATCGATTACGGGACCTATCCTTTCGTGACATCCTCAAACACGATTGCCGGGGGAGTCTGTACAGGCACGGGCATCGGTCCGACCATGGTAAACGGCGCTGTTGGTGTGGCCAAAGCGTATACTACACGTGTCGGCGAAGGTCCTTTCCCAACGGAACTGACAGATGCGACCGGCGACTGGATCAGAGAAAAAGGCGGCGAAGTGGGCGTAACGACAGGCAGAGACCGTCGCTGCGGCTGGTTGGATCTGGTTATCCTGAAAACCTCTGCACGCGTTTCGGGACTGACGAATCTGGTCGTGACCAAAATAGACACATTAGCTGGCTTAGATAAGATCGAAGTCTGTGTGGGTTATAAATTCAACAACAAAGTGATCGATTATTTCCCAGCTAGTTTGGAAGACCTGGCTGAATGCGAACCTGTCTATGAAACATTTGACGGCTGGGGCGAAGAAGCGGCGATCGCTAAAACGTACGACGAACTGCCGAAAAACGCCCAGATATATTTGGAGCGTATCGCAGAATTCACCGGCGTCGAAGTCTCGATCGTTTCTGTCGGACCGAAAAGAGATCAGACGATCGTCGTCAACGAGATATAAAAAAGACTGATTAGTTCCCACTCGATGAGGTTTTGTCTTGAGTAGTCAGTAGGGGCTTTCTTGGTGCCCACCGAATAAATAGCAGTATCTGAGTGAGCAGTACCCTGTACATTTAGCGCCAACTCATCGCCCAGATTTTCTTGAACAGGTACTAGGGAGACGCCTTAAGGACCAGTCAAAAGACAAGATAGTTGGAGCAGTCACTAGAGACCCCTTCGAGTGCCCACTGGCCAGAAAAGACCCTGTGAGCGGGCAGTAAAAGGTGTGGTTAGTGCCTGCCCGATATTTGTTGGATCCCGACTAGTGACTAACCGTTGACATAGCGCCAACTCTGACACATGAATTTATCGAGCAAGTGCTAACTTTTTATCAAGGGATCACTCAAACTATAAAAGCCAGTCAGTGGTCAGCTTGATTCAATAAAACAACTTTCAATAAGGAAAGCCTTCGACTCTCGGGTCGAAGGTTTCTTTATTTCTTTTAAAAAAAGCAATCTTCGTATCAAAGAGTTTACAAAATAATTATTGTCTCACAAAGGTTAATCTCTCTGGCTTCCTTCCGATAATAGAACAGTACGACTCTTTTTAACATGATGAAGAGTCACAGTCGGTATTATTATTGGGGGAATAAAAATTGAAAATCACAACAAAATTACTCGTTTCATACTTAGTTATCGCGTTACTCGTCGTCATGCTTGGGGTTATGTCCTTGTTTGGCCTTCGGATGGTTTATGATAACTCTGAAGAATTGTATACGGATCGGCTGCAGCCGACGATCATCTTGTCTGAAGTTTCTCAGTTGATGGAGAATACGCGTGTGCATATTTTTTCTGGAGTAGTCAATAATACGCCGATAAGAGGTGAAAGCGCACTGGAAAATCTGGAAAAAGTCGATAGTTTACTGGCCGAATACGGGTCCAGAGCATTACAGGCGGAAGAAGAAGTCATCTATAATGATCTGTTAAGCAGCTGGGATGACTTTTCTCTATCGATTACCGAGACTGCGGGAAGTTTATCTGCAGGAGACTACGCGGGAACGATGGACGGGATCCGCAGTGGCGGGGCATATTACGGCGCAGCCAATATGTACCTGACTGATCTGCTGAATTTGACCGATTCCTTGTCTAATGAGACACTAAATCAAAATGTAGAAACCTTTACCGTATTGAGAAATGCGATCATCATCATCAGCCTGTTGGCAACGGCACTGGCTGTATTTATCGGGATCATGATGGGACGAATGATCGGGACACCACTGAAAGAAATTGCTCATAACTTGAATGAAGTCGCCAAAGGGAATCTGACGGTGAAGACCCAGCCAACCAAGCGCAAAGATGAAATCGGGACATTGGTCAAGGCAAGCAACGCGATGCAGAGCGAACTGAGACACATCATCACGGCCGTCTCCCAAGCCACGAACCAGGTATTGAGTTCAAGTGAAGAACTGACCCAGTCAACGCATGAAGTCGGTCAGGGAGCCGAACAGATCGCCATCACGATGCAGGAGCTGGCTTCCGGGTCAGAGTCGCAGGCCAATTACACCAGTGACTTGTCCGAGAACATGAACCGCTTCGTCCAGACGATCGAAGCGTCCGCAGATCAAAGTGACCGTATCTACAAAACGTCGAATGATGTGAGGGACTTGACTGAAAAAGGCAGGGGATTGATGGATGCCTCAGTATCCCAGATGCAGATGATCGATAAGCTCGTCAAGCATTCGGTCGAAGGTGTGAAAGAGCTGGACAATAAATCAGCCAAAGTGTCTAAACTGGTGTCGGTCATTGAAGGTATCGCCGAACAGACCAATCTGCTGGCCCTGAATGCAGCAATCGAAGCCGCACGTGCCGGCGAACAGGGCAAGGGGTTCGCAGTCGTAGCAGAAGAAGTGAGGAAGCTGGCTGAACAGGTGTCGCACTCGGTCGTTGATATTACCGACATCGTCAACAGTATCCAGCAAGAATCATCCTCGGTTGCTTTAAACCTGGAGAATGGATATGAACAGGTTGCCAAGGGAACGACACAGATCGAAAGCACGGGCGAGACCTTCAACAAGATCTCATCATCTGTTCAGTCGATGGGACTCGCGATCAAGGAAATCTCTGATAAGCTGAAAGTGAACAAAACACAGACGATCGAAATGAGTTCCAGCGTGGAAGAGATCGCCAGTGTTTCTGAAGAATCTGCGGCCGGGATCGAACAAACGTCAGCCTCCGCTCAACAGACAACGAGCACGATGCAGGAAGTTTCCGCCAGCTCAGAAGAACTCGCTAGAATTGCCGAAGAACTGAACCAACTGGTGGACCGCTTTAAATTGTAATTTAAATGATCAAGACTTCCTGACTCATCAGAGTTGGGAAGTCTTTTTCTTATCCGGCATGTTTCAATTAGCTAAAGGATATCTCTTTCGTATATAATGGTAGTATTAAATATACATAAGCTGAAGGTGGGAGTGAAAGTGATGATAAAAAGAGGCGTTGGGTTATTAATTCTTTTCTTTTTAGTGTTAACAGGCTGTGCCAGTGGCAATGACACGTCGGAATCGAATGATTTGGTTTCAGATTCAGATATGGGTGCCGGCTATATGGAAGAGGACTCTATGGTCGGAGAAATGGCTGATGAGCAGGCAGCAATGGATAGAGAAGGCGGACGGCTTATTGGTGAAAAAGTCATCCGCCGGGTCCAGCTCGAGTATGAGACACTGGATTTCCAGAAAACGACTTCGTTTGTTCTGGATACAGTGAGCTCTTATGATGGCTACATTGAATATTCAAATGAGTCGAGTTATTCACAGACGGGCATTTCACCTCAGGATCAGTCTCGTCAGTATCGACGGGTAGACTATCTTTTTAGGATCCCTACGTCTTCCCTGGATGATTTTCTCGATGATTTAGACGGCATGGATGCCTATAAAGTAAGTGAAAACGTTGGTTCAGAAGATGTCACGCAATCCTACCGGGATACGGAGTCCCGCATACGGGTACTGGAGAACAAGGAAGCCCGCTTGATTGAATTACTCGAACAGGCTGACACGATCGAGGCTATCCTACAGATCGAAAACAGCTTGAGTGATACTATTGCGGAACGCGAATCCCTTCAATCACAACTGGAAACATTCGATGACTTGATTGATTATACGGAAGTGCATTTGAGCGTCACTGAACGTCCGCGCATCGCCAATGCACGGGGAGAAGGCTTGTCCTTTTTTGAACGTATCCGCGAAGCGCTCGTTGATTCTTTCTACGCCTTTTACTATTTTGTTCAAGATGCGTTTATTTGGTTTATCTATGCCGTACCATTTATACTCATAATAGGATTGATCGTTGGGATAGGATTTTATATCAGGAAAAAAACGGCTAAAAAAAGAAAGTAGTGAATAAACGTGAAAATCGAACACATTGGTTTATGGACCATTGATCTGGAAAGAATGAAAGAGTTTTACGAGACCTATTTTTCTGCCAAGAGCGGTGCGCTTTACCACAATCCGAAGAAAGGCTTTCATTCGTACTTTCTGACCTTTGATTCAGGCAGTCGGCTGGAACTTATGCACAGAGAAGATATAAACAAACCGAATATAGAAAGTTACGGTTATGCACATCTGGCTGTGGATGTTGGGGATAAACAAGCTGTGGATAACCTTGTGGATAAGTTGAAAGCGGACGGGTATGCCTTAATAAACGGACCGAGAACGACTGGAGACGGCTATTACGAAGCGGTGATCGAAGATCCCGAAGGCAATTTGATTGAACTCACAACCGATTAAGCAAATTCAAAGCAAATAAGGAGGCAATTATGGGATTATTAGTAGACGGTAAATGGCATGACAAATGGTATGACACGGAGAAAAATGACGGACGGTTTATCCGTGAAGAATCGCAGTTCCGAAACTGGATAACCAAGGACGGGAGTGCCGGTCCGACAGGCGAGGGCGGATTTAAAGCTGAACCGGGACGCTATCACCTATATATTTCGAATGCGTGTCCCTGGGCAAACCGCACGATGATCATACGCCAGTTAAAAGGTTTGGCAGACATGATTTCTGTTTCGGTGGTGAATCCTTTGATGGCAGAACACGGGTGGACCTTTGAAAAAGATGAGGGCGTTGTCCCGGATTCGGTGAGCAATGTGGATTACTTATATGAAGTGTATACACGTGCCGAACCCGACTACAGCGGCCGCGTCACAGTACCGGTTTTATATGATTTGAAGCAGCATAAAATCGTCAACAATGAATCGTCTGAGATCATGCGCATGTTGAACACGGCATTCGATGACGTCGGGGCCATAAAAGGTGACTATTATCCGGAAGAATTAAGGGCGGATATCGATGAGATCAACGACTTAGTCTACAATGCTATCAATAATGGCGTCTACAAAGCCGGTTTTGCGACCAAACAGGTGGTTTACGATGAAGAAGTGAAGAAACTATTTGAATCCCTAGATGAAGTGGAAGAGCGATTAGGAAAACACCCTTATCTCGTTGGACACACTATCACTGAAGCCGACTGGCGTCTGTTTACAACCTTGATCCGTTTTGACAGCGTCTATCACGGGCATTTCAAATGCAACATCAAGCGCATCACCGATTATCCAAACATCTGGCGCTACACGAAAGAGTTATACAATTGGCCGGGTGTTTCTGACACTATCAATTTCCGCCACATCAAAGAACACTACTACCGCAGTCACAAAACCATCAACCCGACTGGTATCGTGCCAGTGGGACCAAAATTGGATTTCAATATTTAAACGAGGTAGCCTTCCAGTATATGGGAGGCTATTTTTATTGCTTTTATACTGAACTATCTGATAAATACTAAGATGATACTATTTCATTAGAAGATAGTGTCCCAATAATTGATTTGATTATATTGTGAGTAAACTAACAACTCAATAAATGTCAGTTCGTATAATGGGAAAAGTGATATCCCCTGAGTGAGAGGCTTTTTTGGCTATCTCCTTAAATTTTAAGCGGTTTAAGAGATGATTGCTATCTTGTTTTGCAACTATCCATCAAGGACAAATGTCCTCGATGGAGGACAAAAGACCCATATCAATATTGTGAAATGTGTAATAAACTTGTTAGGTATAAGGGTTTTGTTTATTTTGAATTAGATAAGCAACATGAAAAGTACTATAAAAAAGCGATGTGAGGGAGAGGAAATAAATAATGAAAAAACGTATAATAATGCTGGCTTTTGCTCAGTTATTAACAATATCTTTGTTAGCCGGTTGTAACGAGACGGACGATTCTCAAAATGATGAGAGTGAAGATGCATTAAGTTCCGAAGAAACTGATACAAATGATGAGAACGATACAGAACAATCATATGCGGGGACTTTTGTCGGACGTTATTGGAGTGGGGAAACAGATGGCGTGCCTTATGAAGAAGCAGACCAATATATTGAGACCATTCTGGAACTTGATGAAGATGGAATAATCGTTGATGCCAAAATGAACTTCTTTAAAACTGTTGATGATTTCTGGACGATGCGTCAAAGCGGTAATGCTTATGTTGATATCAATTACGATATCGAGCCAACTACTGCCGTTCCAGGAGAAGACTACGAAGCGGGAGATTCCATGTTTACCGTATACACTGCTGACATGATGAGTTTTTATGCTGTAGGTGTAAATGAAGATAACACTGTAGCTCATGCAATCGTCGATCCAATCACCAGATATCAGTTTGAATCCAAGCTGCCGGCTGATTTCGATTACGAAACGCTAATGAGTGAATTGACAGTCAATTCTGAATATAACAAACCGACTACCCGTACTTCAGGGTCAGGTCCGAACGAATGGGACAGTCTCAAATTAAGAACAATATTCAATACAGAAGATCCATGGTCTCATGTTGTCAATAGTACGGGCGTGCTCGAAGGTGTAGATAACGATTCAACGGTCAAAGATTACATGGAAGCATTAGGTGTAGAGTTTGATGGTGAAACACCTCAACCTATGGAAGCTGTATATAGTTACTTTGGCAAAGGTGGATGGAACGGAAACTACCGTGCGATCGAAGAAAACTTGATTGGGCAAAACGCAACGGAGCTAACGTCTCTTATCGACTGGTCTGATTATGAAGAGTCTATCAATGATGAAAATCAGTTTGGCGTAGATGTAGAGACTGGAGCAACAAAAACAGTCCAAAATTCTGTCGATACAATATCTGGTGCAACGGTCAGAATGTCCAGAGAAGCAACATCTTATCAAAGAGCCTTAATAGATGCGGGTATTTTAGATGAAGATGACATCATTCTTGGAAGATTTTAATTAAAAGTAAAAAATGTGATTAAATTGAAAAGAGGGCTCCCTGAGTTAGTCGGTTTGGCTAACTCAGGGAGCTCTCTTTTCTGATGACATGTGTTAAGAGAATGAGAGCAGTTGTATACTCCCGCGTCTTGATTTAACTACCGTCTGGTATAACTATTTCAATGCGGGGATTGGTGAATTAAAAAGTACTACTCAAAGAAAAAAAGCCTCTCGATTTTTATTTTTCTCAAAATAGTGTAAACTGTAAAGACGTAAAATTTAAAGGATTGATTTTTAAAGTGAGTACGGATAGAGAAAAAGTGAAAGTGTTGAACAAACTTGTCGCCCATTACGGGATCCAGAATTGGTGGTCGGATGAGAACCGTATCAAGGATTGGGTATCGATGATCCTGATCCAGCAGACGACTCAGGAAAATGTCGAAAAAGTTTTGGAACAGCTTGACCCGTACTTAACGGTGGACCAATTGCATAAAATGGAAGACGAAAAGCTCCAGTCGCTGATCCGACCGGCGGGGTTCTATAAGCAGAAAACTGCCTATATCAAAGAACTAATGTCGTGGTTTGTCAGCCATGGAGAAGATTTTGAAAAGTTTGAGTCGTATTCTGATGAGACACTGCGTAAAGAATTACTGAGTATCAAAGGTGTCGGCCCGGAAACGGCGGATGCGATGCTGCTCTATATTTTCAACCGCAATGTGTTTATTGGAGATCAATACGCGATCCGCTTGTTCAAACGTCTAGGCTTTGGCGAATTCAAAAACTTAAGTCATATGCGCCGGGAGTTCAATCATTTGACTGAACGTGTCCCGGTCGAGTTATGTAAAGAGTGGCATGCGGCTATTGATGAACATGGGAAAGTATTTCGTAAAAGTAAAAACGTGGATGAATCCTGGCTACTCTCCTGATTTCCATGTAAAGATAACTTGATTGAATATAAGACAAAAAACTTCCATGATTTGATGGAAGTTTTTTTGTCTTTTTATGTAAAGAAAGATACTCGTTTCGAGACGAGTACCCACTCATGTAGTTTGTTTCAGTCAAGGTGGTCGAGATGCAGGGCGCTTTTTTCTCTTTCGATGCCGAAAAGAGTCAGCAATTCCAGCAGGTTACTGATGCTGAAGGTACTCTCCACCGCTTCGGAATCGACTGGTTTTTCGGAAAAATTGTACCACACACTGTCAATACCGGCATTTTTGGCTCCCTGGATATCAGAGGTGAGACTGTCGCCCACCATAAGGAATTCAGCCTTATTATCCGTCTTTAAAGTATCGAAAATATGGGTGAAGAATTGCGGATCGGGTTTTTCTACGCCTATTTCTTCAGAAATAAAGACCTCTTCAAAAAAGTGCATCAGCTCAGCACCTGCGAGCCGCTGCCATTGTGTCTTCGCCACACCATTTGTTCCAGCGTATATATGGTACCCGTTTTTCTTCAAAGCGGTCAGCAGTTCATGCGCATGGTCCATCTTCTTGTACCCTTGCCCAAGGTTTTGACGGTATAGGTCTTCGACGGTGTTTCCGTCTACGTTTAATCCGAATCCTTCAAGAAAGAGTGCAAAACGACTCGAAAAGAGCATTTCCCGAGAAATGATGCCTTGTTCCAGTTTTTGCCACAAACCGTGGTTGATTTCTTTATACATGGCTATTGTTTCGTCAGTATAAGGAAGGTCGTAGGCATCAATGACCTTTTTCAGGGCTTTTTCTTCTGTATCACGGAAGTCCAGTACCGTGTTATCCAAATCAAAAATTATTTTCTTATACTTCATTATATATATTCCTTCCTCATTGGCTATAATCGCTAAGTACCAGCTTGAATCTTTTTTTATCCAATATGTCTATTTTATCCATGTGTCGGTCAGATTACAAATACTTTCGTCTTTCTTTGAAGAGATATCGCTAAAAAAGCTGCTTGTTTTGTGTGGATTTTCATTTAAAAGGGAATACTATAGACTATCGTATTTCTGTCCAATAATCCGCTTTTGTCTTATACTGTAAGTAATTTCAAGTAAAGAGAATTGTGTAAATAAATAAATAAATAAAGCAGTAAGAGAGGAGCCGGTCATGCGATATACAATTACTGGAGCGACAGGGCAACTAGGCACTGAAGTGATGCAGGTCGCCATAAAAAAACTGCCTATCGAGGAACTGCGAATATCTATTCGCGATATCAAGAAAGCCGTGAAATATAAAGAGATGGGAGTGGAAGTGAAAAAAGCCGATTACCGCAACAAGGCCGAACTTGTTCAAGCTTGGCAGGATACGGATGTCCTGGTTTATATTCCCAGCATCGTCCATCCGAGCTATGAACGGCTGCCGGAGATCGAAAATGTTGTTCAGGCCGCCGAGGAAGCCAAGGTGAAACACCTCATCTTTGTGAGTTTCTATGCAGATCAGGAAAACAATCCGTTCCAAATGAGTCCCTTCTACGGCTATGCGAGCAGACGCCTGGCCTCTTCGTCTCTTTCTTATACGATCATGAAAAATGCGATGTATGCCGATCCGTTGATCAATTATCTTCCGGAACTCATTGAAGGTGGCAATGTCGTCTATCCTGTGCCGCATGATAAGATCAGTTTCATCTCCCGAGCGGACAGTGCCAAAGCGATCGTGGCAGTGGCAGCGGACGCTTCCCTTCAGGATCAGACGTATACACTGACACAGAACCGTTCTTACACGATGACGGAACTGGCAGACACACTCAGCGACGTTTCTGGCGAAAATATCGGCTTTGCCCCGATGTCTCTCGAGGCGTTTGCTCAGACTTACGATGAACCAAAAGGCTTCGGCGCTCTATTAGCTTCTATGTACGAAGCAGCCAACCGGGGACTGCTGGCTATCGTTACGGAAGATTTCCGCAAGATCACGGGAAGGGAAGCAGAACCACTTGCCAGTTACCTTAAACGACACTATCCAACGGATTAAAATAACCATTGGAATCGGAAAAACAGGAAGGAATGAAAATTCCTTCCTGTTTTTATGTGAATGCGATACCAAGGTCGATAAAATAAAAAAGAAAGAAGCCCGAGGCTTCTTTCTTCAGCTTGGATTGTGTCAGTCGCTATTGCGGTCGCGGATAAGTCCATGTAAATCATCTGAATGGGACGGTGGATTTTTTAAAACTTCTTTGACTTTGCCTAATCTTGGATTGATATTCCAAAGCAAGATGCCGACAGGTTTGTCTTCTTTCAGATAATAAACTACTTTTCCGTCATCCACATGATCTATGAGGGTTTGGAGTCTTGAATCAAGTGTGCCGTATGCCATCCAGGATATATCAAAAACATCTGAATAGAAGTAAGGGGTATAGTCATACGGTTTATCGGATCCGGCCATATTTTTTCCGACAGCTGTCCCGGATTTTCGCGCGTGGTCAACGTGTTCAATGCGTTTTCGTCCAAAGATCGGATCAGGGTAGGATGAAATATCTCCAGCTGCATAGATGTCTGGATCGGACGTACGGAAATAGTCATCGACGATGACACCGTTGTCCACTTCGAGTCCGGCGTCTTTTGCAAGTGTAAGTCGCGGTTTGGCACCTAAGCCGAGAACCAGGGTATCTCCTTCAACGGTTTCGCCGTTTTCCAGCTGGAGAACGAGTTTATCGCCGTTTCTACTGTAAGCTGCAGCACGTGAAGCGTTCTTTAAAGTGACGCCGGTTTGCCGGTAGCGGTCCTCATACTCTTTAGCCAGCTCAAGCGGGAAGCGATTGTCGTTCAAGACCTCCTGCGGATAGATAAGTGTCACCTGAGTGTTGTTCAGTTTCAGATTCGCGGCGAGTTCCGTTCCGATATAACCTCCACCGACGACGATGACATGCTGGTCTTTTCCGGAGAATCCTCTCAACTTACGGTAGTCTTCGAATGTGCGGAAGGCTATAACATGCTCGTCTTCCGGGCCATTTAAGGTCTGCGGTTCGCTGCCCGTTGCTAGAAGCAGTTTACCGTAAGAAAGTGTTGTCCCGTCGTGTGTCGTGACCGTTTTGTTTTCTCTGTCGATCGAGTTGACGACTGTTTCAAGCATAATATTCGAATCTGTTTCTTCAGCTGTGTTGAAAGGGACGTCTTCAACGGAATAGTCGTCATCTGTCCACAGTCTCTTCGATAAAGCCGGACGGGCGTAGGGTCCATCTTGATCCGAAGAAAGAATGCCGATGGAACCTTCTTTGTCTGACTTGCGTATGCCTATTGCAGCATAAGCGGCAGCGATTCCGCCACCGATAAATAAGTAATCGTAATATGTTTCCTTTGATGTGCGCATAAGTGAATCTCTCCTTTATCAGAATGAATATGTCGGTTGAAGGGTCGCAACGTTGTCTTTGATACTTGGATCCATCGAATCTCTCCTTGCGATCAACGTATGGTTTTTAACACTCTGGCTGTAAAGTCTTGTTACTTAAAAGGGTACTATTCTAATCGAAAAAACTCAATTATAAGCTATTGTGTAGGCAAAATTGTAAAGTAGTAAACAGATTGAAGAAGTAAAGTGAGCGGGAGAGCCGGACGAATATGGCAGTACTAAAACAGTATTATGATAATTCTTGTTGAGCATAGTATTTATTTCTTCAGATATTTTATTTTTTTCATTTCTGGTCTAAATCATTCGTCACGAATCTATTGAGTTAAGGTTCAGTGCGATAAGGTTCTGAACGAGATATAGCGTATTGCATTATGTTATCCTATGATTAAGAAAATCCTGCAAAAATGATGATTTTTGCATTTCAAGTGATGCTGATGATTACTAAAGAATCTTCTAGTTCATCAAGTATAAGAAAAACAACAATAAAATCTGTGAAGAAGGGGATGTCATGGCTGAAACGAAATGGTTTCATTTAAGCAGTGAAGAGACAGAAAAAGAAACAGAGACAGATACTGGAAAAGGATTAAACGATGAGGAAGTAAAAAAAAGACAAGAGAAATACGGATTAAATAAATTGCCTGAGAAAAAGAGGACGCCTGAGTGGGTGAAATTTTTCAGACAATTTAATGATGTTCTGATTTATATCTTGCTCTTTGCGGCTGTCGTTACTTTTGTTTTGGGTCACTATGTCGATACGGTCGTTATCCTGCTTGTTGCCATTGTCAATGCCATTATTGGGTATGTCCAAGAAAATAAAGCAGAAAAAGCACTCGAAGGTATCAAAAAAATGTTATCTTTAGAGGCAATCGTGCTTAGAAATGAACAAAAGAGAGAAGTGGAGGCAACGAAGCTCGTCCCGGGAGATATCGTGATACTCAATCCTGGAGACAAGGTACCTGCAGACATCCGTTTGTTTGATACTGATCGGTTAAAAGTTGAAGAGTCGCCTTTAACCGGTGAATCTACTTCTGTAGAAAAGCAGACTGATGTACTGGAAGAAGATACCCCGCTTGGCGACCGAATCAACATGGTGTTTTCGGGTACCACTGTTTCTTCTGGAACGGCAAAAGGAATCGTTGTTGAAACAGGAGAAACGACAGAAATCGGTAAAATCAACCGTTCCATGGGTGAAGTTGAAGAAATGAAAACACCTTTACTCAAGCAGACGGATAAATTTGGTAAAACGATCTCAGTCGTCATTCTTGTTTTAGCCGTTGTATTATTTACAGCGGGTTTAGTTATTCATGATTATGAATGGGGAGAACTCCTGCTGTCCGTGATCAGTCTGACTGTGGCCTCCATTCCGGAAGGCCTTCCCGCTATCTTGACCATCATTCTGGCTTTAGGTGTGCAGTCCATGGCCGATAAAAATGCGATCATGCGCACACTGCCTTCAGTGGAAACCCTGGGAGCTGTCACGGTCATTTGTTCAGATAAGACAGGGACACTTACAAAAAATGAAATGACGGTGCAGTCGGTCATTACCAGAGAGAAGAGCTATTCTGTAACGGGTTTAGGCTACGCGCCGGAAGGTAGGATCGTGAACGAACAGGAAGAAGAAATCGATGTCGATGAAGAGACCGACTTGAGAGAGTTGCTGACCGCAGCTAAAACAGTGAACGAGTCGGATATTTATGAAAAAGATGACGGATGGGTCGTCAGAGGAGATCCGACAGAAGGCTGTTTGATCACCCTGGCTGAAAAGGCGAATGTCTCTATCGATACTCTTGAAATGACATCCAAGATCCCTTTTGATTCAGAATACAAATATATGGCAGGGTTAGTCGAAGAAAGCAATCTGAAGAAGATTTATATTAAAGGCGCACCGGACCGTCTATTTGAAATGGCCGGTTTGGATTCAGAGGATCTTGACTATTGGGAAACACAGATGAACAAACGGTCTAAAAAAGGTGAACGTGTTCTCGCAATGGCCATCAAAGAGGTCTCTGAGACCAAAGAGCACATAGAACATGAGGATATCCAATCGGGCATAACGATACTTGGACTCACAGGTATTATCGATCCGCCTCGAGAGAATGTTATTGAAGCCATTAAAGTCTGTAAAGAAGCGGGCATTCAGGTTAAAATGATTACAGGGGATCACAAAGAAACAGCCTTGGCGATTGCCAAGCAACTGGGGATCACATATGGAAATAAAGTTGCTGAAGGACGTGAGTTGGAAGAGATGTCCGACGCAGAATTGCAGGAAATCGTAGAGGAAGTCGATGTCTTTGCGCGAACGAGTCCGCATAATAAACTGAAGCTGGTCGAAGCACTGCAAAACAACGGTCATATCTGCGCCATGACGGGTGACGGTGTGAATGATGCCCCGGCATTGAAACGAGCAGACATTGGAGTAGCTATGGGCATCAAAGGAACAGAGGTAGCCAAAGAAGCCTCTGAAATGGTTTTAGTGGATGATGATTTTTCTACCATTGTCAATGCGGTAAAAGAAGGTCGACGTGTTTACGACAACTTAAAGAAAACCATCCTCTTCATTTTACCGACCAACGGGGCAGAAGCTTTGCTGGTGATGACCGCGTTGATAATAGGAATAGAAATGCCACTAACACCTGTGCAGATTCTCTACGTCAACATGATCACCGCTGTAACCATCGCTTTGGCTTTGGCTTTTGAACCTTTGGAAAAAGGTACGATGTCAAAACCGCCGCGTGATTCGAATCAAAGGCTATTAAGTCCTTACTATGTCTTTCGTATCCTTTTTGTTTCCGTGCTTATTGGTGGCTCCATCATGTGGATCAACCAGCTTCTGTTGGTGGATTATGACGTTGAAATTATAAATACGTTGACGCTCCATTCGCTCGTTTTTGCTCAGTTATTCCATTTGTTTAATGTAAGAAATGAGCGTCTCTTTAGTCTTAATCGTCAATTTTTTGATAATAAAGCCGCTTTTCTAGTGTCCGGTCTATTGATTGTTTTCCAACTATTAGTCACCTATGTGCCGTTCTTGAATAACGCCTTGGGACTTTATCCAATCGATTTGAACTATTGGATTTACCCTGTTATCATAGGGTTCGGTGTATTTGTAGTAGTAGAAATCGAAAAGTTCATCACACATAAAGTTTTAAAAAGAAATATCAGATAATCAACCATAGGTAAGGAAGTGAGGAGAAAATTAATGATGAATACTAAAATGTCAGATTACGATGTCATCGTCATTGGGGCAGGTTTGGCAGGATTAACTGCCGCAAAGGCTCTACATGAAAAAGGAAAGAAATACTTAATCCTAGAAGCAACAGACCGAGCAGGTGGGAAGGTAAGCTCCAAAGTTTCCGAAGATTCATCACGCTACTTTGAACAAGGTGCACAGTTTGTTAATAAAGATATGACTGAAATCGTGAAACTCATTGAAGAAGCAGGAATGACTTTAGAGGAAACGCATATACCTGAAGATTTGGTGGTCATAAGTGAAAAAAGCAGAGAGCCCATTCGCTTTGATTTCAAAGATATCCCAGCAATGTTGAGGGAGGTTGCTGAAACAGAATCAGCTTCTCAGTCACTGGCTAGTTTACTGGATAAACATGTTGGAAATAAACGAAAACGCCAAATCATTAAAAGTTTTGTAGCGTCTGAAACGACGGTAAACAGTGATTACATTAATGCAGAAGCTTTAGAAGACTTGGTCAGTCGTATCACAACAACGAACAACGAATTGAATTATCAAGCCTCCGGTCCACTGTCCCGAGTCGTTCGATACTTGGAGACCATTAATGAAGAGGCGATCCGTTATCTTGAACCCGTGGTGAAAGTAAAAGCAATCGAAAATGGCTATATTTTGAAGACTAAAAACAAGACAAAATATCATGCAAAGGCTTTGATCATGGCAGTGCCACCAACCGCTGCAGCCCGAATCGAGTTCAGTTCATCTTTAGCTGAACATTACGACCGGTACTTGAAGAGTTATGTCGATGGGGCAGTGATCAAGATGACCTTCGTGTATGATGATCCTTTCTGGCGTGAACAAGCCATTAAGGGAAAGAAAAGAACGGTCTATGGAGTTATCTATGCCGCCAATGAAGGGGTCAATGTAATGGATTCTTCTAAAGCAGAGGGTGAAAACCGACTCACCTTGTTTATCGGTGGAGATAAGGCCAAAGAGCTTGCCAGTGTACCAATAGAAGTGAAAGAATTTTTCGCTAAAGAGCGCTTGATCGAAGTTTTTGGAGACGAAGCAGAAATGTACAAGGATTATGAAATCAGCGAGTGGCAGGGTTCTCCCTATTGTGGTGGGGGATACGGCGCAATGGTGCATTATAAAGGTGAACCAAAAGCCCGCGAACATTTAAAAGAACCCTTTAATAATCTAGTCTTTGCAAGCACAGAGCTCGGGCCGCAGTTCCCTCAATTTATGGAAGGGGCCATCCGCTCTGGTCAGTACGCTGCCAAACGTTTAGTCGAGGAAATGCAGTGAAAATAAGGACATAAAAAAGAAGGAGCAGAGTATCTGCGCCTGAGAAATACCATTATATCTATATTAGAACAATATAGAAGAAAGGAAGGCTGAATAAGTCACTTAGCGAATTCAGTCTGCCCTGCTTCTAAATTATTGAATATTCTAAAACGGTATGCTAATATAAAAATCAGATAGTCATAACGAAACTGATGATGAATAAACCTTTTTGAGTCAGTTTATAGAGATTGTTATGTAAGCGCTTTTTTTAAGAAGAAACAAAATTTATGTATATTCAAACTATTGAAAAACAATGAGGTGATCATAGGAGAAACGGCATAAGAGGACAGAAATACACGATGTGGGTTAACCATCTCTTAGGACAAAGTAAGAAATTGGTAATTGAAAAATTGTAAAGAAATATATTATTTAAAGGAGGATTCATATGTATAAGAGTCATACTAACAAAAAATGGTATCCAGTTTTAATAGCTTCCGTCATGGGGTTATACTTATTTACGCCTATAACGCAAGAGGAAGTAATGGCTGAGAGTGCAGAGGACGCTGTTGTAATAAATTCAAGTGAATATGGCGGCCTGGCATATGAACACATTCACCATCTCTCTAAAGAACTTGGTGGAGCTAGAATAGCGGGTTCAGAATTTGAAAAGGAAGCGGCTAATTATATAAAAGGCGAGTTTGAAAGCTATAAATATGAAACGACTTTGGAAGATTTCTCATTTATCAGTAAAAGAGGAAGTAATAAAGGAGAGACAGTTCATTCTCAAAACGTAGTAGCTATTAAAAGAGGTAAATCAGGAAAACAAGTTATTCTCGGTGCCCATTACGACCAAGTAACTTCGGGTGGTAGCGAGGGAGCCTCTGACAATGCCTCTGGTGTAGGTGCTATGTTGGAAGTAGCTGAGAAATTAAAGAATATTAAAACAGATCATACTATTATTTTCATAGGTTTTGGCGCTGAAGAGGTCGGTTTAGAAGGATCTAAAGCTTATGTAGAAACTATGTCAGAGAACGAAATAGAGAATACAATAGCTATGGTAAATCTGGACACTATTATAGCCGGAGATTATGCTTACGTATATGGAGGATCTAATGGCATAGGTTGGGTAAGAGATCAGGCGCTCAATATATCTGATGAACTAGGATTAGATCTTATTACACAAACTGGACTACATCCTGATCATAAATGGGGAGAAACAGGAGACTGGAGTGATCATGCCCCCTTTAACGCAAAAGACATTCCAGTAGCTTATTTTGAATCGACTAACTGGTTAATTCAAGATGATGCTGGTAATTATTTGGATGGCTATATAGAAACTGAAGAAGGCCCTATAATGCACACAGGAAATGATACTTTAGACTATATTGAACTGAAGTACCCTGGAAGAATTATGGATAGACTGAACACTAATGTGAGAGTTTTAGAAAATTTGATGATAGATATAGCAACCAATGAGTATAAAGCGGCAGCAGTAGAAGTAGAGCAATTGATATCAAAAATCAAATCTTCAGAAACAACTATCTCAAACGGGTATATGTCTAAAGTAAGAAAAGCAAGAGAAGCTTATGATGCGTTATCAGATACACAAAAAGATTTCGTAACAACAAGTGACGTAGAGAAGTTAACTGCAGCAGAAGAAAAGGTCAAAAATACGGAAGATAAAGCAGCAGCGGTAGAAGTAGACAAATTGGTCACACGATTCAACTCTTCTGGAAAAAAGATTTCAAAACAATTTGTTTCTAAAGTGACAGAAGCAAGAGAAGCATATGATGCATTAACAGACGTACAAAAAGCATTCGTAGCAACAGCTAATATACAGAAGTTAATGGCAGCAGAAGAAATGATAAATCAGCAGTAGTTACATGTTAGCATTGTACAAAGTTTTCAAATAGTAAAAATACATTAATTTGATTCGATGAGATAATAAAAAAACAGGAATACTGCTCATTCAACTTGTGAATGAGACAGTAATTCCTGTTTTTATTATTTTTCATTCATCAATGTCATTATGTTCTTTATGTTTACCATAAATGTTATGGTGGTGGCTCGAATGTCTATAGTTTAATTCACTTTATAATGAGTGATTATTGAAAATTAAGCAGGCCTATTCCCCAAGGTATTTTTTTTCTTGTTATAACAAAAGAGTGGATATCCTACCGCTAAGTACGGGAAGATATCCACTCTTTTTAGACTTTTTTGATAGACTAGTTGATGATGTTAGTTGTTGATACTGCTGTATGCTTTACCTTTAACAGGGACAGCTTTTTTCAATATATGTTTCTCATAGACCTTATCGATTACAACCGCAATGGCATTGTCGCCGGAAACGTTAGCAGCTGTGCCAAAACTGTCTTGAGTGATGTATAGAGAAACAAGCAGAGTTCCTAATGTGCCGGTTGGATCGATGCCTACCATGTACACAAACGGAAGTGCACTCATAATAGCTCCGCCTGGTGCACCTGGTGCAGCAACTAGCGCGACTCCTAAAGTAGCGATAAAGGCAGCCATCATGCCAAAGCTATGTGGCATATCGAACATCAACAGCACGGCTGTCACACAAGAAGTGATGGTCACGACACTCCCCATGAGGTGAATAGTCGCACTCAATGGAATAACGAATTCCCTGATTTCTTTTGACACGCCATTCTTGCGGGCACATTCCATATTTACAGGAATAGTAGCGGCAGAAGATTGTGTACCTAAAGCAGTGAAGTAACCGGGGATTTGATTTTTTATTAAAGTGACAGGATTCTTACCAGTATAAAGTCCTGCGAGTATAAATAATATCGTAATAAGCAATAACTGCAGAGCGATTACGACGATGAACACTCTCCAAAAGACTGAAAGCAGTGAAAAGACTGCGCCGCTGTAACTTAAGTTTAAGAAGTTACCGAAGATGTAATAAGGCAAGCCGGGAATGATAATTACTGATAAAATTTGACTAATAATGGCACCAAATTCAGCGAAAAAGTGATACATGACTTCGCCTTTCTCTTCCTTGCGTAACCAGGAAATAAAGACGCCGAATAAGAAAGCAAAGACGATCGCTGACGTGACACCGAATAAAGGCTCCAAAGGTAGATTGAACAGAGGTGCCAGTTCAGTGCCTTCCGTTTGAACGGTTTCTCTAACTGACGCATCGATAAACAAAGGAAAAAGACTTGAGGCCAGAAAATAAGCAATAAAGCCGCCAATCAAAGTGTTGGAATAAGCCATCAGTGCATTCAGCCCAAGTAATTTTCCGGCGCCATCGGTAAGGTCCGAAATACCTTTCACTACAAAACCTACAATCATTAAAGGAATGATAAAGGCTAACAATCGGCTAAACAAGGCCGAAAAAGTGATGGGGATCTGAAGTATGAAGTCTGGTATAAAGGTTAATTGTCCAACCAGGACGCCTAAACCAATGGCAATCAATAATTTCGGTACAAGACCAATCTTAAATTTCTTTCGATTTTCCATAATATCTCCTCCATTTTCAACCCACTTATCTAGCAATAATTAGATTGTTTAAATTATTTATTAGTATACTATATTAGAATTGAATAAGAAATAACAAATTATATTTTAATTAAAAATGTGACTATTTTATGAACATATGGATTGAAACAGAATGATTGAAGGGTAAGTTTTTTTTGAAAAAAGAGTCCAGTGTTTTTCATGAATTGTAATGATAAAATGAGGGGAAAGCTCCCTATCAGGAGTCTTTTTCGGTTTTTAGAAGGACGAATAAATGGTTATATCGTTTAAATTAATGGTTTTCTTATGAGTGACGCTTCATTAGGGACTAGTCATTGATAAATTTTTTCAGAGTGGTCAGTACAAGGTTTTTTAGTGACTTCTCAAACGGATCAGCAAGCGGAGTGGTCACACTGGCAGGCTTTAAGTGACCAGTCAAAAGCGTGTTGTGACTCAGTAGAGACTAATGCGGTCTTTGAGTACCTGCTGAAGGAGTATCTTTGGCTGAGTGAGTCTTATAACACCGCTGTAGTGACCGCTCGGTGGGGAAAATCAGTTCAGAAGGAATTATAAGGGCGCTTAAGTAACTACTCAAAGTCATGTGTTCGTTCAGAGGGAAGTATAAGACCCTCTTAGTGACCGCTCCATCAACAGCAATTGCTGGGTAGTCAGTAAAAATTTCTTCAGTGACAACTCAAGAAAAAAATTGGCTCAGTGGGAAGTTGATATGAAATACTATTCCATATTGAAACTGAAACGTTAGCTGAGTTTGATGAATAGTATGATGTGCTTATCAGCACATCATTTGAAACATGAGAGGTTAGTAATAGACTCACAAAGAGTCCTGTATAAATAACGATTTATTTAATAGGATGCCAGGGGATCTGAATGGTATAGTAAGAAAGAACGAATTGAAGAAAGGACGAATAAATAATGAGATTAAGTGTACTCGATCAGGCACCCATAACAAGTGGGAATACGGCACAAGGGGCTCTGGAAAAAGCCGTGGAACTGGCTCAATTTACAGAAGAATTAGGGTACTACCGCATGTGGATGGCAGAACACCACGGCAGTTCAAGTTTTGCAAGTTCTGCTCCAGAAGTAGTGGTAGCGTACATTGCCGCTAAAACAAAACACATCCGTTTGGGGACGGGTGGTACCATGATGATGCATTATTCACCTCTTAAAATGGCCGAAGTGTTCAAGACGTTGAGTGCCTTGGCTCCGGGACGGATCGACTATGGTGTGGGACGCGCACCGGGTGGCGATCAGAATGCCATCTATGCTCTGGCACAAGGGAATGATCCGGACTTTGATCACTTATATGAAAAGTTGGATGTCGCGTTGGACTTGATAAAAGACGATATCCCCGATGAAACCCTTTATCGTAAAACACCAGCAACGCCGGAGAAGGTGATATTGCCGGAAGCGTGGCTGTTAGGGTCAAGTGGAAACAGTGCCATCGAGGCAGGTCAAAGAGGACTGGGCTATTCTTTTGCTCAATTTTTCATGCTCAATGCGATGCGCAAAGAGATATTTGATTTGTATAGAAACCGGTTTGTACCTTCAGCATTCATGGAAAAACCGGAAATAAGTGTGGCATATCTAGTGACTGTCGCAGAAACAAAAGAGGAAGCCGAATTTCAGGCCAAACCTCAGGACATTGCCCGCATCCGTCTGGGTCAGGGACGTATGTCACCGCTTATGTCACCTGAAGAGGCAGAAAACCATAAGTTGACCGATGATGAACGTGAAGCTATCCAGACGAACCGACAGATCCACCTGGTCGGGACGGCGAAAGAAGTCGCTGAGCGCTTATATAAAGATCAGAAGACGTACGGTTTCCAGGAAGCCATGATCTGCAGCATCGCGCATTCACAAGAACAGCGCTTGAATACCTATAAATTATTAGCGGAAGAAATGCTTTAACAGAAAGCGATTGAAAGGAAGATGAAGATGAAAGTAGTTTTACTTGAACCGTTAAGAGTGCCGAAAGAAATGATTGAAATGCTAGCTCAACCGATCAAAGAGCTGGGACATGATTTCGTTTATTTTGATGAAAAAACAACCGATCCTGATGAACTTTTAAAACGCAGCCAGGATGCGGACATCGTCATGATCGCCAATAACCCTTTTCCAAAAGAAGTTGTCGAACAGCTGGACCAGACAAAACTGATCAATGTCGCTTTCACTGGGGTAGACCATGTGGATCGAATGACTGCAAAAGAAAAAAGCATCAAAATAGCTAATGCGGCCGGGTATTCCGATCAGTCGGTGGCCGAACTCGTTATTGGTCTGACGCTGGACCTATACCGCTCCATTTCGCAGGGAGATAAAGATATCAGAAAAGATTCGTTCCCGGGAGTGATTCAAGGCAATGAAATCAGAGGGAAGACGGTAGGCATAATCGGGACAGGAAACATCGGTCTGAGGACTGCGGAATTATTCAAAGCGTTCGGTGCAAATTTGATTGGGTACAACCGTACGGAAAAAGATGCAGCGAAAGATCTGGGACTAACGTATTTGCCACTCGAAGAGCTTCTTGAAAAAAGCGATATTGTGTCTGTTCATCTACCCATGAATGATGAAACAAGAAACTTTTTATCCAGAGAGAAACTGGTTAAAATGAAACCGTCGGCCGTACTGATAAACTGTGCACGGGGACCAATCATCGATAACCAGGCCTTGGCAGAGTTACTTAACGAGGAGAAACTAGCCGGGGCAGGAATCGATGTCTTTGACATGGAGCCGCCACTTCCAAATGACTATCCGCTACTGCATGCAAAAAATACGGTGTTGACACCACATGTCGCTTACCTGACGGACGAAGCCATGGTCGAACGGGCAGAAATCACGTTTGACAATACCTTGGCATTTTTAAAAGGTCAACCACAAAATATCGTTGGATAATAAAGAAGACACCTCTATAAATCTAGAGGTGTCTTCTTCAGCTTTAAATAGTATCTAATTCAACTTTCAAATACTTCGCCAGTTCAAGCATGGCGTATTTTTCGGCTGCTGCTTCGGCATCGTTATTGTAGTTCGTGTTGGTGTTGACGTCGTAAGTGTATACTTCGCCATTTTCATCAATGATAAATTCCATTGCCGCCACATCGATATGTTGGTTATTCAAGAATGTTTCATAACGTTTGATTTGATCTTCAGGTAGTCTGTCGATGATTTTGAATTTGTTTTCAGCTGGAAGTTCTTCGCCGTCAGGGCCGATCTGGCAGACATCGGCCGGGCACAATTCAAAGCCATCACGCGAATCGACCTTCACTGCATAGAAATACTTTCTGCCTACGAATTCAGAGCGGATAATGTGGCCGTCCACAGATTTAATGTACTGTTGAATGAGGCTGATACCGTCAATGGAGTCCTCAAAATCGGGACCATTTACATAGTCTTTCAATTCTTGAAGCGAATAGAGTAGCCGTACGCCCAGCCCTTTACCTGCACGATTATGTTTGATGATAAAAGGAAATTCATTCAGTTTTTCAGCAGCAGCTAGAATATTCTCCTTGCCGACAGCACCGATGGTTTTAGGCGTTTTGATCCCGGCAATTTGTAAAGCTAAATACTGTTTGAGCTTACTGACTTCAAGGTTGATCGCACCTGTTCCGTTAATGACGCGTGCCCCTTTTTGTTCCAGCCACGTTAGGACTTGATCGGTCAGTTCAGGCGCGTAGCGGTTTCCTCTCGTGTGTGAAGAAGCACTCATGCGATTGTAATAGACGCCGTCAGAAGGCAAGTCTTGGATATCAAGCAGCCCTTTAGATAAATCCCAGTCTTCGTAAGGGACACCGAGTTCTTCCAGTCGTTTAATCAAATGTTTAGTCCAGTCCATATTTTCATGTATAATATATACTTTGTTCATATTTTTAAATCTCCTTTGTATCCACTAGTGGCAAGTTCGGGTTGCGAGCAATTTAATTGCTTCCAATAGGTTCAGTGTATAATAAATACATTCTTTTGGAAAGAGGGAAAGGTGGAATATACTTAGTTAATAAAAAAAGCGTATTGTGCCATCATCTGACACAATACGCTATGGACTATTGATTCAGTTCGATAGTGATTGGCTCACCATAAGAAGCGAAGTCGAGCGTACCCACATCTTCTGGAAACTCGGCAGAATAAAACTGAAGATGAAGTTCTTCCGATTCCAGCAACTGTTCACTAGTAATGTCAGACTCTTCTTCAGACAAGGCAAGCCGTCCAGTATAGTGATTCTCAGCTCCGTCATACGTGTAGCTGTGTCCAGTAAATATCAGTTCATTACCCCGGTTATCTTCTCCGCGTATTTCAATTACTTCAAACGGTATATCAGTCCAATTGTCTGAAGTTATTTCAATGAAACTGAAGAGTGGGTGTGTGTTTAAGTTGTTAATGGAATAATCATAGAGATCAGTACTTAACTCCTGATCAATAGAATATTTATTTGTGTGTTTCTGAAGTTCATCCCTTGTCGTATCAACAGAAAATGTTGCTTTCCCTTCAACGGGTGTCACACGTTCGTCTCTTTTGGCATTGTCTTTCATATCAATAATAAAAAGATCTTCTAAAGTGATGTCTATAGTGTAATTGTCGGTCATTGAAAAGTCTTCATCAAGGTCAACAATTAATATCCTATTATGAATAGCATCGTTTTCACTGACTGTTCTTCCGTAACTTGACATCGATCCAGTGACTGCTTGTCCATTTATAGAAAGGGTTTTATTCTCTATCCCTCCAAAATGATAGTCTTCTAAAGACTCTCCCAAATCAGCGAGTATGTTGATGAGTAGTAAATCGTCAAAAATAAGTATATCCTCGACTTTGATTTCAGCATCGCCAATCGTCTGAACCTGATCGACGGCTATACTTGTATCATCGGTTGTCCGTTCTTCTATACCTAAAGCATCGGTGATCGTATAGCGAAAGTTCTCTAAGAAAGAGGAAGCAGAAGCTTGAACACGTTGTCCGACGGGTGTCTGCAGACCTAAAAATGCAAGGAAAAGCGTAGCCGCAATTAACAGGATTGGTCTTTTCCGATTTGATACTTTCGTTGGATTGCTAGATTCATTATTTAATTTACCTTTAACCGACTGAAACAGTTCATCTTTTTCCTGGTCAGACAGAGACGTCTCTTCATAGTCGAGTGTATTTATTTTCACCTGATTAAGTAATTGGTAAAGTTTTTTGTCGTTATTCATTCCTTGATTCTCCTTTCTTTTCGAAGTGTCGCCTGATTTTTGATTTTCCACGTGAGAAACGGCTGTATAAAGCACCTGTGGTCAAATCATGTTTTTCAGCTATGACTTCAGTCGAATCCTTTGACTCAAATATGTCTTTAAACAGAATGCGATCTTTCCCATTAAGTGGTGCGAGTAATTCTTCCAACTGAATTTCCCATAATTCTTTTGATAAAGGCTTGTCGTTATGTACATATCTCGTTTCCAGGTGTTCTTCCCAGCCAACAGTCTTTAATTCGTTCCTATATTTTTTCAGTGTATTAATAGACCGGTACTTTGCAATGACCGCTATCCAGTTTTTGAAACTCGCTTTTGATGGATCGTACTGTTCAATATTATTCCAGACAGCGAGAAAAACGTCATTTAAACATTCATCCTGATGACCGGGAAGTGCATATAGGTACTTTTGAATGATGTTTTTTAATAGTCCACCATATTTATTGATCAATTCCTCAAGTCCATGCTCGTTTCGGTTATTAATCGTTTTGATTATCCATTTATCGTCTGCCAAAATGTTACCCTCCTTTGTTCCTTCACTTATGTATACAAGAAAAAATGATCGAATCTGTCAAAATTTCAAAATAAATGAGTGATCAAGATATTTTGTGGTCTCTTTTCTATTAAATTTGAGCATATAGTGTAACTTCGACACTTTGGAATGAGAATGTAGTAAGAACTTACCGAATTGCTCAGACTTCGGTAAGTTCTGCAATCAGATGGACAGCTAATTGTCGAAGATACTGCAGGTTCGACAGGTTGAAAAAAAAAGTTTCTTTCTAATCACCGAATGAAGCCCGGTTCGGTAATTACAGACAGTCTAGTTTTCTCAAAGTGTCGAACCTAGTCAAAGTTCAACACTTAGGAGAAAATTGCCATCTCCAAAGTGTCGAACCTGGCAGTAAAAAGCTTCCGATATGAAAAGACATCTAATCAGTTTCGAAAAATCTTACTGTTATACTGCATTTGTCATTCAGTATAACAAATCTTACCTAGACAATGGTTAACATGAAGTAGAATTTTTAATAGCTTGTAAGCCCTTTCGCTTGTAACAAAAAATAAGACCTGTTAAATTAAGGGCATAAGAAAAAATACGGTATAGGAGTGTGTTGAATGGGTCGTTTAGATGGGAAAGTTGCAGTTATTACCGGTGGCGCAGGGGGCATGGGGAAGACGCATGGAGAAGTGTTCATCCGAGAAGGTGCTAAGATCGTTATAGCAGACTTGGAGTCGTCAGATGGAAAAGCGTTTGCTGAAAAATTAGGAGATCAGGCAATATTTGTCGCTTTAGATGTCACGAAAGAAGAAGATTGGAAAAATTTAGTAAAGGAAACGGAAGATAAGTTTGGTCCCATTAATGTACTGGTCAACAACGCCGGGATCGTTGAAACTAAATCTATTGAAGAGTTATCACTCGAAGATTATAGAAGGACGATTCATATTAATCAGGATGGTGTATTTTTAGGTATGAAATATGTCTTACCTTCAATGAAAAAAGCAGAAATCGGCTCCATTGTTAATATCTCTTCTATTGCTGGCATGGCTGGTGGGGTCAATAATCTAGCCTATATAACATCTAAATTTGCCGTCAGAGGTATGACCAAAGCGGCGGCTGCGGAATTTGCGGAATTTAATATCCGTGTTAATTCTGTTCATCCGGGGACGATCCGTACACCAATGACTGAACATGAGAGCGTCAGAGATTTGGTTAAAGAGATGGAAAAAGATATTCCGATGAAACGTATTGCAGAGCCAGAAGAAATATCCAATCTTGTGCTTTACTTATCATCTGATGAATCCAGTTATTCAACCGGTACTGAATTTGTCGCTGATGGTGGCTTGATTCAAGTCATGTAAAAAGCAGGCTGAAAATCAATATTTGGATTTGTTCAGAAAAGCTCTCAGACAATTTGTTTGAGAGCTTTTTCGCTATAACGAAGTGAAACTTTTAAAGCAGTAAGGGCTAGACGACATAGAGTGGATAAGTTGATGAAATCAATGATGATAGGATACGATATCCATCTGTAGTATACTTGTTATAGAAGCTCGATTGTTGATTCAATTTATTGACTGATAGAATTGGGGGAGTGGAAATGGATATGGTCACACTTTATAATGGAAAGAAAATGCCAGTGATTGGTTTTGAAATCTGTAATAATTCGGATGAAGAAAAAGCTGTTCAGTCAATTGTTAAAGCTATTGAAGTAGGATTTCGCCATCTTGACAGTGCAGCTGGATTTCAAAACGAGAAAATAATGAGTCAGGGACTTAAAAAAAGTGGATTTCCAAGAGAAGAGTTATTTTTAACCAGTAATTTAATGGTTGATGGCCATGATTATAGCAATGTGAGAGCCAAAGTGGAGAGATTATTAGAAATATTAGGAACAGATTATTTAGATCTTTATTTGATCCATTGGCCGCTTGATGAAGGGACCGGGGAAGATTGGGATAAAGAGAATTTGGAAACCTGGAGAGTGATGGAAGAACTCTACGAAGAAGGTAAACTTAAAGCCATAGGCGTCAGCAATTTTTCAATCAACCACTTAGAAAATATAGTGGAGCATGCTAAAATCAAACCGATGGTCAATCGGCTTCGAATCCACCCAGGTGTGACTCAAAATGATGTCCGTGAATACTGTAAAAAGTACGATATCATCGTTCAAGCATGCTCACCGCTAAATCCACTGAATGTTTTAAGGAAAGAAAATCGTATTAGAGAGATGCTTGAAAAATACAATAAGTCCTTAGCTCAGGTCTTGCTTCGTTTTGGGATAGATTTAGATGTCCTGCCCTTAACCAAATCAGCTCATGCTTATCGTATCGAAGAAAATTATGATATCTTTGATTTTAAATTGGATGAAGAAGATTATAATTACTTGTTTCATTGGCAACACGTTGATTTTACTGAATCAGATAATCAAAATGGTCAACCGCCGCAGAGTGTTTAGGCGAGGAAAGGAAGAGTTGATTGAATTTATTAGGTAATATTGTATGGTTTATTTTAGGAGGGTTTATTGGTTTCTTAACCTGGTTGATACTAGGTGTTCTTTGGTCGATCACTATCGTAGGGATCCCTATCGGGAAGCAGTGCTTCAAGTTTTCTACCATGGCCGCAGCGCCGTTTGGTAGGGATATTGAATTTGGTCATGGCGGAGTATCCTTTATGTTTAATGTGCTATGGCTCGTACTGGGCGGATTTGCCTTAGTTATTGAATCAATCACGATGGGAGTCATCTTCTGTTTGACCATCGTGGGGATTCCATTTGGACTCCAGCATTTTAAACAAGCTAAACTTGCACTGCTGCCTTTTGGGGCACGAATCGTCAGAACATGAATATAAAAACAAACAAAAATCGCCTATTGATTTAGGCGATTTTTGTTTGTTTCATACCATTTCGCTGCTGCATCAACTTCTGTTCCGGTGAGCTGATGGCCGTGATTTTCCCAGTGCAAGGTCACGTCAGCACCAGCATCGCTGAGCAAATGTGTAAGTTCTTCTGATTCTTGGGAAGCACAGATTGGGTCATTGGTTCCTGCTCCAATAAAGATGGGTGTATCTGATAAATCTGGAAGCTCCAACCCTCTCAGTGGGACCATTGGGTGGTGCAGGATGGCGCCTTCTAACGTATTACTGTAATGAAAGAGTAAACTGCCGGCAATGTTTGCTCCGTTTGAATAGCCGATGGCGATGATTTTGCTTCGATCAAAGCCGTATTCTTTGGCAGCATCATTTAGAAAGTCATTTAATTCGAGTGTTCTGAATTTCAAGTCTTCTTCATCGAAAACACCGGGTCTCAAACGTTTAAAGTAGCGGTACATGCCGTTCTCATCGATATTTCCTCTGACGCTTAAGACGTTTGCCTGGGAATCCACGCGCTCTGCTAAGGGGAGCAAATCTTGTTCGGTGCCGCCCGTGCCGTGAAGTAAGAGTAAAGTGGTATTTGTTAAATCAGTTCCTTCTTTAAATATATGTTTCAATGTCTATTACTCCTTGTCTGTTTTTTTTTCAATGGTATCCAATATTTTTCATAAGCTTCGTTTCCATTGACGTAGCTCCTGCTACAGGGGTGTAGATTTTATTACGAATTCGAGATAGTATGCAATAAGTATACGAGCTTACTCACTTTATGTCAACAAAGTAAAACCCTCTTCACTTAAGAGATTAAAGACGACAGGGAACAAGAGGTCTTATCAAGGTAAGAGAACAACTATTTATAATATTCTATTATTACCTGTTGACAAGTATTAAAGAATCAATTACTATGAGTGTAAGCGATTTACTAAAACGTTTTCGGTAAGTGCTAAAACGTTTTAGTAGAAATAGAAAAGGATGATGTTTATGATGAAATATGATTATGGAAACGGAGAAAACGAAAACTGGATCGTAGCAGAGGAGGTATTTTCTACCAAGTACTTAGGTAAAGTTGAATCCATATTGTCATTAGGAAACGGTTATATGGGATTGCGTTCGGTGACTGAAGAGTCTTATCTGAATGAACAGAGAAATTTATTAGTTAATGGCACGTTTAATAATTTTAGCGAAGAAGAAGTCCCAGAGCTTCCCAATATAGCCGACGTGACAAATATAGATTTTAAAATTGATGGAGAACGCTTTTCACTAGAGTTTGGAGAAACCAAAAAATATATCAGATATTTGAATTTGAAAGAAGCCGAGCTGGTTAGAGAAATTGACTGGGTGTCACCTGACCAGAAACAATTAAGCTTTAAATTCAGACGTTTTGTCTCGTTAGAGGATCTACATTTAATCGGGCTGCAAATTGAAGTGACCAACAATGGAGAGCAAGTAGATATAAGTTTTGAGTCTGGTATCGATGCCCAATTGACCAATACGGGTTCTCAACATTTTCATGAAGGTGAAAAAAGAATATATGACAAAAAATTCTTGGAAACCATCCAAACGACAACTGAATCAAATATCGATATCGTCGTATTAACTGCTCACGATTTGAAGGTGAATAATGAATCGTTATTCATAGAACCCAAGATGGAAATCGCTAGAAGAAAAATGACTGTTAACTATGACCTGACATTAAATCAGGGAGATTCGCTGGTTATCGATAAGACCAGTATGGTTTATACAAGCCGAGATAACGAATGGGAAGGCGAATCGTATTCATTAAGTGAAATGAGAAAAGTAGCTTTATCAAATTTAAAAGCCAATAGTGAAAAAGGATACGATACAAATTTCAATGAGCATAAAAAAGCATGGGAAACTAAAGTGTGGAATGCTTATAATTTCAGGTTGAAAACGGATCGGTCGTTTGATTTGCTGGCTTCAAGGTTTGCGATTTATCACTTGATGGTCATGGTCCCGGCTCACAGCGATAAAATGGGTATAGGAGCAAAAGCGTTAAGTGGAGAAGGATACAGAGGGCATTCATTTTGGGATACTGAAATTTTCATCTTGCCATTCTTTACTTTCTTTAACCCTGAAATAGCCAAGTCATTACTTAAATATAGATACCATGGGTTGATCGGTGCCAAGCAAAAAGCGTTAGATAATGATTACCAAGGAGCTATGTATCCTTGGGAAGCAGCTTATCCTTCTGATGGAGAAGTTACACCCGTATGGGGAGCTGTGGACATCGTAACGGGAGAACAGACCAAGATATGGAGTGGCTTTATTGAACAGCACATTACCGCCGATATAGCTTTTGCTGTCTATCAGTACTATTCGGCCACTGGTGATGAAGCCTTCATGAATCAATACGGTTATGAAATCATTTTTGAAACAGCAAAATTCTGGTCCAGCCGATTAGAATGGAATGATGAGAAAGATCAATATGAAATCAACGGAGTAATAGGGCCGGACGAATACAAAGAGCATGTAAATAATAATGCGTTCACCAACTACATGGCCCATTTCAATCTATCTTTAGCGATCGAGTATCATGATTCATTGCAAGCTAATAATGAAGAGTTGCTTGGTGAGCTTGACGAACGCACATCTATTTCAGCAGCTATGAATGATTTGAAGACAGCAAAAGAGAAGTTATATTTGCCTAAACCAGATAAAGAGTCGCTCGTTATTCCTCAGGATGATACGTATCTGTTGAAAAAGGAAATAGATCTATCTAAATATAAAAATGCCGATACTGTAGGCAAACTGTTCGATGACTATAACCTTGACCAGGTGAACCAGATGCAGGTAAGCAAACAGGCAGATGTCCTGGTATTACTCTACTTGATGGATCAGACTCATCATGAAATGAGCAAAGAACTTAAACAGGCAAACTTCGATTATTATGAACCACGCACCACTCATGATTCATCCTTGAGCTTATCGACTCATGCTATAATAGCATCTGATATTAAGAATAAAACATTGGCGTATGATTTATATTCAAAAGCGATTCAAATAGATCTGGGTCCTAACATGCTTTCTTCTGATCCGGGTGTCCATGCTGCGTCAATTGGTGGCATATGGCAAATCATATTATTTGGGTTTGCAGGAGTAAGAGTCAAGAATACCAAACTGACGATCAATCCAAGCTTACCTGAAGAATGGGATGAACTGGGATTCGTATTCCAATGGCAAAACAAAGCCGTGCAGGTAGATATCACAAAGAGTGACTTTACAGTTACACCGCTAGATGATCAGCAGATCACTTTTGAGTGTGAAGGAAAAACGTACACGTCCACTGAAGCTATAACCATTTAAAAATATAACCTAGGAGGGTTACACATGAATAAATTCATTAAATCTTTAGGATTGGTTTCAACTATTGCTTTATTAGCTGCATGCAACAATGACGACGGGGCAACTGACAACGATACGGGTGATGACGAAGAGGCTGTCTCAAACGAGACTGGTGGGAATGTGAATTTAGCTGTCTGGGGATCTTCTCCGGCTGAAACAAACGCACTTGAAGAAACGATAAGCAGTTTTGAAGAAGAAACAGGAATCGAAGTTGAACTGGAAATTATTCAAGACAATTTCCAAGATGCCATGACCGCTAGATTTGCTGCAAATAATGCACCCGATGTCTTCTATCTGGAGGCCTTTGCTGCTCCAATGTTTATGGAAAGTGGCGTGCTTGAAAATCTTTCAGGTGAAATAGATGATGTGGATGACTTTTTTGATCCTCTAATTGACGTTTTCCGCAGCGGTGAAGATGAACTGTATGCAGTTCCGAAAGATTATTCTACCTTAGCGTTGTATGTTAATGAAGACATATTAGAAGCAGCGGGATATAGTGTCGAAGATATTCCTCGCGACTGGGATGATTTACTGGCTTTTGCAGATGAGTTGCAAGACAATTTAGAAGATGATCAGGCAGCAATGCTTTTTGACTCATCACTTGCGAGACACTACAGTGCATTCATCAATAATGGACTAGATCCCGCAGGAGAAGAAGGAAGCGCTGATTTCACATCAAATCCTGAAGTCATTGACTATTTCCAGTCGATTATAGATGGTAAAGAAGCTGGATATATGCAAAACCCTCAAATCGATATGGGAATCGACTCAGCTGGCGCTGCCTTTGGTGCAAACAGAGCGGCTATGATGATGGAAGGGAACTGGGTAATCAGTGCGTTGGATCAAGAATACTCAGATTTGAATTATGCTGTTATTGAGTCTCCAACTATCAATGGAGAAGAACAATCAATGACCTTCAGTGTCGGGTATGCTGTTTCAAAAGATTCAGAAAACAGAGATGAAGCAATTTCGTTCATCAACTACATGACCAATGCTGGTCTCAAACAATGGAGTGAGTTATCAGGTACTTTACCTCCACGAGGATCGATTGCTGATGAAATGAATCTGTTTGACAACCCTGTATTAGCACCTCATGTGTTGGCTGCAGAATATGGAACAGTTTGGAGTTCAGGCGAAAGTCTGCCCGTAGTTTCAGCTGCTTTTGACAACTATTTCCAAGCAGCAATCAATGGAAATATGACCGTTGAAGAAGCGCTACAAGCTGCAGAAGATGAAGCAAACGCAGAATTAGATAGAAGATAAAAAAGTCAACTCCAGATGATTTAATAGTCTGGAGTTGAGTTCTATACATGGGGAGTAATCAAAATGAGAAAAAAAAGAAAAAATAATATCCAAGGTTTAATATTTATGGCTCCTGCTGCGTTAGCTGCTACTGTATTTATTGTCGTACCGATTGCTTACGCTTTTTTCATGATGTTTTTCAATATCAATCTTTTATCTGGAACGCGTACCTTTATAGGGTTTGATAATTTCGGGAAAATCATTAGTGATCCAAGATTTTGGGCAGCGCTAAGGAATACAACGACTTACGTTGTCGTCGTTGTCCCAATACAGACAGCGATCGCCCTGATCATGGCAGCCTTATTGAATAGTAAAATCAAATTTAATCGGGTGTTTTTAACCGTTATGTTTATCCCGACATTGACCTCTTCATCCGCGATGACGCTTATCTTTATGTGGTTGTTCAATAATAACGGATTGATTGTTAATCAGATCGAACAATTGACGGGAATCAGAACGCAGTTTCTCACCAATCCTGATTTAGCGTTGAGTGTTATCATGATCATGAATATCTTCTCAACCGTTCCACATTTCATGGTCGTCTTTTTATCCGGATTGCAAGACATCCCGACTAACTTGTATGAGGCTTCTTCCATCGACGGAGCCTCTAAAATCAGGCAATTCTTCCATGTGACCATTCCACAATTAATGCCGATCTTATTCTACGTGGTCACAATGGGTGTTGTAGGAACGTTCCAAATTTTCGATCAGGCCTTTATACTATCTGGAGGAACTGGCGGTCCACAAAATGCCACATTGACCTTTACGCTGTATATCTATCAGCTGGCATTTACAAGCAATGATATGGGAAGAGCCACGGCGATGTCCTTCATATTAGGATTGATCATCTTTACCTTTACGGCGATAATCAACAAAGTAATGAAAGCAGATGAGATGAATGGGTGATAGAAAATGAAAAAAGAAAATAAAACACTGAAAATAATCGTTTACACAATATTGATACTGTACAGTTTACTGACCCTTTTCCCGTTTGCCTGGAGTATTTTGACATCTTTCAAGTCTACAGCTGAAATAGCCTCAGGCGGAACATTTTTCCCGGAAAGTTGGAGTTTATCGGGTTGGACAACGTTATTTGAATCTCAATATACAACATGGGTTAGAAACTCACTGGTCGTGGCATTAATTACCACAGTATTGAACGTCATGTTTAATACGATGGCAGGTTATGCCTTTGCCAGAATAGATTTTTTTGGACGTAAATTTTTATTCAGCCTAATGCTGTTGTTGATCATGATACCCGGGCAAGTTACGATGATACCATTATATATAGTGGTATCCAATCTTGGTCTGATCAATACGCACAGTTCCATTGTTTTAACCTCGATGATCAATATCGCTTATATCTTCATGATGAGACAATTTTTCATCAATTTCCCTAGAGAAGTTGAAGAAGCTGCCTCCATGGATGGGTTGAGTACTTTAGGTATCTTTTTCAAAATCGTTTTACCTAATGCGAAACCTGCCATTGCCACTCAAGCTATTTTTATATTCATGGGTGTATGGAATGAATTTATGAGACCACTGTTGTTCCTTTCGAGTCCTGATAAATACCTTTTGACGCAGGGATTGAATGCCTTATCTAATCAGTATAGAAACATAACGGCCTGGGATATCATCATGGCCGGGGCTATATTCTCTGTCATTCCAATATTCATTCTGTTTATCTTCCTGAATAAATACTTTATTTCTACAAATGACAGAAGTGTAGGGAGTAAATAATAGATCGAATAAATGGAATAACTATCAAAATCATTATGCTATAATAGTAAGTATCTGATTAATCGGCCTAGAAATATAAAATATCAAGCAAAGGGGGAAAGGCACATGACTACCATTAAAGATGTGGCAAAAGCGGCAGGTGTATCAGTCGCAATGGTTTCCAAAGCTTTGAATAATTATCCTGATGTAAGTCCGACAACGAGAGAAAAAGTGAAAATGATGGCAGAGCAGATGAATTATTCTCCTAATGTCGTAGCCAAAAATCTTTCCTCTAAAAATCAAAAAACGATCGCCATGATTTCGTCAGGTTTCCTGAGTTCAGAAAGTTTGGATAATAGTAACTCTTTTGATATTTTTAAAGGTGTTTACGAAGCGACCGAAGAAGCCGGTTACGAATTGGCGATGTATTTTATTGAAAGTAAGAAGCAGGAAACAAAAGATTATGCAAAATTTTGCAGAGATCGAAATATTAGAGGCGTCGTTTTATCGGGAATCAGATTAGATGACCCTTATTTTGAATCGCTATTGGAAACTAACATTCCTTGTGTATTGATAGATGTCAAAGTACCTAATGATAATCGATTAATTGGCAGTGTGAGTATCGATAATATCCGTGCGACGTATGAAATCGGAGACTATTTGATTTCTAATAATCACCATAATATTGCAATTGTGAGTGGGGCGCAAAAGACAGATGTTAATACGCAAAGAATGAAAGGCATATCTATGGTAGCTGATGAGAAGGGGATCTCGATCGAAGGAAAGATAATCGATGGTGATTTTAAAGAACAGACTGCCTATGAAAATGTTAAACACTATTTGACTTCCAACAAAGCTGATCTTCCAACAGCGATAGTTTGCTTTAGTGATATCATGGCACTAGGAACATTGAAAGCCATTAATGAAATGGGACTAAATGTACCGGAAGACATTTCTTTGACCGGTTTTGATGGGTTGAAAATTATTGATTATACCAACCCGTCGATTACAACAATAAAACAACCGTTTAGAGAAATGGGTTATGAAGCGGCTAAACTAGTCATGCGGATCATGGAAGGTAAGTCAGAAACCAACGAAAAAATTGTTCCCCATGAAATGATTATGAATAATAGTGTGAAGAAATTAAACTAATATCGAGAGATACCAAAAACACCTATCTATTTTAGCCTTCAAGTTAAAATGGATAGGTGTTTTTTTGGTGCCTCAAAAGTCTGAACGGTAAGGGCCGGTCTGCTTGAATTGTAAAAGCATGCTTTGAATGGTTATAATATTAAAAGTGAGAGGGTATCGTAAAGGGAGCACTTATAGAACGGGGAAAGTTGGGCGTATTAGCGACCTATCGAATGACCCTTTAATTAGCTGTTAAGTCTGTCAGTCGTTTGGATGTGCTGGAAGGTGAATCGGATGAGATTTTTGGACATGGAACTGAAGAATGAGCTAAGGACTATAAAGCATATGAGTCATAAAAAGTACTATCAAAACAGTTGAGAAAGGAGATCGATATGAAAGCATGGACAATCGAAAAGCCAGGGAACAGAGAGGTCTTGAAACTACAAGAATACATAACACCCGTTCCCAAAGAGGGCGAACTGCTACTCGAAGTCAAAGCGGCGGGTATTAACCGAACAGACATATTGACACGAGGAAACGAATCGCTGGAAGCACCGTATCCTATTTTAGGTATTGAAGTGAGTGGGGTCGTGATTGAAAACCGGTCAACAGATCCGGAGCTGAATGCTGGAACCCGCGTTTGCGGCTTGGTCAATCACGGTGGATACAGCGAATATGTCACGATGCCGGCCGACCGTGCCATAATCTTACCCGATAATCTGTCATTTGAAGAAGGCGCGGCAATCCCAGAAGTCTTCCTGACCGCTTATCAAACCGTGTACTGGTTAGGCGAATTGAAAGAAAAGGAAAAGATCCTGATTCATGCTGCGGGGAGTGGGGTCGGAACCGCGGCTATTCAACTCGCAAGTCAACTGAGCCAGGCCGCTATTTTTGCGACTGCTGGACACAGTGACAAACTGGAAAAAGCTAAAGAACTTGGAGCTCATGTCTTGATCAATTATAAAAAGGAAGCTTTTGACAAAAGAGTAAGTGAACTGACAGAAAATTCCGGGGTAGACGTCATACTGGACTTTGTCGGGGCATCTTACTGGGAGATGAATCTGGCGAGTTGTGCAGTGGATGCACGGTGGATACTGATCGGGACTCTAGGTGGTACATCTGTTGAGAACGTATCGTTAATTGAATTAATAAAAAAACGTGTCGCACTCAGAGCAACGTTGCTTACACCGAGAAGTGATGCCTATAAAGCTCAGCTGACTCAAGAATTTTCTCAGATAGCTATGCCGCTTTTTGAAGAAAAGAAAATCAGTCCGGTCATTCATTCAGTTGTTCCCTTCGATGAGTTGCCAGAAGCGCATCGAATGATGGAAGATAATGAAAATATCGGTAAAATCATTTTAAAGGTGAAAAAGTGATGATCAATCAGGTACGGTATCTTGTGAGCTAACCACTGTCAGTGGATTCTTTGTGAAAAGGTATGTAATATTGATAATAAGAAGAAAAAAATTTAGGGGTGAAAAGATAAATGAAAAAACGCATGATGGGTAATACAGGTATTGAAGTATCAGAAGTTGGTTTTGGTGCATGGCAGTTAGGCAACGAAACCGATTGGGGAAAGATGGCCGATGAGGATGCAATCGGTTTAGTTCACGAAGCGTTGGAGGCCGGTTGTAATTTTTTTGATACAGCACCTAACTATGGATTTGGAAAAAGTGAAGAGCTCCTAGGCAAAGCCTTGAAAGGAAGAAGAGACCAGGTCGTTATCAGCAGTAAATGCGGTCATCACACGGATGACGTACAGAGCTTTGAACCTGAAAAACTGCTGGAATCTGTCGAAGGAAGCCTCAAGCGGTTGAATACGGACTACCTTGACAGTCTCCTCCTGCATAATCCACCGTTTTCTGCGCTCGATCAACATTCACCGCAATTCGAAATGCTTGAAAAACTGAAAAAGCAGGGGAAAATCAGAGCCTACGGGGCTTCGGTGGATACAGCCAAAGAAATCAATGCACTACTGGATAAAACAAACAGTCAGATTATTGAAGTCATGTTTAATGCTTTTTATCAGGAACCACTGCCTGCAATGAAACGTGCCTATGACGAAGGTGTCGGTCTGATCGTGAAAGTACCTTTAGACTCCGGATGGCTCACGGGTAAATATGATGCGAACACTACCTTCACGGGTATCAGAAGCCGATGGAGCAAAGAAGACATCAAAAAACGTGCGGAACTAGTGGATAAAGTTCGTGGCATAATAGGTGAAGACGAGTCGATGGTTAAAGTCGCCTTGCAGTATATCCTGTCATTTAAGGAAATATCGACGGTTATTCCGGGTGCTAAAAATAGTCAGCAATTACAGCAGAATCTTTCTGCCTCGAAAGAGCTCTTGTCAGAAGATATGATGCAGGCATTAAGAGGCTTATGGATTGAAGAAATAAAAGGTAAATCGTTACCCTGGTAAGAATTTCAGGAAAAGTAAAGACTAACTAAGAAGAAGAAACAAGCCGAATAGCCTCATCTTTGGGAGTCCTCAATGGTGAAAGCCATTGAGTTAGGCAAATACAGTTACGGCTATTGAAAATAAAAGAATAAATAGCGGGAAAGCTCAATTTTTAATGAGCTTTCCCGCTATTTCAATATTATATTTAGTAATACAACTGCAACTCTTCTAGCTGTTTAACTAAGGTCACTTTGCTGTCCTGAAGGTGCTTTTGAATACGTTCGACTTCGATATAGAGGGTATCAAGATTAGCTTTATTTCGCTGAATGGTATCTTTGGTACTCCAGTCTGAAAAGATATTATCGAAAAAGACATCAAACACGCGTCTCATTTGACTAAGGTTTTCATAGTCCAGAACATTTTGCAGATCAACATCTTTCAGTTCTTTCTTGTAGCGTTCAATTAATCCTTCTAGATAAAAGAGTTCTTCTTCAGCCTGATCGATTTTATCATACTTGAACATATCGATCAGGAAACTGTCAGTGAACATATCCCAGGTGGCTAAAGAGTCAGCGGAATCTAGCTTTTCTAATGTCGATTTCAAACCGCTTAAGACACTCTGTCCGGCATTCAATGCTTCACTGATTTCTTGGATGTCTGATTCCAGTTGGAGTTGCTGTTCTTCTTTCCGGGAAAGGTCTTCTTGAAAATCAGGATCTGTCACTTTCAACTTTTCTTTTAAAGTGTCCAGCTCAGCTTTAAGTTGATCGATTTCTTTGACTATACGTGAGAGCTCATCGCGAGATTCCAAATACAAAGCAGACGTTTCATCTAAATTTAGTTTAGCTTTGATTTGTTCCTGTTTTTCTTCGTAAAGTTTCTTGTCCTGTGTACCAATAACTGTTCTCAAAAAAGTAGTTAGAGACTGAGCTTCCAGCTTTTCAACATCAGCTTTTTCTTTCTGGAAAACTGCTTTTGCTTCATTGTATCTAATTTCGTTTAATTGAAATCGTTCATTTGCTGATTTCTTTTTCTTCAGCAAGCGTTCAAACTTTAATCGCAATGTTTCATATGTATGATTCATGATTTCCTCCTTAAGTCTTTTCATAATTATAGCATAGAGCTTTCTTAAAAAAAGGGGTCTCTGGTTATATTTATGTATGAAAAAAAGGCTCAGGAATTGATCCTGAGCCTTTTAAACGTTTCGTATTATTCTTTAGGTTCCAGGTCTTCGATGGAATCAATGTCCATATATTCAGGAACAACTAAACCAATAACGGTTCCTTCCATGTTAGGTCCCAGGTCAATGATCTGGTCACCATATTCTTCCAGATAAGCACCTTGTGTCGTTGGTAACCATGGAGCAACGGTTGCGTCAACTTCACCTTGAGCTAATGCCTGGAATAGGATAGATGGATCGACGTTAGTTAACGTGACATCAAAGCCGTGCTCTTCCAGTACTTGAGTAATGACTGCTGAGGAAGCACGTTCAGAATCCCAAGGGAAAGAACCGAGTTCTATTACCTGTCCATCCACTTCATCCACGCCTTCAGTCCAGGAATCAACGGTTTCTTGGTTTTGTTCGATCCAATCAGCGGCGGCTACATCAAAATCTGTTTCCAGCGCAGCTAACATGATTCCCTGCATATCATCGACTTCCCATGAGAAATTGTCTAGGATAGCATAAGCTTCGGGTCTATCTGCTTCCAAGCCTTCACGCGTCATGGTGTGAACAAATTCTGCGTCACCAAAAACGTTTTGTGGATCTTCCAGGAATTTCAAGTCATACAATTCAAATTTATAGTGAGGGGTCCAGCCGGTCAATACGATTGGTTCTTCGTTACTGATAGCTGATTCTAACTGACCCATCATGCCTGCCGTTGAGCTTGTTTCCAATTCCCAACCTGCTAAGTTTTCATATTCCTCTAAAGATGCCTCTGCTCTTTCAGTTATCCCGGCACCGGGTTCGATTCCTGTAATGGTATATTCAAGTTGGTCACTTATGCTTGCATCTCCATTATCCGCTGCATCGTCAGCGCCACAGGCTGCAACCAGTAATGACATTGAAGCAAGTGCGACGAGTTTTAAAGGTATTGTCTTTTTCATAATAATTCCTCCTGTATTGATTTGATTTAAATTTATTTAAAGTTTATCAATGTTTCATAAAACTATCATGAATGATTTCACACACATTCCAATGTTAGCATACAATTAAATGTCTATAAACTGATATGTGCTCACAAAAGGATATAGACGGTTCAATTTAATATTTTCCGTAAAAAAATCGGGAAGTTTCTTCCCGATTTTAGTTGATTCTTGTATTAGTCATTTGCAGGTATGTCTTCAATGGAATCGATATCCATGTATGCAGGTACTACAAGACCTGAAACCGCACCTGGCAGGTTAGGACCTAAGTCAACCAAATCATCTCCATATTCTTCCATGAAGGCGCCATGAGTGGTGGGTAACCATGGTGTAACGGTCGCATCGGCTTCGCCTTGTGCCAAGGCTTGAAATAAAATAGATGGATCGACACTAGTCACGTTTACATCAAAACCGTGATTTTCAAGTACCAAGGTCATGACATGAGCAGAAGCACGTTCTGTATCCCATGGCATGGAAATGAGATCGATGGACTGGCCATCGCTTTCTGGAACACCATCGGTCCATTCATTTACTAAGTCCAAGTTTTCGTCGTACCAGTTTTGAGCTGCTTCTTCAAAGGGGAGCTCTTGAGCTTCTAGAACAACTTGCTGCATATCTTCTATTTCCCAAGCGAAATTGTCCAAAATAGCGGTAGCATCAGGCATGTCATCTTCAAGCCCGATACGGGTCATGGTGTGAATGTTTTCAGATGCACCAAAAGATTGTTGTGGATCTTCAAGTATTTTCAAGTCATAGATTTCAAATATGTGATGGGGCTGCCATCCTGTGATGATGATCGGTTCTTCATTCTGGATAGCTTGATCAAGTTCGACCATCATACCGCCTGTTGAACTTTCTTGAAGCTCCCAACCGTCTAAGTTATCATATTCCTCAAGTGTTGTTCGTGCGCTCTCTGTAATACCAGAGCCTGGTTCAATACCAGTAATCGTATAATCCATTTGTTCAAACATAGTCGTGTCTTGGCTGTCTGCTGAGCCATCATTGCCACACGCGGCGATCAATAATGAAACAGAAGCTAATGATACTATTTTCAAAGGTGTTATTGTGTTCATCTAAATCCTCCATATATTTATTTGCTTGATATTCCAGCAAATAGAAATTATTACTTTCATGAAAATTTCAGAAAGTTTTTATTCTCATGTATAACCTTACCACATATCTTTTTCACATGCAAAACTGTCTGCTAGACCTAACTGGTTTTTGGGATGTGCGTATTTCCGGGCTTTTTCTGACCAGAGACATGTAACTACACTAAAACCTAGTAGTTGCATGTGAAAAATAAAAGTCTGACCAGTGGTGTTCAAGAGGTTGCTATGAACAAGAAAATGAGAGAGTATTTAATGAAATTAGTATTCTTTAAGAAGGCTATTTTCCTTTTTTGATAAAAAATAAGTTGGATTATTACTAAAAAAATATATTGAAATCAACCAAATAAGAGACTGATTTGGTAGGAACCCTTTTTTTGCTTTGAGGATAGTGGCGGGTGAAATGGTTTTACAAATATGAAAGTATTTAGCCATCAGCTTAATTATTAAGACCGGACCGATCTGTGGACGCGGGTACTCAGGATGAGCAAGGATCTCCTGTATAGTATCTATCGTGGAAGTCCTCTTTCTAAATATTCTGTCCTCATTATAAAGGTGTCAAAATCAGAGTGAAATAAGAGCTAAAACTAGCAATATTCTCCCTTTCTGGTGTATAGTGAAAACGATAACATAGTTAAAGGAGAGGACGACATGTACCGTTCAGATATGTTTACACCTGAGTTGGTTTTTTACTCAGGCAGTTCGCTACTCGAAGGGCCGGTTTGGGATGCAGAAAATGAGCTGATATATTGTATATCGATCACGGATGAAATTATTTATCAGGTGAACCCCAACACAACTGAAATCAAAACCTTTAAAACAGATGGACACATAGGCGCGCTTGTTCTTGATCCAGAAGGGATGCTGCTTTCTGCTGAGAAAAATGGTATCTTTCGAATCGATCCGGAAACAGGAGAACGCACCCTGATCACTCACCCTAACAAAGATGGACGGCTAAGGTATAATGATGGGAAAATAGATCCCAAAGGACGGTTTTTCGTTGGGACGATGGGACAAGATGAAATGATCGAAAATGCTGCCGAACTATTCGTCATTGAAAACGGCGAAGCTGAAGTCGTTTTAAATAATCTTTCTTTATCAAATGGATTAGGCTGGTCTAATGACGGCAAGACCTTCTATCATATCGATTCGGCAACTAAAACTGTTAAAAAATATGACTACGATAGTGAAAAGAAAAAGATATCCAATGGAAAAGTTTTGATTGAGCTAACGGAAGGAAGCACTCCTGACGGTTTGTGTGTCGATATCTGTGACGATATCTGGGTAGCTGAATATGGCGGTGGCAAAATTTGTAAGTGGGATACAGAAACGGGTGAAAAAATATTTGAAATTCCAATGCCTGCGACAAACGTGACGTCCTGCTGTATCGGCGGGCAATATAATGAGTATCTCTACGTTACTACAGCTAAAGATCAAGAAGATGATGAAGATCTGTCAGGCGGATTATTTAGAGTGAAAATCAGATAATCAATAAGAATGCGGTAAAATGCGCAAAAGCCCGACATCCGCTTTTAACTAAGTGGATGTCGGGCTTGATTTTACAACGTGTGTTATAGAATTGATTTGATAGAGATTACAGAGGCTGAAAGTAGCTCATCTTCATTTTCCAAATAGGCTGATTATACTGCAGCTTTGACCGCTTTAACTAAGATGTCTTCAACTTTAACGGCAGCAGCATGTAGCGAATCATTTTCAACCATATCGATAAGCACGGTTGGTTTCAAAACACCTGCATAGACAGCGTCTTCTTTTTCATAAACAACGACTTTACACGGCAGTAAGTAGCCCGCTTCAATTTGTTCGTCCAGGACTTCTTTAGCCAGTTTAGGGTTACATACCTCTAAAACAGTGAAGTTGTTAGCAAAATCAAAGCCTTTGCCCTCTATTTTATCTTTCAGGTTCACTTCATAGAGTACCCCGAAAGAGTTATCTGTGATGGCCTGTTTTAGTTTTTCCAATGTTTCTGTGTATGAGTGTGAGCTTTTTTCTTCGAATGCATAATTCATATGATAATTTCCTCCTACTGTTAAATATCTTACCTTTATCATTGTCCCTTAAATAATATGAAATAGCAATTCATATGCTTACAAAAAGTAAGGATTGTTTGCTGGGAAATAGGTCTTAAGTCCCTGGCATTTTAAGGGGGTTCATGGTTAAATTGAAACATAATAAACTTAAAGGAGCAAAATCATGTCACTTAATATTATGGAATATTTACCAATTATTATCCCGTTAGTAATTTTGCAATTGATTCTGATGGTGACAGCACTACTTCACCTGATCAAAAATGATCGATTGGAACAGAACAATAAAATTGTATGGGCACTTGTTATTATCTTTGTTAATTTGATCGGACCGATTTTATATCTCATATTCGGAAGGAAAGAAGACTAATGGCAGTTTTGGAAATCAGTCATTTAAAAAAAGCTTTCGGTAAACAACCGGTATTAGAGGATGTGTCTTTCTCGGTTGAAAAAGGATCTATTTTTGGTTTTATTGGAAAAAACGGGACAGGCAAAACCACCACGATGAATATCGTGTTGGGCTTGCTGAAAGCAGAGTCCGGCGAAGTGAAAGTAAACGGTGAAGTCGTTACTTATGGTGATACCAAGACAAATCGTTTTGTCGGTTATCTGCCGGATGTGCCGGAATTCTATCCTTTTTTGACTGCTCGAGAATTTATGCAGTTAAGTTTAGATGTGAGTGGTTCAGAAAATAAAGATGGGCATCAAAAAATCTCGGAATTATTAACGATGGTGGGACTGGAAGACACAAACAAACGTATCAGCAATTACTCACGCGGCATGAAGCAGCGGCTGGGTATTGCCCAAGCTCTAATCAATGATCCGGTATTACTTATTTGTGATGAGCCAACGTCGGCGCTGGATCCGATTGGAAGAAAACAGCTGTTGTCAGTGCTTGAAAAAGTGAAAGAGAAAACGACGGTCGTCTTTTCGACGCACATACTTAGCGATGTTGAAGCGGTGTGTGACGAAGTGGCTATTTTAGATCGGGGCGTGATCGTGAAACAAGGTTCTCTCAGCGAGTTGAAGGGTCTGCTGTCTACAGAGAGGTGGAGCGTCACTTTGGGAACACTCGAAGAAGCGGCCAGGGTGAAAGAAGCGCTCGTTGACGGTGATAAAGTTTTCAACGTGATCCAAACTGATAATAGTGTGGAAGGTGAAACAACGAATGCTAAACAGGCCATACGTTTGATTATGGAAGTTGTCATGGCGTTAGACATCGTACCTGAAAAGATCGAAAGAAAAGAACCAACGATGGAAGAAGTTTTTCTGGAGGCGACAAAATGAGAGGGACGCTGGCTTTTTTCAAAAAGGAAATCATCGAACATATAAGGAATTATAAACTGTTCATCTTTTTTATCGTTTTTGCCATAATTGGGATCCTCAGTCCGCTGAGTGCTAAATTCTTGCCTGAACTGCTGGAGGGTTTGATGGATGAAAACATCACCATTATTTTGCAGGAACCCACTTATGTCGATTCATGGATGCAGTTTTTCTCAAATATCAATCAAATCGGTCTGGTCGTAATGGTGCTTGTTTTCAGCCCAATGATGTCTCGGGAATATGAAAAAGGGACGCTGGTTCATATGGTTACCAAGGGTTTACCGCGGCTAGCCATTTACAGCGCGAAATTAAGCATCCTTTACTTGAGTTGGACCATATTTTACTGGTTCAGTTTTGCGATCACATTGGGTTATACCTACTATTATTTTCCAGACAGCTCAACAGAAGGTTTGTTTTTATCCACGTTCAGTCTGTATGTCTTTGGACTGATGCTGCTGGCTTTACTCTTGTTTTCCGCTATTTTGTTCGAGAGCACCTTTGCTCCTTTATTATCCGTAGCAGGCTTTCTCGGGTTACTGTTTATAGGCGAATTGATTCCATTGATTCAGGAATGGAGCCCATTGCAGCTTAGTGGCCGCAATGTAGAGTGGTTGACGGGTGTGGGACTGGATCAGGAAATGATTCAAAGTTTCGGTTTAACAAGCATCCTCATCCTTTTGTTTATCATAGGCGGGGGCATCGTCTTCAAGAAAAAAGCAATCAATTAGAAAAAGTCATGGGTCTCTACATAATCTGTAGAGACCCATGACTTTGTTGCTGTCAAATATTAAGTGAACTGAACGTAAATATTCAATCCAAAGGGGACTTCATCTTCAATGACTGCTTCTTTTTTGCGGTCATACATCATATATGGACCGCCGGTAACGTAAACAAAAGCAGTGAGTAAATAGCTGTCTTGATAAGACTGGACCGTTTTGGCTAATTCTTCCGGCAGGTAGCCTAAAGTGATGTTCTCGATTTTAACCAATATTTTCCCTTTAGCTTTATTAACAAGATCGACATTGACTGTCGTAATGGTTTCAAACTTAAAGGCTTGTTTCGATAGGGGAGTAAAATCATCCTTCGTTTTACCCGAATAGAAATTTTTGAATGGATCTTCTTCTACCATCTGTTCTACGATCTTGTCGACCGTTTCTTCGTCTGCCTGCAAATCTTTATCTGTGATCTGTAATTCGTGTTTGACAGCATGTTCGTCACTGTTTTCTGATTTGCTTGAATCTCTTGAAACGGAATCGCTCTTTTTACTTTTAAATATATCAAATAGTCCCATGATCAATCTCCTTTTCAAAAATCGCTGTACTATAAGAATACTGAAAGTGCTTTATTTAGTCAATTGATGATTTGAAATCAATTGATCATTCAGATCAAGGGCTATGAGTTGAAGTAATATTAAAGCGATGACAAACTATCAGTATAATATTTTTTGGGAGGAATTTTAATGGTAAAAACATACAGAATAGTAGAGAATCCACCATTTCCAAATCACCCACTGCCGGTGCTTTATTATCCTCATGCTTTAGACGAATTGCTTGAACAGTCCGATCCTGCTGAAAGAGTGAAAGCCTTCTTCAATAACAATGGCTACAGTAACAGCTGGGTAAATGGTATTTATGCTCATCATCATTTCCACTCGAACACCCATGAAGTATTGGGTTGTGTCGCTGGAAGAGGGAGAGTTCAGCTGGGTGGCCCAGGCAATGATGAATATCCTTTCAATAAAGGAGACGTCATACTCTTGCCGGCAGGAACGGCACATAAACTGACCGATTCCACAGATGATTTCAAAGTGGTGGGGGCGTATCCTAATGGTATGGATCCCGACATGCAACGTGGAGAGGCGCCCGATTATGATGAAGTCCAGAAAAGAAGTTACGATGTCTTGGTTCCGGCCACCGATCCTGTAACGAAGTTTGAAGGGCCTGTACATGAATACTGGTAAGTTTAACTGAAAAAAAGCGCTGGAGGTTTGCTTCCAGTGCTTTTTTTGTCTAGAATATGAACCGTTTACATATAAGGTAAACTTATACTGGATATAAAAATAAACAGTTAGACTTTTTCTTGGATAGCCTATATGATTGTCTTGTAAGCGATACCAAGATGATTTAAGAATAACGTAATTTATTTTAATTTATGCTAATTAGATTATAAAATATTATAGGAGGCGTAACATGAGAGAAGTTGTCATAGTCCAAGCAGCACGTACACCGATTGGAGCTCACGGAGGAGCATTGAAAGGTGTTTCAGCAGTAGATTTAGGAGTGACCGTTGTAAAAGGTGTTATGGAGAGAGCGAAACTTGATCCGAGTCAGGTTGATGAATTGATTTTTGGGAACGTTTTAAGTGCTGGGTTAGGGCAGAATGTCGCAAGACAAGTGGCCATCTATTCTGGGATTCCGGAAGAAGTACCGTCGTTTGCTTTAAATAAATTATGCGGCTCAGGACTTAAAGCAGTCGCTCTTGCAGCGCAAGCCATCATGGTTGGCGATGCGGATGTCATTATTGCAGGCGGAACTGAAAGCATGAGTAACGCGGCTCACGTCATGGAAGATGCACGCTGGGGTAAACGCATGGGGGACATGAAAGTCGTCGATACAATGCTTAAAGACGGTTTGATAGATGCCTTTAACGATTATCACATGGGTATCACAGCTGAAAATATCAATGATAAGTACGGATTCACAAGAGAAGAGCAGGACAAATTCTCTTTAACCAGTCAAAACAGAGCAGAAGCAGCGATCAAAGCCGGTAAATTCAAAGATGAAATTATTCCTGTTGAAGTGCCGCAGCGTCGTGGAGATCCTGTCATTGTTGACACAGATGAATATCCAAAATTTGGCATGACCTATGAAAAACTGGAAAAAATGCGTCCAGCATTCAAAAAAGACGGATCTGTCACAGCCGGTAATGCTTCAGGGCTCAATGATGGCGCAGCAGCTTTGATCTTGATGAGCAAGGAAAAAGCGGAAGAGTTAGGTATGAAACCACTCGTTACTTTAACAGCTTATGCAAGTGCAGGTGTGAGCCCGACGATCATGGGATGTGGACCGATTCCAGCTACTCAAAAAGTATTGAAAAAAGCGAATTTAACTGTTGAAGATTTAGATTTGATCGAAGCGAACGAAGCATTTGCGGCTCAGTCACTAAGCGTCGTTAAAGACTTGAACTTGAATACGGACATCGTCAACGTCAACGGCGGAGCGATCGCCTTAGGCCACCCGATCGGAGCAAGTGGTGCGCGCATCCTGGTTACACTGATTCACGAAATGCTGAAGAGAGACTCTAAAAAAGGTCTTGCCACATTATGTATTGGCGGCGGTCAAGGTATTGCCGTTACAGTAGAACGATAGGAGGATAAGGATGGACAAGGTTATAGGAATTAAAGAAGCAATCAAAGATATCAGAGATGGCGATACAATTATGATCGGTGGCTTCATGGCCAATGGTGCTCCAGAAAAATTAGTGGATGCTCTGATTGAAAAAGGGGTCAAAGATATCATCTTGATCAGCACAGATACCGGCTTGGTGACAACCGGATCAGGCAAGCTGATCTCTAGAAAATTAGTAAAAAAACTATATGCTTCTCATATTGGAACAAATAAAGAAACCGGCCGTCAGATGAACGAAGGCGAAACAGAGGTCGAACTCGTTCCCCAAGGCACATTGGTCGAACGTATTCGCGCCGGGGGATACGGTTTGGGTGGTATTTTAACAAAGACTGGCTTAGGAACATTAGTTGAAGAGGGTAAACAGAGAATTACCGTTGATGGCGAAGAATATTTACTTGAAACCCCATTAAAAGCGGATTTCGCACTTATTCACGCAGCAAAAGCGGACCGCAACGGGAATCTGGTGTACAAAGGATCAACAAACAACTTCAATAATGTCATGACTGCAGCAGCAAATGTGACGATTGTCGAAGCGGATGAAGTGGTTGAAAACGGAGAGATCGATCCGAACTTTGTGCATACGCCAGGCGTATTTGTCAATCATGTCGTGGATGGAGGTGCAATCAATGGATAAATTAGAAATGCAGGAGTTTATTGCAAAACGTGTAGCAAAAGAACTGGAACACGGCTTAGTTGTCAACTTGGGTATCGGCTTGCCAACGAAAGTAGCGAACTATGTCCCAGAGGGTATTGAAGTTATTTTCCAGTCTGAAAATGGGTTTGTCGGATTAGGTACAACACCGACGGAAGAAGAAATAGATCCCAACATCGTCAATGCAGGCGGCATGCCTGTTTCGATTAAACCGGGTGGCGCATTCTTTGACTCATCTACTTCCTTTGGAATCATTCGTGGCGGACACGTCGATTTAACTGTGTTAGGCGCTTTACAAGTTGATGAAAAAGGAAACATCGCCAACTACATGATCCCTGGAAAAATGGTACCTGGTATGGGCGGCGCAATGGACCTGCTTAGTGGAGCTAAAAAGGTAATTGTGGCAATGGAACACACTGCCAAAGGAAGACATAAGATTTTGGGAGAATGTAATCTTCCGCTCACCGCTTTAGGAGCAGTTGATAGTATCATCACCGAAATGGGTGTGATCAAAGTAACGAAAGAAGGACTACTTTTAACTGAAATCAATCCGGGATTCACTGTCGAAGAAGTACAGGCGGCCACGGGAGCAAAACTTTATGTAGACAAAGAATTAAGAAAAATGGAAGTATAAAAATATTATAAATGGAGGAATAAAACATGGTAGAAGGAAAAGTTGTTTTCATTACAGGCGCAGCAAGTGGGATCGGCCATGCAATCGGTTTGGAATTTTTAGAGAACGGTGCGAAAGTTGTCTTCACTGACGTCAATGAAGAAAAACTGAATGAAGTAACAAAAGCATTACAGGATCAGGGAAAAGACTGCATAGGTATCAAAGTCGATGTAACAAAAGAAGAAGACATCAAAAATGCGTTTGACAAAACACTCGAAAAATATGGTCGTTTAGATGTTTTACTTAACAATGCTGGTTTGCAACATGTTTCACCAATCGAAGATTTCCCTACAGAAAAATTCGAGTTTATGATCAAAGTCATGCTGACTGCCCCATTCATGGCAATCAAACATGCAATGCCGATCATGAAAGAACAAAAATTCGGACGTATCTTGAATATGGCTTCAATCAACGGCTTGATCGGATTTGCCGGCAAATCAGCTTACAACAGTGCGAAACACGGCGTTATCGGCTTGACTAAAGTAACAGCTTTGGAAGCGGCTGAATACGGTATTACAGTTAACGCTATCTGCCCAGGCTATGTTGACACACCGCTTGTTCGTGGACAGTTGAGTGACTTGGCTGAAACCCGCAATGTTCCTTTGGAAAGTGTACTGGAAGATGTCATTTACCCATTAGTACCTCAAAAACGTCTACTTGATGTATCTGAAATTGCGCACTTAGCTTTATTCCTGGCAAGTGACAATGCAAAAGGCATAACTGGTCAGGCATCAGTGCTTGATGGCGGTTATACTGTTCAATAATTTTCGAATAAGGTAAGGAGAAACGGTAGAGACAGCTTAAGTCTATTTCTACCGCTGTTTCCTTGTTAATAACTGTAAGATCAAAAGGTATAGGGAATGCCTACAGTATTAAAATGAAGTTCGATTAATTAAGAGGAGTGAAAAATATGGAAGTATTAGGCATTATTATTGGGTTGTTTATATTGATGGGTTTAGCCTATATGGGCTATTCAATTATTTGGGTTGCACCACTTGCTGCCGGGTTTGTTGCATGGACAGGCGGTCTTAATTTATTAGAAGCATATACGGGTGTTTATATGTCTGGACTTGTCGGATTTCTTCAGACATGGTTCCCAGTATTCATGCTCAGTTCCATCTTTGGTAAATTGATGGAAGATACGGGTATGGCGCGCTCGATCGCTTTAACGCTTTCCAAGTTATTAGGAGAAAAAAGAGCGATTTTAGGCGTATTCATATCTGCTGCTGTACTGACTTATGGCGGAATCAGTTTATTCGTTGTGGTATTTGCAGTTTATCCGCTGGCCTTATCTCTGTTTAGACAAGCCAATCTGCCAAGACGTTTAATTCCGGCAACCATTGCTTTGGGTGCATTTACCTTTACAATGACAGCTTTACCAGGCACACCTCAAATTCAAAACTTGATTCCTATGCCTTATTTCTTCACAACGCCAACTGCCGCACCTATCATGGGTATTGCCGCAGCTTTAGTTATGGCAGTAGGTGGTTATTTCTACTTGATGTGGAGACAGAATCAGTTAATCAATAAAGGTGAACTTTTTGACGAACCAAAAGACAATACAGTCGTTGAAGTATCCGATGAAGTACCTAACGTATTTTTATCGCTGCTTCCACTTCTATCCGTTTTAGTTACGTTAAATATATTGGAATGGAACATTGTTGTCTCATTGATGGCAGGTATTATACTTATTCTGCTTTTAAGCTTACCAAGAATCAGACACATCGGCGTAACGAATTCAGTTAACGTCGGAGCTAAAGGTTCTGTTACTGCCATCTTAAACACCAGTGCGGCGGTTGGTTTTGGTACAACTGTACAGGCTGTTCCAGGCTTTGCCATTTTAACTTCTGCTTTGATGTCTATTCCAGGGAATCCACTTGTTTCTCTATCTGTTGCGATCAACTTACTTGCTGGTGCAACAGGATCCGCTTCAGGTGGTATGGGTATTGCATTAGAAGCACTTGGTGAACAATACTATAACCTGTCACAAACATCAGGTATTTCTCCTGAAGCATTCCATAGAGTGGCTTCTATCTCATCAGGTGGATTGGATGTTCTACCTCATAATGGTGCGGTATTAACCTTGCTCACAATCACAGGGTTGACACACAAAGATAGCTACATGGATATTGCTGTTGTAGCGATTGTTATCCCTATTGCTTCTGTTATTGTCGCTATTATCTTGGCTTCAATGGGCTTATACTAAAAAATAGTTACTTTTTTATAATATATTAGACAAAAGATGAGTGAGCTATGAGAAATCATAACTCACTCATCTTTTTTGTTTTGGATCAGGTTCGATATAAGTATTGTCGTCTTATGTTTGTGATTGCGTGCCCTTCAGGTATCGGAAGTCTAGGTGAAGGTCACGGAATCAGGCAACGCGTGCCCTTTAGGTACCCGAAGTCGAAACGAAGGTCACGGAATCAGGCAACGCGTGCCCTTCAGCTATCGGAAGTCGAAACGAAGGTCACGCAATCAGGCAAGGCGTGCCCTTCAGGTACCCGAAGTCGAGGCGGAGGTCACGGAATCAGGCAACGCGTGCCCTTTAGGTACCCGAAGTCGAAACGAAGGTCACGGAATCAGGCAACGCGTGCCCTTCAGCTATCGGAAGTCGAAACGAAGGTCACGCAATCAGGCAAGGCATGCCCTTCAGGTACCCGAAGTCGAGGCGGAGGTCACGCAATCAGACATTGCGTGCCCTTCAGGTATCCGAAGTCGAAACGAAGGTCACGCAATCGGGCAACGCGTGCCCTTTAGGTATCGAAAGTCGAGGTGAAGGTCACGCAATCGGACAACGCGTGCCCTTCAGGTACCCGAAGTCGAAACGAAGGTCACGCAATCGGGCAACGCGTGCCCTTCAGCTATCGGAAGTCGAGGTGAAGGGAACGCAAGTGACATTAACACAATAATTTAGAATAAAGCAGTATAAAAATCAAAAAAATGAAAGGATAGGACGATTGTCCTATCCTTACTTAATGTGATTGATAATATTCTTTCATGTAATTAAAGACATACTCTTCGATTCGTGAATACCGTTTTTGTTTTCTGCGACATAACACGACTTCCCAATATATAGGATGTTCGAATTCTTTTCTTATGACATCGGGTGATGAATAATAATGCGCAACCGGTGTCGGTAAGACGGTTATCAGATTGGAATTACGCGTTGAGTTAAGCAGTAAATCCCACGAAGCGGACTGTAAATAAAATTGCGGTTTAACGTTCTGACTCGAAAACTTATTCAACAACTGGTGATGGATCATGTAGCTTGAGTCAAAGATGGCCATGGGCTGGTTATGGAGATCCGTCCACTGCAACGTATCTTTTTGAGCCAACGGATTCTGACTGCTCATAAAGGCGGACAGAGTGTCATTTCTTATGACTACTTCTTCTACGGTACTGGAATCGAGACCGGTGGGGCGCAAGAGCACCGCTATGGGGAGTTCCTGTAAAAGTAAATCTTTTTTCAATTCAACAGCTCCCGCTTCCTTGATTTCAAAACGAATCTCCGGATTTGTTGAAATCAATGTCGGTAAAATTTCTGGAAACACGACAGAAATAACGACGGGAGGGATGCCTATTTTTATCGTTCCTTTTAATTGCGTCGATTCTTCCTGAAGGTCTTTGATCATGACATCATACTTTTGAATGATGTCCTTGGCATGTTGGTATAGGACGTCCCCTGCAGGCGTTAATGTTTGCAGTCTTCCGTGAGCGCGTTCGAATAAAATGATGTTTTCATTTTTTTCCAAATTTGCAATGGTCTGACTTAAAGCAGGTTGAGAAATATGCAGAATTTTTGATGCTTGAGATATATTGAAGTCATTTTCAACAATGGAGATGAAATAATGCATTTGTTTAATATCCATGCAAGGTCCTTTCTTAAGCTAACCACTGATTTAAACAGCTCATGATACTAAAATGAGTACTTCTCTCGGATTAATAATGATATGTTGTCCCTTGATGATGCCAAGTGGATTTAAACCGGCTGAGTGCCGATTAGCTAGGATCGTCCATTCATCAGGAAAAGGATAACTGCTTTTCAATTCCACTTCTTCTGAATGAGGGGTGGTATTGATAATGACTGCCATCATTGTCCACTCACCTTCATTCAACGTATTGGGTATCGTATAAGCCAGCAGGTTTTCTTTCAGTTGTGCAAAAGTTACAGCAGCACCCGTTTTGTTGGTAGCATCACGTAATGGCGCATAGGCTTTTCTGATGGTCATCATCCCTTTGTAATACTCTAGCAGGTCTTTGTTTTCATAAGCCTGCGACCAATTCAGCTGGTTGATCGAAATCGATGATTTGAAACTATTCTCATCGCCTGACTTTGTACGGCCCCATTCCTCTCCGGCTTGTAAGAAGATACCGCCCAAAGAAGTGAACAGCAAAGCGGCACTGAGTTTATTCAGTTGAATAGCTGTTTCGTCCCGGCGATAATCTGGTTCATGCTGAAGTGTTTTGACCAATTTATCATATAGGGTCAGATTGTCATGTGCCGAAGCATAGGTAATGACCTGAGCAGGGTTTCTGGCCCATCGTATTTCGTCAGGTAATCTAAAACGTCCAACGTCTGATTGTGTATTGGCAAGTATGCTTGCGACCAGATCATTCGTAGAATAAGAGCTTGTATCAAAGCCGTTGGCCCCTTGTAAGAATCCACCAGCTCTTTCATCAAAGACAGGACCCTTGATTGCATCTCTGAAGTCATCATTAAAAAGAGCGATACCGTCAACCAAATCATTGGCATGAAATTTATCGGCCGGCTTGTTCGGTTCATAAATAGCTACACTCCCGGCATTCCAAGGTTCGCCGTAAAGCAAGACGTGCGAAAAGCCTTTTTCATCAAGTGTTTGACGAAGGGTGTTCATCGTGTTGACGTCATGAAGACCCATCAAGTCAAAACGAAAACCATCAATATGATACTCTTCTACCCAGTAGAGGACAGTATCGATAATATACTTGCGCATCATTTTGCGTTCACTGGCTGTCTCATTGCCGCAGCCTGATCCGTTGGTGAATTCGCCATAATGGTCCTGACGGTAAAAATAATCAGGGACAGTCAGCTGAAACCAGGATTTTTGTGTGAAAAAGGTATGGTTGAAGACAACATCTAAGATCACGCCGATGTCATGCTGATGCAGATGGGAAACCATTGTCTTGAATTCAAGAATACGTTTTTTAGGATCGCTAGGGTCGGAGGCATATTTCCCTTCAGGCACCATAAAGTTCTTAGGGTCGTACCCCCAGTTGTAAGCAGGTGAATTCTCATCATTTTCAAAGTCGAAAGCGGGTAATAAATGAATATAATTAACGCCTAACTCTTCTATATAAGATAACCCTGCTAATTGATTTTCATCGGAACCGACCGTAACATCTTTTTCAGTAAAGGCCAGATATTTCCCGCGGTAGTCGGGTGAAAAATCAGCCTGTTCATCACTAGAGAAATCCTCCGTGTGGACTTCCCAAATAATTGCCTCAGTAATCGCAGAGACACCTTTATATGATTCGTTTGCCCAGTTATCGGGATTTGTTTCTCCGAAATCGATGATTGCAGACCGGTTACCGTTCAAGCCGACCGCTTTTGAATAAATATCTGCAGATTCAACTTCATTTTTATCATGAATAAAACTATACGTGTAAAAATACCCGTTTAAATCTTCATTAAAACTAAAAATCCAGCAATTGTTTTCCAGCTGCATTTTACGTTTATATAGAGGGGCGGTTGAGTCAGCTTTTTCATAGACATTCAAATAAACCCGTTGAGCCAAAGGAGACCACACTTTAAAAAGAGAGGTCTCTTTTGTGTAAGTAAGTCCTAAATCATTTTCAGTGTAAGCATGGTCTTCTAAATAAGGGATACGTTCTTCGATAGGATGGTGAGGAGTCATTGTTATATTCCTTTCATGAATCTGTAAGTACATTATACCACGGTCAAAGTGTTTCAAGAAAAAAACAAAGAGCTACCCGTTTGACCGACAGTTGTTAAGGGCGTTCTTTAACGACTGTAAGCCGACAGACAGCTTTTTTGATTAATTTGAAGCATTCAGATGGATTATAGTAAAGTTGTCTAGGCAATTCGATATATAACGACAAAGAGGTTTTCCCAACAAAATGAGAGGAACACCTTTTTATGGAGATCTATACGATAAAGCAACTGGATTAGAAACGATTTGATCAGGCACAAACGTTATAAAAGAGCCGTCCATATGTTTTTCGTTTTTATTGGTTTATTAGGGTGCTTTTGTATCCGATTTTCACTGAGGGAGTCAGCATGCTTATTAAAGAGTATAGTCAACAAAGATTTTCAGGGCTGCTTTATGTCCAATAACTATTTGACTGCCTTCGGGTGACTCTAAAGTCAAAGGCCCTTCAAAAGGTTCGATGTTGATCAAATGATAACTGTTTCCCAACTGAATGTCTTTTTCGAGTAAATAATTCAAAAAATCTTCCTGGTCATCAACTTCTTTAATTTTGAATTGCTCGCCTACGTTGAGATCGACAAGTGGATACTTAGAAGTCTCAGGAATTGAACCGTCTTTATTCGGGATAACTCCGCCATGTGGATCAAACTTAGGTTCATCTAAAAATACATTAAGCCGTTCAATCAATAAGTCAGAAGAGGCGTGTTCAAGCAAATCAGCATCTGCATGTACTTCATCCCAATCATAACCCAGCTTTTCAGCCAAAAAAACTTCCCAAATGCGATGCTTACGAATAAGTTGATGGGCAACACGTTTGCCAGAGGGAGTAAGTTTGACGCCTTGATAAGGGATATGACTGATCAGTTTTTCTCTCAACAAACGGGCGTTCATTTCGGTTACTGAAGCCGCGGATATAGATAAGGCATGAACCAGATCTTTATTGGAAATAACCGCTTCGTCTCCGCCAAGTTCATAAATTGCTTTAATGAAATTCTCTTTATTGGGTGTCATGTATGTCCGTCCTTTTTTATCTGTATAGTTAAGTTTTACCATAATCATTTAGAGGTTGTCAAAAAGAGCTGCAAATTAAATGATTCGTTTGACTTAAAACTATTTTTAGGATAGACTAAAAAATGTGAGAAAGCAACTCTGAGCAATTACAAATGGGGGATAGATATGACAAAGTTAAGATGGTTTAGCATAGCAATACTGCTAGTGTTGATTAGTGGATGCAGTACAGATAACAACACTAACCGAAATGATAGCGAAACAGTATCGATCGTTACAACTACGTCTTTCTTAACCGATTTGGTTGAGACGATCGGTGGAGAAAATGTTTCTGTTACAGGTTTAATGGGACCGGGAGTGGATCCACACGATTATCAACCGTCAACATCGGATATCATTGCGATGGGAGAAGCCAATGTCGTTATTTATAATGGTTTGTCCTTAGAAGAACGGTTCGCAGAAGTCTTCGATCAATTAGGAGAACGAGATGTGTTAACAATCATCGCAGCGGATACTTTAGATGAAGCGAGTGTGCTTTTTGATCCGGAAGATAGTGATTTTCAGGCAGTGGATCCGCATATATGGTTCAGTATTCCAAGATGGAAACAAGTAACGCAATACATTGCGGATGAATTGAGCGCTTATGATCCTGATAATGCAGAAAATTATAGTAGAAATGCCGCAGAATATTTAGACGAATTAGATGAATTGGCGTATTACGTCGAAACAAGAGTTGAAGAAGTACCGGAATCATCACGTTATCTGGTGACAGCGCATGATGCGTTTCAGTATTTCGGCGAGGAATACAACTTTGAAGTGGTTGGACTACAGGGACTCAATACACGTACGGAAGCCGGAACTGGCGATATCAGTGAAATGGCGTCGTTCATAGTGGAAAACGAAATAAACGCAGTTTTTGTAGAAAGTTCGGTATCACCCAGAAGTATCGAAGCATTGATCGAAGCGACTAACAGTCGTGGACATCAATTGGAAAATGCTGGAGAGTTGTATTCAGATGCTTTAGGAAGCAGTGAAGATGATGCGGATACCTATGTAACGATGTATCGGTCAAATGTGGATACCATAGTAGATGCTTTAAATGAAAATTAATGGCCAGAAAGAGGGAGTTAAACAATGAATGATATAGCAATCAACATAGACAAACTTACTGTGGCTTATGATGCTCAGCCGGTTTTATGGAATATATCGCTGAAATTACAAAAAGGAAAAATGATAGCTATTGTCGGTCCTAACGGTGCAGGAAAATCAACCATGATTAAATCCATGCTTGGTTTAGTGTCGCCTGTCATGGGTTCTGTCACGCATCAAGACGAAAATCAAAAAGCGGTACACTATAGTGAATTGAAAAATCGAATCGCTTATGTACCTCAAAACACATCCGTCGATTGGAATTTTCCGACAACTGTGAGTGATGTTGTCTTAATGGGAAGATACGGTCATTTAGGCTGGTTCAAAAGACCTCGAAAGAAAGATAAGGATATAGCTAAGCAAATGCTTCTGAAAGTGGGACTTCCGACTTTCGCAAAGCGACAGATCAGTCAGCTTTCGGGCGGACAGCGCCAGCGCGTTTTCCTGGCCCGTGCGCTTGCTCAAGAAGCAGATGTTTATATTATGGATGAACCGTTAGCCGGTGTAGATATGAAGACTGAACACATTATCATGAAGCTGCTTAAAAAACTAGTTTCAGAAGGCAAAACAGTACTCGTTGTTCACCATGATCTGCAGACAGTTGAGATTTATTTTGATGAGATCGTTTTTATCAATCAGGAAGTTATCGCTGCAGGACCAGTTGATCAGACGTTCAACAAAAAAAATATAGACCTGACGTATCACCGCGATCGTAATGTAGGGGAAGGGGGATAATTATGCTGACTCAGGTTCTTTCTGTGTTTACTGATTATACCTTTCAACTTGTTGCTCTTGGAACAGGTATCATTGGACTGCTCAGTGGTGTGATCGGAACATACGCGACACTTCGAAAAGAAAGCTTGTTAGGGGATGCACTGAGTCATGCGGCGTTGCCGGGCATTGCTTTGGCTTTTGTTATTATACAACGTAAAGAATTAATATTTCTCATGCTCGGTGCCGTTGTTTCAGGAATAATTGCCACAGCAATCATTCAAGTGATGACGAGAAAAACGGTGGTCAAGCTGGACAGTGCCTTGTCTCTTGTTTTATCCAGCTTCTTTGGATTGGGGCTGGTGGTTTTAACGGCGATTCAAAATAATCCGAATGCCCAGCAGGCAGGGTTGAACAGTTTTATTTTCGGACAAGCCAGCGCAATGTTGCGGAGAGATGTTCAATTAATAAGTAGCGTGGGCCTGGTATTGCTGTTACTCGTTTTCGTTTTTTGGAAAGAGTTCAAATGTTATACCTTTGATCCGATGTTTAGCCGCTCTTTAGGCTTTTCAAGTAAGATCATTGAATTTCTCTTATCCATGATGATTGTATTAACTATTATTATAGGCCTTGAATCTGTGGGCGTTATTTTGATCAGTGCGTTACTCATTGGTCCATCGATCGCCGCGAGGCAATGGACTCACCGTTTAAGCGGTGTTATGATTTTGGCCGGCATTATAGGTTTCATATCTGGAGTATTAGGGACATTGATCAGCTCGTTGGGTGAACGTATTCCGACGGGGCCGACGATTGTAGTCGTTGTCAGTCTTTTCGTTTTCATCAGTCTCCTGTTCGCACCGAAGCAGGGATATGTTGCTAAATATATTTCTAGACAAAAGAAACAGAAACGTTTCAAGGCACGTTTAGATGAGTTAGAGGAGGCTAAACAATGAGCATGATAACTGAAATTACATTAATTGCTGTTGTAGTCGCTATCGCTTGCGCGTTACCCGGTGTTTTCCTGGTTCTGAGAGGAGCAACGATGGTGTCCGATGCCATTACTCATACGGTCTTACTAGGGATCGTTCTAGCTTTCTTCATTACCCAAGATTTGAACTCGCCATTCTTAATGATTGGAGCGACGCTCGTTGGTTTAGCAACAGTTTGGTTGATAGAAACCATACAACGTTCAAATCTCGTATCCAATGATGCAGCAATAGGCATTGTTTTTCCTTTGTTTTTTAGTATCGCGATTATTTTAATTACACTTTATGCCGGTGATGTTCACTTGGATGAAGATGCAGTACTGATGGGCGAACTGGCTTTCGCGCCGTTTCGCAGATTGGATTTATGGGGTTATGACCTTGGTCCACAATCACTTTGGGTGATGTTAGTTATCTTGATCATCAATTCGTTCTTTATTTTCTTTTTCTATAAAGAACTGAAAGTCACGACATTTGATCCAGCCTTTGCAGCTGCAATAGGTTTCTCACCGTTGCTTATTCATTACGCTTTGATGACCCTAGTTTCACTGACAGCAGTTGGTGCATATGATTCGGTCGGATCGATATTGATCGTCGGCTTTATGGTGGGACCAGCGCTTTCAGGATATGTGCTCACCCATTCATTGAATAAAATGATTAGTATCACTGTAGTTATGGCGATTATTAATAGTGTGAGTGGTGTGAGGTTAGCCTTCTTATTTGATACCACGATTGCTGGCATGATCGCCGTCGTAACCGGCTTAACGACGTTGCTCATCTTGATATTCTCTCCCAAAAAAGGACTTTTCCAACATCAAATCAGTCAGAATAGAGCACGTAAAAACTTAAATAAAGAAATTGAAAAAATGGCTTAACAGAAAATGACCCTAGTTTTGATTATCAATCAAAACTGGGGTCATTTATTTATCGATCGGTATTTTTGGTGGTTCCTCGCTTAATTAATGTGAAAGTCAGTGGGACTAAATCATCCGATTCTTTTCCAAGTTGTTTTAAAAGCAATTGGCAGGCGTTGCTACCTTGTTCTTTGATACCATAATCAACCGTCGTCATATTCATGACATCGCTTATAAATAAATTATCAAAACCTATAACTGAAATATCCTCAGGTACTTTATATCCTTTTTTCTCAAGTCTTGAGACAGCTAAGGCTGCAATGTTATCGGAATGAGTAATGAGGGCATCGGGTTTAACCACTTGTTCTTCGATCCACTGAACAACACGGTCAACGTCATGGTCGGAGACTATATGCAAAAAAGAATCAGACGCGTAAGGGGTAATGCCTTTCAAAGAGCAAAAATCGTTGTAAGCCATGATTCGTCGCTCCGTATTCAATCCACTGGCTGTTCCGTATATATTTAGAATCCGTCGACAGCCCGTATCCCAGGCATAATCCAAAGCGAGCTGCGTCCCTTCATAATGATCGATAAATACAGAAGGGATAGGATGTGTATCCACATTATGTAAGGTCACGATCGGTCCATCTTTTAAATAGCTTTCCAGCACTTCCCATTCATTGGCCCGGTAAATAAGGAAGATCCCATCCAACTCTTTTGCTTTCAAGAGGTCAAAGGCTTCGCATTCTCGTTTTTTGTCGCCATTCGTAATAAACAAAGTCGTGGTGTATCCAGCAGAGTAAGCTGTTGAAATGAATGAGTTTATTCGTGCCACAGCCGTATCGTTGAATTGCGTGCTGATGATACCGAAATTTTTGGTCTCGCCTGTGCGAAGCATTTGGGCATGCTTGTTAGGTCTGTAGTTGAGCTGTTTGATCGCTTCTTCCACAGTCTTTCGTGTCTCTTCGCCAACGTATCCACTCGAATTAATGACACGGGAAACGGTTGCGGATGAGACCCCGGCATGTTCGGCGATATCTTGAATTGTAGCCATCTGTTTATCTCCCTCCTGCCTTCCTTACTTAGTATACCAAATCATATCGCCTTGAATTTAATGTGAAACGAAAGGAGTAAATAGACTGCTTTTTTTTATTTTTGTCTAGCAATGAAGTCCCTTATCCACTGCATAAATGTGAATTCAGGTACATTATTAATTGTGTTTTCCAGTTCCATCAATTCTTTCTGAGCATGGACTACTTTTTGGCCATTAGGTTTCTCTTTTTCATACACACCGTTTGAATTGACGGTCCAAGCTTTGACATTATCATAGAGATAAATTTTCAATATGGAAATGATATGTCTTTTCCATTTGTCGTTTAAAATAGGGAAGGCTATTTCTACGCGTCTGATCATGTTTCGCGTCATCATATCTGCAGAGGACAAGTACAGATTTTCTTCGCCGTTGTGATAAAAGTAATAGATACGACTGTGTTCCAGGAAACGTCCGATAACACTCCGGACTGTAATGTTTTCACTCACACCAGGAATCCCGGGGATCAGGCAGCAAATGCCCCTGACGATCAATTCGATTTTCACGCCGGCTTGACTCGCTTCATAGAGTTTGAGCAGCATCCTTTTGTCAGTCAGTGAATTCATTTTGGCAATAACATGACCATTGCCGTATTGTCTGTGGAGACGTATCTCCTTTTCAATGTTTTCGATGAAGGCATCGCGGATATCAAAAGGTGAAACATGAAGATAATGGTAGGGCGGTTGATCAGTATAACCACTCAAGTAGTTGAAGAAATCAAACACATCCTGGGTGATTTCTTTATTGGCCGTTATGAGTCCCATATCCGTATAAAGTTTCGCTGTTTGTTCATTGTAGTTGCCCGTGCCGAGATGGGCATACCTTCTGAACCCATTTTCCTCTTTTTTTATCACTAAAGTTGCTTTGCTGTGCGTTTTTAAGCCTTTCACTCCATATAAGATGTGAGCGCCGGCTTCTTCGAGTTTCCTGGCCCAGTGCACATTGTTGGCCTCATCGAATCGGGCTTTCAGTTCAACTAAAACGGTGACTTGAATACCTTTTTTTGCAGCTTTCTCAAGTAATCGTACCAAGGGAGAGTCCTGACTCACGCGGTACAGCGTCTGTTTGATGGCAACTGTACGGTCATCATCCACAGCTTGTTCTATAAACTGAATAACTGGTTGAAACGAGTCGAAAGGATGGTGAAAGAACAAATCTTGACTCTTAGCCATACTGCAAATAGATTTTTTTGTAAAAACTTCAGGATAGGCGGGTGTATATTTTTCAAATAAAAGACCAACACCGGCTGCTTTGAGTATATCGACCGTACCGAATAAACACGTTAAATCGAGAGGACCATCGATAAAATATATATCGCGCTGTTTGATGGACAGGGCTTTTTTTAAATAAGTAATGTCTGTCTCGACGGATTGACTCGTTTTGCGCGTATCGATTTCTAATCTGACAGCCATGCCGTTTCTTCTCTTCTCCAAGTAATCTTCAATAGTTGAGAGTAAATCTTCAGCGCCTTCTTCTTGAATTTCCAGATCTGCGTTACGCGTGATGCGAAATGCGAACGAGTAGGTCACTTTATAGCCCTTAAACAATTCTGACAGGAAAGAGTAAATGATATCTTCAGAAAAGAGAAGTTTCATTGTCTCCTTACTTTTTATTGAAAAAAGGCGACTTAATCGTTGGGGAACCGGAACAATCGCAATAAAAGGGTTCCCTGATTTTTCAAGCCGTACAAAGAGATGCAGGACCCCGTCACTTAAGTGAGGAAAAGGACGATAGGCATCGATGCCATAAGGTGTGATAGCTGGTTCGATCTCGAATTTAAAAATAGCTTTGGCTCGTTCCATGTCTTCTTCAGAAAGCTCATCAAGGGTTGTGAAATAGATAGAATGAGCTTCCAATTCCTTTTTCTTTTTCTCAAAAAGAGAGTAGTGACGCTTAACGATAGCCTGATTCTTGACTGTGATTTCCTGTAACTGCTTTTTTGGTGACCATTGTTTTTTCGTATCCGGTTCACTCACACCCATTTTCAGCTGGTCTTGCAAACCTGCCACCCGTATTTTATAAAATTCATCCAAATTGGAACTGCCAATTGCTAGGAATTTTAATTGTTCCAGAAGCGGATTAAAAGGATCGTCTGCTTCTTCAATCACACGGGCATTAAAATCTAGCCAGGACAATTCTCTATTCTGATAATATTCTGGATTTTCTAGTGAAATGTCTTGCCCCTGCATATTTATACCTCCGTTTGGGGTGATTCGTCTAGTTCTTTTTGAAAAGTGATAGAAAGTGATTTGCCTAAAACACGTTCAATATGGTTTTTATGTCTATTAGCACGGTATTCTTCAGCGATAGCTTCACCGCTATAGGTCACGCACAATTCGTAATTATCGTCATCTGTCTCAATGAGGTCCATGTCATGAACTAAATTGACATGAGAATCACTCAACGCTTCTGCGAATTTAATGATGCTTCCCAGATAAAGTAATATATCTAGTTCCTTCTTATCATACCAGTCTTTAAAGTTGCTCGTGTACTGTTTATAGAGTGACCGGTTTTTGTAGCTGGCTATTAGTGCCAAGCGTACACGGTCCCTGTGATTGAATCCGTGAAGATTAGTGTTCGATATGATATAGAAAGTATGCTGTGATTTCGAATCATCTTCAATGTAACTGCCTAAATAATAAAGCGTGGCCCCATAATGCAGCAGATAAAGGTGTTCATCTTTGATATCAAGTATGCTTTTCTCTCTGATCAAATCAATCAAACGGTCAGCTAAAATAATCCGCTGGTGGGCGCTGATAGGGCGAATGTCATACTGTTTAAACAAACGTTGAACTGTTTGCCGCTTGATACCAAATAAATCATATGCATCATCGTATTCCTGATTAAGTCGTTCAAGAATAATACCTTCACGCAAACCACGATTACTTATAGCGAAAGATTTCGCTTGCATCACGTTGATAAGTTCTGTAAAGACGATCCCAGCAGGAATAATGATATCGCGTCGGTCTTCACTTAAACCATCTAAATCTCCCAACTCTTCCATTGAACTTTTCACGAGCAGATCAAATGTTTCATCTAAATCATTTTCCAGCATCTGATATTCGTGGATTCCCGCGATCGGATAATCTGTTTGACGTTGATAGACTTCGGCATAATTGCGTGCCGAGCCGCCGATCCCAATTAACGGGACGGAAAGATCTTCGAGCCAATCCAGAGTTCTTAATTGTTCGCTGACCCATTTACGGGCTTTTTTGATAGCTTTTTTGTCATTATGTTTTTTTCCGTCGAAGAATTGCTTTTGCAGGGAAACTGTACCAAACGGGAAACTGTGTGCTTCCTTGATTTCTTTGTTTTTGAAGTAGGTGACTTCCGTACTACCTCCGCCGATATCGATGCTCACACCATCGAGGATATCCATCGTATATCTTACGGCGTAATTCCCGAAATAAGCTTCCTTTTGTTCGGATAAAATAGTTAAATCCAAATCCACTTCTTTTTTCACACGCGCCAGAATAACGTCTTTATTACTCGATTGTCTGATCGCCGCTGTAGCTATGGAAATGAGGTCTTTAATATTATAGCTTTCAGCTATTTTAGTGAAGCTTTTTAATACTGTTATTAAAACGTCAATGCCTTCATCAGACATTATATTCTCAGTGTCTAAGTACTGTACAAGACGAGCGGGTGTTTTAATATTCTGAAGTTCTGTTATCCCTTGAAAATCATCCATTTCAAAGATAACTAAGCGTATAGTGTTTGAACCTACATCTAATAATCCAAAACGTTCTCTTGTCATTATGATTCACTCCTATATTTATTAGTAGTTTTCAATGTAACAAAGATGCTTACTTTCTAATTATACTATTTTCAACTACATAAAGTCTAAAGATGAACCCTTCATTACAATAATATTACAAACAAGTAGTAAGCGCTATCATTATTACGTCTTATACAAAAAACAGCTTTTTTATACATGGATTAATCTTATTTATCGACTTTCTGTAATAAATTGTAAGCCAATCGAAATGTACATCAAAGGTTTTATCGGTATAATAACGGGGCATTGCAAACGAATTTTATACATAAACCCTAAATTAGAAAGGATTGACCATTAAATCATGAAAAAAAATATACTGAGTTTTGCTGTGATTGGTTTAGCTTTTTTACATTTTAATTATTCTCAACCTGTATCCGCCGATTCTTTAGATACTATTAAGGATCAACAAGAACAAGCAGAACAGGAAATACAGTCACTTCAAACAGAAGTTAGTACTGTTATAGAGGAAGTAAACACATTAAACGAGACATTAATTACTTTAGAAGAAAATATTGGTACAAAAGAAGCTGAGATCGATGAAACAATAAAAGAAATAGCTGAACAAGAAGAAATACTTAAAACGAGATTAGAACAAGCAAGAGACCGACTGCAATCTTTGCAAGTCAATGAAGTCTCACAAAATATTGTTTTAACTGTTTTGGAATCTGAAAGCATTTCTGATTTGTTCAACCGAGCACTCGTTATCATGCGATTGACAGATGCCGGCAATCAACAGATCGAACTAGCTGAAGAAGAAGCGCAAAAGCTCGTTGATTTAAATGGAAAATTAGTGGATACACGATTGGAATTATAAGAACAGCAAGAAGAAGTTGTGGTTAAAAAAGACGCGCTGGACAGTAAAGTGGCTTCCTTACAAGACTTGATACTTGAAAACCGCTCTGAATTGTCTTCCCTTGTAAAAAAAGAAGCAGCAGAAGTGGCACGGATTGAAGAAGCTCGTCGTTTAGCTAGAGAAGCCGCTGAACGTGCTACAGCGGAAAGAGAATCCGAACAAGCTAGAATTGAACAAAAAGCGGCAGAAGCTAAGAACGAACAAGAAGTATCAACATCTTCTTCTAAAAAACAAGTGAGCACGAAACCGGTCGTATCTAAATCGGTTGCCAGCGAGACTAAAACGTCAGCTCCCAAAAAAGTTGAGACGAAAGCCGTCGTTAAGACAGAATCAAAACCTGCTGAATCAAAACCGGCGAAAACGTCTGGAAGAACATTAAAAGTTCAAGCAACAGGTTATTCAACCCAACAACCTGGATTAAGTACACATACATTCATGGGTATTGACTTGCGTAAGAATCCACGTGTCATCGCCGTAGACCCTTCTGTTATTCCGTTGGGTTCAATGGTTGAAGTCGAAGGCATGGGCGTTTATATCGCCGGAGATACAGGCGGCGCAATCAATGGAAACATCATCGATATTCATTTCAAAACAGTGGCTGAAGCCTTACAATGGGGACGACGTCAGGTTACTATTCGTGTCTTGAACTAAATAAATCAGTTATCATAAATAGCCGGCGCGTTAAATCTTCAGAGATTTAACGCGCTGGTTTTTTGTTGTAAAGAATTAACTAAATTAAATCGTACAACAGATCGGTTGCTTTTTACAGGTCTATCCTGTTTAATCAGTACTATAGAAAACAGAGAAAGAGGAGAAATTATGCATACTAAAGAATCGCTGCTAAATGATTTGAAAAAGTTGAAGATAAATCCTGAGGGAACCTTACTTGTTCACTCTTCTTATAAAAGTATTGGCGAAGTGACTGGCGGACCAGAGACAGTTTTAGATAGTCTGAGTGCTTTTATGAAAGAGGGATTGCTGGTTTTGCCCACGCATACCTGGGAATATGTGGATAAAGATAATCCGGTGTTCGATGTGAAAAACTCGCCTTCAAATGTGGGGATTTTAACCGAAAAATTTAGACAACGTGAAAATGTCTACCGTTCCGAGCATCCCACACATTCCGTTGCTGCTTTAGGCATGGATGCGCAAAAGTTTACCGAAGGAGAATATAAATATGCAACATCCTGCGACAGAGAATCTGTCTGGGGAAAATTTCTCGACAGAAAAGCTGATATCCTCCTGGTCGGCGTAGATTTGACAAAAAACACATTCATACATGGTATAGAAGAGTGGGTAGGCATTCAAGGACGAATGACGGACACACATGAAGACCTTTACAGCATCCTGAATTCAGGAGAAAAAGTTCATGTACCGTCTCGTCGCCATCAGGGGCTTTCGTGGTCCGATCATTTCTGGAAAGTCGAAGAGATTTTACTGGAAGAAGGGGCGATGAAAAAAGGCACGTTTGGAGACGCCACTGTCCGTGTGGTCGATGCCGAAAAGACGGCGGAATTGCTGACAGAGCTACTCCAGGAAAATCCTGATCTGTTCTCCGACAACGAACCGCTCTCTGACAAGTGGCGTTATTATTTTCAGAATCAGAAATAAAACTGACGATTTTAAGAGGTGATAAATATGAAGTTAACGATACGTCAACGAACATTAGGGACAATTCCGTTGCTGGAAGTTGTAGAAGAACGAAGAAGAAACGATGTGCTGCCTCTGATCGTGTATTACCATGGGTGGCAGTCAGCAAAAGAACTCGTTCTTACTCAAGGACGATTATTAGCTGAAGCGGGCTTTCGTGTCTTGCTTCCGGATGCTGCGAACCATGGAGACCGTTATCAGCCGATCACTAAAATTCCATCCCTGACTTTTTGGCAAAGTATTCAAACCAATTTATTTGAGTTTGGCTACATTGTGAATCATTTCAAAAAGTTGGGTGTCGTTGATGACCGGATCGCAGTGGGTGGCGTATCGATGGGGGGCATCACAACGTGTGCGTTGCTCACTCATCATCCTGAGATACAAGCAGCGGCCTGTGTGATGGGATCGCCTCAGCCGGTAAACTACCGGACACGTTTATTGGAGCATGCCGCCAAGCTGGACCGCTTTTTCCCGGAGGATTACGAATCATTATTAGCCTGGGTACCCAGGTATGATTTGTCTCAGCATCCGGATACCTTAGGTGAGAGGCCATTACTGTTCTGGCACGGGATCCATGACTTAGTCGTTCCTTATGACCATGTCGTGGAATTCGTAAAGGCAAACCCTGGAGCCAATTTGACGTTTATTGAAGAGGATGAAGAACATCTTGTAAGAGTTCCCACAATGAAACAAATTACAGAATTCTATAAAAGAGAAATGATCGAGAAGAATCAATAGTAACCCTAAATGCTAGGGATAAACTGTTCATCCTTGTGTTTTTCTTTTTTAAGCGTCGAACTTGGAGCAGGTTCGACGCTTAAAAATTGAAATTGCGCTTCTAATTACCGAATGCGGGGCTATTCGGTAATTAGAAGCGACTGATAATTTTGAAACTACCGAAGTTGGGTCAAGTTCGACACTTAGAGAGTGAAAGTACTACTCTAACTGTCGAATGCGGGGCTATTCGGTAATTAGAAGCGACTGATAATCCTGAAACTACCGAAGTTGGGTCAAGTTCGACACTTAGAGAGTGAAAGTTCTGCTCTAACTGTCGAATACGGGGCTATTCGGTACTTACGATTACTTTTCGATATTGAAAGTGTCGAAGTGAGTGCAAGCAAAGCATGTGATAGCGATGATAATAGCTGAACTTAAAGAATAGGTCACTAAGAATAAAAAAATACCCGGGAAAACAGGTTGAAAACTGTTTTCCCGGGTATTCTATATTAATATCAACTATTTAAAACGCCATCAGTTCCCAGAGAATGGTATCGCCATCTTCAGGAACAAAGTCTTCGGCTGATTCAGTCACCATTTCTTCATTGGCTTCAAAGACCCAGAATTCGTTCTCTTCAATATTTTGCTCGACGCCTTCGATAGCTTCGATAAAGCCTTCTTCGGTAACACTTAATTCGTAATTTTCTTCCATGATTTCCATTAAAGTAATGTCGGCATTAACATCAAGCGTATCATTCGCCAATTCTTCATCATTCGCATAAATCATAACGGTCACTTCATTTGTTTCTTCTGAAGTGGTCTGTGAGTCCGTATCTCGACCAGAAACCCAAAGGATAATTGCGAGGGCTAAAAGCGCGATAGCAACGGACAGCAAGATATTACTTTTCTTTTTCATAAAAATTCCCCTTTATAATTCATCGACCCATTGTGTACTTGATGTTTTTTGATCTGCGCGATTGAATACGGCCATGGCTATGGGATATAACATAGCGAAGAAGATCACGTTCCCACCGGCATGCATGACATCGTAGATGAGGCCGGATAAATAGTATGGAATAAATATATTCCACCCAAAAAAAGGTGCTTGGACGAGAGAGATGACTAAACCATACAATAGTCCTAAAAACCCGACGAAAACCTGCAGGACAGGTGTGGGTATTGATTCATACGAATTTTCGAGCAGATGTGTCAGTCCGATTAAAACAGCATATGCCATGAGTTGAGCAATTGTCCAAGGTCCCATGCCCAAATAAAAGTTTGTGAGTATAACGGACAAGAGCGAAACGGCTAATCCGTTTTTCCATCCGTAATACAGCGTGATACAAACAATGAGCACGGTCATTGGCTGGACATTGGGAAGAAAAGAAAAGCTTAATCTTCCCACCGAAACAAGTGTCGTGAGCAGGGCGATACGAGTCAGAGAGTACGTACGGCCTCTTGAATACGTCGACTGTTTACTTAAGGGTGCAGATCTCACTTTTCATCCTCCTTTCTGTCGTTAGTCTTAATTTATCTGATTGGGCAGACGCCTGATGAACAGGATTCCATAGTTTCCAAATCAGCTTTCGTTTCGCTTTTTTCGAACTGGTGAAGCAGAGCGGCGTCAAAAGGTTTCATTGAAGCTTTGAGCTGTTCATATTCTTCTTTTGTACAGGCTTCGTAAGGGGCCAAAGTATAGGTCCCGCCATCATGGCTTAAGAAAGATACGCCAACAAAATTATCCCAGCCATCCCATACGCGTTGTTCAGCCTGATCCCATTCACCTGGTTTTACATCGATGGTATTGGAGGCATTGTGTTCCACATATTCTTTTTGGAAACGGAAGTAGGTATCAAACTGTTCATCCACGGTGGTGTCCTCTTTGGTACGTTTAGAACCACTAGCAACTGGGAAGTCGAATATCACGGTTCTGGCTTCAGCAATAACCGCTTCTTTTGCCAGTTCATTCTGATCGTAGACGCCATTTGTCCCGATCTCAGCATGGATCTTCCAGCCAAGTTCTTTAGCTACTTTGACCAGAGGATCGGTTGCATTGATACGCACACGACGAATGTAATACGGGCTGTGGCTCATATGCACGCCAGGAGAGACTCCGCCGGCAACTTGTGATAATGTGCCTTCAGGTTTCACTGTCGTTGCGAGTAAGGGTGCGTTAACGCGTAATGCTTTAGCATAAGCATCGGCAGCATTACGAGAAGCATCACGCAGTTCGTTCATCCACTTCACTTCATCTTCTTCAGTGCCATTAACGAGTGCCAGGGCATCTTTCCAGCCTGTCACAGATGTACCGATGAGTCGGTCACGTTGTTGAATCTCGTTCCATGAATCGATTTCAAGCGGTGTCAAGGTCATCCGTAGACCAATACGCGCAGACAGCTCCTGGGCACGTTTCAACCCTTCTAAATCTAGGCTGTTCGTACCATCTTCGTTTTCCTGAACAAAAGCTTTGACGTTGATCGTTGTCAGGTTACAGACGCCTTTGGAATCTAAAATGATTTCACCACAGGGATTGACCCCTTCAGCGTTAGGACGACGGCGACGTGCTTCTTCCATATTGAAGAAACCGGGTTCACCTTCAAGCTGCATCATTTCAAACACCAAGTGTAAGAAATCTCGTGACGGTTTAGTCTCGAAAGCGATAGAATTGTTGCTCATGCGGCGGTGATCCAAACCTTCACGGCGGTCACCAACTGCGTTCAAGTTATCGAACCAGCGCGGTTTCATGTCTGCTTTTTCTAATAATTTACCAATGTTTTTATGATGTTCAAGTTGTTCTTCTGTCCAGATGCCATTCATCCCATATTTAGCAAACATGGATTCATGATCATCGGCATCAAACAAGAATATTTCTGCAGTTCTTCTCACTCCACCAACAACAACGTTTGCGCCAATCAGGTTTCCGATATCTAAAATGTGTACCGGACGAACTTTACCGTAGCCTTTGTCGTCGATTTTGATTGGATCCAAATGCGGATCGATTTCGTTTTTAAGCACTTTATTGATGCCTTGGAACATTTCTTGCAGTGGGGCAGGTCCGGAGGCCGTACCGCCGAAGGTCTTCAAGCGTTCGCCTTCAGGTCGGACACTATTGTAACTGATTTTAATGGTATGGATATCTTCGTTTTCTTTTTTCGTCAACAGATCAAGATACTGAGTGAGCGATTCAACCCAACCCTCTTTTGAGTCTCCGACGTAAATTTTAGCGAAACCATTTTCCATTTTGACCGTTTGCGTATGTTCCAAGCGCTGCTCCATCGTTACTGGGCGGTACTGAGAATGCAGGAGTGTCGTGTTCGTGCGGATAGGGTCCATCTTTTCAGCCATCTTCTTGCGTGATTTGAAGCCGACACCTGTTCCGACGAGCAGGAGATAGAAGAGTTCACCGAGATCTTCCCATGTTTCAATAGACAAGAAAGAACAGTTGAAATTACCTAAAGCAAAATTCTTGTTCACTTTTTCGTTGGCATTTCCGAGCCAGAGGGTTCTTCCTGAAGGAAACTGTTTTGTATTATAGATAGATTCAAAGAGTTCTTTCGCTTCCTCGCGCATCTGTTTCAAATGGATCGAATAGCCGATTTTTTTTAAATGTTTGTATTCCAAGGCCATATTATATTCAATGGCGCGTTTGACTGTTTCATGCCAATATTCTCTGCGGCTTTTGTCTTCGAGCCAGCGGGAATAGGTGCGGCTATAGACGAATTCTCCAAGTTCATTAAGCGGATTGGGATGCTGTGCTACGTATTCTTCTACGTAGGAAGTAGGTAAAAATTCCATGGGTGTAACTTCCTCTCATTTGTTCTTTTTATACTATATATGGTATCAAATTATGGAGTCATACACAACATCTATGGTTTTATTAAATTTGTGTAACAAACGATGTTCTCTATTGACATGGCTCAACGGCAACAAAAAAAGCCCTTATTCTATAAAAATAGAACAAGAACTTTCTTGAATAATTAGTAAATTTTAATAGGGACCGCGAATATGATCGTGGACGTTTTCCCAATAAAAGTCATTGATGCGTTTTAGTTCCATCTGACTGAATTCTTTGACATCGAGCGATTTCAAGTTGTCGATGACTTGCTTTTCATTCTTGAATCCGGGAATGACACTTGTGACTGCTTCTTGCTGCATGACCCATTTAAGGGCAGCGCGCACCAGACTGTCACGATCCGCTGCCATCCAGGCCACTTGTTCACTTAATTCGACACCTTTTTCAAAAGGCAGACCGCCGAATGTCTCGCCAACATTGAAGGACTGACCGTCTTTATTGAAGTTACGATGATCGTCTTCCTCAAATTTGTGATCCTTGGAGAATTTACCCGTAAGTAAGCCGCTGGCCAGAGGCACACGTGCTATGATGCCCACATTTTTTTCCTGCGCTTTTGGAAACAGTTCTTTCAGCGGTTTCTGTCTCAGCACATTGAAAATAACCTGGAGGGCACTTGCGTCAGTATTGTTCAGGACATATAAACCTTCTTCGTCTGTCTCAACACTCACACCGTAACTCCTGATTTTACCCTCTTTTTTAAGTTTATCCAAGATAGGAAAAATATCTGTTTCTTTAAGCATTTTTAATGGGGCACAGTGAATCTGATAAAGGTCGATCGTTTCACGGTTCAAACGACGCAGACTGTTTTCCAGATATGTGCGGATCTGTTCTTCCTTGTAAGTATTCGGATCATCGATATCGCCCATACGTATGAATTTCGTCGCAATATGAATGGAATCTTCTTTACCTTTTGTCGCTTTCGCCAGCAGTTCTTCACTGTGACCGCCACCGTAAACGTCAGCAGTGTCAAAAAAGTTAACACCCGCTTCCATGGCATGCTGTAATCCTTTTAATGCCTCTTCGTCATCATGTTGACCCCAGCTGCCACCGATCGCCCAAGTACCAAAACCGAGCTCACTGATTTCAAGACCTGTGTCGCCTAACTTGTTATACTTCATCTGATCTACTCCCTTTAGTTAATGTATTCTTAGTATACCATATAAAAAGTAAGCGGTTAATTTTTTTGTCGGAATTGAGATCAAAGCAAAGCGTCATGGGAAATCAGGATTATCGAGAGGCTGACAAATGTTCCCATTTTTGGTAAAATGACTAAGAATAAAAGGATAACGGGATTGGAGGAATGGAACATGGAAGAAGTAATGATAGAATTTTATAAAGAGAAAGACGAACAGGCGTTTTTAGATGTCTGGCAGGAAAAATACGGCCAGTTAACTGATGATGAAATCGATCAACTTTATGCTGACATTGCGGATGCGATCGACGCAGCGATAAAAGAGGGTGAACATAGGTTGGGTCAGCCTTATGAGTATAAAGATGTACTGATAGGTAAATCTGATTTCAACTCATTTCATTCCCTATATATTTTTGAAGCGATAAAAGATTAAGTTCGAGACGATCAAAGAGTGAATGAGAAGGAGGTGATTTTTTTGCCGAACGAACTGATCGAAAATAAACTGCAGTTACTTCCGGATTTGCCCGGGTGTTACATTATGCGAAATAAAGATGAAGAAATTATATACATCGGTAAAGCCAAGAATTTAAAAAATCGCGTGCGTTCCTATTTTCGTGGTGAACACGATGGGAAAACAAAACGTCTGGTTGAAGATATTGTGGATTATGAAACGATCGTGACAGGTTCGGACAAAGAAGCCCTCCTTTTAGAAGTCACCTTGATTCAAAAGCATCAGCCGAAATATAATATCCGGCTGAAACATGGGACCAGTTATCCGTATCTGAAAATAACGAACGAACGTGATCCACAGCTAGTCATCACATCAGACGTTGAACGAGATGGTGCACACTACTTTGGCCCTTATCCGGACGTGTGGGCAGCTTCAGAGACAAAGCAGCTGATCCAGAAGATATACCCGCTGCGCAAGTGCAATGGGTTTCAGAAACGGGCCTGCTTGTATTATCATATCGGTCAGTGCATCGGTCCATGTGACCATGAAGTGCCCGCGGCAGAATACGAAGCCCAGATCAGGCGCATCCGGTCTTTCTTAAATGGGAATGTTTCCGATATAAAGCGGGACTTGAAACAAAAAATGCAAGAAGCTGCGGGAGAGATGAACTACGAACGGGCAGCTGAATTTCGCGATCAGATCTCTTATATTGAACGGACGGTAGAGAAGCAATCGATTATATCAAATGATTATACGCCCAGAGACTTCTTCAACTATTATATGGACAAAGGCTGGATCTCGATTCAAGTCTTTTTTGTCCGCCAGGCGACTCTGATCAAACGTGAAGCTACGATGTTTCCTATCTTTGATACCCCTGAGGAAGAATTGATGAGTTTCATTCTTCAGTATTATGCAGATATAAATAATCAGAAACCAAAAGAAGTTTTTGTCCCAGACACGGTGGATACCAGCCTGCTTGAAGAAACGCTGGGAACAAAAGTAATGATACCCATACGTGGACGTAAGAAAGAACTGCTTGAACTGACAGGGAAAAACAGCGAGATTGCCTTGAAGCAGAAATTTCGCCTTTTAGAAATGAAAGAGCAGAAAACAACAGGGGCCATAGAAGAGCTGTCGGAAGTGCTGGGGCTGCCTTACATCGAGCGAATCGAAGCCTTTGACCATTCGAATATCCAGGGAACAAATCCGGTATCTGCGATGGTCTCATTTAAAGACGGTGTGGCCGATAAAAACAACTATCGTAAATATAAAATAAGAACCGTGGTGGGCAGTAATGAATTTGCAACGACTCAGGAAGTTATCAGACGACGCTACTCTCGGTTATTGAAAGAGAAAAAACCATTACCAGATCTGATTCTTATGGATGGTGGAAAAGTGCAGGTAAATGCAGCGGTCGACGTGTTGCAGAATGAATTCGGACTGGATATTCCTGTTGCCGGGATGGTCAAAGACAAAAAACACCGGACTGCCGGCTTGATCTTTGGAAATGAGCTGGAACCGGTTATTTTAAACCCTAGGAGCCGGGCGTTCAACCTGGTTCAGCGTATCCAGGAAGAAGTTCACCGGTTTGCCATCACTTTTCACCGTAATGTACGTGGGAAGAACAGTATTACGAGTCAGTTGGATGACATTGAAGGCGTCGGACCGAAAACACGAACAAAAGTCTTGCGTCACTTTAAATCCATGAAACGACTTAAAGAAGCAGAAATAGAAGAATTGACAGATCTGGGTATCCCTGTTAAAGTGGCTGAACGAATCAAACAAACAGTTAAGTAAACAGTGTACTCAAGGAGAATAAACATGATTAGAGATGCAAAAAAACAAGATGCTGAAGATATTATTGAGTTGTTCAAGATAATATTGATTGATATGGACCTTCCCATTATGGAAAAAGTAAGCTGGGAAGAGTTGAAACCTGCGTTAGTCGAAGCAGCAAAACGCGATAATTACCGACACAGCTTCAGAAATGCTATTGTTAAAGAAGTGGATGGAAATGTAGCGGGCTTTTGTTTTGGATATAAAGGTGGGTTGAGCGATGACGTTGATGAACCGCTCGAAAGGATTTTAAAAGAATATGAGCTTCCATTATTCGAAACCTTCACCGATTCCGAAACATTCGAAGGTGAATGGTATCTGGATACACTCGTAACAAGTCCCAAGTACAGAGGCCAGGGAATCGGAAAAGAGCTGATGGAAGGGGCTTACAATAAAGCCCGAGCTGCCGGGATGAAAGTTGTCGGTCTGAATGTCGATCACGACAATCCACGTGCCAAGCAACTTTATGAGCGTCAAGGGTTCAAAAAGACTGGAGAAATCGTTTTAGCGGATCACCGTTACGACCACATGCAGAAACAAATCTAAACTAAAAAGCCTCGTGACTTACCGGAAGATTTCCAGTAAGTTACGAGGCTTTTTTAAGTTATTTGATTTTTACTTTTGGCCACAATTTCCGCTTTATTTTCATCCATATTGGATGCATGAAACTTAAACTGTATTTTTCCTGCTGGTATTTTTTCAAGACAGTTGATTTATTATCAGCATAATGATCAAGAAGGACAGCTATCGCCAGCGCGACTGGGATATCCTGTTCCTTGATAAAATCAACGCAATATAAATCGCCCATGTGGGTAACACTCTTATCGATCGTTCCAATTTTCTTTCCAAAACGCCTTACCGTGAATTGCTGTTTTTCATAATTACCAGTGATTATCCAATTCAAGCGGGTGATGGTGAAAAATGGATTTTTAATTCCTCTGAGTCCCGGTCGTTTTTTTAAGGAGCCAATTTTTCTGCCATCTTTAAACAAGCGGAATTTAGGAAAGAGAGATAGAATGACCTGTTTGACATCTATGAGACGTTCACCAGACAAAGAAAAGACCGAGAGCTTGTCACCGACGCGCCCCCATTTGCCGACAATCAAATAAACCTCTTGTCCTTTAGTATCTGTTACAATCAGCCGGTTTTGTTTTGACATGTATTCTTGTTTAATGAATAAGCGAACCATTTTATATCACCTCTAGTTCGTATCTTTGAACCTTATTTCACTCTTATTATAACACTAGTCTCTCTGAAAATGAAGAAGAGAGACTAGGACAAAAAGAGTGCAGCGACTGAATGGCTGCACTCTTTTTGCGGTATTATTTGTGACTGTGCGACATGACTGCCGTCAGTTCTTTCAAGGCAACAACGATCGCATCAACTTTGTTTTCCATCCGGTGCAGCAAAAATAAGGAAATGAAGATGGGGAAACCGACATTCGCTATCATGTCCAGCGCCGTGGTGAAAAGGGTCAATTGAGTATCCATAGTCTACCTCCTCTCTATCTACAATAACGAGAGAAGGAGACCAACTGTAACCTGTGAAAACTAAATACTGTCTTGTCTGTTTAAGCGGTAACCACTATGGAAAACAGGTCCCACAAATTGATTGTATTTGAATCCGGCTTCGATCGCTTCAGTTACAAAGATTTTAGCTTTTTTAATGGCTTCGATCGGTTCCAGTCCCTGAGCGATTCCGGCAGTAATGGCCGCGGCAAAGGTACATCCGGCACCATGGTTATTGGCATCTTTAATTTTTTTAGAGGATAAAGTGAGGTACTCATTCCCGTCATAAACCAAATCGATGGCTTCGTCACCGGCGAGAGCTTTTCCGCCTTTGACAACGACGATTTTAGCCCCTTTTTCATGGATGATTTTTGCAGCTTTTTTCATATCTTCCAGGTTGAAAAGAAGACCGAGTTCAGCAAGCTGGCCGGCTTCAAATAAATTCGGTGTGGTGACTGTAGCCAATGGGATCAGGCGGTTCTTGATAGCTTCCACATTTTCAGGATTCAATACTTGATCTTCACCTTTACAGATCATCACTGGATCGACCACTAGAGCTGTTTCCGGGTGTTGTTCGACTTGATCAGCAATCGCTTCAACGACTTCTGCGTTAGGCAACATGCCTGTTTTGGCGGCACCAATACTGGGTCCGGCGAAAGCCGTGATGAGCTGATCTTTGACCACTTGCGCACTCATGGCTGTGACACCGTGACTCCAGTTGTTAGCTGGATCCATCGTAGCAATGGTCGTTAAAGCAGCAATGCCGTACGTACCGAACTCTGCAAATGTTTTTAAATCAGCGGCAATACCCGCACCGCCACTTGCGTCATTTCCGGCTATTGTTAATGTTAATTTTGGTTGATTCATCATTTAACCTCCAAGGGTTCATTCCTAGTTTTTTTAGGGAGTGTTTGCAAAAGAAATAGTATTATTTCTTTACGTCACAAGTATAATGGTTATAGAGAGAATCTGCAAAATAATCTATAACTATAATCTTATCGTATAGGAGTGGTTGGCATGGATGCTTTACAAGAGGTTGCTGAGTGGTTAGAACCGAGTCAGAAGATTGCTGTCATTACTGGAGCTGGAATGTCGACCGAAAGCGGCATCCCAGATTTCAGATCAGCCAAAGGTCTCTACAACGAACAGACAAATAAAGGGGTCCCCATGGAGGAAGTGTTGAGTCGCTCGTTTTTTGATGAGTACCCCAGGGAATTTTACCGCATTTACAAAGAAAAATTACTGTACCCGCAGGCTCTACCCAATAAAGGGCATCATTTTTTGAAGCATCTGGAAGATATAGGCTACGATGTGACGATCATTACTCAAAATATCGACGGCCTGCACCAGAAAGCGGGCAGCAGGAATGTTCTGGAACTGCATGGCAATGCCAACAATGTGATCACCCAATCAGGTGCAATGGGAAGGTTTGATGAAACCAGTCTGAATAAAGAGGGGTTAAGTTTCGATGGGGAGTGGGCCCGTCCGGCTATCACTTTGTATGGGGAAGCACTGGATACAGACGTCCTCAATAAAAGTATCCAGGCCCTCAAAACAGCGGATATCTTGTTCGTTATGGGGACAAGTTTAAATGTCTATCCTGCAGCCGGTTTGATCTATGACTATACTGGAAGCAAAAGTGCTTTGATCACTAAAGGGGCGACACCTTTGAATACGTATTTCGACTTTGTTTTTGACGAGACGATCAGCGGTTGGGTCGACGCTCTTTCAGCTCGTCTCAGCGGCTAACTCGAACGGGTGAATAATTAGGATAGAGCCTATTCGATTAAGGAAATCGGATTTGTTATAATGAACAAAATTGAACATGATTTAGGTAGGTGGAAAAAATGATGATAGATAAAATAATGGAAATAATGGCGGGTCATCAGTCAGATGCCATTACGAAGCAAAAAAAATATGCGGTTCTGCTACCCTTAATCAAAGTGGATGATGCGATTCACGTGCTGTATGAAGTCCGTAGCCGACGTGTATCTCAACCGGGAGAAACCTCATTTCCAGGCGGAGCTGTGGAAGGAGAGGAGTCATTCCTTGAAGCAGCCACTAGAGAAATGGAAGAAGAACTCGGGATCGACAAAAGCGCGATACAGGTATTAGGAGAAATGGATTATATTGTAACGCAGACACATATCATAAAGTGTTTTGTAGGCTGGCTGCCCGACAGTGATGTGGTCGATTTGAAACCGAATGAAGAGGTAGCGGATATTTTTACTATACCACTCGACTATTTATTGAACCATGAGCCCAAATATTATGAAGTCAGGTTGAAGATGGTACGGGACGATAATTTCCCATTTGAATTGATCTCTGGCGGGAATCAGTACAAATGGCGGAACATCAATCAACGCATTCCATTTTACGATTTAACGGAGCATTACCTTTGGGGATACACTGCCCACATCACCCATCGGTTCAGTGAATTGATAAAAGAGGAAAAGGGTGAAATAGATAAACTACAGTATTGAAAAGGATGGATAAAGTAATGGAAGATACAAAATCAAGGATTACGTGTAACGAAACAAGAGTCGTGCAGACCCATCGTATTCTCCCGCCCGATTTGAACGATCACCAGACATTATTCGGTGGAAAGCTGATGAGTTACATTGACGATACGGCTTCAATATCCGTGTCCCGGTTTGCTCGAACGAACGATATCGTGACGGCTTCGATGGATGAACTGCATTTTATCCACCCTGTCAGACCGGGGCATTCCGTTTGTGTAGAAACGTATGTCACCGGAGCTGGCCGCACGTCCGTTGAAGTCTTTGCGAAAGTTTTGGGGGAAGAGTTACTGACGGGTGAGCGGTATATTGCGGCCACAAGTTTTATCACCTTTGTCATCGTCGGACTAAGTAAAGATCAGACGCTACCGCATATTCATTCGGAATCAAATGAAGAACAGATGGTTTGTGGGGAATATCAGGACCGAAGAGCGAGACGTCTGGCCGATCGTTCGGCCAATGAAAAATTGGTCAAAGCTATTTCGATTCTGCCGCCATGGATCAGCAAAGAGAATTAGATTTTAAATAGTGCAAAAAAAAACCACTAAAAAGAAACTAGTGGTTGAAGATTGTCATGAGTGAGTTAATCTGTATAAAACTTTCCGCTCAGCACACGGGAAATAGCCTCAGCCACACCGTTTTGACGATTGCTGGATGTTTCATATCGGGCGACCTCTTTCACTTCGGGTTCTGCGTTGGCCATCGCAACCGAGTATTTTGCCCACTTCAACATGGATAGATCATTGATGTTATCTCCTAGAGCCATGACCTCATCAGCCTTGATACCCAGTTGTTTGGCTAATTGAGAGACAGCAATGCCTTTTTGAGCACCTTCGTGGTTGATCTCCAAGTTGCGTTTGCTGGAAGCCGTGATCGCTAAACGCGGGACAGTGCGGTAAAGATCAGCTTTCAACGGACCAAGCACGTCACGTCCTTTTCTTGAATGAACAGATACTTTAAGAATGATGGCACTGTCATCGTCGACAATTTCCTGATAGTCATCGACGAATGTGATAGCCATTTTATCCACCCACTCGGCCGCTTTTTCCTGAGCTTCTTCGATAGAGGTGTCAGGGCTCATGTCGTACAACATGGCGGTCACCATCTCCAGCCGTTGTTCTTTGCTGTCAGAAAAGATTCCTTTGTTTGTCATGAGCTCCTCATGGATGTCGGTGTATTTTGAGAAAACAGACAGCATGCTTCTTACCGTGCTTTTTTCCAAGCCGCGATTATACATGTTTTTGCCGTTCTCATCAAAAAGTTGCGCACCATTTTGAGCAATCAATGGACACTTTATGCCATTTTCTTCCAGCAGAGGGAATGCAAGCGGGAAATCACGTCCTGTTGCAATAGCAAAGTGAATGCCTTGATGCTGCGCCCGCTTGATAGCAGAGATGTTAGCTTGACTGATGTCCATTTCTTCGTTCAGTAATGTGCCGTCCATATCAGAAACAATTAATTTTATCATACGTTGGTCTACTCCTTTTCTCTCGTTCATACTCATCTATGAGTAGCATACCAAAAATAATTTCAAAGCGCATGATTTTGTATGAATTTCGTACATTTTTACATAACTTTTACATGAAAGGATGAAAATATGTCGACACCTATCAATAATGATTGGCGCCCAATTTTAGAAAAAGCGACAGCAAATGAATCATATAAGGAACTGAAAACATTTTTAAAAGAAGAATATCGGACAGAATATGTTTATCCTAAAGAAGAAAATATCTGGCAGGCTTTTGAGTGGACCCCTTATGACAAGGTTAAAGTCGTCTTGCTGGGCCAGGATCCTTATCACGGTGAAAATCAGGCACATGGCCTAAGTTTTTCTGTCAATCCCGACACCGCGATTCCTCCTTCACTGCGCAACATGTATAAAGAACTGGAAACTGATTTAGGTATTTCCCCCGTCTCGCATGGATACTTGAAAAAATGGGCAGAAGAAGGCGTTCTGCTGCTCAACACGGTATTGACTGTTCGCAAAGGGACAGCCCATTCTCATCAGAACAAAGGCTGGGAAAGTTTAACAAATAACGTCATTCGTGCACTAAATGAACGAGATAAACCGGTCGTCTTTCTTTTATGGGGAAATGCAGCCAAATCCAAACGGAAAATGATAGATGAATCAAAACATGTGGTCATCACCTCGGTGCATCCGAGTCCGCTATCTGCTTACAGAGGCTTTTTCGGATCAAAACCTTTTTCCAAGACAAATGAAGCTTTGGAAAGTATGGGACAAGCGCCCATTGACTGGCAGCTTCCTGAAAAACCACAGTAAGTAAAAAGGAAAATAGCCAAGTCTACTGTAATTCTTCGATTATAAGTGTTAAGATAAAGAGCGTATAAAAACAACTTTGGAGGGAAATTCTGTGGAATTATTTGACAGTTTAAAAAGTAAAATCAAAGGGAAAGATTTAAGGATCGTTTTTCCTGAAGCAAAAGATGAACGTATTTTAGGTGCTGTTGTTCGTTTGTACCATGATGATTTACTCACACCTATTTTGATTGGTGACAAGGACGAAGTATTAACGGTTGCCAAAGAACACGGTTTTGACTTGACGGGCATTGATATCATGAACCCGAATACTTACGATAAGTACGATGAAATGGTTGAAGCGTTTGTTGAACGTCGTAAAGGAAAAGCAACCGAAGAACAAGCAAGAGAACAATTGAGAGACGTGAACTATTTTGGGACAATGCTTGTATATATGGATAAAGCAGACGGATTAGTCAGTGGGGCTATTCACTCTACTGGTGAGACCGTTCGACCAGCACTTCAAATCATCAAAACACGTCCGGGTGTCAGCCGTACATCTGGTGCCTTTATCATGCTACGTGGTCGTGACCAGGAAAAATATGTATTCTCTGACTGTGCAATCAATCCGAATCCAGATGCTCAAGTCTTAGCGGAAATTGCAGTAGAAAGTGCCCGTACAGCTCAAATGTTCGGTATCGATCCTAAAGTTGCTCTCTTGAGTTTCTCATCTAGAGGTTCCGCACAATCTCCAGAAGTAGATAAAGTACGAGAAGCAACACGAATCGCTCAAGAGATGGCACCGGAGTTTGAAATTGACGGTGAACTGCAGTTTGATGCCGCATTCGTTTCCTCCGTAGCCAAACAAAAAGCACCCGATTCAAAAGTGGCCGGACAAGCAACTGTGTTCGTCTTCCCTGAATTACAATCAGGAAACATCGGCTATAAAATTGCTCAGCGTTTAGGCAATTTTGAAGCTGTGGGACCAATCTTGCAGGGATTGAATAAGCCAGTTTCCGACTTATCCCGTGGATCTATAGAAGAAGATGTTTACAAAACAGCAATCATCACAGCTAATCAGGCATTGCAAAACTAGACTCTTTTATGAGTGATGAGTGTATAAACCAGTAAATATTAGTATGATTAAAAATGTGTTGATGATTCTGGAACTTTTACAAATAAAAAAATTGCATTCTATTCGTTGAAATTTAACGATTAGAATGCAATTTTTTATTTTTCGACTATTATTTAGTACCGTATAATCTGTCTCCGGCGTCTCCAAAACCTGGGGTGATATAGCTATGTTCATTTAGCCCTGGGTCGATTGCGGCTGTGTAGATTTGAACATCAGGAAATGCATTTTGTACAGCAGATATTCCTTCAGGAGAAGCAATCAAACAGATGAAATTAATGTTTTTTGCGTTGCGTTCAACTAAAGCTTGGATGGCAGCAATAGCTGTTCCGCCAGTAGCCAGCATAGGATCCACTATAAAAATTTCACGTTTGTCTATATCCTTAGGGAATTTAGCATAATATTCTACGGCTTCTAGAGTTTCAGGATCTCTATAGAGACCTACATGCCCAACTTTCGCCACGGGAATCATGTTTAAAATACCGTTCACCATGCCTAATCCGGCACGCATTAAGGGGATGATTGCGATATTTTTTCCACTTAATACATAAGATTTTGTTTTGGACACAGGAGTTTCGATTTCAATCTCTTTGAGAGGTAAGGACCTGGTCATTTCGTATGCCATTAAAGAGGAGACCTCTTGAACTAATTCACGAAATTCTTTAGAACCTGTCTCTTTTTTTCGGATCATCGTCAGTTTGTGTTGCAGTAATGGATGGTCAAAAACAAATACATCTTTAGTCACTATGATCTCTCCTTCTTTTACTAATAGTGAATGCTACAGTATAATGCAATAATACACAAGGAGAAATTTGAAAGTAGGTGCGCAGTTGAAAGTTACTATGCAGGAAATATTAAAGTTAGATAATTTTCAAAATGTCGATGTTGTAGCAGGACATGACGGGTTAAATAACGATATCGAGAATGTTTATGTGATGGAAGTTCCGGACATATCTGCTTATGTAAATGAAGGTGGTCTGTTGTTCACAACCTTATACCCAATCGTGGATAATAAGACGGCTATGAAAAATTTCATCCCTGAATTAAAAAAACTGGGGCTAGCAGGAGTGGCTATAAAAGTAGGAAGGTATGTCGAGGAGATTCCAGCTTATATGCTTGAGCAGGCCGATGATCTGTCTCTGCCGGTTTTACAGCTCCCCTCTACCTCAAATTTTTCTTTTCTTTTAAATGATATTTTAACCGAACTACTCGGAAAGAAGACAAAAGAGCTGGAGTTCAGAGAGAGTATTTCCAGTAAGCTGCATACGTTGTTGCTTAGCGGTGCAGACATAAAAGATTTACTTTCTTATGTATCGGTTGTCACAAGTATGGATATAATCATAATAAGTGAACAACTGAAATTTGTAGAAGCTTCAAGTTCAGACTCTTCCGTCAATTTTAAAGTCATGGATGATAAATTTTATGTTAAATCTATAAACAAAATTGAATTTCTTGAGGATGAACCGTGTATACAATTTGAAGGGAAGGTATATTTACGAAAAAATGTGATCATACAACCAATCGATGCCGGGGAGAAAATTCTAGGATACATCATACTAATAAAGAAAAATGATAAAAGTAGATTGGAATATTTGGATATCATAGTCGAGCAGTCAATTATATTACTTGCCTTTCTGTTACAGAACAGACAGACACTGCTTCAAAAAGAGAGGAATTATTTGGATAATTTTATTAGAGATATCATTAATGAAAATTATCAGTTCCAATCCGAACTAATCGAGAAAGCCAAAGTATTTAAATGGAACTTTCATTTCCCCAATATTATCTTGCTGATCGATATTACAAATAATCACGAGGATAACAAAGTAGCAAGTTATTATAAATCTATAGACAGTGGGATAATAACAGAAGAAATAGCCCGGAGTTGTGAAATTCCTTTAGAAAATTGTAAAGTAGCGCTGCATAATGACCATATCATTTGTTTTATAAGTGTAGCCCTCATAACAGACCTATCCACTAAACTGAAAAGAGCTAGTGAGCAAATAGCTAAACATTTTAAAAAGTATGGATCCATAAAGATCAGTATTTCTGATAAAATTTATTCTATTGATGAAATTCAAAGTTCATATAACGATGCGGTGCTGGTTCAAAATATTTATAAAGAGGTCTATAAGGATGAGTCATTTATAGAGTTTTATAATGACATAGGTATTTATAAAATATTCCATTTGATAAAAGACAAAGATTATTTAAGTAAGTACGTGGAGGAAAAACTGGGAACGGTCATAGCCAGTGATGAAAAAAATGATATGGAATTGATTAAAACACTGAAAGTTTTGATCAAAAATAATATGAATGTGAAGAAAAGTGCCGACGAGTTATTTATTCACTACAATTCTTTGAGGTATAGGGTCAACAAGTTAAACGAGCTTGGAATAGAAATTAAAGATGGAAATGAAATGACTGAAATAGCTGTTGCCTGCCAACTGCTATCTTATCTGAACAATACAACTTGATACCAGATAAACCCTGCGAGTAATCTATCGTAGGGTTTTATCTGTCAATAACATACAAAATGGAAGCGTTTTTTATGGCAAACCTTTACAATGAATAATCGAGAGGTGAGTGATACTATATATTCATAGCATTAAAACAATTTAAGGAGGGCAGTATGTTGAACCCAAAAAAAGCCATAAAGATATGGCAGCGTACTGATATTGATGGTTTTTTCGGTTTGTTTACCAATAATCTGACGAATCTTTTAGTGATGGCTGGACTGTTGATGGCCATAGGGATCCCGGCAGATATTACTTTTGGAAAGATATTACCTGCCGTGGGTCTGTCTATTTTTGCAAGCAGCATCATCTATTCTGTTATGGCATATAAATTAGCGGTCAAAGAGAATAGAAACACTGTCACATCTTTACCTTCTGGCAGTAGTGTCACCCACATGTTTTTAATCGTTTACCTAATCATGGGACCTGTTTATCAAAAAACAGGCGATCCATACTTGGCATGGTATGCAAGCCTAGCCTGGGGATTCATTGAAGGAGTGATAGAACTTTTAGGTTCAATTTTTGGCGAAAAATTAAGAAAGATCATACCTAGAGCGGCAATGCTGGGATCTCTTGCAGGAGCATCCATCACATTTATCGCTATGACGCCGGCGATGCAGACGTTTGATGTGCCTTACGTCGGATTGATATCGCTTGTCATAATCTTGTTAGGCTGGTTTGGCAGAGTGAGTTTTCCGTTTAAAATCCCAGTGGGGTTCGTTGCTATAGTGATTGGAACAGTAATTGGATGGTCTACCGGCTTAATGGATTTCCAATTACTCGTTGAATCCTTCGATTCCATTTCAATATCTTTACCTAGTTTTTCAGTTTATAGAATCGCCACTGGATTTTCTGAAGCTGCGCCATTCTTGATTTCTGCAATTCCGCTGGGTATTTATAATATGTTTGAAACGATCGACAATATTGAGAGCGCTGAAGCGGCGGGGGATAATTATAATACGTTCCATACGATGATAGCAGATGGCTCAACAAGTATATTAGCAAGTCTATTTGGAAGTCCGTTCCCAACAGCAGTGTTTATTGGTCATCCTGGCTGGAAAGAAGCCGGCGCAAGAATCGGTTACACGCTAGCAACGGGTGTAGGTATTTTAGCTATTACTTGGCTAGGATTAATATCGCTGCTATTAAACGTTATACCTATCCAAGCAATTTTACCCATTTTGGTGTATGTCGGTCTGGTTATTGGTTCGCAGGCTTTTCAAGAAGTTGAGAAAAAATACGCTCCTGCTGTGGTTATCGCTATCATACCTTGGTTAGCTGATTGGGGACGCACACTAATTGACAATAGCCTAGCATCTTTAAATACCAATGCAGCTGATATCGGAATAAATATATTGAGTGAAGCTGGTGTTGAATATAGCGGTATGGTTGTCTTGGGTTCAGGGGCCATAATCGTAGGCATGCTTTGGTCTGCTATTCTAAGTTTTATCATCGATAATGACTTCTTCAAGGCAAGTATAGTAGCCATCTTCGGAGCTGCTTTCTCATTTTTTGGAGTGATTCATTCTCAAACCGTGGGATTCAATGTAGGGGGTGAGTTAGCTCTAAGTTACACGCTTGTAGCCCTAATCATCGTGATAATGAACTATTTAAAAAAATATAATAATGGAGGAATTACCTATGACAAAAAATTATAAAGTACCGGCCAAACCATATGAGTTCGAGTTTGATATTGAGTCGACAGCATTTATGATCATTGATATGCAGAGAGACTTCTTGTATCCAGGAGGGTTTGGAGAAAAGCTGGGAAATGATGTTTCCGCTACCAATTCAATTATTCCAAATGTTAAAAAAGTTTTAGAAGCTGCAAGAGAAAAAGATATGCTCATTATTCATACCAGAGAAGGTCACAGACCTGATCTGACAGATGTCCCTGAAAGTAAAGCAAAAAGAGGTGGTGGGATTGGCGAACAGGGTCCTATGGGAAGGATTTTGGTAAGAGGAGAATACGGCCATGATATTGTCGATGAATTACAACCAAAAGAAAACGAAGTTGTCATAGACAAACCTGGAAAAGGCGCTTTTTATCAAACTGACTTAGAGTCTATTTTGAGAAACAAGAATATTAAAAGCTTAATTGTATCGGGTGTTACTACTCATGTCTGTGTGCAAACGACTATCAGAGAAGCCAATGATCGCGGTTACGAATGCTTGATGTTGGAAGACTGTTGCGCGGCTTTCGACAAGAGAGACCATGAAGATTCTATTCGTATGATCAACCAGCAAGGTGGGATCTTTGGCTGGACAACACCATCTAAATATTTACTGGAAGAACTGAAAAAATAATTTCAAGACAAGAGGAGATAAATTTATGGAAAATAGTCATAAATCAACACCGTGGTTCGTAAAAGGGGATATTAATGGATTTTTTGGTTTGTTCAGTAACGTACTGACAAACTTCCTAGCGGCTATCGGATTGTTGGCAGCTATAAACATGCCCGGAGATATAATATACGGCAACATTGTGCCTGGAACAGCTATAGCACTCGGTCTTGGTGGAATCATCTTTGCAATACAGGCAAGACGAGCATCTATTAAACAAGAAAAATCTGATATAACTGCTCTACCTTATGGTCTGAGCGTGCCGCATTACTTCATCGTAGCTTTCGGAGTCATGCTGCCCGTTTATGCTCAGACTCAAGACTGGATGCTTGCCTGGTCAACAGGTGTCGCTTGGAATTTGATTCAAGGGATCATTATGACTCTTGGAGCCGTAGTTGGACCGTTCATCCAGAAATATATTCCAAGAAGCGCCTTACTGGGTTCCCTTGCTGGATTAGCAGTCACTTATATAGCCATGAATCCGATGGGAGAAATATTCAGTACACCTTATATTGGCTTGCTTACTCTGGTTATTGTACTGGGGGGCTGGATTGCTCATAAAAAACTACCGGGTAATATTCCAGCAGGACTTCTTGCCATTATTATCGGTATGTCACTGGCTTGGGCCACAGGATACATGGACGTCAATGCCGTTCAAGAAGCCGCAGCCGGTTTCTCGATTTCAGTTCCATCATTTGCCTTCGCACAACTAATGACAGGATTTGCTTATATTTCACCATTTTTAGCAGCTGCGATACCTTTAGCAATCTATGATTTCTTAGAGAGCTTAGATAATATCGAAAGTGCTGAAGTAGGAGGAGATAAATATCCGACAGGCTTAACATTATTAGTACCTGGAGTTCTGACAATGTTAGGGTCTATTTTAGGAAGTCCTTTCCCAACAATCATTTATATCGGTCATCCAGGATGGAAAGCTACTGGAGCAAGAGTCGGTTATTCACTTGCTACGGGTATCGGTGTGATGATACTTGCTTTTGTTGGACTCATGCCTCTCGTTATGTCTGTTATACCGTTGGTTGCTTTACTTCCGATCTTAGTCTACATTTCTATGACAATAGGAACTCAAGCATATACGACGGCTGATCCTAAACATGTACCCGCAATGATTTTGGGCTTGATGCCATTTATCAGTAGTTTCGTGATATTGCAGATCAATAATGCGTTAACTGCTGCTGGTACAAGTGCAAATGAAGTGGGGTTACAAGTTTTAAGAGATAACGGGGTCTATTATGAAGGCTGGAGAGTATTGGGATCTTCCGATATCCTCGTGTCTATGATGCTGATCACAATCGTTATTTTCTTGATAGATAAAAACTTTAAAGTAGCAGCAATGTACAGTCTTTTAACTGCGGGTCTATCATTCTTCGGATTTATACACGCAGGGCAAATTGGACTAGGTACGGGTTCCAGTGCAGCCTTGGGTTATGTAACCATGGCTTTGGGATTACTAGTCTTCCATTTCTATAGACATCCAGATGAAAAACAAGAATTAAACAACGAGAGTTAACGGGGTGAAATGATGAATATATTGATCAGCAGTATGGACAGTGAACTGTTCAATTTAATAGATCGAATTGGGGAACGCGAATTTGTCGGTACTGTTGTTAATATTTTCGATAAAGTAATTAATGTCGAAACAAGTCTGCCTTCATCATTGATCACAATAGCCAACACCCAGGTAATATCAGCTCCGTTCATGCTCAAAATAAGTGATGAAAATGACTTTAATCACTTAAAGCAATCGGTTGATATTGGAGATACCTTTTATTTTGATGAAAAAGGGCAAATAAGTGTGAATAATGACCGGTTGATTTTTTGTTCTTCGACCAGATGGCAATGTCTTCTTCCACTTACAGAAGTAAATGGATCGAAATTAGTAGACATGCTAAAAGAAGTAAACAGCTTCTTGAGGAACGAGGGGAAATCAGGTGGAATATTGAACGCTTACTTGTCGAGAGCGACAAATGATAATGAGGATCTGAAGTTCAATAGTATTTACGACAACTATTTCAGACAATTGCTCCAACAGTTATCTGAACAATTCGACGGAGATAATCTTAAGAAGTTAATCGGATTGGGAGTTGGATTAACCCCATCCGGCGATGATTTCATAGTAGGTGTGTTGGCTACTCTGTATAGTTATGACACATCAAGGCAATTTATTAATGGGATCAAAAGTCAAATAAGTAAAGAGAGTATCTTAGGCAAAACAACGCGCGTCAGCACACACATGCTGACTTTTGCGCTGGATGGATATTTTAATGAAGCATTATTAAATCTATTTAGTGAAAAAAAACAAATAGATCGATCGTTGAAGCAACTAAAGAGTATTGGTTCCACCTCGGGAACAGATATGCTTTCAGGCGTTAGTTTTGCTTTAGAACAATTAATAAAAGAATTCAAAAGGAGAGATCAGTTTGATTACAAAAGTTTTGATTGAAAAAAATGCATACCATGATTCAGTTACCTTGATGTCACTCTCAAGCAAAGTTTTATCTCAAGAAGGTGTGAGTGATGCCGTTGTTTCGATGGCTACACAAATGAACAAAGATTTATTGAATAATATTGGATTGGCTACTGAAGAAAGTCAGTCTGCTACAGAAAACGATTTGATTATTGCCGTTAAAGCTATAAACGAAGAGGCACTAGAGAATGCCATCAACTTCATAAAGGAAGAATTAACGTCAAAAAAATCAGGTAAAAATAAAAATGGGAATGAAGCTGTGTCGACATTTAATGCAGCTCTAAATGAACTTCCTGATGCCAATCTTGTGATCATTTCAGTACCGGGAGAATATGCGGCGAGAGAAGCTCGACAAGCTCTTCATAAAGGGTTAAACGTTATGCTATTTAGTGATAATGTTTCTATTGAAGACGAGAAGTCACTTAAAGAATTAGGTGCCGAGAAAAACTTGCTCGTTATGGGTCCGGATTGCGGAACATCGATGATCAATAACACAGGTTTATGTTTCGCGAATAACGTTAAACAAGGCGGAATTGGTTTAGTCGCTGCTTCGGGAACTGGACTACAAGAAGTGGCTGTTCAAATAGATCGTATGGGTTATGGTATCACTCACGCCATCGGTACAGGTGGACGAGATTTAAGTGAGCAAATCGGTGGAATCATGATGCTGGAAGGTCTGAAAAGACTGCAGGCAGACGATAACACGAAAGTTATCACGTTGATTTCGAAACCCCCTTCAAAAGCCGTTCAAGAAAAAATATTGAATAAAGTGAAAGAAAGTACGAAACCGATCGTTGTTTGCTTCCTTGATGGAGACAAAAATGAAGTAGAGGCCTCGGGTGCTCAATTCGCTTCCAACTTAATCGAAGCCGCAAAATTGTCTATATTAAACCTTGATGAATCTGTAACGTTTAATGACGACTTAAGTAATGAAACAATCAATAGTTTGAAAGATGAAATGAACCGCTTAGCTGATTCGCAGAAATATATCAAAGGACTATTTTGCGGAGGGACTTTGACAGCTGAAGCACTGTCAGTATTGCGAAACAGTGTGAAAGTCATTCAAAGTAATGTAGCGAAAAAAGCAGTAGAAAAATTATCAGATACAGCCTCAAGCGACACACATATTTTACTGGACATGGGTGACGATGAATTTACCAAAGGGAAACCGCATCCTATGATTGAACCGAATCTTCGAAATGAACGTATCCTGAAAGAGGCAAATAATCCTAATACAGCTGTTCTACTATTGGATTTTGAATTAGGTTATGGCTCGCATGTTGATCCAGTGGGTGAATCTCTTGAAACATTGATCGAAGCTAAAAATGTAGCTGAAAAAGCTGGACGTTATCTTTCTATTGTTGCATATGTTTGTGGAACGGATTCCGACAAGCAGGGTTTAGCTGATCAGGAAAGAAAGTTGACTGATATCGGTATTTTAGTAGCAAAGAGTAATGCAGAAGCCAGTAAAATAGCCGGTATGATTGCTAATAAGGAGGTAAATTAATTGGAATTAAAAAACGATATACTCAACGAAGAACTGAAGATCATTAATATTGGGACATCCACATTTAAAACAGATTTAGATTTTCAGAAGGTAGAAGCCGTTCAGTACGATTGGCGTCCGCCTGCTGGAGGAAACATTGAATTGATTAATGCACTAGATTTTTTGAATGACAAAGAAGATGTTGAACAAGCGAATCAAGAAACAATTAAAGTGATTAAAGATGCTCATGCATTCTTAGTGGATATTGATCAGGCAATTAAAGTGATACCGGGAATGCATAGTAAATTGATTTTACATGCAGGTCCTCCTGTTAAATGGCACAACATGTGTGGACCCGTTAAGGGCGCAATCATAGGTGCTTTAATGTACGAAGGATTAGCAGATACGCATGAAGATGCGGAAATAATGGCAGGTTCTGGAGAAATTGAATTTGCCCCCGCTCATGAATATGATGCAGTAGGTCCGATGGCGGGGATCATTTCTCCATCAATGCCCGTCCATGTGGTTGAAAATCGCACCAACGGAAACAAAGCGTATTGCACAGTAAACGAAGGGCTTGGTAAAGTTCTTCGTTTTGGAGCCAACTCTAAAGATGTAATCGATCGTCTGAAATGGATCGAACAAAAATTTGCTCCTGTATTGAAAGAAGCTTTAAGTCTTTCTAACGGTATAGATTTGAAATCCATTACATCTCAAGCTCTTCATATGGGAGACGAGTGTCATAACAGAAACAAAGCTTCTACCAGTTTATTTTATAGAGAAATCATTGATTATTTTTTGCAAACCGATCGTGATAAACAAGAATTGAGAGAAGTTACTGAATTCATTAAAGGGAATGATCATTACTTCTTGAATCTTTCTATGCCGGCATGTAAGTCAGCTTTAGATGCAGCTCATGGTATAAAGTATTCAACTATTGTGACAGCTATGGCTCGAAATGGTGTTGAATTTGGAATAAAAGTGAGTGGATTAGATAAAGGTCAGTGGTTTACTGCTCCAGCAAACTTTGTCAAAGGGATGTTTTTCCCCGGTTATAGTGAAGATGATGCTGCACCAGATTTAGGTGACAGTACAATCGCAGAAACGATGGGTATAGGCGGATTTGCAATGGGTGCTTCACCGGCAATCGTCCAGTTTGTGGGTGGAGAAGTACAAGATGCTATAAACTACAGTGAGCAGATGTATGAGATAACAGCAGGTGAGAACAGTAATTTTTCTATCCCGGCCTTGAATTTTAGAGGTGGAGCTTTCGGTATAGATATAAGAAAAGTAATCGATACGAATATTCTGCCAGTGATCAACACAGGCATGGCTCACAAAGAAGCAGGAGTAGGCCAGGTAGGAGCAGGAATCGTCCATCCTCCGGTTGCTTGTTTCGAAAAAGCCATAAGTGAATTTGTAAATGTATACAAGGGGGATAAAGATGAGTAAAATATTGATTGCTCTAGGAGGAAATGCCCTAGGTGAAAACGCTGAAGAACAGCGTCAATTGGCAAAAAACGCTGCCGTTGCAATCACTGACATGATTGAGCAGGGTCATGAAGTTGTTTTATCTCATGGTAATGGTCCGCAAGTCGGTGCAATAAACTTAGCTTTTCAGGAATATGCTAAATCTAAATCGAATGAATCGCTTGGTATGCCTTTTCCAGAATCAGGAGCAATGAGTCAGGGATATATCGGATATCATTTACAAAATGCTTTAAGAACTGAATTAATAAACCGAGGAATCAATAAGTCAGTCGTATCATTGATAACTCAAGTCGTGGTTGATGCAAAAGACGAAGCCTTTAAAAACCCGACCAAACCAATTGGTCCATTTTATTCAAAAACAGATTCTGAAGTATTAGCAAGTCAGACGGGAGACACCTATATAGAAGATTCAGGTCGAGGATACAGGAAAGTGATTCCTTCTCCATCACCTGTGAGAGTTGTAGAATCAAATATGATGAAAGAATTAATTGATAATGGACACATTGTTATTGGTGCAGGAGGCGGCGGTATTCCTGTCATTGAAAATGAAAAAAATCAGTTGATCGGCGTCGAAGCAGTTATAGATAAAGATAACGCTAGCGAAAAATTAGCTGAAGAGCTAGATGTCGATTTCTTCTTTATTCTAACAGCAGTTGATCGAGTGGCTATTAATTTTGGTAAACCTAATCAAAAAGAATTGGAAAGTTTGAACGTAGAAGAAGCCGATAGATATATTAAGGAAGGTCACTTCCCTGAAGGTAGTATGTTGCCGAAGGTACAGTCGGCTATAAAATTTGTTGAATCAAAACCAGGAAGAAAAGCTATTATCTCTTCTTTGGAAAAAGCAAAAGAAGCAGTATTAGGAAAAACTGGTACAGTGGTTTACAAGTGATAAATGAAAGTCAGCTAAACAGAAGGGAAAACTCCCAATAAGTAGAAAAATCCATTACCTAACTAGGTAATGGATTTTTTTGCTTATTCAAAGGTACTTTTTTAAAGTGAAGTGTAGTTCAAAAAGATATGTTCAGATTGAACTACAAATAGAGAGTCTGGTCTGCCCCGCAAACTGAAGTTCAGAAATAACTATAATGCTGAACTTCAATTTGTGGGGATTTCCACCTTATGAGTGTGTCTTTAAGGGTATCCTATAAATCATATTGAGTTATTTAGTATCTAATAATGTTTGTTATGGATTTTTTTACCAGTGCGAAGCATCGGTTTGATGTTTGAGGGCATTGATCCATTCTTGATCAGCAATTTTTAATAAAGTCAATGATATCCCGTGCATATTGTACGATGTCAAATGAGAACCGACTTTTACAAAAGAAATATGAAGTTGCTCCAAATCTAACAAACGTCTTAAGTCATTCGTAAAGACGTATTGTTCCATTAATGGAGTAGAACCAAGGCCGTTGACTAAAATGGCGAACTCTTCGTTGGGAGACCAATCAATCAATCTTTTAAGTTTGTTTACGAGTTCAATAGCCAGTTGTTCAGACGAATGGTAAGGTACTTTCCGGTAACCTTTCTCCCCATGTATGCCTATGCCGTAATAAACTTCGTCATCATTAAGTGTAAATGAAGTGGTGTCGCTCCCAGGAACTCTAGCCGGGCTAAGCGCAACCCCGAGTGTATAAAGATTTGCAGAAACTTTATCTCCCAGTTGTTTCAATCCAGAAAGTGCCATGCCTTCTTCTGCAAAGGCTCCTATGATTTTATGAACGAACAGAGTTCCTGCTACTCCACGGTGTCTTTTTTTGTAAGTATAATTATCTTCGATGGAATGATCATCTGCGACACAGATGAGTTCGATTTTATGACCCAGTTCACATGCTTTTTCTTTTGCTTCTGTGAACGCCTTTATATCTCTGGGGAAGTTCTTCACTATAAGAAGTGCTCCTTTACCCGTATCGGTTTTTTTGATAGCCTCCAGGATAGCCTCGGATTCAGGTGGAACAAACAATTCTCCATTAACACTTGCCGTCAACATACCATCTCCTACATAGCCAAAGTGGGTAGGTTCATGCCCGCTTCCGCCACCACTGATGACTGCAACTTTATCTTTATTTTTCTGATATATAATCTTGTTATCCGAATCATAGCTGATTCTTTCTTTATGTTCAAAGTAATAGCCGGCTAACATTGCATCTATATTTTGTTTAGGATTGTTTTGAATATGTTTCATTATGCTTCACTCCTCGTACCACATATGTCTAGTAAATAGGTGTACACATTATATGCCATTTTTTCGGGTGAGACTTTACACCCGGACTGAATCCAGTCTTTTATGATACCTACCATTCCATGACCCAAAAAACTGGAAACCAGATTCTTTTTTTCATCGGTAAAACGTTCGCAGGGGACGTGGTCATCATTAAGTATTTTTAAAAAGAGTTCTCTCAGATTCACATACAAAGAATTTGAAAATCCGTTTTGTTCGTATACGGCTAAAGCGTTCTTGTAAAACTTCTGTTCACGATTAAAATAAACGAATATTTGCTTTAGAATAGAATCCCAGTGTTCAAAATCAAGTAAATCGCTGATGTTTTCCTGACTTTCTGTATGATAGATCCATTCTATCAATTCATACTTATCTTGAAAATGATAATAAAAAGTTTGTCTTCTTAAATCCGCTTTTTTCATTATATCACTGACTGATATTTTAGCAAAAGGTTCTTTTTGCATCAGCGTTTTGAAAGAGTAAGCAATAACTTTTTTGGTAATGATTGACTGGTCCATAGTTTCCCCCTATTCTATTTTCAGTATATATGATGAATGAATGAATAACGAGAGTATACATTGTGAGTTTTGACACATTCGGATAACTGTCCGTTTAAAAACAAGCGCTTTCAGAGTAATGTGATAGTGTAAACAAATTAAATGAGTCACAAACTATAAATAGAGGATTTATCATGAATGGAATTTTGGTTAGTCCAAGCTGGTACTGGAAAACAAATAAATTAGGGATATTGAACGGTCTTTAGTAATGTACACAGCACTTAAGCTGCCAGTGAGGCCGGAAAAAATACATTAGGAGGATAAGTCGTACGATAAACTATTGGAGATCGGGAAATCGGCAACTAAAGAAATCAACACCATAATCAGCCTGGCATTTACGGTGACGCCGGAAGATGTGGTCCGGGCTAGTCGTGCTGCCGATGACGATGTCAGACACTTATAGAGTGAAGTCAAGTAACAGGTCAGAGTTTAACACAAGTGTCAGTGAATAAAAAAATCCTTTCCAAAAAAAGAAAAAGTAAGGGAGCATCTTTATGAGTTACATGGGTAACATCGCTCTAATGGTAACAGGTCCGATATACTTCCATTGTACTCTTTTTTATGACGGATCCTCTATAGTGGCCTTGTTTTTTTACACGAAAATCAGAAAAATATAATGAAATCGCAGGTTAAATGAAACACTCATCTGCCTGTCTATATTTATTAACAAGAGTAAACAGCAAATATTTTTCTGAGTAATATATAGATAGTAAAGTAGTCAGATTTTGATCATATCAGAAGCTGTTTGTCAGTACCAGAAAAACAACCGAAGTATAAAACCGAATAAACAAAGCAAAAATAAAAATAGGGAGTTTTTTGAAATGAAAAAAATTATCAATACGCCAGACACTTTGATGATGGAAATGTGCCATGGCATCATTATGGCTCATCCGGAACTTGAACTGCTGAGAAAATATAAAGTGATTAAAAAGAAAAAAATGGATAAACAGAAAGTAACATTGATAAGCGGAGGTGGAAGCGGTCATGAGCCCGCTCATGCTGGGTTTGTAGGGAAAGGAATGCTGGACGCTGCTGTATGTGGGGAAGTCTTTGCGTCACCTTCTCAGATACAAGTTTATCAGGCAATAAAAGAAACACAAAGCAGCAAAGGAACGTTATTAATCATCAAAAATTATTCCGGGGATATTATGAACTTCAAGAACGCTGCTCAACTCGCTCAAGAAGATGGAGTAAAAGTTGATTATGTCAAAGTTGAAGATGATATCGCAGTAGAAGACAGCCTATATACTGTCGGCCGTCGTGGGGTTGCAGGGACTGTTTTAGTGCACAAGATAGCTGGAGCCGCGGCAGAAGAAGGTCGCTCTTTGAACGAGGTGAAACTAGTTGCGCAAAAAGCAGCTGATCGTGTGCGCAGTATCGGAATTGCTCTGACTTCCTGTACTTTGCCCGCTAAAGGATCTCCGACATTCAAATTGGCAGAAGATGAAATGGAGTACGGAGTTGGTATTCATGGTGAACCCGGTATTAGAAGAGAAAAACTGTTGACAGCAAGGGAACTGGCTGAACGCATGACTGCAGATGTTATAAAAGATTTAAATATCACACGTGAATCTGATGAAGAACTGGTAGTTTTGATTAATGGTTTTGGAGCCACACCGCTTCAGGAGTTGTATTTATTCAATAATGAGGTAGTCAAAGAACTTTCGAAGCGCAACTTGAAAATATGTCGAACGTTTGTGGGAAACTATATGACGAGTATAGACATGGCTGGGGTATCGGTGTCGATTATGAAACTAGACGACGAATTGAAAACCCTCATATCTAAAGAAAGTGATGCCCCGGCTTTCAAAGTGTCGGGACCTGTTGACCGCGTAGAGTTTACTGATATTTTTGAAGAGCAGACAAAACAGTCAGCAACTTTTACCGTAGAAACAGCTGATAAATACGCCGAAATTTCTGATGATACGTTAACATTGAACAACATGATTTACTTAGTTGATAAAATGAGCGAAATCATTATTGAAAATGAAGGCCCATTCTGTGAACTGGATGCTCATGCCGGCGATGGTGATTTTGGTATGAGTATTTCAAATGGATTTAAGCAGTTGAAAAGAGAATGGGATTATGTACTGGAGCAGTCGGATGATATTGGAGAATTCCTTGAAGAATGTTCATTGATTATAATGGAAAAATGTGGAGGAGCTTCGGGTCCGATTTGGGGTTCTGCATTTAGAGCAGCCGGCAAAAAAGTTGAAGGTAAAAAAGAACTGTCAATTAAAGCGTTCTCAGATATGATTGATGCGGCTATTAAAGGTATTCAGTTGACTGGTGAGCGATCGTTCGGTAAAGGTGCAGAAGTTGGGGATAAAACATTAATTGACGCACTTATCCCATGTCAGGCGGCCTGGGCTGAGAGTGCGGCAGATAATGAGGATTTTGAGACAGCATTTAAAAAAGGTGCCATTGCAGCAGTAGAAGGTGCAAAAAGCACAGAAGGCATAGTTGCCCGCATGGGGCGTGCAGGAACTGTTGGTGAACGCAGTATCGGGCATCCAGATGCAGGAGCATACGCATTAGGCGTGATCTTTACAGAGTTATCTGAAAGTATCAGATAAAAGCTACAGCAAAAGGAATATGCGAGTCTTTTGAAAGTGCGATAAATCAATGTTTTAAATCAGAAAAGACGAGCATCAGCTGTGACTATGACAGAATATGAATGTGGATAAAAAAATTCCCACAATTAAAAACGCATAAAGTCAAAACCACAGTATTCACAAATTTAAAAATGAATTAGGGAGAGAATAAATTGGATACTACTTTATTTCAGCAATTACTAGGAGAATTTTTTGGCACGATGATTTTGATTCTGCTAGGAGATGGTGCTGTTGCAGCCGCTGTACTTAAAAGAACAAAATCAAATAACGGGGGATGGCTCATGATTACTATCGGATGGGGACTTGCAGTCACCATAGGTATATATGCAGCCAGCTGGCTTTCGCCCGCACATATTAATCCTGCTGTCACACTTGGTATGGCGGTTGCCGGAAAAATAGGATGGAATCTTGTTATTCCTTATATTTTTGCACAAGTCGTTGGTGCTTTTGCAGGAGCTGTGCTGGTTTGGCTTAATTATATTCCTCACTTTGGTGCAACGGATGATGAATCAGCCATTTTGGCTGTGTTCTCAACCGGACCAGCAATCAAAGGAAGCAAGTGGAATTTATTGTCCGAAACAATTGCAACAACCGTTTTAGTTTTTGTTCTTTTAGCTTTTACCCTTGGAGAGTTTACAGAAGGAGTGCTTCCTGTAGTCATCGGACTTTTAATTGTCGCTATTGGCATTTCACTCGGCGGAACGACTGGCTATGCAATCAACCCTGCTCGTGATCTGGGCCCGAGAATCGCACATCAGTTGCTTCCGATAGCAAATAAAGGAAGCTCTGAATGGGAGTATTCGTGGATTCCGATCATCGGACCATTCATTGGTGGAACACTTGGCGCGTTGATATTTATGGCCATGAACGTTTAGATGCAAAAAATGTGTGTACATTTTGGTTGTAAATATATGGTCTGCCCAAAATTTTTAATGAAAGACTAATACAATAAGAACGAGGCTTGGGAAAAAGTCCCATACCTAATCTATAATAATTTAAAAGCTGCGTAATTTTGTAAATAAAATTCAAAATTGCGCAGCTTTTTTCTATCTTTCTTAATATATTTCCTTAATTTTTTATCATGAATACTAGGTTCGTTTCATTTTCAACTTCCAAGTGCCTACGGATAAAAAATGGAGTGAAACCTAAATTAGCTTCCCCTGAACCAAAGTATACGGAACTGTACGTTCGGTGGTGTGAGAGGAGGTAAATAAATTGATTGTTTTGCTTCCTACTCGATCATACAGCTATTCCTGATTTTTGCTGAAACCAAATCACAGTTAATTCAAGAGTAGTCTTAAAGTCGGAATTCCCTTTCAAAATAGTGAGTGCATTTTAAGTGGCTTCTAAAATAGTTATGTCCACGTTGTAGCCGGTTTTTCAGAATGGAATGTTATGTTCAGTTGCAAAACACCCTTAACATGTGAAACGTTCACATATTATTAGTCATCAAGAAAATCCCAATTGACTTTCAACTGGTTTCATCAGTTGAAAGTCAATTGGGAGCATAACGCAGTTTGTTCATATACAGTTGAATCGATCCTGCTCTTTTTTCGTGGTGGGACAAACGGTGCGATGGAAATTATAATCAGGGGTAAAAAGACTGTTTAATCAACGTTTTTTGTGGTCGGATCAAATTATCTGTATCTGCTTTTTTCTTGTTTCCAATGATTATTTAACTGTAACTATCTATTGATTTGAATTTTTATAGATGAAATAAATAGTTGGATAAATAATAAAAAGTGTTTTTTGACACATTGATAGATTTGTCCGTTTCAAAACAAACGCTCTCAAGGTAAGGTGACAGCGTAAACAAATTCAATGAATCACAAACTATAAATGGAGGTTCTATCATGGCTGGAATTTTCGTTAGTCCAAGTCGAAACATTTAGGAGAACGGTCTTGTTCACCATGCGGGACTGTATAGGGAATGTTTTGGTAAAGAGGTGCTGGTTGCTGCATTCGTCCAGGAGATTGCGGCAGATATAGTGATTGACAATCTTATAGATACATTCAATGTAACGAAAGTGACGTTCAACGGCGAGTGTTCAACAAATGGACACGACAATGATCTCACACAGGCACACTCCCGCATGCTGTCATCTCAGTTGCCCTGGCTACGCTCATGGAAGACGCGCAGTTAAACAGGAAAATGGGGACGCAGCGAGCGGCGGCAAAGCAACATTTACCGGTTTTTCCAACTATTTGTTTCATCAATAAATAAGCACTAGCGTAGTGTGTTATTGAGGTATAAATGGCCTTAATAAAAAGTAAAAGAGGTTGTTTAGATTTAATTGATAATAAAAAATTATATAAGGAGAGATAAATTATGTTCGATTATTTTTTACCAAGTACAAACTATTTTGGCAGGGATTCAGTAAAAGTGGTAGGAGAAAAATGTAAGTTACTGGGGGGCAAAAAGGCATTAATCGTTACGGATAATTTTTTAAGCCAGTTGCCAGGCGGTCCAGTTGAACAAGTTATTAATTATTTAAAAGAAGCAGATATTGAGACTGCAGTCTATGATCAAGTCGAACCTAACCCGAAAGATACAAATGTCGCAGAGGGATTAAAGATTTATGAAGAAGAGAATTGCGACATGATCGTTACAGTGGGTGGCGGAAGCCCTCATGACTGCGGTAAGGGAATCGGAATTGCAGCGACTCATGAAGGTGATCTCTATGATTACGCTGGTATTGATAAGCTTGTAAATCCTTTACCTCCAATCGTGGCGGTAAACACGACAGCTGGAACAGCTAGTGAAATCACCCGTCATGCCGTCATTACCAATACAAAACTTAAAGTGAAATTCGTTATCGTAAGCTGGAGAAACACTCCGCTCGTATCCATCAATGATCCAATGCTTATGCTGGGTAAACCTGCTGCATTGACTGCTGCAACAGGTATGGACGCCTTGACTCATGCAGTTGAAGCGTACATCACGTTAAATGCCAATCCGGTAACAGATGCAGCGGCTATTCAAGCAATGAAACTTATTTCTACAAACTTACGACAAGCAGTAGCCTATGGTAAAAATATAGAAGCACGAGAAAATATGGCATATGCATCACTTCTGGCAGGTATGGCCTTCAATAATTCCGGTTTAGGATATGTCCACGCCATGGCTCATCAGTTAGGTGGTTTATATGATATGCCGCATGGTGTAGCAAATGCTATCTTATTGCCGCATGTCGCTCGATATAATCTGATTTCAAATCCACAGAAATATGCTAATATTGCTCAATTCTTGGGAGAAAACATTGAAGGCTTGTCTGTGAGAGAAGCAGCTGATAAAGCCATCGAAGCATTGAGAAGACTTTCCGAGGATGTAGGTATTCCCTCAGGATTAGCTGAAATGGGAGTCAAGGAAGAAGATTTCGAATATATGGCGAAAATGGCCATGAAAGATGGGAACGCAGGTACTAACCCGATTTCTGGTACAGAAGAAGATATCATTAAGATTTTCAAAGAAGCCATGTAATAAATATAAAAGAAGTCGATCACTTCACTTTTTGAAGTGATCGACTTCTCGTTATTAAAATAGAGACGGGTGTATATTTAGAATTGCAAGGGATTCCTTTTTCAGATATTTGCCCGATTTGTTGAGTAAAGCAGAAAGGAGAATGGTACGTGGAATCTGGCCCCATAGACAATCATTCGGGATACTGTAGAGGACGTACTTACTCTCTAACTCGTATTGCCCTGCTCGCAGCACTTGTTTCCGTGGGGAGACTAAGCTTTTCTTTTGTCCCTAATGTCCAGCCAATGACAGTTCTAATTGTCTGTATTACTTTATATTATGGATGGGAAAACGGTTTGGCTGTATCATTCCTTTCCGTTTTACTTACAAATATCTATATGGGAATGGGACCTTGGACACTCGCACAACTCGCTGCATATGCTGTTCTGATTGGATTGACTTATTTACTTGAAGGTTCTTATGAATCTTTAAGCATGCCTGTGCTGCAGATTTTTGTCGCATTTTTAGGACTGCTGTACGGTTTGATAATCTCACTCGTCCAGGCCCCATTTTTCGGGTGGAATATATTCTTACCGTATTATTTATCCGGTCTCGTTTTTGACATTATGCACGCCGGTGGGAATGTGATATTTTTTGCTCTGTTATATCCAATAGTAATGGGTATATTTGAGCGGACAAGTCAAAAAAACAAACATACAATCAAATGATAAGAAATAAAGGAGCGGTTTAATGAATAAGAAAAGTAATATCATTCTGACAGCGGTGATAGCACTCCTCGCTCTGGTTGTTATCGTTTGGGTTACAAGCGAAAACGGAGATGCTGTTTTCACATCAGAAGAAACTAAAGAAGTGAACGTGATGATATATGCGAACGAAGAGGAACTAGTCAATGACACGCTCGAAGTAAATGAGAACTTAGCACTAATGGAAATAATGATAAATAATTACGATATGAATGTTTCTGACGAAGGATTTGTCGAAGCCATCGAAGGTGTTGAGCAAAGTATCGAAGAAAAAAAATTCTGGGTCTATGAAGTAAATGAAGAAATAGTCTCCGAATCAGCTGAAGATTTTGTTCCTGAAGACGGGGACATGATATTTTGGGAACTTGCATCATTTTAAAGTTAAATGAAATGTGATTTTATTTCTAAAAGATATTGTGTAGTTATGAATATTGAAAGAGCTGAACAACAAAAGTAACAGTGTAGTAGTTAGAATGCCCAGTAACGTCCCTTATTTTTGAAGTGGATAATTACTCTTATGAAAGTGAAAACTTAATGTTTTTTTCGAAAAGTAAAAGTTATCAGGCAAATCATCAGCTTTTAAAAATATGCATCAAGAAACTAGGAGGGAAATAAAATGAGATCGAAAAGATTTCAAGCGTTGGAAGATCGTCCGGTCAACAAAGATGGATTCATTAGCGAATGGGCAGACGAGGGACTTATTGCAATGGAAAGTCCTAATGATCCCAAGCCAAGTATTAAAATAGAAGGAAAGAAAGTAATTGAACTGGATGGCAAGTCCAGAGAAGAATTTGATATGATCGATCAGTTTATAGCTGAATATGCAATAAACTTAGATAAAGCCGAAGAAGTTATGGAGATGGATTCGACTAATTTAGCAAAAATGCTCGTGGATATCAATGTTGACAGAAAAACGATTGTAGAATTAACAACGGCGATGACCCCTGCCAAAATCGTGGAGGTCGTAGGAACGATGAATGTCGTTGAAATGATGATGGCAGTGCAGAAAATGCGTGCGAGAAAAACACCATCAAATCAGTGTCATGTAACAAATTTAAAAGATAATGTCGTACAAATAGCTGCAGATGCAGCAGAAGCTTCAATTAGAGGATTCGACGAGCAGGAAACAACAGTAGGGATAGTTCGGTATGCTCCGTTCAATGCGCTTGGTATTCTTGTAGGTTCTCAAGTCGGCCGCGGCGGTGTGTTAACCCAGTGTGCAGTAGAAGAAGCTACAGAACTTGAGTTAGGAATGAGAGGATTTACAAGTTACGCTGAAACCGTATCGGTATATGGAACTGAGGCTGTTTTCACAGACGGCGATGACACGCCATGGTCCAAAGCTTTCCTGGCCTCGGCATATGCTTCTAGAGGATTAAAAATGAGATTCACATCTGGCACAGGATCGGAAGCACTGATGGGATATACAGAAGGGAAATCAATGCTTTATCTGGAAACGCGGTGTATTTACATCACAAAAGGAGCGGGTGTCCAAGGACTGCAAAATGGTTCTGTAAGTTGCATCGGAATGACAGGTGCTGTTCCTTCAGGAATCAGAGCGGTGCTGGCAGAGAATTTGATTGCAATGATGCTCGATCTCGAGTCGGCTTCAGCTAATGATCAGACTTTCTCTCATTCAGATATCAGGAGAACAGCTAGAACACTTATGCAGATGCTGCCGGGAACAGACTTTATTTTCTCAGGATACAGTGCGGTACCTAACTATGACAATATGTTTGCGGGTTCCAACTTTGATGCTGAGGACTTTGACGATTACAACATTCTTCAGAGAGACTTGATGGTAGATGGCGGATTAAGACCAGTTACAGAAAAAGAAACGGTAGCCATCAGAAATAAAGCAGCTAAAGCTATACAAGCTGTTTTTAGTGAATTGGGACTACCAGAGGTTACAGACGAAGAAGTTGAAGCGGCAACTTATGCACATGGCAGCAAAGATATGCCTGAAAGAAATGTAGTGGAAGATTTAAAAGCTGTAGAAGAAATGATGAAGCAGGGGATAACAGGGTTGGATATTGTTAAAGCTTTAAGTAAAAAAGGGTTTGACGATGTGGCAGAAAACTTGCTGAATATGTTGAAGCAAAGAATTTCAGGAGATTACCTGCATACTTCGGCAATAATCGACAAGGACTTCAACGTAGTCAGTGCAGTGAATGATGTCAATGATTATATGGGACCGGGAAGCGGCTATAGAATCAGCGAAGAAAGATGGGAAGAAATCAAAAACATTCCAAATGCAATGAAAGCGGAAGATATCGAATAAAAACAATTGAGAAGGACGTGATGATAATGAAGTTGACTGAAACAGAAAAAGCCGTAATAGGTAACAGAGAAGACGAGGTCGTTATTGGCCTGGCACCCGCTTTTTTCAAGTATCAGCACAAGAGTATTGTAGATGTTCCTCATGACGGTATCTTAAGAGAGATTATGGCAGGTATCGAAGAAGAAGGGCTTCACCCGAGAGTAGTGCGTGTTGTTAAAACGTCGGATGTATCTTTTATATCACATGAAGCAGCCAAGCTCAGTGGTTCAGGTATTGGAGTGGGCATTCAATCTAAAGGAACAACAGTAATACATCAAAAAGATTTACTACCGTTGAACAACCTGGAGATTTTTTCTCAGGCTCCTTTGCTAAATTTAGAAACATATAGGATGATCGGAAAAAATGCTGCACAATATGCAAAAGACCAGTCACCGAAACCCGTGCCGACTAAAAATGATCAAATGGCGAGACCAAAGTTTCAGGCGAAAGCAGCATTACTACATATTAAGGAAACGAAATATGTGGTTGAAGACGAAAAATCTGTTGAAATACAAGTGAGTTTTGAGGAATAGGGGGAATTAGTATGTCAGATAAAAAATTGAATGCACAGAAAGATTATCCATTAGCTCAGAAAAGACCGGACCTTCTTAAAACACCGACAGGGAAAAAATTAAACGATATCACTTTGGAAAAAGTAATGAACGGTGAAGTGAAGCCAGAAGATGTGAGAATATCACCGGAAACTTTAGAATTACAAGCACAGATATCTGATTCAGATGGAAGAAAAGCTGTTTCCAGAAACTTTAGAAGAGCAGCAGAACTAATCGCTATACCTGATAAAAGACTACTGGAAATTTATAATGCACTTAGGCCCTATCGTTCTTCAAGAGAAGACCTCATAGAAATAGCAGAAGAGTTAGAAGAGAAATATGATGCTGAAATCAATGGAGCATTCATTAGAGAAGCTGCTGAAGTATATGATAAAAGAAAGAAATTAAGAAAAGAAGAATAGGTAAACAGTTTTTTAGGAGGTATGGTAATGAAGATTATTGCAGGTGTGGATATAGGAAATGCTACAACTGAAGTTGCTTTGGCTAAATTAACTGAAAAAAATCAACTTGATTTCATGGCTAGTGGAATTGTTCCAACCAGCGGAATCAAAGGAACAGAGCAAAATATTAAGGGTGTTTTTGAATCTTTAGATCAAGCTTTAAGAAAAGCAGGAATTACTAGAAAAGATTTAGGACTGATTCGAATCAACGAAGCAGCGCCAGTCATAGGTGATGTTGCTATGGAGACAATAACTGAAACAATCATTACTGAGTCTACAATGATTGGTCATAACCCTGAAACTCCCGGTGGATTGGGGGTAGGTGTAGGCGAAACTGTTGAGCTGAACGATTTAGAAGAATTCATCCTTCAAAAAAAACCTGTTATTGTATTAGTTTCTAAAAAAATCGACTTTTTTGTAGCAGCTTCTAAGATCAACAAAGCTGTAGAAAAAGGTGTTCAAGTAGTTGGCGCCATTCTTCAAAAAGATGATGGGGTTCTAATAAATAATCGTTTAGCTCAAAAAATCCCCATAGTTGATGAAGTATTATTGTTAGAGAAAGTGCCACTTGGAATGAAAGCTGCTGTTGAGGTTGCACCTGTTGGTGGTGTTGTAGATGTCTTATCAAACCCTTATGGTATTGCTACAGTGTTCGGACTTACCTCTGAAGAAACCAAAATGATTGTACCTTTGTCCAGAGCTTTAATCGGCAACAGATCGGCTGTCGTTATTAAAACACCTAAGGGAGATGTACAGGAAAAAAGAATACCGGCTGGCAAAATCATTGTTAAAGGTGACAGAGGAGAAAAAACAGTTGACATAGAAGATGGAGCCTTGAAAATCATGGAGGCAGTATGTTACTCCAAGGTGATCGAAGATATAAAAGGCGAAGCAGGTACTAATGCCGGGGGGATGCTCGAACGCGTCCGCCAAGTCATGTCAGACCTTACGAAACAGCCGGTTTCAGAGGTTAAAATAAAAGACTTATTAGCAGTAGATACATTGACGCCGCAGACAGTTAAAGGCGGGTTGGCTCAGGAATTTTCTCTGGAAAATGCTGTAGGGATTGCCGCAATGGTAAAGGCGGATAAACTGCAAATGGAAATGATTGCTGATCAGTTGACTGAAAAAATTAATATAGAAGTAGAGGTAGGTGGCGTCGAAGCAGATATGGCAATCGGCGGTGCACTTACTACACCGGGAACGAATACACCTTTGGCAATACTTGATATGGGGGCAGGTTCCACTGACGCTTCGATTATTGATAAAAAAGGCGAAATCACGTCTGTTCATTTGGCCGGAGCAGGTAATATGGTAACGATGCTGATTAATTCAGAATTGGGGCTGGAGAGTTTTGGTTTAGCTGAAGATGTGAAAAAATATCCGCTAGCTAAGGTTGAAAGCCTCTTCCATATCAGACACGAAGATGGAACAGTGGAATTCATGAACAGCCCATTAGATCCGCAGTTTTTTGCTCGGACTGTAATAATGAAAGATGATGGTATGATACCTATCCAAGGAAATATGTCTCTGGAAAAGGTCAAAGCAATCAGAAAAAGCGCTAAGCAGAAAGTGTTTGTGACTAATGCTCTCAGGGCGTTGCGGACAGTATCTCCAACAGGAAATATTAGAAGTATAGAATTCGTCGTATTGGTAGGTGGATCGGCACTGGATTTTGAAATTCCACAGTTGGTTACAGATGCACTGGCTCACTACGGTGTTGTTGCTGGTCGAGGAAATATCAGAAGCACAGAAGGGCCGAGAAATGCAGTAGCTACGGGTCTGATTTTGAATTATGCGGAAGGGGAAGGATTTAATGACTAATGATTTTACGCTAGATAAAGTGTGTATTTACGTTTATGTTTCTCTTCCGGCACAAAAATCGGACATTCTAAATGAAGTGCTTTGGGGAATAGAGGAAGAAGGAATTCCAGTTTACGTAAGAGAAAGTAAGCATAAAACCGCGCAAGTACAAAGTTATCATGCTGCACTTGCTTCTGCGCTGGGCGTGGGCGTGGGATTTGGAAAAGATAATATGATTAGCCTCCACAGCAGCAAACTGGAACAGGATAAACCGCTTTTGACGGTCGGATGTGATGAAGCTCTATATAATATGAGAAATATAGGTGCGAATGCAGCCAGACTAGTTAAAGGCATACCATTTAAACTGGAAAAAAATGGGTAAGGATGTGTAAAATGGGAGCTATCTATACAAAAACAGGCGATAAAGGAGAAACTGCTTTATTAGGTGGAAGTAGAGTCACCAAAGATGATTTGCGAGTGGATTGCTATGGAACGTTTGATGAAGCCAATGCTACGATGGGGGTGGCTTATTCTGAAATCAGAGATCAAGAACTGAAAATTGTTATTCGAGATATCCAGGAAAAATTATTCATATTATCCGCTGAACTGGCGAGTGATGCGAGAGGCAAAGAAAAGTTATCTAAAAAGATTCAAAGAGAAGATATAGAATCGTCAGAACGTATCATTGATGACTATACTGCTCAACTTGAAAAGTTGAAAGCATTTATTATTCCTGGAGAAACATCTGCGTCTTCTTTTCTGCATGTATCAAGAACAATTGTACGTAGAGCAGAAAGGTTGCTAGTAAAGCTCCAGAAAAAAGAAGCAGTAAGGGCAGAACTTATTCAGTATACAAACAGACTATCAGACTTACTGTTTACGTTAGCTCGTGTAGAGAGTGAATTACTAAGCAGATAATAAAAAAATCGAAGAACCTGAAAGGAAAGTCTAATGACTATTAAAGTTAATACTATTAAGCAAGTTTCTTTGGAAACAGTCAAGAAAATGGCGCAGGCAGCTGAAGAAAAAGCAGAAGCAATGAATGTTCCGATCGTGTTTTCAGCTGTAGATACTGGTGGAAACCAAATGCTTATGCATAGAATGGAAAAAGCTTTATTTACGAGTGTGGAAATTGCAGTAAACAAAGCCTTTACCTCTGCAGCTTTAGGAATAGGAACGGATGAGGTGACCCCGCTAGTTCAACCTGGAGAAAGTCTATATGGTTTACAGTTGTCAAATGACTGTAAAATCGTTCCATTTGGTGGAGGTTTTCCTATAGTAATTGACAATGAGGTAGTCGGTGCCATAGGGGTAAGCGGAGGGACAGTGGAAGAAGATATGGCCATTGCGAAATATGCAATGAATATCTAGAGTAACACTGTGAAAACTTTAGTCAATGAATATGGTGGTTAGTGGCTCGGCTAAATGAAAATAGGTTATATAAAATCATACATAAAATATAGAGGCTGAGAGAAAAATCTCAGCCTCTATATTTTATGTTAGTCATTTTGGAATAAAGGATGACGATTAGAGTTGTTTAGATATATGAGTCTTAGGTGTTTTTTTGACAGATATACCTAATTGTCCGTTTAATTATAAGCGCTTTCATACTATAATGAACTTAATCCTTTCACAACTTATATAATGTGAAGAGGAAAATTATTAGGAGGTTTTACAATGGATAAAATTTTTGTTAGTCCAAGTCGTTACATTCAAGGGAAAGATTTATTGCACCATGCCGGTCAATATATGGAGCACTTCGGTAAACAAGTCATAGTCTTAGCGGATGAATTTGTGCAGGATCTCGCAGCCAATACTTTGATCGAGAATTTATCAGATACCTTTACAATAACTAAAGTGACCTTTAATGGTGAATGTTCAATGAAAGAAATCAATCGTATCAGTGAAATTGCCAAAGAAAAATCTGTTGATTTTATCTTGGGAATAGGCGCAGGTAAAGCGCTGGATACCGCAAAAGCCGTTGCAGATAACATGAAAGTTCCTGTTGTCGTCTTTCCAACGCTTGCTTCAACGGACGCACCGACATCAGGTTTATCAGTGGTTTATACGGAAGAGGGGGCTTTTGAACAGTACTTATTCTATAAAAAGAATCCGGACTTGGTATTGATGGATACTAAAATCATTGCGGGTGCCCCAGCGCGTATGCTAGCTTCAGGTATTTCTGATGCCATGGCTACCCTGGTCGAAGCCCGTGCTGTGAAACAGAAAAACGGGAACACAATGAGTGGCGGTAAAGCAACGATCGCAGGTTATGCGATTGCAGAGAAATGCGAGGAAGTTTTATTTGATTATGGCGTTCTAGCCTACGAATCCAATAAACATAAGATAGTTACACCGGCACTTGAAGCGGTCGTTGAAGCAAACACGTTGCTTTCAGGTTTAGGTTTTGAAGATTCTGGACTTGCCGCAGCACATGCCATCCATAATGGCTTTACTGCTGTCGATGGCGACATCCATCATCTATCCCATGGTGAAAAAGTTGCCTATGGAACGTTGACCCAATTGGTACTTGAAAATAAAACGATCAAAGAAATCGATCGCTATCTCGAGATGTATGTAGCCTTAGATCTACCTGTAACTTTAGAACAGATGCATCTGGAAGATAAATCATATGAAGATTTGCTGGCAGTAGGGAAATCCGCAACAAAAGAAGGAGAAACGATGGATAATATGCCATTTACTGTCACTCCTGAAGACGTCGTGGAAGCTATCCGAGCAGTTGATGTATACGCAAAAGCTTACCTAAAAAGAGCAAAATAAGTCGAGTTGGGAGTGATGCTATGCATAGGATGATGTTCCTATCGTCTAGTGTCACTTTTTTCGCTGATGTAAAAAAGTGTAGGTGGATTATAAGAGAACTATCAAATCAACTAGAGAAGACAAGGAGGAAATAGAAATTGAAAAAAATCATAAATGATTCGAGTAGAGTGGTAGATGAAATGATTGAAGGGTTCTGTTTTGCTCATCAAGACCTGGTGAAAAAAATTGATGACTATCGTGTGATCGTGAGCAGAGACATTGAAAATCAGGTTGGGCTCGTCAGTGGTGGCGGAAGTGGCCATGAACCCGCTCATGCAGGTTTCGTTGGTGAAGGCATGCTTTCCGCAGCCGTTTGCGGCGAGGTATTCAGCTCTCCGACACCAGATCAAGTGCTAGAAGGAATCAAAGCAAGTGACAACGGACAGGGCGTCCTTCTGGTCGTGAAAAATTATACTGGTGACGTCTTGAATTTTGATATGGCCAAAGAGTTAGCTGAAATGGAAGATATAGCAGTGGAAACGGTGCTGGTTGATGACGATATTGCAGTTGAAGACAGTACGTACACCGCAGGAAAAAGAGGCGTCGCCGGAACCATTTTTGTCCATAAAATCCTTGGAGCCTATGCCAGACAAGGAAAAACTTTAAAGGAATTAAAAGAGCTTGGAGATGACCTGGTCGGACGAATAAAAACAATAGGTGTCGCTTTGACTGCTGCCACTGTTCCAGAAGTGGGCAAACCTGGTTTCGACCTGAAAGCTGATGAACTAGAGTATGGTGTAGGTATCCACGGTGAACCTGGTTACTTGAGAGAAACGATGAAAACCTCTAAGGAAATTGCAAAAGAACTTGTGGAGAAATTGTCCCAGTCATTCACTTTTAAAGAGGATGGACAGTATGGGTTATTGGTCAATGGTTTAGGCGCTACACCGTTGATGGAACAATATGTATTTTTAAATGATGTCAAAAAAGAACTCGACGAATCAAACATGCAAATTGCTTATACAAAAGTTGGGAACTATATGACGTCTCTCGATATGGCAGGATTATCGTTGACGATGATCGAGTTTAGCGGGACAAGCGAAATAGCTGCATTAAATGAAGAAGTAACCACGCCAAGCTGGGGATAGGAAGGAATGAACAAAAATGACATTAACAACTGACGAAACAAGACAATGGTTACTTGAATTCAGTAAAAGGATTCAAGAGCAGAAACAATATTTAAGTGACCTCGATCAGGCAATCGGTGATGGAGACCATGGCTCTAATATGGCACGAGGGGTAACGGCTGTCGAAGAAATGATCAAGGATGACAGTTTGACAAAACCCAGTGAGGTGATGAAAAAAGCAGCAATGGCGATGATAAGCAAGGTCGGTGGTGCATCAGGGCCGTTGTACGGTTCCGCATTTTTAGACATGTCTAAAGTCATAGATGAAGAAGGTCTTCCTGAAGTTGTGGAAGCCGGGTTAAACGCTATCAAGAAACGTGGAAAAGCCGAATTGAAAGATAAAACGATGGTCGATATGTGGGGACCCGTTGTGGAAGCGTTGAGAACAGATACATTGACAGTAGATTTTATTGAAGAAACGATGGAAGCAACCAAACCACTGAAAGCAAAAAAAGGACGAGCTTCTTATTTAAACGAACGTTCGATTGGTCACCTGGATCCAGGTGCGGTATCTAGTGGTTATTTATTTATCGCTTTAATTAAGGAGGTTGAAAAAAATGACTAAATCTTTTGGTGTTGTTCTCGTTTCGCATGTTGAAGAGTTAGCTTTGGGTTTATACAAACTTGTCAAAGAGGGCGCAGCTGACACGTCTGTGACGTATACAGGTGGAACAGATGATGGCGGTGTGGGATCAAGTTTCGATAAAATCATGAAAGCAGTGAACGATAATGAAGCAGATAATATATATGCTTTCTACGATTTAGGAAGTGCAAAAATGACTCTGGAAATGGTCAGTGAAATGAGCGATAAAAATATTGAAATAATGGATTGTGCATTTATTGAAGGCGCGTATACGGCGGGTGCCCTGATTCAATCCGACAATAAAAAAGAAGTGATCGATGAACAGTTGAAGCCGCTTATAATTAAGTAAGCATGTGTATCGATAGATTTTTAACACAAAAAAACGGCACAGTCATTGAATTGATTGTGCCGTTTTTTATTTGATTAGTAAGATACCATGTCGAAAAGCAGTGCCACGAGTGCAATCCCGATAGCAGTGATGCTCATGCGTTTGATGTCTGCTTTTAAGAAGAAACCAATAATACCTAAAACAATAGCCACAATAGCCATAATTGTTGTTTGCCAGAAAAAGCCGACAATTGCTGCTGAAATTGCCACCCAACCTATAACCATTCCTATTATATTCATATTCATTCGTTTAACGCCTCCTTATCTTGTGATAGTGATAAGTTACACAAATCATTGTCATTATAAATTTTACCATAAAAGGCATGATCTGTGCTACACTAGTATCCAATAATGCAGAAAAAATGGAGGGTCATGTGATGGAACGGTATAGTCACAAAGTACAGTATTACGAAACGGATCAAATGCAAATCGTTCATCATTCGAATTATATCAGATGGTTTGAAGAAGCACGTACATATTTAATGGATGAAATCGGATTCAGCTATCAGCGGATGGAAGACGAGGGCATTATGATACCGGTTTTAGCGGTCAATGCGGAATATAAATCAATGACCCGTTTTGGTGAAACAGTCTTGATCGATGCGGCAGTCAAACAGTTTACCGGTATTAAACTGATTATGGAATATACTGTTCGCGATAAAGAGACCCAGGAAGTTCGCTGTATAGGTGAAACGAAGCATGCATTTATAGATAAAGAAACCTACCGTCCCTTGTCGCTTAAACGTAAACATACAGAACTGTTTGCGCTATTTAATGGATTATTATAGGAATAGAGGTGTTAGGTTATGGATTTGATTTTGATTGTTGGGCCGCAAGCTGTAGGCAAAATGACTGTCGGATCAGAACTTGAGAAGTATCTGGATGCAAAACTCTTATTTAACCATGAAACGATCGATCTGTTTGCTCGATTTCTAAATTACACCCCTCAAACATTTCAGCTATCAGAAATAGTCCGTTGCAATTTATTTGAAGCTTTTACTAACAACGAAGAAACAAACGCCACCAAAGGAATCATTTTCACAGTGGTTGCCGGATTTGATATGGAAAGTGACTGGAAGGTTTTGGCATCCTGGGTAGATAAGTTTGAACAGGCTAACGGCCGTGTGTACTTCGTGGAATTGGAAGCTGATTTAAAAGAGCGGTTAAAAAGAAACACGCATGAAAGCAGATTGGCTGCAAAACCGTCAAAGCGAAATCTCGATTTTTCTAAAAATGAACTTATAGAGAGCGCTGAAAAACATCGGTTAAATTCTCATAGTGGTGAAGTGCAGAAACGTCTGCCTTCCGTAAACTATAAAAAAATCAACAATACGTCATTAGAAGCTAATGAAGTCGCCCAATCGATTTATGAGTGGATGCTAAAAGTAGGGTACTGATTTCCGAGAAGAGAATCTCAGTTTAGCATGATGAATCCGCACGTTCAGTAGCAAAATGACGAACTCACGCACATAAAAAAATTGAGTCTGCACTTTCAGTAACAAAATGTCGAACTCACGCGCAGAAAAAAACTGAGTCTGCACTTTTGAAGTGGAAATGTCGAACTCACGCGCAGAAAAAAATTGAATCTGCACTTTTGGAGAAAAAATGTCGAACTCACGCGCAGAAAAAAACTGAGTCTGCACTTTCAGTAGCAAAATGTCGAACTCACGCGTTGAAAAAAACTGAGTCTGCACTTTCAGTAGCAAAATGTCGAACTCACGCGCAGAAAAAAACTGAGTCTGCACTTTTGAAGTGGAAATGTCGAACTCACGCGCAAAAAAAAATTGAGTCTGCACTTTTGAAGTGGAAATGTCGAACTCACGCGTAGAAAAAAATTGAGTCTGCACATTCAGTAGCAAAATGTCGAACTCACGCGTAGAATTAAACTGAGTTCGTCATTTTACGAATAAAGCCTATCATTCATTCGGATTTAAGGTAGTCGTCAAAAAATAAAGGCTCCTATTAAAAGGGAAAACCGGAAGGATCCTCATAAAAAAAGGATCCTTCCGGTTTCTTTCAGTTAAAAATCACACATTGATTAGTTGCACTAATTTTAGCACCTACATGGTGGCGTTTTTTATTTTCCTGTCGGGATATAACCATCCCGCTTCGATGATTACATCAATCCGCTAGCAATTTTTTAACATTTTAACATTAGAAACGAGGAGAATACCTCTCGATTTAATCGTCTAAAACCCCTGTCTCAAGTAGGGCAATGAAAAGATAGGCACTTGATTGAGCGCCCGGATCGATATAACCAATGGAGCCATCACCAATGTAAGACGCGCGACCTTTAGTTGCTTTCATTTCTTTTGTATCTGTTAAGGCCTCATCAATGACGTCTTTTGACAATGTCCCCTCATTTAAAGCATCAACGGCATGTGACCACATATCGACCATTGTTTTTTCTCCTGTTCTTGCTTTGCCGCAGGTACTGATTCCGTCTAAACCGGCAGATACGATATCAGAAAAATCAGTGGATTCTTTTGCTTTTTTGGCCATCTCAATAAAAGCTGAACCATATAGCGGACCGCTCGCACCGCCAACTTTTCCGACGAGAGCCATACCCACTTCTTTAAATAAATCTGGCAGGTCATCATAATCTCTGGATTCGAGTTTATATTTCAGCGCTTGAGCACCGCGGTTCATATTGCTGCCGTGATCGCCGTCTCCGATAGCAGCATCTAACTGATTTAAATATTCTTCGTTCTCTATAACTTTCTCGCCAAATAAAACCAACCACTTTTTCGCTTTCGCTATCTCTGTCATGTTAACGAACCATCCTTTCAAGTTGCGTAATAAGGATTTGACTTCTTTCGCTGTTTTGCCAACTTCAGCCAAAGCGCCAATTTTTTGTACAAAAACGAATCCTTTTAATTTTTAACATTCCACCTTAGACTTCGACCAGGTTGATTGACTATATCTTTAGTTTAGATGTGCTTTCCCAATTCAATTTCTTCACTATAAGTGTACCCGTTATGAGAGGTAATTCCTAATTATTCACTTTAACAGCATAGATTTGGTATACTTGGATCACCTAAGAAAACAATAGAAATATACGAGAGGAGAGTAGCAGTGAAAACACTTATTATTTTATCTCATCCAACTGTGGATGAATCAAGCAGTCAACAGTTTTTGATGCACTCTTTACCCGAAGATGGAAACGTCACGGTACATGTGCTTGAACAAACGTATCCAGATGGCATGATCGATGTAGCAAGAGAGCAGGCGCTCTTGCTAGAACATGATCGCATCCTTTTCCAGTTTCCATTTTACTGGTATTCTTCGCCACCGTTGTTAAAAAAATGGCAAGATGAGGTATTGACAAATCATTTTGCTTTTGGCTACCGTGGAAATAAGCTTCATGGAAAAGAATTTGGACTGGTTTTAATTATCGGACTGCCTGAGAAAGAATACCAAACCGGCGGACAGGAAGGTTTTAGTATCAGTGAGTTGACCAAACCCTATCAGGCAGTGGCGAGAAAAACAGGGATGACCTATTTGAAACCTTTAACCATCTTTCAGTTTCCTTATCTGACGGAAAAAGAAAAGATGTCATTGCTTGTTGATTATCAGCAGTACGTTAGTTTAAAACATCCCGTGTCTTTGAAAAGAAAAGAAGAGTGGATACTTGACCAATTAGAAAAAACTTCGAGAGAAACATTACCGACAGAAGGGACCGCCTTTATTCTTGAGGCTGTCAGTGAAGCTATTGAAGATAACCGGATGGACCTTGACGAGTTGAGTCTACATATCGATAACTATGATGTATAAAGAAAGAAGAGGAAACGTATGGAAGACAATCAATGGTTAAAGAATCAGTTGGAAAAATTGTTTGAAGAAAGTCATGATTACAAACAAAAGGCATTACTTCAAGCAACTAAAGAATTGCTGATAGAACAGGAAAAACGGAGAGAACAGCTGCAGGGAGAATTGGATGGCACGCTTTGGAGTCCAGTTAATTGGAATGAATAAATCTTTTTCGATTAATATGTGAAAAATCAGTCCTAAGACCGTTATTATGCATACCTATCTTTTATATACTAGTATCAAGAGAAAAAATGGAGGATGTATCGATGAAAAAAGGTTGGTTAGGTTGGGGGCTCGTCGCATTGATTTTAGTGACGTTTCGATCCCAAATGGTGTATGCGCAAGACAATGAACTGGTCGAAATGGCAGTTTCAGTTGAACTGCTAGAGAATGGGACGGGCGTGATCACTGAACGCAGACGCGTGATCTTGGAAAGCGGGACAGAACACTATATCGTGATTCAAGAAGAAGACGGGTTAGAAGTGATCGACTTTCAAGTGGAGGGCTTGACTGAAGAGGATGAGTGGGACTCGGATCGCTCGCGAGAAGAAAAAGCTGGGACTTACGGCATCTTGGAAACACGCGATGGCGTCGAACTTGTCTGGGGCATAGAGGAATACGGTGATCGGTCTTACACACTGTCGTATACGGTAGCGAATGTAGTCAGGCAATTAGATGACGGGCAGGCATTATTTTGGGATTTCAATACGTTTGGAGAGATGGAACCCGAGTATTTAACGATCGAAATTAAGGGACCGCAAGCCTTCACCGAAGAAGATACACGATTTTGGGGATTCGGATATCAAGGGAATGTCCAACTCGACAATGGTGTATTGCGATCTTATTCAGAAAGCGGTGTCGAATCGAATCGTCCCGTAGCGGTCTTGATGCATTTTCTGAATGATCCATTTATCCCATCTTATTACGTGGACGAGACTCTTTCTGAACAGCTTGAAAGGGCGGAAGCTGAAACCGGTCGTGGTGGAGCGGAAGATGACTTTGACAGCTCTATCCTTATCGGCTTATTCGGAACGTTGCTGACGGGGTTCGGTGCATTCTTATTTGCTTTGTTTAAAATAGATGCCAAGAAGAAAGAACAAGGAAAAGTGCTGACGGGTTATGCTCAGCGTAAACGTAATAAAGGAATGATGTATACAGCTATTCCTTATAAAGACGGAGAACTAACAGATATTGCATTCTTTTTGCAGCAGCTTCAAAAAGGGACTTATGAACAGTACATCTTTGCTTATCTATTAAAGTGGTCGAAAGAAAAAGTCATTTCTATTGAGACCGATACAACAGAGAAGGGTAAAAAGGGACGCACGCTGTTAACTTTTTTTCCTAAAACCTTTCAAACGAAGAGAGAAAACAGTTTCAATGCTTCACAGTTTGAACATGACTTATGGGAACTGTTTTTGAACGCGTTGAACGACAGTAATCAAATAACGAATAAAGAAATGACCAAGTGGGCCGAGAAAAATGGCGAAAAACTGTATGCTTTACAGCAAAGTCTACTGGACGAATCGGAAGCTGTCTTAATAAAAGAAGGCTACTTGACAGAAAAAGAAGTGCACTTCTTTAAAATGAAACTACCCTTCATGAGTACGACTAAAAAAGGTCAGAAATTATATGATCAGTTGACTCAGTTTGAAAACCACATTAAAGCCTTGGAAAAGGATGCGTCACTTTCTTACCGTCAGTTGATCGAAGAGAAAGATTTCCTGATTTGGGCAAGCTTGTATGGAAAAGAAGAAAAGATGATCAATCAGCTAGAAGAAGTTGTTCCGGAATGGACAAACCAGGAAATTGAAGGACTGCCGTACTTTTATTCCGGTTATTACGGCCTGCATATAATGTCAGCGAGTGTTCACACGGGACTTTCTAATGGCGGGTATACGAACACCGGTGGTACAGGTGGTGCAACATCTATCGGTGGCGGTGGTGGAGCAATCGGAGGCGGCGGCGGTGGTGTCCGTTAACAAGGGTACTGACCAATATATTGAAAGTAGAAAGCTTTTAAACAGGTTCTGTTTAGAGGCTTTCTACTTTTTTTGTTGAGAAAAAGTAATTGTTACCGGAACAAAAGGGACGATTGAAGTATGAAAGTATGTGGAAGTTGCCAAATAAGAAACAGGCAATCATGTCTATCTTGTCACTGAAAAAGGTGAAAAGTATTTCAATGTTAAGGGGGAAGTAGGGTTTCCGTTCTTTGGCGAAATGATCAAGGATTGTCTAAACTGGACAGAAAACGGCATGACACAAGTACACATTTTTAAAGCACAGGAATTATGCATACGTGCTCAGGAGGAAGCGATGCGGGTAAATGCTTAATTAAACGAAAGAATTCAAAAGACAACTTAGCGATTGTCCTTTTTTTTCGAAATCTAATAAACATTAACAATACGATGTTTTTGTGTTATATTCTTAGATATTAGTATACAAGTTAGCGATTACATGAAGGACGAAAGGAGTTAGACTATGCAAAACATAACATTACAAGATCAAACGTACGAAAAATTACGAGAAATGATTATAAAAACAGAGTTATATCCAGGTCAAAAAATCTCGGAATCAAAATTAATGGAGTTATTAGGCATTGGCCGTACACCTATACGGGAATCACTCAAACAATTGAAGAAACAAGGACTAGTGTATACATTTCCTCAATCGGGGACGTATGTATCTAAGATTGATATGAGTCAGGCCATTCATTCACGTTTTGTCAGAGAATGTGTGGAGAAAGAAGTCATGGTCGAATTAAGTGCCAATATGGATAAAAAAGCCGAGCAACGGTTACAAGCTATTTTAGATGCTCAGAAGGTGGAATTCGAAAAAGGTAACATCTCCGGCTACCATGATTTAGACAACGAATTTCATCGAGTATGTTATGACATTGTCGGGAAAGGTCAAATATGGAACTGGATCAAAGAGTTTAGTGTTCACTTGGATCGTTTTAGATGGTTACATCTAAAAAACGTTACCTTTGACTATAAACAGGTTCTGGAAGAACATAAAGAACTTTTAAGTGCGATCAAATCAAAACAAACGGAAGAAGTAAAACATCTAATTGTAAATCATATTCACTTCATAGAGCGTTCTCAAACCAACATCATTGAGAAATACCCTGAATTCTTTTTAGAAAAAACTGTTCAGGATCTAAGCAAAGCGGACGACGATATTTTATAAGAAATGATAGTATGAATGTGATAAATAGAGAGATAAAAGACTATTATTATCTATTTTCAAATGGCGCAAACAAAATTTTGAAAAACACACTAATGGAGCGTTTTGGTGAAGCTGAAGAATTGATCGGTGGCTTATTATTCTTGACTGACGAAAAATCATCCAGTTTTATCAATGGTGTCGTCTTATCGATTGATGGCGGATTTAACGCATATTCAGGTGTTAAAGTCTCTTGTACTATTAAAAAAACGGCCTCTTTTTTTAAAAAATATCTTGGGGCAAACTGGAGGGCAAAAATGGATCAAAACTATTTAAACTTACTTAGAGAGAAATATTCGACACCAGAAGCAGTCTACACGGAACTAATTAACCTAGAAGCCATACAGAACTTACCTAAGGGGACAGAGTTATATCTTTCGGATGTTCATGGGTCTTCTCAGGCGTTCGAACACATTTTGCGTACTGGGGCCGGTAATGTTCGGGAAAAAATCGAAAATTACTACGGGGATCAGTGGACGACCGAACAGAAAGACTGGTTTAGCCTGCTTATTAGTTATCCGGAATATGCGCTGAAACATGATTATTTTGAGGCCGTCAAAGATGATGAATGGTATGCAGATACGATCATAAATCTGGTCGGATTTATGGGTTTTTGCGCGGTCAAGTATACACGGTCAAAACTGAGAAAAGCTCTTCCAGAAAAGTACACCTATATTATCGAAGAGCTTTTATACACGGATTTTAATCAGAGAAAAAAGAATTTGTATTATAAAAACATTCTGAATCGGTTGATCAGTCTGAAGCAGGCCGAACCGTTTATTACAGCCTTAAGCGAAGTCATTCAGCGGTTGGTCATCGATCATCTGCATTTAGTCGGAGATATATTCGATCGCTCGAGCGGAGAAGACCGTGTGATGGAGAAACTGATTAAACATCATTCCGTCGATGTGCAGTGGGGGAATCATGATTTGCTGTGGATGGGTGCACGTTTCGGTTCCAAGGTAAACTTGATCACACTCTTGCGCATTGCAGCGCGATATGGTTATTTATTTGAGCTGGAAAAAACATATGGCTTGAATTTGAGACCCCTTTTTCTGCATGCAGAAGAAAATTATAAAGTGTCTGACACATTCAAACCCAAAGGGTCTAATACATCTTCTTTATTAATTGAGGAGAGTGAAGAACTGCTGACCAAAGCCCATCATGCTTTGGCGATCATTCAATTTAAATTGGAAGAACAGATTATTGAAAGACGACCGGAGTTTCGAATGTCCAAGCGATGTCTTTTAGAAAAAATAGATAAAGAGAAACAGGTTGTTGAAATTGATGGAAAGAACTGGCCCTTAACTGATTTTCCATATAATCAAATTAGTGAAGAGCAACCTAATCAGCTATCCAGTGAAGAGGAACATATTGTCAGCACTTTGATTGACAGTTTTCAGCGATCCGTGAAAATAAAAGATTATATTACTTTCCTGCTCGAAAAAGGAAGGATGTACCTGATCTATAATGGTCATTTATTGTATCACGGGTGTTTACCGATGGATGAAAATGGCGATTTTCAGTCGATTGAACTTGAGGGGAATAAAGTAGTTGGAAAAGAATTGTTGGACACCTTTGACCAATATGTTAGAAAAGCAGCCAAATCACCTCACACGAGTGATGATTATGCCACAGATGTCCTTTGGTATGCATGGGCGGGTGATAAATCGCCTTTATTTGGTAGAAACAAGATGACGACATTTGAGCGGTATTATATTCATGATACTGAAACACACCAAGAAGAACGAAATGCTTATTTTAATTTAAGAGAAAATGAAAAAGTAGTCGAAAAAATATTACATTCATTCGGACTGGAAAACACAAGTGCTAAAATAGTGAACGGACACACACCAATAAAAGTGAAAAAAGGGGAAAGTCCAGTAAAAGCAGGCGGTCGTTTAATTGTCATCGATGGTGGCATGAATGAAGCTTACCGGGAAGCGACAGGGATAGCAGGTTATTCATTATTAAATAACTCATACGGGTTTCAAATCGTTACACATCAGCCTTTTGAAACTGTTTCTGAGTTATTTAAACGGGGGAAAGATGAAACAAGTTTAAAACATATGATCGATGGGAAATTAGAAAGAACATTGATCAAAGATACAACAATCGGGCTAGCCATCCAGAAACAAATCGATATATTACTGGAAGTCGTTCAATACATTGATTCACAGGACACATCGATAGCGGACTGAATGAGTCGTGAAAAAGCGATAAATATAGTAGAGCTCATTTTTAAGAAGCGATACATTGATATATAAGTAGACAGCAAACGGGAAGAAATCATGACAAAAAAATAGAAGATTTTATCTCAATTAAAAGATAATTACTTATTTGCTGCGTTTCGAGGTAATTCAGCAGAAGATGCAACAAAAATATTGAGGTAACCTTCACGACGCCTCAAGCGGATGAATCAATCAAAGTATTGGCGAAACAGTTCTTGAAAGTTATATTGAGAAGTATAAACAATATAGAAATGACTTGATGTTTTAAAGTACTGAATAGTATAAATAAACATACAGTTTTTATCGAGAATGCTCCCCAGCCTGAATCTTTCTTTTTGGTTAATCTGTCTTCTTTTGTTATGGTAATAACAGAGAGAAAAATTAAAGGAGCAAAAATAATGAACGTATTAATTGTTGGAGCAAATGGTCAAATTGGACAACATTTAGTGGATGAATTAAAGAATGAAGGCAAACACAAGCCGATCGCTCTTGTCAGAAAAGAAGAGCAAGTCGAAAAATTCAAAGAAAAAGGTGTCGAGGCAAGACTAGGGGATCTGGAAGGAACCGTTACTGAAATTAAAGAAAGCATGCATGATGTTGATGCGGTAGTCTTTGCGGCGGGTTCAGGTGGAAGTACCGGTGATGATAAAACATTACTTATTGACTTGGATGGAGCTGTCAAAGTTATTGAAGCTACAAAAGCCAGTGGGATCGATCGTTTCATCATGATAAGTGCATTTGGTGCCGACGATCGAGACCGATGGAGTGAAGACCTTAAACCTTACTATGTGGCCAAACATTTTGCGGACATGTGGTTAATGGATTCAAGTCTCAACTACACTATTGTACGTCCGGGTATGCTGGAAAATAAAGAGTCTATTGGTAAAGTTCTTGTAAAAGATGCCATTACAGATACTGAAGTATTTAGCATTCCAAGAATTGATGTCGCCAAAGTTATTGTGTCTGCATTAGATAACGAAAAAACATATCATAAATTTTTTGATTTAGTTACCGGTGACGATTCAATTAAAAATGCATTAAATAAACTGTAAATAGATCTAATAGCGATTAATTGATTTCAACTTATCGAAAAAGCATTGCCAAAGAGACTTTTGGCAGTGCTTTTTTGCTTGAATAGTCAAAAATGTACGTTGGTGGTATACTATATTTGCATTTAAACTAAAATATTGACCTAAAAGGAGAGAATAAATATGATCGAACAATTAAAAAGAGGGATTATTTACGTAGCGGCATTAGGTGCTTTGTCACTTGTGCCCATGTCAACGGTAAACGCGGCTGAAGGAATTGATACAAGTGTCGTCGATGAAGCTTGGGGACTTCCTACATATGTGTATGGTGGCGGTCTTGATGAGGCGCAGGTTGCAGAAACAGCCGATTTACTTGGTATCGATGACATGGATAATGTGGCAAGTGTTGATGTGACCGGTGAAGATTTGCAGAATTATCTGAACACTGGATCCGGAAACACAGCGAGTATGATTTCCTCAGTATTGGTTCAACGTGAAGGTGAAGGAGACGGGGTGACGGTGCTCATCGAAACGCCTGATGACATTACCCAAATTACTGAAGAACAGTACGCCAATGCTGCCATCACAGCGGGTGTGGAAGACGTAACGATCATGGTCGCAAGTATTCGTCCAGTCACAGGGGAAAGTGCCTTGACAGGTATTTATAAGGCCTTTGATGTGAATGGTGAAGAGTTGGACCAGGACCGTATGGAAGTGGCCCAGGAAGAACTTGAAACAACGAATAATATCGCTCAGGAAAATGCGGACAATGAAGAATTTGATACCTCACGTTTTGATCAGGCGATCGTGGAAATCAAACAGCAATTAGCTGAATTAAAAGAAAGTCAGGATGAACTGGCAACCCGTGAGGATATCGAGCGCATCATTAATGAGGCACTGGAAAATAATGACCTTCAGAATGTTATCAGTCAAGAACAAATCGACCGTTTGTTGGCCTTCTTTGAACGCTATCAGCAAACCGGTGCGATCGATTCCGAGCAAGTCAAGGAACAGCTTGAAAACTTATCGAATAACATAAGAGACCGTTTCGGGGATGTTTGGCAAGATGCAGAAGACAGCGGCTTGATCGATCAAATCGGAAACTTTTTCAGACAAATTTGGGAAGCTATCAGAGGATTCTTTGATTAGAATTTTAAAAAAGACAGAATCACTAACAGGTGATTCTGTCTTTTTGTTCACATTATTTTGAATCGTACTGATAAGAAAAATCTTCTAATAACCTGAATAATAGTATCTGTTGAGTTCACAAAAGAAAATCATTCTTCTAATAACTCGCATGACAAAAACCCTTGAGTCAATAGAAAAAAGACTATTTTGCCAAAATGCTGATCAGCATAGGGCAAAATAGTCTTTATTTATCAATTATATTAAACCAAGTGAATTAGGAAGTATTTCTTTTTACCTTTTCTAACGATCACATAGCGACCTTCAAAACTGTCGTCTTCAGTTACGACATGATCGACGTCTTTTACTTGAACCCCTTTGATACGAATCGCGCCGTTGGTGATGTCTTCACGTGCCTGACGGCGGGACGGTTCGATTTTTGTTATATCAACTAAAAACTCGACTAAATTATGTTCACCAGCAGGTGCTTCTGATGAAGGGACATCTTTAAAAGTGGATGCGATTTGTGCAGCAGTCAACTCCTGAATGTCACCGGAAAATAGAGCTTGAGTAATTTTAAGTGCTTCGTCTAGCGCATCTTGACCATGAACGAAACGAGTCATTTCTTCGGCTAAAGTTTTTTGAGCGGCACGTTTATGTGGTTCTGTTTCCACTTGTTTCGCTAATTCTTCAACCTCTTCTTTTGTTAAGAAGGTGAAGTACTTCAGGTATTTAACGACATCGCGGTCATCCTGGTTGAACCAGAACTGGTAGAATTCGTAAGGCGTTGTCTTTTCAGGATCCAGCCAGATTGCGCCGTCTGCCGATTTACCGAATTTCGTGCCATCTGCTTTAAGTAACAAGGGAATCGTTAAACCGAATGCCTTAGATTCAGAGCCTTCTTTTTTACGGATCAAGTCTAAACCGGCTGTGATGTTGCCCCATTGATCCGAACCGCCGATTTGAAGCTGAACGTCTTCGTTCTGGAACAAGTGCAGGAAGTCAACAGACTGAATGATCTGGTAACTGAACTCAGTGAAAGAGATGCCGGTATCTAAACGGCTTGACACAACCTCTTTTGCCAGCATGGTGTTGATGTTGAATTCTTTGCCAAAGTCACGCAGGAAGTCTAAAAAGGACAGACCACTTAACCAATCATAGTTGTTCACTAATTTAATACCAGATTGATCCGAACCGGCTTTGAAGAGCTGACGCATTTGTGCGCTTAACTTTTCTGCGTTTTGTTCGATCTTATCCATCGTTTGCAAGACACGCTCAGAGTTTCTCCCACTGGGATCGCCGATCGAACCTGTTCCGCCGCCTATTAAAATGACCGGTTTATGACCAGCTAACTGGAACCTTTTCAAGATCATGAAAGGGATCAAGTGTCCAACGTGCATACTGTCGCCAGATGGATCGATACCGCAGTAAAGAGCGATCTCTTTTTCAGTTGTCAACTTGCGTAAACCCTCTTCATCGGTTTGTTGATTGATGGCTCCGCGCCATTCTAGTTCATCTAAGATATTCATTTTTGTCTCCTTAAGTAATTATTTATTTAATATTTCCCAGTCCTCAAACACGTTCTTGTCCAACAAATCAGGTTCTTTTGATTCTTCATCAATGACTTTCAAAATAAGAGGTGAGGCATTGGAGGGGTTTAAATCGTCAAGAGCTATCCACAGGACACCATCCGAATCGTTTTTCCCATCCACTACTTCATCAGGAATACTATCGGCTTTGCCATTCACGGTAATGGAATAGAGTGAAAAAACGTGATGGGTAATCACCTGATAGTTTTTAATTTTCAGGAAAGAATCATAGATTCTGGGATGCTTATAATCGAGAACTTTGAATCCCGTTTCTTCAAAAACTTCTCTTACTAACGTATCCGTCAGACCCTCACCCCGTTCTTGACTCCCGCCAGGAAGGTCATACCGGTTTTTATAAGGGCCGGAATTTTTAGATATGCAAAGCAGTTTTTCATCCTTTAAGGCAACTCCATAAACACCAAAGTGTAATTTATAGTCCGTATCATCCAAAAGATTACCTCCTCTTAAAATCGTAGGTATAAAAAAAACCCCACAAAAAGCCTATGCTTTTCGTCGGGACGAACAGTGCCGTGGTACCACCCTGATTAAAATAAGTTAAGAACTCACTTCACTCGTTCCCATAACGCCGGGTTGCGTCTCGTTTGAGAATAGCTCCAAGGTGTACTTCGGTTTGTTTGAATCTGCGAATTTTCACCAACCACTCGCTCTCTAAAATAATTCAAACAATCTACTGCGCCTATTCATAGCTTTAACTATTTATATCCGTCAGTATAAGGGATTATTGCGTTTAAGTCAACCTTTTAGCGGACTCATTCCAGATTTCGAAAAAGTGATTATTGGAAATTATTTATTTATATTTTGGATATAACAACAAATGGGTGGTGATATATTTGGTGTATGCTAAAATATAATTAATAGTCAGTGAGAAAGGATGATGACACTTGGTAAAGAACAGAAAAGAAGTGTTTAATTTAAATAGAGAGCCAGTTGCTCAAATTGAATCACAAGTTATCTGGAAGAACTACCGCTTTACAGTTTTAACGACTGCACTCATTCGGATAGAATACGACCCGAGCCGTGTATTTGAAGATCATGCGACACAAACTGTTTTGAATCGTAATTTTACAACACCAGAATTTATTAAAAAAGAAAATGATGAATATTTAGAAATCATTACATCAAAAGCCCATCTTATTTTTCTTAAGGAAGAGGGGGGATTCACAAAACATAATTTCCGTATCGAAGCAATCGGTAATTATAGTCTTTATCACAGTACCTGGTATTTCGGAGAAACCCCTGAAACGTTAAAAGGTACAGCACGTACGCTTGATTTTTCAGATGGACCGATCGATTTGGAAGAGGGTCTAATGAACAAAGATGGTTATTCCGTATTCGATGACAGCACGTCCATGAGATTAACGGATGATTCATGGGTAGAAAAAAGACCTAAAGGCGTAACGGATATTTATTTCTTTGGTTACGGTCGTGATTATTTAGGGACGCTAAAAGATTATCATCACTTGACTGGCAAAACACCAGTGCTGCCTCGTTTCGCATTAGGAAACTGGTGGAGTCGATATTACCCGTATTCTCAAGATGGATATAAACGCTTAATTAATGAATTTGAAGCAAGAAACCTACCATTTTCAGTCGCTGTGATGGATATGGACTGGCACATATGTGACGTACCAGCTAAGTTTGGTTCTGGTTGGACAGGCTACACGTGGGATAGAGAATTATTTCCAGACCCTGAAGAGTTTTTAAGTTGGTTAGATGACCACGGGTTACGCACAACGCTTAATTTACATCCAGCTAATGGTGTACAACCTTTTGAGGAAATGTATGAACCGATGGCGAAGGAATTGGGAGTGGACTTTGAGGATGAAAAACCAATCAACTTCGACATTGCCAATCCGGATTTTCTGGGTGCTTATTTTAAATATTTACATCACCCACATGAAGAACTAGGTGTCGATTTTTGGTGGATAGACTGGCAACAAGGAAGCGTCACAAAAGTAGAAGGACTAGATCCACTGTGGATGCTAAATCACTACCATTTCCTGGATAACGGCAGGGGTGACAACCGACCGCTTATATTCTCAAGATATGCAGGTCTCGGATCGCACCGGTACCCTATCGGATTTTCCGGAGATACAGCGGCTACATGGAACACACTCGATTTCCAACCTTACTTCACTGCAACGGCTTCCAATGTAGGTTATAGCTGGTGGAGTCACGACATAGGTGGTCATTTTGGTGGAATAAAAGATAATGAACTCTTTGTCCGCTGGGTCCAGTTTGGGGTCTTTTCTCCAATCAACCGACTGCACAGTCAAGACGGTGAATTCAGTGGTAAAGAGCCTTGGCGTTACGGACGAATAGCAGAAAATATCGTTTCGAGATTTATGCGTCTAAGACACCGTATGATTCCGTATCTATATACGATGAATGTCCTCAATCACTGTGATGATTTTCCGCTGATACGGCCGATGTACTATCATCACCCTTGGAAAGACGAAGCGTATGATGTGCCCAATCAATACTATTTCGGCACACAGATGATTGTAGCACCCGTAACTAAACCAATGAAAAATGATTTGCGTTTAGGCAAAGTGAAAGTGTGGTTGCCGGAAGGCAGGTGGTATGACTTCTTTATCCACCGGTCTTATGAAGGTGACCGAGTCATCGATATGTACCGGTCTTTATCAACGTACCCCGTATTTGTCAAAGCGGGTGGTATTGTGCCGCTGGATCAAAGCTTTAGTAATCACACCGAAATTCCAAAAAATATGGAAGTGATGATCTATGCGGGAGACAATGGAAACTTTTCGCTGTATGAAGATGATGGAACAGGTAAAAGGATGGAAGAAGTCACCACGAGAATGTCACTCAAATGGAAAGACAATGATGAGGACTGGGCGGTTTTCCAAATAAATAAACCTGAAGGAAATCAGAACGTTTTACCAAAAGAGCGTCAGTTCACTTTATCTTTAGTTGGTTTCGCCTGCCAAAAGATGCCGCAGGTGTATGTTAATGATGAGTTTGTTGATGCTGAAGTCAAACGGATAGGTAAGGTTATTGAAGTTGTGATACCCGAACAGCCCACTGATTCATCTTACACTGTCTATTTCAAAGAAGTTCAATTAAAGAAAAATGATATGCACAGTGAGTTGTTCCGTTTCCTGGACCGAGCGCAGCTACCTGCCAGCCTAAAAGAAAAAATTCACAGCACGATTATTAGAGGAAGAACAAGTGCCCGTGTTATTAGCGCATTGCTAGCATTAGACCTGGGTGAGGATTTGATGGATGCCATAAGTGAAATAGTATGGGCTAATCCAGATGATGTCGATTAAATAAAGCAATACTATGCAGAAATTGAAAAGAAGGAAGGACAGAAGTTTAAAAACTCTGAAAACCTTCCTTCTTTTTCAGCGTTTTTGTGGGTCCACTTTCATATACATGATACAATAGAAAAGAATTCATTAAGAAAGTGAGCGTCTCTTATGACAAAAATAATCTTTTTCGATATTGATGGAACATTGGTATCGAAACACAATAGTATTCCGAAATCTACGAAACGAGCAATCAAAGAATTGAAAGCGAATGGGATCATACCTGTCATAGCTACTGGGAGGGCCCCCTTATTAATAGAAGAAGTGCGTCGTGAGCTGGATATTGATAGCTATATAGCGATGAATGGGCAGTTTGTTGTTCACGAGGGGAAAGTCGTGTTCGATAATCCAATCAAAAAAGCAACCGTTGATCGTTTGATCGACCGAGCCGTTGAAAAAAATGATGGTATCGTATTGTGTGGCGCAAAGGATATTTTCAGTAATTCCATCGTATCACTCGCTAAACGCAGTTCGGTGTTGACCCTGTTAAAAGGTTTAGTCAAATTGGTTCCCGGCTCCATTCAAGTTTCATTCTTTAGCCGGTTGATCAAAAAGCCACCCAAACCAAAAGATTATGCGGGTAAATCAATCTATCAAGTGATTATTGAAACCTCAGAGGATGAAGAAAAGCAGTACAAAGAAGATTTTGAAACCCTCCATTTCGCGAGGTCCAATCATTATACAGTTGATATCATCAGCGAAGGCATTTCAAAAGCCACAGGGATCGAAAAATACTTGGAACATGTTGGCGCAGTTAAAGAAGATACCTATGCCTTTGGCGACAGTCCTAACGATTTGGAGATGCTGGACTTCGTTCATACGAGTGTGGCGATGGGTAATGGTTGGGATAACGTTAAAGCAATCTCAGATTACGTGACAGACGATGTCGATAAAGATGGCATCGAAAAAGCCCTGAAGCATTTCAAACTTATCTGACTCTAACTTATTCCAGTCTTTTTCAGTTGGCATTCCTATGCTATACTAGTCAAGAAACGTTTGTCAGAGCTTTGAACGAGCGATTAAATTCAAGCAAATTAAAGGAGGACATTAAGTTGTCTGATAGAAAGTCATTTTATATAACAACACCGATCTATTACCCAAGCGGAAAATTACACATTGGCAATGCGTATACAACCATTGCCTGTGATGTTTTGGCACGCTATAAAAGATTGAAAGGGTTCGATACCTTTTATCTGACGGGAACAGATGAGCATGGTCAAAAAATCGAAACAAAAGCGAAAGAATTAAATCAGACACCACAAGAATATGTCGATGCAATGGCTGAAAGCATTCAGTCTCTCTGGAAAACGCTAGAGATTTCCAACGATGACTTTATCCGTACGACAAAACCGCAGCATAAAGAAGTGGTCGCAAAAATCTTTGAAAAACTGCTTGAACAAGGAGACATTTACTTAGGCGATTATGCCGGATGGTACTCCGTTTCTGATGAAGAATTTTTCACTGAGACACAATTAGAAAAAATCTATAAAGATGACGAAGGCAACGTTACCGGCGGTGTGGCACCAAGTGGTCATGAAGTCGAATGGGTGAAAGAGGAATCTTATTTCTTCAAAATGGGCAAGTATGCTGATCGTTTACTGCAGCACTATGAGTCGCATCCAGAGTTTATTCAACCGGAATCCCGTAAAAAAGAGATGGTCAATAATTTCATCAAACCCGGACTGGAAGATTTAGCTGTCTCACGGACAACCTTTGACTGGGGGGTAGAAGTGCCTTCCAATCCCAAACACGTGGTCTACGTCTGGATCGACGCCTTGACAAATTATATCACAGCTTTAGGTTATGATCCGGATTTGGGCGGATTCGATGATCAGCCAGAAGCCTTTAAAAAATATTGGCCGGCTGACGTTCATATGGTCGGTAAAGAAATCGTCCGTTTTCATACGATTTACTGGCCAATCTTACTGATGGCACTCGATTTACCCTTACCAAAACAAGTCTTCGGACATGGCTGGTTACTCATGAAAGACGGTAAGATGTCTAAATCCAAGGGCAATGTCGTGTATCCTGAAAAACTTGTCGAACGTTACGGCGTCGATGCCGTGCGTTATTACCTGATGCGCGAAGTGACCTTTGGCAGTGACGGGGTCTTTACACCTGAAGACTTTATCTCACGCATAAACTATGATCTAGCCAATGATTTAGGCAACTTAGTGAACCGCACCGTTGCGATGATCAACAAGTATTTTGACGGTCAAATGCCTAAGTACCAGGGAGACGTGACGTCTTTTGATGAAGCTTTGCGTCTGCAGGCTTTAGAAACAGTCAACGATTATGAACTGAACATGTCAGACATGCAATTCAGTTCAGCCCTTCAATCTGTCTGGAAGCTGATCTCTCGTACCAACAAATATATCGATGAAACAGCCCCATGGATGTTAGCGAAAGATGAAACAAAAAGAGAAGCATTGGAAAGTGTCATGGCGCACCTGGCTGAAAGCCTGCGTGTGACTGCAGTATTGCTGCAGCCTATCTTGCTGCATACGTCAGAAGCCATTACTGAACAGTTGGGCTTTTCTGACAGTGATGTTCGCTTCGATAAGGTGGAGTTCACGTCGCATGAGAATGAAAAACAGGTCGTCAAAAAAGGGACGCCCATTTTCCCTCGTCTGGATGTGGAAGAAGAAGCTGAAGTGATTCAGAGTTGGATGAATCAAGAGAGTAAATCTGAAGGAGAGTCAGAAGACATGGAAGAAGCATTTGATCCAGAAGAAACAACGTTGACATCGGTTAAGGACAAAGAAATCAAGTATGATGTCTTTGACCGTATGGAACTTAAAGTAGCTGAAGTGATCGCCGTCGATAAAGTGGAAGATGCGGATAAACTGCTCAACTTCAGACTCGATGCCGGAGATGAAGGTGGCCATCGTCAGATCTTGTCAGGTATTGCTGAATTTTACCCTAACCCGCAAGAATTGATCGGGAAAAAAGTCGTCATCGTTGCTAATTTAAAACCGCGTAAAATGCGTGGAGAAATTAGTCAGGGCATGATCCTTTCAGCCGAAGATACAGAAGGTAATCTGGCAGTGATCGAAGCACCTGGTCAAATGCCCAATGGATCGATCGTAGCGTAATATGAAAATAAGTTAAACGGAGATTCCAACAAAGAGAGAAGCTGTGTCTTTCAACTTTGTTGGAATTTTTCTGCGTATGGTGTATTCTAAATGAGACAAGTAAGACATTCAAAGGAGAGAAACTATGCTTTTCGACACACATACACATATCAATGTAAAAGAATTTAAAGGTGAAGAAGCAGAAGCTATACAGCGCGCGCGTGATAATCAAGTCAGTCGCATGGCGGTCGTTGGTTTCGATACGGATACAATTAAAAAATCGCTTGAACTGAGCCGCGACTATGAAGGGGTGTATTCAATCATTGGATGGCACCCGACAGAATCAGCAACCTACACGGACGCAATCGAGAATCAGTTGATCGAACAATTAAAAGGAGATAAAATCGTAGCGATGGGCGAAATGGGTCTTGATTACTATTGGGATACCGCACCTAAACTCGTTCAACAGGATGCCTTCAGACGTCAAATTCGGGTGGCAAAAGAATTGAACCTACCCGTCAGCATCCATAATCGAGAGGCTACTGAAGATGCGTACAAAATACTCAAAGATGAACACGCCGGCGATACAGGCGGTATCATGCACAGTTTTAACCTGGATACCTACTGGATGGAAAAATTTTTAGATATAGGCATGCATATCTCCTTGAACGGCATCGTGACGTTCAAGAATGCTCCGGAAGTTAAAGAAGTGGCACAAAAGGTCCCTTTTGATAAACTGCTGGTTGAAACAGATGCCCCTTATCTGTCACCGATGCCTCATAGAGGAAAACGCAATGAACCGAGCTATGTGAAGTTCGTAGCTGAAGAAGTAGCCAAGCAGAGAGGTCTGCCATTCGAAGAAGTGGCACGTCAGACCACCCAGAATGCTTTGCGACTTTTCAAACTGGAAGAGTAAAGGTGAGACATCATGGATAAAATCAAAGAGATCATAGTGGTCGAAGGCAAGGACGATACCAAACGTCTGGCTTTGGCAGTTGAGGCGGATACCATCGAAACAAATGGGTCAGCGATCAATAAAGAAACGCTTGAACGCATTGCATTGGCACAAGAAACAAGAGGCGTTATCGTCTTTACAGATCCGGACGGTCCGGGTGAAAAGATCCGCAAAATCATTTCCCAATACATCCCCGGTGTGAAGCATGCCTTCATAACCAAAGATCAAGCGCGCCGCAAAAGTGAAACCAAAGAAAGCCTTGGCATCGAACACGCATCGGTTGAAGCGATCAGAGACGCACTGAACCAGGTCGTTGAAGAACGCATCGATGCAAAAGAAACGGTGAGCAAAGTGTTCCTGATGCAGACCGGTCTGATTGGATCGGCTAAAGCTCGGGCGTTGAGAGCAGCCTTGGGCGAAGAGTTACGTATTGGTTACACCAACGGTAAACAATTAAAGAAACGCCTGACGATGTTTGGTATAACAGAAGTTGAAGTTACAAAAGCCCTAGAGAAGATACGAAAGGAACAACAAAACGATGAATCTTAAAGATATCGCAACACCTAACCGTACAAAAGAAATTTTACAGAAGTATGGCTTTTCAGTGAAAAAAAGTTTGGGACAAAACTTTATCATTGATACAAACATACTCAAAAAAATTGTAGAAGCTGGCGAAATTACCAAACGGACCACCGTGATCGAAGTGGGACCGGGTATCGGTGCGTTAACTGAACAATTAGCCAGGCAAGCAGGAAAAGTGATTGCTGTCGAAATCGATAAGCGGTTGTTGCGAGTTTTAGCAGACACACTTTCGCCATATCCGAATATCGAGATCATTCATGCAGACATACTTGATGTAGATTTAAGCGATTTCTACGCGTCGCATTTAGCGGATGCAGAAGAAATCGTTGTCGTAGCCAACCTGCCTTATTACATCACGACACCCATTATTTTGAGGTTTTTAGAGTCTCGATTACCGATCGACCGGATGGTACTTATGATGCAAAAAGAAGTGGCCAGTCGGCTGTCAGCTCATCCAAGTACCAAGGCATACGGCTCACTGTCGATTGCTGTGCAGTATTACATGGATGCCGAAGTGGCATTCACTGTTCCCAAAACAGTTTTTATGCCTCAGCCGAATGTCGATTCTGCCATTATCAAGTTGAGTAAAAAAGAGAATGGTATAATAGCTGTCGAGGACGAGCAGTTGTTTTTCACACTGACGCGCTCTGCCTTTGTTCAACGACGCAAGACCTTATGGAATAACCTGCAGGTCGCTTTTGGAAAAGATAAAGAGGTGAAAGAGCAGATGGCAGAAGCTTTGGAAACTGCACAGATCGATCCCGGCAGACGAGGAGAAACCTTATCGATCGAAGAATTTGCCAAATTATCCAATGCCTTTTCAGGCTTTGATTTAACCAAATCGGAAAACTGACTTTAGTAAATTTGACCTTGTTAAACAATTGGGAAATCAGTGAAACACGAACGATATCAATTAAATGATTGAGAGTTATATTAAAAAAAATTAATGTCTGCGGTCTTAATCTTTATTTTATAGGCTTTCAAAGACTCATGGTAATTTAATCTTCACAAAAAAACCTATCTTTATTCACGAATAAGCTTTTAATTTTCGGCTTTTAGTGGTATAATAGATTTATTACTTTGTGAGGTGAGTCGAAATATGCCAACTACTTTAGCGAGCATTAAGAAATCCTTGGATAGTCAAATTGGTAAAGAAATCAAATTGATTGCCCAAGCGGGAAGAAAAAAGACGATAGAGCGCAAAGGTATTTTAACAGAAACCTATCCTTCTGTTTTTGTTGTAAAACTTGATCAGGAAGAAAACGCAGTAGAAAGAGTATCCTATAGCTACACAGATGTTTTAACACACTCTGTCGAAGTTGAATTTTTTGAAAAGGTAGAACTTGTTTTAAATTAAACAGAATAGCATTGGTCAGTAGTATAATTTATTAAAATTATGCTACTTTTTTTATATCTAAAAGTATAAAATAGTATTGCCGCAGTCCTTTCTTTTTCAAAAAAGAACCAACTGATTTACAATAAGAATAAACGAGTCTGCAGAGAGAGGAGGAAGTCGATTGTCTCTATATGAAAAAGCGCCAGCCAAAATCAATCTATGTTTGAATGTATTACGAAAAAGAGAAGACGGTTTTCATGAAATGGAAATGATCATGACCCCTATTGATCTGGCAGATCGACTGACTTTCAATCTGCAACCAAAAGAGATCAGTCTTGATTCAAATAGTTCGTTTATGCCGCTTGATGAACGTAATATTGTTTATCAGACAGCTCGATTACTAAAAGATACGTATCAGGTGGACCAGGGTGTTGATATTTTTATTGAAAAAAACATTCCTATTGCGGCCGGTTTAGGTGGAGGGAGTAGCGATGCAGCAGCAACGCTAAGAGGCTTGAATCGATTGTGGGATTTGAATCTTACAACCGAGCAACTCGCACACTTAGGTGGGAAAATCGGTTCAGACGTGCCTTTTTGCGTATATAACCGAACGGCTTTTGTTTCTGGCAGAGGAGATATAGTTGAACCGATCGTAAGATTCCCAAAAGCTTGGGTCATTCTAGTGAAACCGCCAAAAGGTATTTCGAGTTGGACGGTTTTCAAAGACTTGGAGATAAAAACTTTGCCCACTTATGATATTCAGTCCATGCGGGAAAAAATAGAAAACAGTTCATTTCAAGAAGCTGTTCGATTTGCCGGTAACGCTTTGGAAGTGCAAGCCACCAAACAAAACCCTCTGATCATCGAGATGAAAGAAAAAATACTTCAGTTTGGTGCGGATACCGCTTTGATGAGTGGAACTGGACCGACCGTCTATGGTTTAACACAAAATATAAACAAGGCCAAGCGCATTGTTAACGGGTTAAAAGGGTTTTGTCGAGAAGTGTATTTGGTGCGAACCTTATAATTGGTCAAAAAGTACTTGACAGGGAGTAGAGAAAAGTGATATTCTTTAAATCGTAATGATTACGATTTATAAACTGGAGGATACTAACAATGAAAAACATCAACAAAGTACTTATTTCACTTCTTTCGCTGTCGACTTTGGCCGCATGTTCTACGGATACACCTGAAAACGATGAAGCAGCGGATACAACAGAATCGACTGAGGTAACGGAAACGGTCGATATGATTTCTAACGAAGAGGAAAAATTATCCGTGGTAACGACCTTTTATCCGGTATATGAATTCACGGAGCGCGTGGCGGGAGACCGTGCTGATGTTGAAATGATGATCTCTGGCGGCACAGATGTGCATCATTATGAGCCAAGCGCGCGCGACATTGCCTTGATCAACGACGCGGATATGTTTGTTTTCAGTAGTCATGAAATGGAAACATGGGTAGAAAGTATGCTGGCTTCTCTTGATAATGAAGATATTATCATTGTCGAACAAGCAGAGGCTATTGATTTGATGGAACCGTTAGCGGATGATCACGTAGATGAAGAAGATGATCACGGCCACGAAGAAGACGAAACAGATGTTCATAACCTGGACCCTCATGTCTGGTTGGACCCTGTATTAGTTCAGGATCAAGTGGAAACAATGAAAGAAGCATTCATCGCAGTTGACCCAGAAGGTACAGATGACTATACGCAAAGAGCTGAAGAATTCCAGTCTGAATTGCAAGAATTACATGAAATGTACGAAGCAGCTTTCAGCGAAGCAACGCAAAGACGCTTTGTTACTCAGCATGAAGCCTTTGGTTACTTGGCTCGACGCTATGATTTAACTCAAATGGCAGTTGGTGGCATATCCACTGAAGTAGAAGTCAGTCCTTCACGCATTGCCGAAATCAATCATCTTGTTGAAGATTATGATATTCCTGTGATCTATTATCAGGAAGGAGCGAACTCTTCGATCGCTGAAACTGTCGCAAATGAAACGGGAACTGAAGTTGCAGAATTATATAGCTTGGAATACCTGCCCGGGGCGATACAAGATGAAGGTCAAGGATACATTGAAGCGATGACAAGAAATCTTGAAGCACTTCAGCAAAGCATTCAATAAATAAAAATACTGATGATGATGCTTTGATTAAAGCAAGAGGTACGATGCAATATAGAGGTTAAAGATATGATCTTTCATTATTGATCAACAAAAAAAGCTGAATGCATATTTAGTGGATTGAAAAAGATTTGTAAAGAAGCCTATCTTGCAAGATAATTATAAATAAAAAACTTCTGAAAAGTTCTATTATTTTCAGAAGTTTTTTATTTTTGATTAGGCTAATACAAGGGGGGAATCTTTTTAAGATATTGACAAAGCAAGTTGACTCCGTTATAGTTGTAAAACGTAATGATTACGATTTAGAAAGATGATATGAGGTGAAATGATTTGAATGAATTTATTAAATGGTCAAGTTTGATTTCTTCGGTTCTATTATTGGCAGCATGCCAGGAGGTAGCGAGTGACGAAGTTGTAACCAATGATTTTGAAGATGTTGAAGAGAGTCAAAAAAATGGAATAAATCTGTCGGCATCAGCAGAAATTGAAATTAAGGGACTGGCGCATCATTATCACACTGGAGATGAAATCGAACTCAGTGCTGAACTAACTGAAGATGTAGGGGTAGGGAATTGGAACTGGCACATAAAAAATAGTGATGAAGACCAATGGGAAGTCGTTAATGGACTAGACTCTCATATCTTCTCTAGAGAAGCAACGACTAATGGATCGCAAATCAAAGCAGTTGTGAAAGATGATGACGATGAAGTAATGTACGAATCTGAAGTTATGGAAGTAGTGATTGACGATCATCACGGGAACGATGAAGAAACGAGAAGGATCTATAACGGTTTTTTTTACAATACTGAAATAGAAGACCGGGAATTATCGGATTGGGAAGGAGAATGGCAATCTGTTAATCAGTATCTTCTATCGGGAGTTTTAGACCCGGTGTTTGAAAGTAAAGCTGCAGAAGATGGTTCTATGACTTTTGATGAATATAAAGACTATTATACTGTAGGGTATGAAACAGATGTAGAAGACATAGTCATTGAAGACGACAGTTTCACTTTCTTTTATGAAGACGGTAAAGAAATAGAAGCCGAGTACGAATATGACGGATACGAAATACTAGTATACGAAAAAGGTAATCGAGGCGTCCGGTTTGTTTATAACCGTGTAGGCGGATCAGATGATATGCCTCAATACATTCAGTTTAGCGATCATATTATATCTCCGGAAGAATCTGATCACTTTCATTTATACTGGGGCGATGACCGTGAAGCGTTATTGGATGAAGTGATAAACTGGCCGACATATTACCCTTCTAACTTGGATACTGTAGGACTAGTAAGAGACATGCTGGCTCATTAAAGTCTTGAAATGAGTGAAACGAACAAAAAAAGATAGAAGAGCTAATGGAGGAGATTTATTATGAATAAGAAGTGGGTAAAGATTTCAAGCGTTGCTTTAATGAGTTTATACTTAGCTGCTTGTGATACAACTGAGGAAGAAGTAGTAGAAGAAGATACACTTGAAATAGTTGAAGCAGAAGAGGCCTTAGTTGTTGAAGATGATAGTGACGAGGATACAGAGTTAGATGGAGATACTGACCATCATGACGAAGATGAAGCCCAAGGTGGACATGACCATGATGAGGACGATGAAGAACACTCCGTCTCAGAAGCAGATGTTGAGGAATCGATTGAAATCGAAGGGATGGCTCATCACTATCACACCGGACAATTAGTTGAATTGACAGCAATCCCAGAAGATGATGGCGAATACGATGATTGGCACTGGTACATGAGAGCTGACGAAGAATCTGAGTGGGAAATGTTCTCAGGCCAAAATTCTAACGAATTTTTTATTGAAGCACCCGAAGATAGCGTTGAAATTCGTGTAGTGCTTTATGATAATGAACACAAAGCTCATGCAGAATCCGTACCAGTTGAATTAGAAGTAGATAATCACTAAGGGTTTCAAGTAGCAAATCAGCTGGCCACTTTTTTGTGAATCAAAGCTTGATGCGTGGCTATAAAATATGGTGATTTTTAGTCCGTAATGATTAGGATTTGAAAATTTGAGGAGCAACTAATGATTAATAAAAAACGGTTTATACTACTACCGATGTTACTTGTTGCAGTTACAATAAGTGCCTGTACAGCTGGAAATAGTGGGGAAACATCCGATGCACAGCTCTCAATCGTCTCTTCCTTTTATCCCGTTTACGAATTCACCCAGCAAGTAGCAGGTGATAAAGCAGACATTACATTGATGGTTGGTAGTGGCGCTGATCCGCATAGCTATGAACCAAGTGCGAAAAATATAGCAGAAATAAATAATGCTGATATGTTTGTATACAGTAGCGAGAAAATGGAATTTTGGATAACGAGTTTACTCAATTCAATCGACAATGAAGAACTCAAAATTGTTCGTACAGCAGAAGGGTTAGAGCGTGAAAATCATTTTGATACTCCAAGTTCAACTGGAATGGCAAAAGAAGATTCAGTTGAATCAGTGAGTATCGCTCCTTATGATGTTACTGTTCTTGGAGTAGCAGGTCATTACCATAGTGGAGACACTTTGACCTTACGTGCCCAATTTGAAGAAACAGTGAAATGGCGTTGGTATACCAAAAAGATGAGTGGAGATTGGACTCAAATTGATGGGTTGACGGATGATCGCTTTGAATACACGACTAATAAAGAAGACCTCTTTGTGCAGGCTGTTGCTGTTGATGCAGAAGGCAACGAAATCGCCCAGTCTGAGGTTGCTCGCATCCACATCGATGATCACGATGAAGAGGATCCACACATCTGGTTAGACCCAGTGTTGGCTAAGGATCAAGTTTGTATGATCGAAGAAGCATTAATAGAAGTTGACCCCGATAATGAAGCTTATTATGCTGAGAATGCGCAACAGTTTATAGAAGAACTGGAAAAATTGCATAAAGAATATGAAGAAGCATTCAAGGATGCCGAAAACCGTTCGTTTGTTGTACAACATCAGGCATTTGGATATATAGCTAGTCGATATAATCTAACTCAAATTGCTATTGGAGGGTTATCGACAGAAGTTGAACCGAGTCCAGCACGAATTGCTGAAATTGGGAAGTTGGTAGAAGCGAATAATGTCCCCGTCATTTACTATCAACAAGGAGGCAATTCTGCTATCGCGCAAACAGTCGCAAATGAAACAGACACGGAAACAGCCATCTTGCATGACTTGGAAATTTTATCTGGAGAATTACGAGGAAAAGATTTAGGCTATTTAGATGCCATGCGTGAAAACTTAAAAGCTTTGAAATTAAGTATCAACTAATATGATCTTCCAAAGGAGTAAATTCTTTTTCAAGAAGTTGTACTCCTTTCTTCATGTTATTGAACGTTGCTAAAAGCATCAGTATGGCATACAATTGTTTAAGAGAAAATAGATGATATCTAAAAGAAGAAAATCCTTACCGAGAGGCGGTATGAAATTGCAATATATAGAAGTGAACGATCTCTCTTTTCATTATGATGAGGAACCAGTGCTTGAAAATATAAACTTTAAAGTCAATGCTGGTGATTTTGCCATGCTCACAGGAGAAAATGGCGCAGCGAAAACAACGCTGTTACGTAATATCTTGGGTCTGTTGAAACCATCGAAAGGATCTGTCTCTTTATCCAATGAAAATATACACGGAGAAAAATTAGTGGTGGGTTATATTCCTCAACAAGTTGCTTCGTTTAATGCTGGTTTTCCAAGTACAGTTTTGGAGTTAGTACAATCAGGCAGATATCCAAGGGGAAAATGGTTTAAAAAATTGGATAATGAAGATAGAGAACATGTTGAAAAAGCACTACAGTCTGTCGGGATGTGGAATGAGCGAAATAAAAAAATAGGGGAATTATCGGGCGGACAAAAACAGCGTATATCGATTGCCCGTGTTTTTGCTATGGATCCGGATTTGTTTGTTTTAGATGAGCCAACGACGGGTATGGATGTCAATTCGCGGGAAGAATTTTATAAACTTCTTAAGCACAGTAGCGAATTTCATAATAAAGGAATTTTGATGGTTACTCATGATCACGAAGAAATTAAACGTTATGCTAATAAACATATTGAACTCATTCGAAAGGAGAATTCACCATGGAGATGTTTTTCTATGGATTCATGCAAAGAGCTTTCCAAGCATCCATCCTAATTTCATTAATTGCACCTATTTTAGGTTTGTTTCTAATTCTTAGACGACAATCGTTGATGGCTGATACGCTCTCACACGTTTCCTTGGCAGGAGTGGCTTTAGGACTGCTTTTAGGAATCGATCCGACATGGACGAATATCTTTGTCGTTGTGATCGTGGCAGGGTTGCTGGAATATCTACGAAATGTCTACCGGACCTATTCCGAAATCTCGATTGCTATTCTTATGTCAGGAGGCATGGCTGTAGCGTTAGTCTTGATGGGATTAAATGATAGTGGGGCAACACTGAGTATAACGCAATTTCTCTTTGGTTCTATCGTGACCATATCCGTTCAGCAGGTCTGGATGTTGTTAGGTTTAACTATCTTGATCATTGTTTTATACGGAGTGTTCCGTAAACCGATGTATACACTGACTTTTGACGAAGAAACGGCTTATACTGCCGGGTTACCGGTTCAAGTAATGTCTGTTCTGTTCAATGTCTTAACGGGTGTGACCATTGCTTTAATCATGCCGATCGTAGGTGCTTTATTAGTATCAGCTATATTGATACTACCAGCGGCTATTTCTCTACGATTGAGCAAAAGTTTTAACGGTGTCATTTTTATAGGTATCGGTGTCGCGATGTTGGGTATGATACTGGGACTTATCGGTTCTTATTACTTAGGTACACCACCGGGTGCATCCATTACGATAATTTACATCGGCATTTTTTCATTGACCGCTTTGCTTAAAAAAACAATATAGAACAAAAAAGCTGGGGCGTATGTCTCGGCCTTTTTGTTCTTTTTACATAGATCTCTTTCAAACGAAAAAATTTTTTTCTCGTCAGGCTATATTGTTCACAACAAACCTTTTGTATACAACGAAAGAACGTGATACACTTTTAAGTGAAGTATTGTGCAAATCGCATGACTATTATGCTGGGAAATGTTACAGACATTCATAGGAGGGATAGAGAGGAATGGTCGCAGATTTATTTGTTAATTTTTCAATAGGTATTTCTTTAATTTTCATCTATATGCAGATGAGATGGAAAAGTCACAGAAAATCAGTTAACCCTGGTCTATCTGTACTGATTGATGGATTAAGCGGTGGTTTCATGGGATTTCTTTTAATGTATTTTTCCATTCCCATAACAGCTGAGACGATTCTGGATTTCAGGTATGTACCGATTATGTTGATGGTTCTTTTCGTTGGGAAATGGCCAGCCGTTATCAGCAGTTTAATTATCATTGTGAGTCGGTTTTACATAGGGATGAATCGTTCAGCGATGTATGCCATCTTGATGGTGAGTATTCTTTTGATCGGATATCTGATACTAAATGAATTATTTAAAAAGGAAGAACGGATGTTACGGAGAGGGCTTTACTTAACCGTCTATTCCAATAGTGTAATGACTTTTTTTCTTGTTTTTTTGGTTGGGGACTCAAATATTGCTTCGCTATTACTGATAATCTGGATTACATCTACAATAGGTGGGGTTGCATCCGTCTATCTAGTGAATTACATAAGGAATTCAGAATATCTGTTCAACAAATATCAAGTCGAGTCATCAACAGATTTTCTGACAGGTTTAAGCAACTTCAGGCAGTTTGAGGACTATTGGAATAAAACAGCTGCGGAAGCGAGAGCATATCAAGAATCATGCGCCATTCTCATGCTGGACATCGATCATTTCAAATCAACCAATGACACCTATGGTCATGCAGCTGGCGATTATATTTTAGTAGAGCTCGGTAGAATTATGGAGGAAACAATCAGGAATAAAGGAAGTGCCTTTAGAAAAGGCGGCGAAGAATTCGTCATTGTTTTGCCTAAGAGTCACAAAGCTGAGGCTTTAGAAATAGCCGAGACTCTCAGAGCCAAAGTGGAAAAAAATGACTTCTCAACAAACGAGAGGGTCATAATTCCCATTACTGTTTCAATTGGTGTAAGCATTTATCCAGAAACCATTAATCAACTGTCCGATATGATTGAAACGGCAGATGCTCTGCTTTACAAGTCTAAAAATAGTGGGAGAAACAGAGTGAGCGTATAGATAGGTTATAAAAAAATGGTGACCGAAAAAAGTGCTCTATAGCATTTTTTTTTTTCGATGAACCTTAATTAATTTTGGTTTTTTTGTCTTTAAAGACAAAAATCTGGTAAAATATTAAGTAAGCTTAAAAAAAAATGATAAAATGTTCAGTTAAATAAGGATGAGGTGAAAGTTTGATGAAAAAAGTATTAGTTGCAAACAGAGGTGAAATTGCTATTCGTATCTTCCGAGCATTAGCCGAATTGAATATCAACACTGTAGGTATTTATGCTCAAGAAGATGAAGCAAGCGTTCACCGTTTTAAAGCAGATGAAGCTTATTTAGTAGGCAAAGGCAAAAAGCCGATCGAAGCTTATTTAGACAGCGAAAGTATTATTCAATTGGCAAAAGAGGCCGGTGCGGATGCGATCCATCCAGGCTACGGTTTTCTATCGGAAAATCTGGCTTTTGCAGAACGATGTGAAGAAGAAGGTCTGACGTTTATTGGGCCTGACACCTATCATTTAGATGTATTTGGAGACAAGATAAAAGCTAAAATGATAGCTAAAGAAGCTGGCATACCAACAGTTCCCGGTACAGATGGTCCGGTGGATGACGTTAACGACGTGCTGGCTTTTGGGAAAAGCTATGGCTATCCTATCATAATGAAAGCAGCTATGGGCGGCGGCGGAAGAGGCATGCGTGTCGCAAATAATGAGATCGAGGCAACAGAAGGTTTTGCCAGAGCTAAAAGCGAAGCAAAAGCCGCTTTTGGTCAGGATGATATTTATGTTGAAAAATATATCGCTAACCCTAAACATATCGAAGTTCAAATTCTAGGAGATAAACACGGTAACATTGTTCATTTATTTGAAAGAGATTGTTCCGTGCAGCGCCGCCATCAAAAAGTCATTGAAGTCGCACCGTGTGTGGATTTGGATCCGATACTGAGAGAAGAACTTTGTCAAACGGCTGTCCGCTTAATGGAACACGTTAAATATGTCAACGCAGGTACCGTTGAGTTTTTACTTGAAGATGAGTCGTTTTACTTTATTGAAGTTAATCCGCGTGTTCAAGTTGAACACACGATCACCGAGATGGTTACAGGGATAGATATTGTTCAAAGTCAGATCCTGATTGCACAAGGGAAAAACCTGCATACAGAAATAGGTATCCCGGAACAAAAAGAGATAACGCTAAAAGGCGCTGCTATTCAGTGCCGTATAACCACCGAAGATCCGGCGAACGGGTTCCTTCCAGATACAGGAAAGATCAATACGTACCGTTCTCCAGGGGGCTTTGGGATACGTTTAGATTCTGGGAATGGCTTCCAGGGTTCTGTCATAACGCCCTTTTTTGATTCGCTACTCGTTAAACTGTCGACTGAGGCCTTAGACTATGAAAAAGCAGTACAGAAAATGACACGGGCATTGATCGAATTCCGTATTCGCGGCGTCGTCACGAACATTCCTTTTCTGATCAACGTCTTGAAACATCCGACATTTAGAAGCGGACAGGTAACCACGCGTTTTATTGATGAGACGCCAGAATTGTTCGAATATCCGAAGATAAAAGATAGAGGAAATAAATCGTTGAAATATATTGGGAATGTTACTGTAAATGGCTTTCCGGGAATTGGTAAGATAGAAAAACGGGCATTCAAGGAACCGAGAATGCCTGAAAATCTTATTTTACCTTCAAAAGATCTAGTTTATCCTAAACATATTTTGGATAAAGAAGGACCGGAAAAAGTTGCAGAATGGGTGAAAGCACAGGATTCGGTCTTGATGACAGACACCACATTCCGGGATGCGCATCAAAGCTTACTTGCAACGCGGATGCGTACGAAAGATATGCTGACCATTGCTGAAGAAACAGAAAAAGCGATTCCCGAGCTATTTTCTCTGGAAATGTGGGGAGGCGCAACCTTTGATGTTGCCTATCGTTTCTTGACAGAAGACCCTTGGGTACGTTTGAAAAAATTACGCAAGAAAATGCCTAATACTCTTTTCCAGATGCTGTTCCGTGGATCCAATGCAGTAGGGTATGATAATTTTCCGGATAACGTTTTGGAAGAGTTTATCCGTTTGGCCGCGAAAAACGGAATCGATGTATTCCGAATTTTTGATAGTTTGAACTGGATTCCGCAAATGGAAAAAAGCATTCAATATGTGAGAGATAACAATAAAATTGCGGAAGCAGCTATTTGTTATACAGGAGACTTGAATGATTCGTCTCAGACCAAATACACAATGGATTACTACAAGCGAATGGCGAAAGAGTTGGAAGCGTCAGGTGCTCATATTCTGGCGATCAAAGATATGGCGGGGTTACTTAAACCTCACGCAGCTTACCGATTGATCAGTGAATTGAAAAGTACCGTTTCCTTGCCCGTGCATTTGCATATGCATGACACAAGCGGGAATGGCATCTACACATATGGTGCGGCGATACGCGCCGGCGTCGATATTGTCGACGTGGCTCAGAGTGCCTTAAGTGGAAAAACAAGTCAGCCGAGCATGGCTAGTTTGTATTACGCTTTAGAAGGGACGTCTCATGCGCCCAAGTATAATATAAAAAACGTCGAAAAATTGAACCGCTATTGGGAAGATACTCGCAAGTTCTATACAGATTTCGAAGAAGGCATGCCGGCGGCTTCGACAGAAGTTTACTCTCATCAAATGCCAGGCGGTCAGTATACAAACTTGAAACAGCAAGCGAAAGGTCTGGGGTTGGAAGACCGCTGGGATGACATCAAAGAGATGTACGCTACTGTTAACCGTATGTTTGGAGACGTGGTCAAAGTCACGCCTTCTTCAAAAGTCGTCGGGGATATGGCACTCTTTATGATCCAAAACGAACTGACCGAAGAAGCGGTCTATGAAAAAGGTGAAGATTTAGACTTTCCAACATCCGTCGTCCGTTTCTTCAAAGGAGAACTCGGACAACCTGAAGGTGGATTCCCTGAAGAACTACAAAGATTAGTTTTAAATGGAGACAAGCCTTTAGAAAAAAGACCGGGAGCATACAAAGAACCACTTGATTTCGATAAAGTGAGAAAAGAATTGAGTGAACATTTGGACCGTGAACCAACGGAAGAAGAATTGCTTGGTTATATCATGTATCCTCAAGTATTCCTGGATTACACGTTCTTCTATAATATGTATGGCGAAGTCACAAAGTTTGATACCCCAACGTTCTTTTATGGTATGCGTATGGGCGAACAAGTAGAAGTGACACTTGAAAAAGGGAAAACGTTGATCATTAAATTGAATCAGATCGGTGATCCGGATTTAGAAGGAAACCGCGTCTTGTACTTTGAACTTAATGGTCAGGGAAGACAGATCGAGGTCAAAGACAAGAACGTTACGAGTACGGTAGCTGTCCGTAAAAAAGCAGAACCTTCCAACAAAGGACATATCGGGGCAACGATGCCTGGTTCAGTTCTACAAGTGCTGGTTCGTCGTGGAGATAAGGTCGAAAAAGGAGCGCCAATCGTTATCACAGAAGCCATGAAAATGGAAACAACGATTCGCTCAGTTATTGCAGGAAGAGTGGAGCGCCTGTTTGTTAAAGAGGGAGATACCATTCAAACGAACGACTTACTTGTTGAAATAGAAACGAAATAAATTGAAACCTGCGCCTTAAAAAGCGCAGGTTTTTTATCTAAATACGAACAATTTGGAATAAAAGTTTAACTATAACTATCAATTAACGAATAAAAACGTTAAAATAAGGAATACAAAACGGAAAGTAACGTTACACTAAGAGGTGCAGTGAAAATGAAGACAAAAAGAAGCGAACGATTAATTGATATGACCCATTATTTATTGGAACATCCTCATACCTTGATTCCCTTGACCCTATTTTCAAAGAAGTATGAGTCAGCAAAATCGAGTATCAGCGAAGATTTAACGATTGTTAAAAACACATTTGCACAAAGAGGCATAGGGTTCCTGGAAACAGTTCCTGGAGTTGCCGGTGGAGTGAAATATATCCCGAAAATGAATAAAGAAGATATTGAACAGTTTGTCTCGGATCTGGTTGAAGAACTGAATCATTCCAAACGGTTATTGCCGGGTGGTTATGTCTATCTTTCCGATATGCTGGGAGACCCGAAATGGTTAAGACGAATCGGTCGAGCGATTGCCTCACAATACATGGGGACCGAAGTGAACAGCGTGATGACAGTAGCCACAAAAGGTGTACCTATTGCACAGTCTGTTGCTTTTTATCTCAACGTGCCATTTGTTATCGTAAGACGTGATTCAAAGGTTACCGAAGGGTCTACGGTAAGTATCAACTATGTTTCCGGATCCTCGTTTGATCGCGTCGAAAAAATGGAATTATCCAGACGCAGCTTGGATATGGGCTCAAAAGTCGTGATTGTCGATGATTTTCTTAAAGGCGGCGGTACGATCAACGGGATGATCAGCTTGATCGAAGAGTTCAACTCTGAAGTGGTCGGAGCAACAGTCATTGCAGAAAACATTTTCAAAGGCGAACGCTCTGTTAAAGAGTATACTTCACTCGTGAGAGTGGAAAACGTCAATGCAGAAGACCGTACCATTGAGGTATCAGCGGGTAATTTCCTGTCTTCGATATCATAAAAAAATTATTGTTGAAAAAACATAAAAAAGGCTGGGACACTGAACTGTTCCCAGCCTTTTTTATGTGAGCAGTGAAATGTGCAAATAGTATTGTGTTTTAATGATGAGAGGTTACGATGCAGTTCGATTATTTGCCTTATTCAAACGCTTAACTCTTGAAAGGGTATTACTCAAATCAGAATTGCCGAGAGTCCTCCCGATGAAGGCCGGGACGCCATCACTCAGACTAGAAGCTCTGTGAGTACTCCTAATGACTGCCACAATAGTGATACCCAGAGGGCAATGCGCTAAGAAAGCCTGAAAACCAGATGCAAAATAACGGGAGGACTCAGAGAAATCAGAGTCCTCCCGTTATTATTAAAAATCATTAGTCTGATCTATCTCTTATAAATCTTCTTTTCTGGATTGACGCAATCTTTCATCAGTTGCGTTTCTTTCGTCAGCAGTTCCAGCAGTATCCTCTAGTTCTGGAGGTGTGCCATCGCTAGAACGAGAATCAGCAGTTGGCTGACCGCCGTCTCCCATTCCTTGTACTGATCCTTCCTCAGGAAACCCTGCGGTAGTACCTAAAGTTCCTGACGGCTTATCCGTATCGGGGTCAACCGTTCTATCTGAAGCTGTTTCTGCTGCGACCGTTTGACCATTGGATTCATCGACTACGACCACGTAGCGACCGTTTTTAAGGTCTTCTCTGTGTGGATAAAGCAAATCATCTTCAGCTACATAATCCGGGTCCTCAAATTCCTGATCTTCTCTCACTTTAAATGCATCACGAATAGATTCCCAGAAATTTTTATCGTCTTCAGCAGCTTTCTTTTTATCATTAAAATCCGTTTGAGCAACTTGAACATTTGCTACCTCTGAATGATGCGTGTGTTTTTCTTCATTGCTGTAAACAGTAAGCTGATGTTTTCTAAACCCTTGACTCATTAAATCACGAATGACACGTTTTGTTTCTCTTTCATCGGGATAACTGCCAACTACTTTTTTATTTTGATCGTTCATATTTTGCCTCCTAGGGTATTTGGAAATTGTTTTGATATGTCTTAAGCAAAATAAATATGTCTTAATTATATTAATTATATGAAAGGTGAACCGATAGCTCAAACAATAAACCTTATACTTCTTGAAAACAATCGGTTCATACAGTATGATGAAAGAGGACTTTTTAAATGAAAAAAAGTGAAATATAGTGAAAGAAAACGAGATCTATCACAAGAACCGACACTCAGTTAGGAGAAAAATAATGACGAAACGATTTGCAGTCGTCCTTGCTGCAGGGCAAGGCACGCGTATGAAATCAAAATTATATAAGGTGATGCACCCAGTCATGGGTAAGCCGATGGTGGGACACGTTGTCGATCAGGCTTTAGAGGCACGAATAGATAATATAGTAACTGTTACCGGTGTAGGTGCAGAAGTAGTGCAAGATTACTTAGGTGATAAAAGTAAATATGTTCTGCAGGAAGAGCAGTTGGGAACAGCACATGCGGTTGAACAAGCTGCGCCTCTTTTAGAGGACAAAGAAGGAACGACAGTTGTTATTTGTGGTGATACCCCTTTATTGACCAAAGAAACGCTGGAAGGGTTAATGGCTCATCACGAAAACGTTCAAGCAAAAGCAACAGTCCTTACAGCGTATGCTGATGATCCGTTTGGCTATGGTCGTGTGATTCGTTCAGAAGATGGTTCAGTTTCAAAAATCGTTGAACAAAAAGATGCCACAGAATCAGAAAGAGCCGTCAAAGAAATAAATACAGGCACGTATTGCTTCGATAACCAGTCACTATTTCTAGCCTTGAAAAAAGTCGACAATAATAATTCTCAAGGGGAATATTACTTGCCAGACTTGATGGAAATATTGAAAAATCAAGATGAATTGATTTCTGCTTATCAGTTAGATAACAAAGAAGAAGCTTTAGGTGTAAACGATCGCGTTGCCTTAGCTGAAGCAAACAAAGTAATGAAGAAACGCATCAACGTACAACACATGCGTAACGGCGTAACGATGGTAGATCCTGATCAAACGTACATTGAAAGTGATGTAAAAATCGGTCAAGACACTTTGATCGAGCCGGGTGTCTATTTAAAAGGCAAAACGGTCATTGGTGAAGACTGTATTATTGGGGCGCATTCCATCGTGGAGAACAGCACGATTCATTCCAATGTCAAAGTGAGAAGTTCATTGATTGAAGAATCAGTCATGGAAGATCACAGTAATATTGGTCCGAATAGTCACTTAAGACCGGAGTCAAGGGTTGGTGAATACGTCCATATCGGTAACTTTGTCGAAATTAAAAAAGCGACATTAGGGAAAAACACAAAAGTGGGTCACTTAACTTATGTCGGAGATGCGACATTAGGAGAAAACATCAATTTAGGCTGTGGCACTGTTTTTGTCAACTACGATGGCAAGCAGAAACACCATATCAATGTTGGAGATAATTCTTTCATCGGGTGTAACACGAACTTGATTGCACCAGTTGATGTAGCAGCTAATACCTATATTGCTGCCGGGTCAACCATTACCGACAATGTCCCTTCTGAATCCCTCGCTATTGCACGGGCACGACAGGTCAATAAAGAAGGCTATTTCAATAAAATGCCTCACAAAGATTAGAATTTTCTCTAAAATAGGGCTTTCAAATAGTTCTATGGTTGATTTTTTTGTCGCGTAGGCATAAACTGATAATATATAAACGATAAGAATAAAAATAATGGAGGCCCACATGTCCGAACAATATTCTGATCCAAAATTGAAGATTTTTGCGTTGAGTTCTAATATACCTCTTGCTGAAAAGATTGCAGCAGATATAGGTATAGAACTTGGGGATGTTTCTGTAACGAAGTTTAGCGATGGCGAAATCCGCATCAATATCGAAGAAAGTATTCGAGGAGACCATGTGTATGTTGTTCAATCAACATCAGCGCCAACTAATGATAATTTGATGGAAGTCTTGATCATGATCGATGCGTTAAAACGTGCGAGCGCGAAAACAATCAACATTGTCATGCCGTACTATGGTTATGCAAGACAAGACAGAAAAGCGCGTTCAAGAGAGCCGATCACAGCAAAATTAGTAGCCAACATGATTACTATGGCCGGTGCAGATCGTATGCTGACATTAGATTTACACGCCTCTCAGATTCAAGGGTTCTTCGACATTCCAGTTGATCATTTATTGGGTGCTTCATTACTTGCAAACTGGTTCCTTGATAAAGGCTTAGGTGGCGAAGACACGGTTGTTGTTTCCCCAGACCATGGTGGAGTGACACGTGCCCGTAAATTGGCTGAATTCCTGAAATCTCCAATTGCAATTATTGATAAACGACGTCCGAAAGCGAATGTTTCGCAAGTGATGAATATTGTGGGTAATGTAGAAGGCAAAACAGCTGTCTTGATCGATGACTTGATCGATACGGCTGGAACGATCACTTTAGCTGCCGATGCTTTGGTGGAAAAAGGTGCAAAAGAAGTATACGCATGTGGGACACACCCGGTCTTTTCTGGTCCGGCAATTGAAAGGATAGAAGCTTCACCGATCAAGAAAATGATCGTGACAGATTCGATCATGTTACCGGAAGAAAAAATGATCGATAAGATCATCCAGGTCAGTGTCGGTGAATTAATGGGACATGCCATTAAACGCATTCATGAGAACCGCTCTGTATCACCATTATTTGAAAAACAATTTAAAGGCTACATCAAAGACGACGAATAAGAGATAAGAGACGCCCTCAATCGCGACGCATTCAGTACTCACTAGAATACAAATGAATGTGTCTGTGAACGAAGGCGTCTTTTATTCGTGAAAGGAGAGAAGAAGGATGCTCAAGAAAACGAAATATCATTTAAGGAATATGAAGCCTTTGGATGTTGTGATTATTGTTATCCTTCTTCTCGGTTCGTTCATTCCCCATGTTGTATACGGCATGCAGCTTAGTCAAGTGGATGTCGATGCCCGAATTATAGCCACTGTTAAAATTTCTGGCGAAGAAGTTTACCAGGTGGAATTAAACGAAGATACGCCGAATGAAGAATTTACTTTAGAACCTGCTGAAGGACAGTATAATATCATCGAAGTGGATGGGATACGCATCAGGAACAAAGAAGATAATAGTCCGGATCAGTTAGGCGTTAGAAGAGGTTGGATCAGTAAACCTGGCGAAACGGCAGTCGTATTACCACATAAATTGATTATCGAAATCCGTACTGAATCGCCTGAAGGTGAAGAGATTTATGAAGAAGATGACGTTATCATCCCCATGTAAGTAAGGGACTAAAAAAGCAGCAGACATCGAGATCAACTCTCATGTCTGCTGCTTTTTTAGTTATTTAATATGTTTTGATCCAACCGATCGTTTTTAGTCTATGGTAATTCCTATATCAGGATTTTTTTCCAGTACTTCTTTTAAGTGATTGCGAATGGTGTTCGCAGAATGAGTCATTTTTTCTTTCTCAGAATCGTTTAATGGAATTTCAACTATTTTTTTGATACCTGAACTAGTTATAATTGCTGGAGAACCTATATAGATATCATTCTGACCATATTCACCTTCCAAATATACGGAGAGTGGCAATACGGCGTGCTCATTATTTAAAATTGCGCGTGTAATACGTGCAAGTGAAGCACCAATACCATAAAAGGTGGCACCTTTACGCTTGATTATTTCATAAGCGGCATCACGAACAGAGAAGAATATTTCCACAAGTGCCTGCTCATCTGTATCAGGGTTATTACTTAACCACTCATTGATTTCTAAGCCGGCAACGTTCGCATGCGACCAAACCGGAAACTCAGTATCTCCGTGCTCACCAATGATATAGCCGTGAACATTACGTACATCGACATCTAAAAGGTTAGCTATGGCATGACGGAAACGCGCGCTGTCAAGTGTTGTACCTGTTCCGATAACCTTGTGTGAAGGAAGACCAGACAGTTTATAGACAGCATAGGTCAAAATATCTACCGGGTTTGTAGCGACTAAAAAGATGCCGTCAAAACCGCTTTTCATTACATTCTCAACCACTGATTTAGTGATACGCAGATTTTTTTCAGTCAAGTCCAGGCGAGTTTCACCTGGTTTTTGGGCAGCGCCTGCTGTGTAAACAACCAAATCGGCATCATGACAATCTTCATAGTCAGCAACATAGATTTTTTTGGGTGCTGTAAAAGCTAAAGCGCTGTTTAAGTCCATGACATCTCCTTCAGCTTTTTCTTTGTTGATGTCAATAATGCCTAGCTCCTGCCCGATATTCTGATTGATCAACGCGAAAGCATAACTCGAACCAACTGCACCATCACCAATTAATATGATTTTTTGCTGTTTACTGTTCAATTCCATGTTTACCATTCCTTTCAACTAAATCTCATATAAGTATAACATAAAAATACTCGTTTTCTTTTCAGAAACTCCTTAGAATAGACACTTACTAAGGGATTGTTTATTGACGAGAACCACTATAAATGAGAAAATGGTGATAGTTTTTTAACGCAATATTAATCAATAATAGGGGATGTTAATTTGAAACCGATAACAAGTGAAAGTTTATTTGATTTGAAAAATTTATCGCAACCTTTAGCTAGTGGCGACCGTTTATTTTATTTGGAAACACGAACGGATAAAGAAAAAAATAAATATTTGACTTCAGCTTGGAGTATACATAAAAAGACGCGCGAACGAGTTGAATGGATCAGTGAAGAGCTGAATCCTTCTCAGCTTGACATAAGTCCAAATAAAAAATGGTTAAGCTTTTTATCAGCTTCAAAGGATAAAAAAACGCAACTATACATTATGCCTTTGAGTGGTGGTGGGGCCACAGCTTTAACTGAAGAAAAAGAGGGTGTCAGTAATTATGAATGGACGAGTAATGGCGCTTCATTATACTATCAAACCTCTGTGAAACCTGAAGCAGAAAAAGAGAATGATAATACAGAAAAAAACAGTGAAGATACTAAAAAAATCAAATCTAAAAAAATCACCAAGCTGCAATATAAAATGGATGGACAGGGTATTACAGATGTTGAAAAAATGTATCAGATAAAAAAAATAGATAGATCGACAAAAAAAGCATCAGTCATACTGGAAAAAGACCGTCCATTTAGTCTTCAGTATGTATCAAAAGATGAAAGTTTTCTGCTTTATGTAGACAAACTGAATCCTGATGATGAATGGGTATACGGTGCCAGTGTATTTGAATACGATATAGCAACAAAAGATGCACAATTGGTTACGAAAGATATTCCAAAAGGTAGCTTTTCTTTCGAAGCAGTAAATGAGACGGAAGAATTTTTCTTGTTTACAGGCAATGATTTTTCTCATGCGTTTGTGACACTTAACGAAGTGTACGGATGGAACCGCAGCGAAGGGACATTCAAGTCACTCTCAAAAGAGGATAAACAGGTTGGGGACGTCATCATCGGTGACTTCCAGCAAAACACTAATGGTTTTCCGATTATTTGGTTAACAAAGGACTCATATATTTACCCGGTGACTGAAGAAGGCAAGCTTCAACTCTACAAAGGAGACCTTGAAGGTAACAGCGAATTGCTTTTAGACGAACGTATTCATATAACTGATGGAGCATTGATTGAAGATGAAGAATGCGTGATCACTTATTCAGATTTAAATACGCCCAGTGTCCTGGCTACTTTAGATTTAAATAATGGAGAACGGGATGTTCTGTATGATCCGAACGAGGCGTTCTCAAGTGACCACGAATATGCTGACATTGAACATTTCTGGTACAAAGGGGCAGATGAGTGGGATATTGAAGGCTGGTACGTGGCACCAACGAAAAACAAGAAAAATCATCCAGCTATTTTATATATTCACGGTGGGCCGCAAGTCTGTTACGGGGAAACCTTCTTCCATGAGATGCAGCAGCTGGCAAGTGAAGGATATGGCGTCATCCTGTTGAATCCTCGTGGAGGAAATGGTTACGGTCAAGCATTCGTTGCTTCGATTATAGGCGGTTATGGTAACAAGGATTACGAAGACCTGATTTTAGGAACAGATCACGTCCTCCTGAAGCATCCGGAAATCGATAAAGACCGTGTGTTTGTTGCTGGCGGAAGTTACGGCGGGTTCATGACGAACTGGATCGTCGGACATACCGACCGCTTTAAAGCCGGAGTGACCCAGCGCTCTATCTCCAATTGGATCAGTTTCTATGGAACGAGTGACGTCGGAGCTTTCTTTGTCGAATTCCAGCTTGGCAAAGACATCCGGGAGGCTCAGGATTTATGGTCGATGTCTCCGTTAGCCTACGCACATAACGCCAAGACACCACTTCTGGTGATACATGGTGAAGAAGATATGCGTTGTCCGCAAGAGCAGGGTGAACAAATGTACATTGCGATGAAAAAACAAGGAGTCGATACCAGGATGGTTCTCTATCCGAAATCGAGCCACGGATTATCTCGGGCAGGACTTCCTCACTTGCGACTAGATCGAATGAAGGAAATAACGGCCTGGTTTAGAAAATACGAATAAAACAAAGGCAATATAAGGTGTTATCAAAAAAATAAAAGAAGGCTTTCGTTGAGAAAGCCTTCTTTTATTTTTGAAATTATATGATAAACAAATGAGGTTAAACTAAAACTCTACTAAGTACCAGCCGGTGACCTTTGATTTGACAGGGTATTTTGTTATACTCACTAACGATAAACAAAAAACACAATAATTGAAATTACAGTAAACACAAAAAAATATAGGAGTGGAACCTTGAAACAAAACTTAGAAAGTTTGAGCCCGTTTGAATTGAATTTATACCTTGAAAGCAGAATGGTCCATCAAGAAACGAACAAAGAGTGGTTAAACGCCGGGAGAGGAAATCCAAATTGGACAGCACCTATTCCAAGAGCAGCGTATTTTCTTTTAGGCGAATTTGCTACAACAGAAACCATGCGTAAAGAAAAAGAATCAATTGGTACGATGATTAAAGCAAAAGCAGGCCAAACTGAACGCTTTGAAGAGTTTATTAACGAGAAAGATTCACCTGGGGCGCAACTTTTACAAGATATTTGGTACAATGGGTCACACTTATTAGGCATGTCGAAAGAAACATGGTTAAAGCAAATGCTGGATTACAGTATCGGGGATAACTATCCTTATCCTGAGCGTGTGCTCACAGCCTGCGAACAGCCGATCAAACAATATTTACACCATGAACTTTTTGATTCGAATACCGTTCCGTTTGATATTTTTGCCGTTGAAGGTGGGACGGCCGGGATCGTTTACACCTTCAAATCACTTGTCTACAATCATTTGCTGGAACAACGTGACAAGATAGCGTTGATGGTTCCAACCTTTGCGCCCTATATGGAAATACCGGAATTACCTGAATATGGATTTGACGTTGAATATATCCGTGCTGAATTAATGGAGATAGACGGTCAGAGAAGTTACCAGTTTCCAGTATCCGAACTGGATCGTCTGAGAAATCAAGAAATCAAAGCCGTCTTTGTTGTCAACCCGAGCAATCCGACAGCCAATGCGATTTATGGAGACTCGATCGAGCAACTGAAAGATATCGTGAAAAATGACAATCCTGATTTAATGATTTTGTCAGATGATGTTTATGGGACTTTTTTAAAGGAATTCACATCGTTGTTCACAGCGATCCCTTATAACACAGCCTGTATTTATTCTTACTCTAAATACTTCGGCGCAACTGGATGGCGTATAGGAACCATCGCGTTGGCTAAAGAAAACATCTTTGACAAACGACTTCGGGAATTGCCTGAAGCAAAGAAGGAAGCACTGGATGAGCGATACGGGACATTGACATCTAGCCCGCGCGATATTCCATTTATAGACCGGTTAGTGGCTGACAGTCGTTCGGTAGCTTTAAATCACGCAGCAGGCTTGTCGGCACCACAACAAGTCATGATGACTTTATTTAGTTTATATGCACTCCTGGACACGGAAGATGAATATAAAAAAGAAGTTATGGAAATATGTCAGACTAGAGGTAAGCTTCTTTATGATTCACTAGAGATGTCCATACCTTATAAAAGTCTGAACACAGCGTATTACTGTGAAATCGACTTTGACTGGTGGATGGAAAAACGTTACAGCTTAGCGTTTAAATCATTTGTGGAAGAAACCTGGACGATGACTGATATCGTGACAAAATTAGCAGAAGAAGAACGGCTGATGCTGCTTAAAGCAGAAGCATTTGGATCTAGCAAATGGACAGTGCGCGTTTCGCTAGCGAATCTGGAAACAAAAGCTTATAAAGAAATTGGGGAACGCGTGTCGTCCATGATGGACCGCGTATACACCGATTGGAAAAATAATTAACATGAACATAAGAAAAGGCACACTCGATGGGGAGTGTGCCTTTTCTTATGCTCAACTTTTTAAAAACAAGCAGTTATGATGGTTCATTATATAAGCGTCTCGAGTCAACTTGACTACGTAAAGGTTGACTCGAGACAAAAAAGGCTGCGTACTCATGAGTACGCAGCCTTTAAACATTAATTTATTCAACAGTTACCGATTTTGCTAAGTTGCGGGGTTTATCCACGTCGTTACCACGATGTAAACTGCTATAGTAAGAAAGCAATTGTGTCGGTATAACACTCACTAATGCTGATAGGAGTGGATTTACTTGCGGAATAACGATTTGATCGTCTGCACGGTTCAGACCATCCATGGAAATAACCAGGGTGTGAGCACCACGAGCTTTCGTTTCCTGCAAGTTACCTCGTGTATGTCCAGCAACGGCTTTTTCTGTGACGATTGCTAGTACAGGTGTACCTTCTTCAATCAAAGCAATGGTACCGTGTTTTAATTCTCCAGCAGCGAAGCCTTCAGTTTGAATGTAAGATATCTCTTTCAATTTGAGTGCTGCCTCTAAAGCGACATGATAATCCATCCCGCGTCCGATATAAAAGGCGTTACGTGAAATGCTCAAGAATTCAGAAGCAAGTTCTTCAATCGTTTCTTTATCATCAACGATCGCCTGCATGGCATTAGCAACGATACCAATATCGTGTAACATAGTACCTTTTTGGATCATGCCTTTTTCAAGACCGACGATTTCACTTAGAATAGCCAGCACAGCAATCTGTGCAGTGTAAGCTTTAGTCGAAGCAACCGCAATTTCGGGTCCGGCATTTAAAAGTAAAGTAAAGGTCGATTCACGAGATAATGTAGAACCAGAGACATTTGTTACGGTTAAAGACGGATGGCCAAGCAAGTTTGTTTTAACAAGCACCTGACGACTGTCCGCTGTTTCACCACTTTGAGAAATAAATATGAAGAATGGTTTTTCAGATAAGATTGGTGTATCATAACCAAACTCACTCGACACATGAACTTCAGTAGGTATATGTGTCATGGCTTCAATTAGTTTCTTGCCTACTAAACCGGCATGATAGCTTGTTCCTGCAGCAATAATGTATACACGATCAGAGTTCAGCATCTTATCTACAATAGCCTGATCGATAGATAAATGACCTTCTTCGTCCTGATATCTTTGTAAAATGCGACGCATAACAGCAGGTTGTTCATCGATTTCTTTCAACATGTAATATGGATATGTTCCTTTTTCCAAATCGTCAGAGTCGATTTCAGCTGTATAAGAATCACGCTCGATAATATCTCCAGCAAAATCTTCGATGATCAAGGCTTCACGGGTTACAGTAGCAATTTCTTTATCCATTAACTCGACAAATTGATCGGTTTCTTTGATCATCGCCATGGCATCACTACAAATCACATTGAAACCTTCGCCTTTGCCTAATAAAAGAGGACTTTTATTTTTAGCGGCATATATGACGTCAGGATTTTCGCTGTCCATCAAAGCAATCGCGTAAGAGCCTTCTAATGTAACGATCGCTTTTTTAAATGCATCAAGGGGCTTAAGATCTTCGGTTTCTACAAACCAGGAAATGAGTTGAACAATAATTTCCGTATCTGTATCACTTTTTAATTCAACGCCATCTAAGTAAGCATCCTTAACTTCTTGATAGTTGGAGATCACGCCATTGTGCACGATTGCGAAGCGTTCGCTTGTAGATTGATGAGGATGCGCGTTACGTACACTTGGGACACCATGAGTAGCCCAGCGTGTATGACCGATACCGGCAGTTGCTTCAACAGTAGCATCTACCTTTGCTCGTAAAGCGGCGATTCTGCCTTTTTCCTTAAACAAATGACCATCATGAGCCTTGTTTAATAGATAAATACCTGCCGAGTCATAACCGCGGTATTCTAATTTGTCTAATCCGTGTAATAAAATATCTTTAGCATCTTTTTTTCCGATATATCCTACAATTCCACACATTGATTTTTCCACCTTCCAGAGAGCTTTTTAAGTTTAAAAATTGGTATATACCCCATGTCATAACTAAATGACGGGTATTGTTGACAAGCATCACTATAATAAGGGTATTTGTTCATAAAGTCAATACATTTAATCGTTCTCGATTGAATGTATTGGTATAGGTGATAACTTGTCTGAAAACGCTGAATTTCTTACTCGAAAAAAATAGCATAGAGTATTTATAATATAAGCCAAGGCGACGATAGTCAAGCTAGAGGGTCGGTTTAACGCGGGAAAAATAAATAACGTTTGCTATATTATTTAACCACATATAATTAATTGTGCTGATTTTATTATTATGGTATGATAGTTTCTAATAAAAGGATGTTTAATTAATGGCATAATTTTAATGAAACAAACACAAGAACATAGGAGGAATGGAAAAATGAATTACAAGAAATTAGTAAGTTTATTAGCTGTCTCAACGCTCGCCTTAGCAGCCTGCGATACGGACGAAGAGCCGGTATCTGATCCAGAAATGGAAGAGGGTACCGAAGGCACTGACGAAGCTGAAGAAACTGAAGTTGAAGAAACAGAAGAAACAACAGATGAAGAAACAGAAGAGTCAGATGAAGAAAATGGTGAAAGCGCGCATGACATCATTGATGACATAGAGGGTGATTTAGGTTACACATCACCTGTTGAATTAACCGTATCCGGTGGTACATGGTCTCAAGACGGCTATGTCTTTACTCCTGAAGGTGGCGAAGCAATAATTAATGGTTCAGCTGCATCTGCTGAAGAAGAAACTGAAATTTTCGCGTTTATCTTGCAAGATGGAGCAGTCATTGATAAACCTGCAGTTGAAGAAGGAGCCTTCACCTATACAGTCAGTGCTACTGATGCTGATCAAGAGTTTCAAGTCGGTGTTTCTGATGAAGATTTATGGGAAGTCGGCGACGAAGCTGATGTTGAAGAATTAGTAAGACACGAGAACGTTATCGTTTCAGCATCTCAAGGAGAATAATTTAATAAATTCAAGCCAAAGGATGCTCTTATAGATTTCTTTGGCTTTTTTTGTTATTCTTCATTGTTTCTTAAAACTTATCCTGTATACTAACTTATGTAAAAGATATAAACTATCAAAGATAGAGAAAAGATAGAGAAAAAAAGGAATGAATGGTATGCAATGGATCAGTAAGATATTATTTTACATGAAGGGCCGTTATGGCTATGATGAATTTTCAAAAGCTTTGATCCTGTTTGGACTGGTGTTAGGGATTTTCAGTAACTTTTCGGAAGGAATCATCCTGACCGCTGTTGGAATGGCTGCTATCGCTTATGGTGGATTGCGCATAGTTTCGACAGAAAAAGGTAATCGACGCAAAGAGTTGCAGCAGTATATCAGAGTGAAACAGTCTCTCTTTTCAAGTTATAGAAAAACAAGAAATCGATGGATACAAAGGAAAGCATTTAAAATCACAAAATGTCCAAACTGTAAACGAAAAATCAGAGTTCCTCGTGGTAGGAAAAAAATACGAATCACATGCCCGTCGTGTCAGCATAAATTCATTAAAAAAACCTGAACCTGAACAGGTGGGTTAGAAATAAAAGATATGCTATAATAATAGAATAATATAAAAGACTGGACGTAGCCGTTCAGCTTTTTTGTATGTTCAGGACTATTTTAAATGATACAAAATAAATGGGATAATATGGAAAGATTTTCGAATCTTTCATTAAAGCCCAATGCAATTATGAGGAGACAGTTATGAAGTTAATTTTTGGACTAGGTAATCCCGGTGGTAAATATGCAAAAACCAAACATAATATTGGATTTATTACGTTAGATGAGATCGCTTATCAAAAAGGATGGGCGTTCAACCGCTCTAAATTTGAATCGGTTTACGCAGAAGGCATGATAGGCACAGAAAAAGTTCTTCTAATTAAACCGCAGACATACATGAATGATTCAGGACGTTCAGTGAGACCATGGCTGGATTACTACGATCTAACTGAAGAAGATATCGTCGTTATATACGACGATATGGATCTGCCGACTGGTAAAATACGCTTAAGACAAAAAGGAAGTGCCGGGGGACATAACGGTATCAAGGACATTATTGATCATATAGGCACGCAAAATTTCAATCGCGTGCGTATGGGAGTGGGGCGTCCTTTCGAAAACCAATCCGTTGTTTCACATGTTCTCAGTCCTTTTCATAAATCTGATCACGAAAACATGTTAATGGCTGTGAAGAAAGCAGCAGACGCTTCGATTTATTGGGCGGAAGGTCATACTTATATGGATACAATGACTCAGTTTAATTGAGCAAAAAGGAGTTAATAAGCGTGTCTAAACTACACACATTTTTAAGCGAAAAACCATCAATACAAAAGGTATTTGATACACTAACTGATCAAAGCAGACAGTTACTAACTGGTATAGCAGGATCAGCGCGAACGCTTTTCCTGCAGGGGTTACTGGAGGAAAAACAGAAAACTATTGTAGTGGTCACACAAAATCTATATTACGCTAACCAAATGATTGCGGATTTAACTGGGCTTGTTCCGGATGAACAACTCTTCCTGTTTTCTGTTGACGACATGCTTCATGCTGAAATGGCTGTTGCTTCTCCGGAGGCACGGGCAGATCGTGTTAAAGCTCTTGATTTTTTACTTAAAGAAGAACCGGGGATTGTTGTCATTCCACTAGCCGGAGCTCGGAAGATCCTACCCGATCCCAACGTGTTCAAACAGGCAGAACTGTCTATTTCTCTGGGTGATGAAATTGAACTGGATGAGATCACTTTCAAACTGACGGAGATGGGTTACCATCGGGAACAAAAAGTTTCTGCACCCGGGGAATACAGTATTCGAGGGGGAATAGTCGATGTCTATCCTTTGACAGAGGAGAATCCAGTTCGGATGGAACTGTTTGATGTTGAAGTCGATTCTTTGAGGTATTTTGATGCTGACACACAACGCTCAAGTCGCAACGTTAAACAAGTTACTATTATTCCAGCATCTGATGCGTTATTACTTGTCGACGAAAAAGATGAAATTTTAAAACGTTTTGATAAAGCTTTATCTCGTTCGTTGAAAAAAATGAAAGAAGAAGAACTTAGAGAACGATTAACACACAGTATTACAGCTGTTATGGATGCGATAAGAGAAGAGACGTATATCGATGAGCTCGCCCGGTATACCGATTTGCTTTATAAAGATAAGGCGACCGTTTTAGATTATGCCTCAAAAGAAGCGGTAATAGTCATGGATGAATACCCGCGGATCATAGAGAACGAAGCGCGTTTAGACGAAGAAGAAGCAGAATGGATAACCGGTCAGTTAGCAAATGGTAATGTCCTGTATCAGCAATCTTTTTCTCTTTCATTTAGAGAGTCGCTTAAACAGTCTTCTCAATCACAATTACATTTTGCATTGTTTCAAAAAGGCATGCAGGGATTGAAATTGGATGCGATCCATCCTTTTCAGTATCGAACCATGCAAAAATTCTTTGGTCAAATGCCGTTAGTCAAAACAGAAATAGAACGTTGGAAAAAACAACACTATACTGTCATAGTCATGACTGAAAGTGAAGAACGTGCTGAAAAAGTTCACCAGACCTTACTGGATTTTGAAATACCCAGTACGCTTTCACTAGACGGAACAATCAGAACAGATATCACTCAAGTCATGCCATCAAGTGTGCATACCGGTTTTGAGTTGCCGGAGGAAAAAGTTGCAGTACTTACTGAAAAAGAACTGTTCAACCGTATTCCCAAGAAAAAACCCAGACGTCAGAATATTACAAATGCCGAACGCCTTAAAAGTTATTCGGAGCTGGAAAAAGGAGACTTTGTGGTTCATGTGAATCACGGGATCGGTCAGTTTACGGGTCTGGAAACAATGGAAATCGATGGGATTCACCAAGATTATTTATCTATTGTTTATAGTGATACATCGAAGCTCTTTATTCCTGTCACCCAACTGAACCTGCTTCAAAAATATGTGTCATCTGAAGGGAAAACACCAAAGTTAAATAAACTTGGTGGCACCTCATGGGCGAAAACGAAAAAACGTGTCGCTGCCCAAGTAGAAGATATTGCGGATGATTTGATCGAACTGTATGCAGTACGAGAAAGTAAAGTAGGTTATGCGTATACCAGAGATGATGGCTATCAGAATGAATTTGATGAAGCCTTTCCTTATACAGAAACGCCAGACCAAATGCGTTCCATCAATGAAGTGAAAAGGGATATGGAGAAACCGAAACCGATGGACCGTTTAATTGTCGGTGACGTTGGTTACGGGAAAACGGAAGTAGCCATGCGTGCTGCGTTCAAAGCGATTCAAGATGGCAAACAAGTGGCCTTTCTAGTGCCGACAACGGTATTAGCACAACAGCATTACGAAACCATGTTGGAGCGGTTCGTTGATTTCCCTGTCGAAATTGGACTTTTGAGTCGTTTTCGAACGGGTAAACAGTTAAAAGAAACCGTTGACGGTATTAGAAAAGGACAAGTAGACCTTGTCGTCGGTACACATCGGATCTTATCCAAAGACATTGACTTTCAAGATTTAGGTTTGCTTATTGTGGACGAAGAACAGCGGTTTGGGGTCAAACATAAAGAACGCCTCAAACAATTGAAAAATGAAGTCGATGTCTTGACGCTGACGGCAACACCGATTCCAAGAACTCTGCATATGTCTATGCTGGGAGTTCGTGATTTATCAGTCATTGAAACACCGCCGGCTAACCGTTATCCAGTGCAGACGTATGTGATGGAAATGAATGGTGCAGTCGTTCAAGAATCGATTCAACGAGAAATGGCGCGTGGAGGACAAGTTTTTTATCTCCATAATCGTGTCAGTACAATACAGCAGCGAGCTGATGAGTTGCAGCAGCTTGTTCCAGAAGCACGAATTGCCTATGCGCATGGTCAAATGAGTGATAATCAATTGGAGAATGTCCTTTATCAGTTCATCCAAGGAGAATTTGATATGCTGGTCACCACGACTATTATCGAAACGGGCGTAGACATACCTAATGTCAATACATTGATTGTAGAAGATGCTGATCGAATGGGCTTGTCTCAATTATATCAACTCCGAGGACGCGTCGGGCGAAGCAGTCGTATCGCCTATGCCTACTTGATGCACCAGCCGAACAAAGTACTGACAGAAGTAAGCGAAAAAAGGCTGCAGGCAATCAAAGACTTCACAGAACTCGGGTCAGGTTTCAAAATCGCTATGCGAGATTTAGCTATTCGCGGTGCAGGAAACCTGTTGGGTCAACAGCAGCATGGCTTTATTGACAGTGTCGGGTTCGATCTGTACTCGCAAATGTTATCTGAAGCAGTGGCTAGAAAACGCGGAGACAAGAAGCAAGTTAAAACTATTGTTGAAATGGACCTGTCGATCGACGCTTACCTGCCAAGCACATATGTAGAAGATGAAAGACAAAAAATCGAGCTATATAAACGTATACGTCAATTCTCATCTGAAGAAGAATATGTCGAACTGTTAGATGAATTGATTGATCGTTTCGGCGATTACCCTCAAGCAGTTGCAGATTTGTTATCGGTGGGCTTATTGAAAATGTATAGTGAAACAGCTCTGATTGAAACCATTAAACGCGATAAAAATATAGTGAAAGTGACATTCTCAAGCGAAGGTACAAGTAAATATCCGTTACCTGAAGTGTTTAGAGCTTTGAAAGATATTCCGATGAAAACGGATATGCAAGCGGAAGGCAAATTAGCCATTGAATTTATACTGCCCAAACGGATGCATGATGATATCTGGTTAGAGGCCCTCGTGAAATTTTCGAAAATTTGTGCGACCTATCGAATGGAAAACGAGAAAAAACAAGTGAGCCAGGGGACACATGATGAGTCAAACGAATAAATTCATAAAAGGAGCGGCTCTTTTATCAGGAGCCGCCTTCATAACTAAACTACTCAGTGCGCTGTACAAAATACCCTTACAAAACTTGACGGGTAATGAAGGCTTTTATGTCTATCAACAAGTGTACCCTTTTTATGGGATAGCCTCAGTGTTAGCATTAAACGGTTTTCCTTTGTATATATCTAAGCTGATTTCTGAAAGTAATGAAGAGCATCATGGTGAGGTGATAAAGCGGACACAAGTATGGGTGACATTATTCTCCATCAGTGCCTTTTTGTTTCTGTTCTTCCTCTCCTCTCAGGTGGCTCAGTTAATGGGTGATGGACAACTCGCGCCCGTAATCAGAGCAACATCAGTGATTTACCTGTTTATCCCTTTTTTATCCATGGGAAGAGGGTATTTCCAGGGATTAATGAACATGAAGCCAACAGCGCTCTCTCAAGTAGCTGAACAACTTGTTCGCGTGACGTTGCTTATTGTTGTCGCTTTATTATTTGCAAAAATGGATCTGTCTGTTTACCAGATGGGAACCTGGGCGATGCGAAGCAGTTGGATAGGCGCATTAGTGGGAACGAGTGTCGTCGGTCTTTTTTTTATAAAGTCACGCAGTCATCTCAGGCCTTCTACGCTGCCAATGGGGACGCCTGCTTATTCAGAAATAAGGAAACGGTTTTTAACCGAAGGGTTAGCGTTGACCTTTATGAGCAGCTTGTTATTAGTATTTCAATTGATCGATTCTTTTACAGTATATAATGGGCTTATTGATGGTGGGTATCCTTCTACCCAGGCGATGATAATGAAAGGGGTTTATGACCGTGCTCAGCCTTTTGTCCAAGTAGGATTGGTATTAGGCGTAAGTGTAGCAGCAAGCACCTTGCCGTTACTGAGAAACGACCATAAAGCGGGACAAAGAGAGGCGTGGGTCAGAAATAGTGTGAGGATCTTGAAATTGACCGCTCTTCTTTCCGGTGCAGCCTCCGTGGGCTTGATTGCAGTCATGCCTTGGTTGAATCAAGCTCTGTTTCAGGACCAGTCAGGAACCCAGGCGCTCCAAGTATACAGTTTAAGTGTTCTGATCCTGTCATTGATACATGTGATGTTCGCTATTATCCACAGCACATCATCGTCGCTTTTTGGATGGGGAGCGCTCATGTCTGGATTAGTCTTTAAAGCAGCGTTTAATACAATCGCTGTTCGGACTGTCGGTATTGTTGGGTCAAGTTTCGTGACGGTAGTGTCACTGATGCTCATTTTCTTTTTGCTGGCGAAGCAACTGGATAAAGCAATTTGGGATGAGGTACTGGACACTTCCTTTTTACTTAAATATAGTTTAGTGTTAAGCATAATGGGACTTGGTGTGTATGGCACATTGAATATGAGTCAGTCCGCTTTTGGCACATCAAACAGACTGACTGCACTAGTAAGCATCTTAATTGGTGTCTTTGTGGGTGTGACGATCATCATCGCTGCTTTACTGAAACTGGATATACTAACAAAAGAAGAATGGCAAAGTTTAGCTTTACTAAAAAAAATGAAAAAATAATGAGAACGAGGAGGAAATGATGCATAGCATAAACGTGGTGGGTCTTGGACCTGGAGACAGAGATCAAATGCCGATAAAAATCGAAAAATTGATCAAAGAAGCAGAAATCGTCTATTTAAGAACGGAGGATCATCCGGCTGTTAAAGAATTAATAACAGAAGGGGCAAATTTCCAATCTTTCGATCATCTATATGAAGAAAATGATAAAGATTTTGAAAAAGTTTACACGGCTATCGTGGATCAGTTGATCAAATTAGCTGAAGATAATGATGTTGTGTACGCTGTGCCCGGTCATCCGATGGTCGCTGAAAAAACCGTGAAAGACCTGTTAAAAAATTATTCAAAAGTCAACATCATCGGAGGCAAGAGTTTTTTAGATGATCTCTTTCAATCCGTTCAGGTCGACCCGGTAGAAGGGTTTCAGTTACTTGATTCATTTGGTTTGAATCACGATACCCTTAACACCGGCCAGCACGTTATTATCATGCAGGTTTTCAATGCACTGATGGCTGGAGAAGTGAAATTGACCTTGATGGAGAAGTATCCGGATGAGCACAAGGTAGCTGTGATCGATGCAGCTGGTAGCAAAGATGAAAACATTGAATGGTTATCCTTATATGAAATAGACCGTTTTGCGGGCGTGTACAACTTGAGATCACTCTATGTGCCACCACTTGAACTGGATGAACAGGTAACGTCGCTCTCAACGTTACAAAGTTATATCGACAGAGTCACGGATGCTGATGAAGGGGACGCTTGGATAAACGAACAAACGCCTAAGTCGCTGATACGGTACATCAGAGAAGAAACGGATGAACTGATTGCTGCCATTGAAAATGACGACAGTGACAATTGGATGGAAGAATTGGGAGATGTATTGGTCCAGCTTTTGTATCAGACGAGTAGTGCGGAAAAAGAGGGCCTGTTTACATTTGAAGACGTTCTGGAAACAGTGAACCGTAAAATAAGAAGACGGCATCCACATGTTTTTGACGGAGTAAAAGCGACAACAGCGGAAGAAGTGGATGCGTTGTGGCAAAAAATAAAAGCTGAAGAAAAGAGGAGCAAAGATGAGACTGGATAAATATTTGAAAATAGCACGCATTATAAAAAGACGGTCAGTCGCTAAAGAGATCGCGGATAAGGGTCGTATTCTAATTAATGGTAAAACTGCAAAATCATCAAGCAAAGTGGCTATAGGCGATGAGTTGACCATTCATTTTGGCAACAAAACATTGAAACTCAGTGTGGATGATATTAGAGATACTACAAAAAAAGATGAAGCCAAAGACTTGTACACTGTTATAGAAGAAACCCACGAACAGACAAGTGAGTAACACAAACCCTTCAACAAGCATGAAGGTGGATAAATAAAATTATAGGACAAATACAACAATAGAATTGTGTCTCATCAGCTTATTCTGAAAAAAATGAGCCAGATGAGACTATTCTATTTTTTTTATTGATCATTGATTCTTTTCATTAGAGAGGTTTATTGCTATACTTTAAACAAATATGATTCAATGAAAAGAATTAATTTAGGGGGTTATGATATGGATAAGAAAAAATCGAGTGTCACGCGCATGGATAATCCATACATAAAACATAAAACGCTTGAAAGTATCAGAGATTTTAAGCACAAAAGAAAGTTGAAAAGAAGGATGCAGCTTATAATAGCAACGGGCGTACTGCTGATCTTATTATTTGGAAGTGGCTTAGCGAGAAATTACTATAAACTCCAGCAATTAGAAGAACAGAAGGTTGTTGCTCAAGAAGAGTTAGAATCTCTCGATCTGCGTCAAGAAGAACTGGAATACTATATTGGATTACTTGAAGATGAAGAATATGTAGCCAAGCTAGCACGTAGTGAGTATTACTTAACAAAAGATAAGGAAATAGTTTTCAGTTTTCCTGATGACAGGAAACCGGACCATACAGAAGTGACAGAAGAAGGTTCAGCGCTTTTTGAAAATGAAGAAAAGGACAACGAAGAAGACAAGGAATAAGAACACGAACATTATTCAAGATATATTCACAATCTTTTCAATAAGTCTTTATTCTCATTTTTTATCATGGTATACTTAATTCAAATTATTTAGGGGGATATATAGAAAATATGTCAATTGAAATTGGAAGCAAAGTAGAAGGAAAAGTCACGGGTATTGCTAATTTTGGTGCATTCATTGATTTAGGCAATAATAAAACAGGTTTAGTGCACATTAGTGAAGTGTCGGACAGTTATGTTGAGAATATCAACGAAGAATTAGAAGTAGGTCAAACAATTACAGTGAAAGTCTTAACTATAGCAGATGATGGAAAGATAGGATTATCTATCCGTAAAGCTACAGACAAACCTGCAGTAGAAGCTTCCAAACCGAAAACCTCGAGCAGACCGCGACCAAGTTCTTCTAACAAGCGTCCTGTAGCGAAAAAAGAAGATTTCGATTCATTGATGAGTTCATTTTTAAAAGATAGTGAAGATCGTTTAACTTCCCTTAAACGTCATACTGAAAACAAACGCGGTGGCAGTGGCGGTCGTAAAGGGTAATTAGATCCAATCAATAGATAGAACAAAGGGTTTAGGGGTATCCCTGAATCCTTTTTACTTATAAATAAATAACAAGTCGCATCGGTGGAAGGTTTGAGAAACGATGAATATGACTGATGATTTTTTGAATCAGGTGAAATCAAAGGGCTACTGGCAAGCGGGAGAATCTGTAGTCATTGGTGTTTCCGGTGGGGTAGATTCGATGGTGCTGTTTGACATGATCAATCGACTGCCTGTTGAATACAAACCAGCTATAATTGTCGCTCACATCAACCACCATCTCAGAAACGACTCGGATGAAGAAGAAAACTTCATAAAAGAGTGGGTCGGCAAGTATGATGTACCTGTGTATGTGTATCAGTGGCCAAAATCCGAGCACCCTGATTCAGGTGTCGAACAGGAAGCCAGGAAAACACGGTATCACTTTTTCGACAATGTTGCTAAAGAAACAAACAGTTCCTTCATCTTGACTGCACATCACCGTGATGATCAAATTGAAACAATACTCATGCGATTCGTAAAAGGAAGTTCACTAGACGAATTGACGGGTATTTCTGCTAAACGTATGCATAATGGAAAAGCTGTTTTAAGACTGCTTCTTCCGTATTCAAAAGAAATGATTAGAAATTATGCTGAGAAAAACAGTATAGCCTGGCGAGAAGACGAGAGTAACACCTCAATGGAGTATACCCGTAATCGTTACAGACACCATATTATTCCAGAATTAAAGAAAGAAAACCCCGCAGTAGAAAAACACGTTTATGAATTTTCAAAAGACATTGAAGCTCTGCTCAAGGCTGTTGAACCGTTGATCAATGAAGAAATCAGACGGTCATTTCAAATCACCCGCAAGAGTCTATCGATCAAACTACCATCATTTTCAAAACAAGAATCCGGATTTCAAAAAATTGTGTTACGTCGAGCCTTTAAGGAATTTAGTGGTCAGGGTGCATACATAATCAGTCAAACACATATTGGTATGCTAGTCGATTGGTTTGGCTCTGGAGGTCCCAATACCGTTCTTGAATTACCCAATCAAGTTGTCGCTCGTAAAGAATACGATACGTGTGTGATCGAAAAAGTTGAAGAAACTCAAATGAAACAGACGGAGCTTATAAAAACGCCGATCACTTTGGAAGTCAATAAATGGCAACCGTTAAATGATGATGAGAGGATTGGACTCTTTTCGTATGATGCCTTCAAAAAGATGGATAGTCAAAAGTGTCGTGTCTTCTATTTGAATGAAGAACAACTTGAGCATCCTTTAACCGTAAGACACCGAAAGCCTGGAGATAAAATGAAAGTTAAAGGACTCAAGGGTTCAAAAAAAATCAAAGATATCTTTATTGATCAGAAAGTGCCTAGACGACAACGTGATGAAGCTTGGCTTGTTAGGGATAATCAGGGGCAGGTCATCTGGCTGATAAACTACAAAGAATCCCCGTTGTCACTCAACCCATTAACTGATACAATTAGCTACGTACTTGTATACCAGAAAGGGACTATGCAGGACTTAATGAATACATTCAAAAAGGGGATCGGAAACATGAAAAAAGATATGGAAAGAATTTTAATCTCTGAAGAAGAAATTCAGAAAAAAGTGAAGGAACTCGCAGCAATTCTTTCAAAAGAGTATGATGGAAAAAATCCTTTACTCGTGGGTGTATTAAAAGGTGGATTACCGTTTATGGCAGATCTGATCAAACAGATGGATATATATCTGGAAATCGATTTCATGGATGTATCGAGCTATGGTAACGAAACAATTTCTTCTGGTGAAGTGAAAATTTTAAAAGATTTAGATACCAACGTTGAAGGACGTCATGTCTTATTCGTCGAAGATATCATCGATACAGGTGGCACGTTAGCCTACTTGAAAGATATGTTCAAGTACCGCAAAGCAGCATCTGTAAAAATCGTGACGATACTGGATAAACCTTCAGGACGTAAAATCGATATCCAAGCAGATTGGGTCGGTTTCAATGTTCCCCATGAATTTGTCGTAGGATATGGTTTGGATTATGCTGAAAATTACCGCAATCTACCGTTTATTGGTATACTGAAACCTGAAATATATCAGTAAGAAATTGGTCTAGATTATAAGACAGATGTTTTCACTCAGGTAAGGCAGAATCATCAAACAAAATTCATAGTCAAAAATGGTCAAGTGTGTTAACATATACAAGACTATTATTCTAAGCAAAGCTTAAATAGTAATAAAAATACAAGTGAAAAACGGAGGATGACATGAAGAAAGGATTTTTCAAAAGTGGCCTCTTCTACGTCATCGTTTTTCTTGCAGTAATTGGTATTGCAAGTTGGGCGACTAGTGGCGGACAAGATCAAGCTTCAGAGAGTGTAAGTTCAACTGAATTTATTAATTATTTGGAAGATGATCGTATAGAAGAATTTCAAGTGCAGCCAACAGCAGGTGTATATGAAATTATTGGGCAGTTTCGTGAAGGACAAGAAGTAGAAATAGAACAAGATGAAAATGTTAATATCTTTGGTGGACTGGAACAACAAGATGCATCACAATTCACCACATATATTTTAACGAATGACAATATCGTAAATGAAATGTATCAAATCGCTAGAGAAAATGAGGTCAATATTGTTTCTGTCGAAGAACCGACGACAGGCATATGGACAAGTCTACTCTTCTCATTCTTACCACTCTTACTCTTTGTTGGATTCATTTATTTCATGATGAGTCAAGCAGGTCAAGGTGGCGGCGCAGGTGGCGGTGGCCGAGGCGTGATGAACTTTGGGAAATCCAAAGCGAAAGAAAGTGACGCTAAAACAAGTAAAGTGCGTTTTTCGGATGTCGCTGGTGCGGATGAAGAAAAAGAAGAATTAGTAGAAATCGTCGAGTTCTTGAAAGATCCAAGACGCTTTGCTAACTTAGGCGCACGTATTCCGGCAGGAGTATTGCTAGAAGGACCTCCCGGAACAGGTAAGACACTGCTTGCAAAAGCAGTCGCTGGTGAAGCTGGTGTACCTTTCTTCTCAATTTCAGGTTCTGAATTTGTTGAGATGTTCGTAGGTGTTGGGGCAAGTCGTGTAAGAGATTTATTTGAAAATGCGAAAAAAACTGCTCCATCCATCATCTTTATCGATGAAATCGATGCTGTAGGACGTCAGCGTGGTGCTGGTATGGGTGGCGGACACGACGAACGTGAACAAACCTTGAACCAGTTGCTCGTCGAAATGGATGGTTTTACAGGTAATGAGGGAGTAATTGTTATTGCGGCAACGAACCGTCAAGACGTATTAGACCCTGCTTTACTCAGACCAGGACGTTTTGATAGACGTATCATGGTTGGAAGACCGGATGTTAAAGGACGAGAAGCGATTCTGAAAGTCCATTCCAGAAACAAACCATTGGCTTCAAATGTTGATTTAAAAATCATTGCTAGACAAACGCCCGGATTCTCCGGTGCCGATTTAGAAAACTTGCTGAACGAAGCAGCCTTGGTTGCGGCGAGACGTGACAGCAAGCAGATCGAAGCATTAGATCTTGACGAAGCACACGATCGAGTGATTGCTGGACCGGCTAAAAAAGACCGTGTCATTTCTGAAATAGAACGTTCAATGGTCGCTTATCATGAAGCGGGACATACCATCGTCGGATTGGTATTAAGTGATGCTCGTATTGTTCATAAGGTAACGATTGTTCCTCGTGGACGTGCAGGCGGATACGCAATCATGCTTCCAAGAGAAGATCGCTTCTTGATGACGAAAAAAGAATTAAGTGAACAACTTGTTGGACTCTTAGGTGGTCGTGTAGCTGAAGAAATCATCTTTGATTCTCAGTCAAGTGGAGCATCAAACGACTTCCAGCAAGCAACGCAAATTGCTAGAAGCATGGTAACCGAATACGGAATGAGTGACTTACTTGGACCTGTTCAATATGAAGGTGGCGGCCAAGTGTTCTTAGGTAGAGATTACTCTCAATCCAAAGCTTATTCTGAACAGTTCGCGTATCAAATAGATCAAGAAGTGCTGCGTCTTTTAAATGAAGCACACGCTGAAGCTAGACGCATCATTGAAGAACATCAAGATGCTCATCATTTAATCGCTCAGAAACTACTTGAAATTGAAACGCTGGACGAGAAACAAATTAAATCACTATTTGAAAAAGGTGAAATGCCTTCTAACGATGTTAAAGCTGCAACAGAATTCCCTCGCGAGAGTGAAGAAGCTGAAAGAGATCCTGAAAAAGAGGAAATCGGCATGTCATTTGAAGAAGTCAAAGCCCTGCGTGAGAAAAAAGAAAGAGAACGCGAAAAACAATATGAAGATAGACAGACAGATGAAGCTTCGGATGAATCAGATGATCAAGAAATTGAGAATTCAGATGAAAAGGCCGAAGAACCAAAAGCGTAACAAGTAGAGAAGAGGATGGCGGATTATTCGCCTCCTCTTCTTTCCATGTAAACAAGTAAATAATTCAATTCGAAAAAAAGGAATGTGAGAAAATGCCAGATAAACTAATTAAAGCATTGGGTTATAATGACCAAATCCGCGTATATGTCGTCGATGCAACGAACATGGTGAAAACAGCTCAGGAAAAACATGGCACGTGGAGTGCGGCTACCGCAGCTCTAGGCAGAGCAATGGTAGGGACGACGTTGCTCGGGACAACACTAAAAGGTGACGAAAAACTAACCGTGCGTATCGATGGTAAGGGTCCTGTAGGTTATATTCTAGTAGACAGCAATGGTAAAGGAGAAACAAAAGGGTATATCAAAAACCCTCAAGTAAGTTTACCTTTAAATGAACAAGGGAAAATTGATGTTAAAGGTGCGGTAGGTACAGACGGGATGTTGACAGTAAGCAAAGATCTAAATATGAAACGACCGTTTGTGGGACAAGTTCCATTGATAAGTGGAGAGCTTGGAGAAGATTTCACCTATTATATGGCTAACAGTGAACAAGTGCCTTCCGCCATTGGTCTATCCGTACTAGTTAACCCGGATGAAACGGTCAAAGCGGCTGGAGGATTTATGATGCAGGTGTTACCTGATGCAGAAGACGAAACAATTGCAAAAGTAGAAGAAGCAATCACCAACTTACCTTTAATGTCCAAGTTGATGGACGAAGGTGAAACACCGGAACAAATACTTGACCGATTAGTTACAGATCGATCTGCCCGTATACTAGAGGCCATACCTGTCTCGTTTAAATGCAATTGTTCAAAAGAACGTTTCAAAGATGCTATCATTGCATTAGGAAAAAAAGAAATACAGGAAATGATCGAGGAAGATCATGGGGCAGATGCGATGTGTCATTTTTGCCGAACCACTTATCAATTCGACGAAGAAGAACTGAATGAATTGAAAGAAGAAACAGATATGCCGTAGTGTTTCTGCAACTTTTTCTTTATGACTCACAAAAATTATGGTACGATAATTTAGAATGAGCAGTAAGAGCTGACTACGATAACTTAAGAGAAGTAAAAAGCCCAAAAAATAATTGAAATATAGCAGGATTTTACTATAGAAGTATAAAAACTCTTAAAAGAAAAGTCGGGAAAAAGCGTTCGACGATTAAAAGACAACAGGATATATAATTAAGAGCATAAAAGAATGGAGTGGCAGTAGTGTCTGAAGAAAAACAAAATCAAGAAACAGTAACTGATCAAATACTTGTTCGACGTCAAAAAATGCATGAATTGAAAGAGCGCGGAATCGATCCGTTTGGAGATCGTTATGAGCGGACACACTATTCTTCTGAACTACACGAAACCTATGATGAAAAAACTAAAGAAGAATTACATGACACCGAAATAACTGTCAAAGTTGCAGGCCGTTTAATGACAAAACGTGGAAAAGGGAAAGCCGGATTTGCTCATCTGAAAGATAAAAACGGCTTGATCCAACTGTATGTTCGTAAAGATGCTATCGGAGATGAGCAATATGAGAGCTTCAAACAGGCGGATTTAGGTGACTTTTTTGGTATCGAAGGAACAGTCATGAAAACTAATACCGGTGAAGTGACGGTTCGTGCGAGCGAATTAACCTATCTCGCTAAAGCGTTACGTCCATTACCTGACAAATACCATGGTCTAACTAATGTCGAGCAGAAATACCGTCAACGCTATTTGGATCTGATTTCTAATGAAGACAGTTTTGAACGCTTTACTAAGCGCAGTCAAATCATTCAGGAAATAAGAAATCATTTGAATGGGTTAGATTATCTGGAAGTGGAAACGCCACTACTGCATAATATTGCAGGTGGAGCAGCGGCTAAACCATTCACGACTCACCACAATGCATTAGATATGGAGCTTTATTTACGTATCGCCATTGAGTTGCATCTGAAGCGTCTAATCGTTGGTGGTATGGAGAAGGTTTATGAAATTGGACGTGTATTCCGTAACGAGGGGATCGATACCACACATAATCCGGAATTTACGATGCTGGAACTATATACTGCTTTTCACGATATGGAAGATGTCATGGATCTGACTGAAAAGCTTATTCAGACAGTCTCCCAAAAAGTATTAGGTAAAACAGAATTGCCATATGGAGAAGAAACGATCCAGCTTGGTGGGAAATGGGCACGTCGTCACATGGTGGATATGATCAAAGAAGAAACGGGTATAGACTTCTTTAAAAAATACACGAACGAAGAGGCGCGTCAATTAGCTGGAGAGCATAATGTTGAAATAGATGATTACGCTACTTTTGGACATGTAGTCAACGAATTCTTCGAAGTATTTGTTGAGGATAAATTGATCCAGCCAACCTTTGTTTATGGTCATCCTGTAGAGATATCTCCTTTAGCTAAGAAAAACAAAGAGGATGCACGCTTCACCGATCGCTTCGAATTATTTATTGCTAAACATGAATATGCTAATGCATTTAGTGAGTTAAATGATCCAATTGATCAACGCGAACGTTTTGAAGCGCAAATGAAAGAGAAAGCGCAAGGAAACGATGAAGCTCAGGAGATTGACGAAGAATTTATCGAAGCTTTGGAATACGGTATGCCGCCTACCGGTGGTTTAGGAATCGGAATCGACCGTCTAGTGATGCTGCTTACGGATGCTCACACCATTCGAGATGTCTTATTATTCCCAACAATGAAAAATATTGAAAATAATTAAAGTCTTAAAGTCGTAAAATGTAACACAAGGGATAGAGAAGGGTCACCTCTTTCCTTGTGTTTTTATTATTTTATACTTTAAAAATCGTTTTTCTTCGTATTTATACATGAACTGCTATAATGTACTAAGTAAAGATACAAATGAATGGAAAGAAGGAGAGAGAATGAAAAAAACCAGGTGGATTAATTTTTTAGGTGGTAATGATTTAGTTTATACTTTAGTTGTGCTCATATTATTGGGTATCACTTTTTTCTTGTTTAATCAGGTGAGCTATATTTTCACCCCCCTATTAGTCCTTGTTTCAAATGTTTTAGTACCTTTTGTGATTGCGTTATTACTTTATTATCTGTTCAGTCCCTTCGTGGATTTTCTAGAAAAACATAAAGTGAAACGGGTATATGGAGTTGGCATCTTATTTTTATTACTTATCGGTTTAATGACGCTAGGAATAGCCTTGCTTTTCCCGCTATTACGTGATCAAGTAACTAATTTTGTTGATGACTTTCCTAGTTTTATAGATTCATTTTTAGAATCTATAACGGGATGGGTAGCTAATCTTCCGTTTGGAGAAGATATTGAATCATTTATACAAGAAGGAGAAAGTTTTGTTGCAGGCATCCCGGATAATATAGATCAGTACTTATCTGAAGGATTTAGTGGCTTGTCAAGTGTCGTGTCCAGCGTAACCAATATCGTTGTAACGATCGTGACATTTCCCATTATTTTATTCTTTTTACTTAAAGATGAACAACGCTTCCTAAATGCCGTCTTGTCAGTTTCACCGCCAAAATGGAGAGAGGATCTCGTGCGCGTAACTTCCGAAGTGAATTCACAAGTTGGTGCCTATGTGAAGGGGCAGCTGATTATTGCAACCTCTATTGGTGTGATGATGTTCATCGGTTTCTCCATAATAGGCTTAGAATATAACGGCGTATTAGCTGTGATTGCCGGATTCACATCGATCATTCCCTATATAGGGCCGACGCTCGCTTTTATTCCGGCTCTTGTCATTGCTTTAATTGATTCGTGGTGGATGGTGGCTCAGCTATTGCTTGTATGGATGGTTGTGCAGTTTATTGATGGAAATTTAATAGAACCGAACATAATGGGTAAACAACTTAATGTCCACCCCTTAACGATTATTATCGTCTTATTAGTTATGGGTGATATGCTTGGACTTTTCGGCCTGATCTTTGGTGTGCCGATTTATGCTATCTTGAAAGTTATGGTTGTGCATGCGTTTCAACAGTTTAAGAGACGTTACAATAAGTATTATGGTGATGTTGCCGGTGAATATGAACTTAAATCAATAGAAGAAGCAGTAAGCGGCAATGGCAAATCCGACTCTCAATTAAAGCCTTCGATCCAAATGGCAAAATTAAAAAGAAAAAAAGAAAAAATAAAGCTCGAAGAAAACGATTCTAATGCATCTGAAAACGAGGACAACGAATAATTATCGATAATTAAAAATGACGTTTTAAAACAGGGTGATTTACCCCAGTTTTAAAACGTCATTTTTTAGTAAGCATCATGAAGCACGTTGACATTAAGGTGATATAAAGAAATACATGGAGAAAATTATAAATAACTTGACGGTAGCATAATATCCTGTTATTATTAAACACGTTGCTGCAAAACATATTTAGTTGTGTGGCAACAAAGAAATGATAAAATATGGTTGACTTTTAAACCATGACACGGTATACTCAAATAGTTGTCATAGAGCTAAAGGTAGCGCTTACGTTTTTTGAATTATTTCAAAATAAATTCAAAAAAGTTCTTGACAATCGAATTGAAAGCCTGTAATATTGTACTAGTTGACACATCACGTCGTCAGCGATTGAACGAAATAGATCTTTGAAAACTGAACAAAGTAAACAATCAAATGTGCAGGTGTCTTGTGTCCAATTTATTGGGCCAAGGCAACACAAACGAGTTAACATGTTTAACTCGGAATTATGTAACACGAGCTATTTCAAACTTAAAATTGAGAGTTTGATCCTGGCTCAGGACGAACGCTGGCGGCATGCCTAATACATGCAAGTCGAACGATGAAGCACTCTGCTTGCAGAGTGCGGAAGAGTGGCGAACGGGTGAGTAACACGTGGGGAACCTGCCCATAAGAGGGGGATAACATCCGGAAACGGGTGCTAATACCGCATAGGTGATTTTAGCGCATGCTTTAATCATTAAAGATGGCTTCGGCTATCGCTTATGGATGGCCCCGCGGCGTATTAGCTAGTTGGTAAGGTAATGGCTTACCAAGGCATTGATACGTAGCCGACCTGAGAGGGTGATCGGCCACACTGGGACTGAGACACGGCCCAGACTCCTACGGGAGGCAGCAGTAGGGAATCTTCCACAATGGGCGAAAGCCTGATGGAGCAATGCCGCGTGAGTGATGAAGGTTTTCGGATCGTAAAGCTCTGTTGTTAGAGAAGAACAAGAGGTGTAGTAACTGGCACCTCCTTGACGGTATCTAACCAGAAAGTCACGGCTAACTACGTGCCAGCAGCCGCGGTAATACGTAGGTGACAAGCGTTGTCCGGATTTATTGGGCGTAAAGCGAGCGCAGGCGGTCTATTAAGTCTGATGTGAAAGCCCACGGCTCAACCGTGGAGGGTCATTGGAAACTGGTAGACTTGAATGCAGAAGAGGAAAGTGGAATTCCATGTGTAGCGGTGAAATGCGTAGATATATGGAGGAACACCAGTGGCGAAGGCGACTTTCTGGTCTGTAATTGACGCTGAGGCTCGAAAGCGTGGGGAGCAAACAGGATTAGATACCCTGGTAGTCCACGCCGTAAACGATGAGTGCTAAGTGTTGGAGGGTTTCCGCCCTTCAGTGCTGGAGCTAACGCATTAAGCACTCCGCCTGGGGAGTACGGCCGCAAGGCTGAAACTCAAAGGAATTGACGGGGACCCGCACAAGCGGTGGAGCATGTGGTTTAATTCGAAGCAACGCGAAGAACCTTACCAGATCTTGACATCCTCTGACAACCCAAGAAATTGGGCTTTCCCTTCGGGGACAGAGTGACAGGTGGTGCATGGTTGTCGTCAGCTCGTGTCGTGAGATGTTGGGTTAAGTCCCGTAACGAGCGCAACCCTTATTGTTAGTTGCCAGCATTCAGTTGGGCACTCTAGCGAGACTGCCGGTGATAAACCGGAGGAAGGCGGGGATGACGTCAAATCATCATGCCCCTTATGATCTGGGCTACACACGTGCTACAATGGATGGTACAACGAGTCGCAAAACCGCAAGGTCTAGCCAATCTCTTAAAGCCATTCTCAGTTCGGATTGCAGGCTGCAACTCGCCTGCATGAAGCTGGAATCGCTAGTAATCGCGAATCAGAACGTCGCGGTGAATACGTTCCCGGGTCTTGTACACACCGCCCGTCACACCACGAGAGTTTGTAACACCCGAAGTCGGTAGGGTAACCCTTAGGGGAGCCAGCCGCCGAAGGTGGGATGGATGATTGGGGTGAAGTCGTAACAAGGTAGCCGTATCGGAAGGTGCGGCTGGATCACCTCCTTTCTAAGGATATTGCCATTAGGGCAAACGGAGCCTACACATTTGATGATTACTTTGTTTAGTTTTGAGAGATTTTTTTCTCATTAATAAAATATTATGGGGCCTTAGCTCAGCTGGGAGAGCGCCTGCCTTGCACGCAGGAGGTCAGCGGTTCGATCCCGCTAGGCTCCATTAGCGATTCTGAAAAAGAATCGCCATTGTTCTTTGAAAACTAGATAGTTGATTATATAACAAACACAAAAGTTAAGACACAACACCGAAACAAAATAAAACTGAGACCGTCTTGTTTAGACAAGACACTCAGCGCTATAAATACCCTTAACCGTCAGGTTAAGTGAATAAGGGCGCACGGTGAATGCCTTGGCACTAGGAGCCGATGAAGGACGGGACTAACGCCGATATGCTTCGGGGAGCTGTAAGTAAGCTTTGATCCGGAGATTTCCGAATGGGGGAACCCATCACTTTTCATCAAGTGATATATCTGTAGTGAATACATAGCTATGGATAAGGTAACGCAGGGAACTGAAACATCTAAGTACCTGCAGGAAGAGAAAGCAAATGCGATTCCCTGAGTAGCGGCGAGCGAAACGGGAAGAGGCCAAACCAAAAGGCTTGCCTTTTGGGGTTGTAGGACTGGCGACATGGACGAGAGCGAATAGCAGAAATGACTGGAAAGTCATGCGAGACAGGGTGAAAGCCCCGTATGCGACATTCAAACTTGCCTAGCCGGTATCCTGAGTACGGCGGAACACGAGAAATTCCGTCGGAATCCGGGAGGACCATCTCCCAAGCCTAAATACTACCTAGTGACCGATAGTGAACCAGTACCGTGAGGGAAAGGTGAAAAGAACCCCGGAAGGGGAGTGAAACAGCACCTGAAACCGTGTGCTTACAAGTAGTCAGAGCCCGTTAATGGGTGATGGCGTACCTTTTGTAGAATGGACCGGCGAGTGACGATGACATGCAAGGTTAAGCCGAAGAGGTGGAGCCGCAGCGAAAGCGAGTCTGAATAGGGCGTTGAGTATGCCGTCGTCGACCCGAAACCAAGTGACCTACCCATGTCCAGGGTGAAGGTGCAGTGAAATGCACTGGAGGCCCGAACCCGTGTACGTTGAAAAGTGCTGGGATGAGGTGTGGGTAGCGGAGAAATTCCAATCGAACTTGGAGATGGTGGTCTCCGAAATAGCTTTAGGGCTAGCCTCGGATAATATGCATCGTGGAGGTAGAGCGACTGTTTGGACTAGGGGCCCTTATCGGGTTACCGAATCCTGATAAACTCCGAATGCCACAGATGTAGATCCGGGAGTCACACTGCGAGTGATAAGATCCGTAGTGGAAAGGGAAACAGCCCAGACCGTCGGCTAAGGCCCCAAATTCTTGTTAAGTGGAAAAGGATGTGGGGCTGCTTAGACAACTAGGATGTTGGCTCAGAAGCAGCCATCATTTAAAGAGTGCGTAATAGCTCACTAGTCGAGTGGCCCTGCGCCGAAAATGTATCGGGGCTAAACAAGGTGCCGAAGCCACGGATAGAACCAATGGTTCTATGGTAGGAGAGCGTTCTAAGGGCGTTGAAGCAAGATCGTGAGGACTTGTGGAGCGCTTAGAAGTGAGAATGCCGGTATGAGTAGCGAAAGACGGGTGAGAATCCCGTCCACCGAATGACTAAGGTTTCCTGGGGAAGGCTCGTCCTCCCAGGGTTAGTCGGGACCTAAGCTGAGGCCGAAAGGCGTAAGCGATGGACAACAGGTAGAGATTCCTGTACCAGTCTGCTTTGTTTGAACAATGGAGGGACGCAGAAGGCTAAGATGAGCACGCTGATGGAATAGCGTGTCCAAGCAATAAGTCTGAGAAAGAGTCAAATGCTTTTTCTCGCACGGACAAGTTGTGATGGGGAGGGAATTAGAGTACCGAAGCATCTGATGTCACACTGCCAAGAAAAGCTTCTAGTTAGAAGTAGGCTGCCCGTACCGCAAACCGACACAGGTAGTCGAGGAGAGAATCCTAAGGTGATCGATCGAGAGAACTCTCGTTAAGGAACTCGGCAAAATGACCCCGTAACTTCGGGAGAAGGGGTGCTGACCAATTGGTCAGCCGCAGTGAATAGGCCCAAGCGACTGTTTACCAAAAACACAGGTCTCTGCTAATTCGAAAGAAGATGTATAGGGGCTGACACCTGCCCGGTGCTGGAAGGTTAAGAGGAAGGGTTAGCTTCGGCGAAGCTCTGAATTGAAGCCCCAGTAAACGGCGGCCGTAACTATAACGGTCCTAAGGTAGCGAAATTCCTTGTCGGGTAAGTTCCGACCCGCACGAAAGGTGTAACGATTTGGGCACTGTCTCAACGAGAGACTCGGTGAAATTATAGTACCTGTGAAAATGCAGGTTACCCGCGACAGGACGGAAAGACCCCATGGAGCTTTACTGTAGTTTGATATTGAGTGTCTGTACAGCTTGTACAGGATAGGTAGGAGCCTATGAAGCCAGGACGCCAGTCTTGGTGGAGGCGTTGGTGGGATACTACCTCGCTGTATGGCCACTCTAACCCACGACCGTTAACCGGTCGGGAGACAGTGTCAGATGGACAGTTTGACTGGGGCGGTCGCCTCCTAAAATGTAACGGAGGCGCCCAAAGGTTCCCTCAGAATGGTTGGAAATCATTCGTAGAGTGTAAAGGCAAAAGGGAGCTTGACTGCGAGACCTACAAGTCGAGCAGGGACGAAAGTCGGGCTTAGTGATCCGGTGGTACCGTATGGAAGGGCCATCGCTCAACGGATAAAAGCTACCCTGGGGATAACAGGCTTATCTCCCCCAAGAGTTCACATCGACGGGGAGGTTTGGCACCTCGATGTCGGCTCATCGCATCCTGGGGCTGTAGTCGGTCCCAAGGGTTGGGCTGTTCGCCCATTAAAGCGGTACGCGAGCTGGGTTCAGAACGTCGTGAGACAGTTCGGTCCCTATCCGTCGCGGGCGTTGGAGATTTGAGAAGAGCTATCCTTAGTACGAGAGGACCGGGATGGACATACCGCTGGTGTACCAGTTGTCAAGCCATTGGCATCGCTGGGTAGCTATGTGTGGAAAGGATAAACGCTGAAAGCATCTAAGCGTGAAGCCCCCTTCAAGATGAGATCTCCCATTCCTTTAAGGAAGTAAGACCCCTGAAAGATTATCAGGTAGATAGGCTGGAAGTGGAAGCGTAGTGATATGTGGAGCGGACCAGTACTAATCGGTCGAGGACTTAACCACCAAAGGTGGGATAAGGGTATGATGTGGAGTTGTGTTGACTCCTTTGTGTGTGTAAGATCAACTATCTAGTTTTGAGAGAACAAGGTTCTCATCTAAATAAGAAGAGTCACTGTGCGGTGGCGATGGCGGGAAGGATCCACCTGTTCCCATTCCGAACACAGCCGTTAAGCTTCCCAGCGCCGAGGATAGTGAAGGGTTTCCCTTTGTGAAAGCAGGACGTTGCCGTGCAGCTCTTTTTTTTTATCTTTTAAACCTTTTTTTGGAGGTTTAGCTCAGTTGGGAGAGCATCTGCCTTACAAGCAGAGGGTCAGCGGTTCGAGCCCGTTAACCTCCATTTCTTTCAGAGCCGTTAGCTCAGTTGGTAGAGCATCTGACTTTTAATCAGAGGGTCGCAGGTTCGAATCCTGCACGGCTCATCCCTTAAATATTGGCTTCATATACCTAATGCGCCCTTAGCTCAATTGGATAGAGCACCTGACTTCGAATCAGGCGGTTGAAGGTTCAAGTCCTTTAGGGCGCGTTGAATTAAAATAGGTGAAAAGTGATCTTAGATTAAATCTAAGATTACTTTTTTTTTATTATATCCAAAACTCCTAAAACTCAGATGTCTTCTCTCTTTTAATTTGGATTATTTATTGGTATAATTATTATTAGTCAAAAATAGTCAAACTAATGACGTTCCTCAAAAGAGTCATGTGTAAAGGAGGGAACAGAAAGAGTACTTGATCGTTTTTTTATTAATAAAAATCTTTTCAAGTTAAACTCTTTAAGTAATCATAATGGATAATAAAAATATGACAGATATCATTGAAGCCTATCTTAAGAAAGTGTTGAATCAAAAAGAACAAGTAGAAATTAGACGGAGTGAGATTGCAGAATTATTTGATTGTGTACCCTCGCAAATTAATTACGTCATCAATACACGCTTTACAATCCAAAAGGGATACATTGTAGAAAGTAAACGTGGTGGTGGTGGCTATATTCGTATTATTAAAGTGCAAGTATTAGATGAGTCAGATATGCTCAATACGATGATTGAAGTTATTGGTAATAGCATTTTCGAAAGAGATGCCAAATCTGTTGTCCAGAAATTGTTCGATGATGAAATTATTAGTAAACGTGAAGCTAAATTAATGATAGTGGCGATGGATAAGTCGCTATATACGGGTGATCGTGTGACCGATAATCGAGTTCGAGCTAATTTACTTCGCTCGATGCTCGCTAATTTACGATATGAAGAGCCCAATAATAGAAAGGCGGACTAACAACTATGAATGAATTATTTACAGATAAAGCTAAAAAAGCCCTACTAATAGCACAAGAAGAAGCAAAATCCTTCCGCCATCGTACAGTGGGAACCGAACATCTTTTGTTGGGGCTAGTTATTGAAGATGAAGGTATTGCAGGTATGACATTGAGAGAGTTAAATATAACAGAACAGGATGTAAAGGATGAAATCGAACATTTTGCCAGCTATGGAACAACTGAACCTGTACCAAAACATGCTATTCTTCCTTATTCACCAAGAGCGAGACAAATCATAAAATATGCGACTGATGAAGCGCGACGAATGAAAAGACCGCTTGTGGGTACAGAGCATTTATTATTAGGTTTATTGCGGGATGAAGACATTCTTTCAGCCAAGATACTGAATAATCTTGATATCAACCTGGCAAAAGCGAGACAATTGGTTCTGAAAAAACTCGGTGCACAACAAAAAAGTTCCAGAAGTAAAATAGGTGGAAGACGTACTGTTAAATCAAATCAGGAACCATCCAGTGGCACACCTACATTAGACTCATTAGCACGTGATTTAACCCAGCAGGCACGTGAAGATCGACTGGATCCTATTGTGGGCAGAAACAAAGAAGTCAGACGGATCATTCAGATATTAAGTCGTCGGACGAAAAATAATCCCGTACTTGTAGGTGAACCGGGTGTTGGTAAAACAGCCATAGCCGAAGGATTAGCCCAAAAAATCATTGCGGGTGAAGTGCCCCCTGCATTAGCAGATAAACGACTAATGACACTCGACATGGGCTCACTCGTTGCTGGAACAAAGTACCGTGGTGAATTCGAAGAGCGCATGAAAAAAATCATTGACGAGATTTATCATGATGGAAACGTCATCCTGTTTATCGACGAGTTACACACGCTTATTGGTGCAGGTGGAGCTGAAGGAGCGATCGATGCTTCCAATATATTGAAACCAGCCTTAGCTCGTGGTGAGTTACAGACAATTGGTGCGACTACTTTAGATGAGTATCAGAAACACATTGAAAAAGACGCAGCTTTAGAGCGACGATTTGCATCCATTCATGTTGATCCGCCAACAGAAATAGAAGCTGAAGAAATTTTGTTTGGATTAAGAGAACGTTATGAAGAGCATCATGATGTATCTATCACTGACGAGGCCATAAGGGCTGCTGTTTATTTTTCAGTGCGCTACATTACTTCCAGACAATTACCGGACAAAGCCATTGATTTGATGGACGAGTCTGCTTCAAAGGTAAGAATGGATCAAAGTGATACCCCCACGCCGTTATCGAAAGCAAAGGAAATGTTGGAAGATTTAATTAAAAGAAAAGAAGAGGCTATTCAATCACAGAATTTTGAACGCGCCGCTTTGATCAGAGAAAAAGAAGCACGTCAGCGTAAAAAGCTGGAAAAAATTATCAAGCAAGGGGAAAAATCAGACGATGACCGCCTAGAAGTAAACGCATCGGACATAGCTGAAGTCGTTTCGCAATGGACAGGCATACCGGTCAATCAAATGGAGCAAAAAGAGAGCGAGCGTCTCCTGCAGCTTGAAAAAGTCCTGCATCAGCGCGTCGTAGGACAAGAAGAAGCAGTCGTTGCTGTATCTAAAGCAATCAGACGTGCTCGCAGCGGCTTGAAAGATCCCAATCGTCCGATTGGTTCATTCATGTTCCTGGGTCCAACAGGTGTCGGTAAAACTGAATTAGCAAAGGCTTTAGCTGAAGCCATGTTTGGTAGCGAAGAAGCGCTAATTCGTGTAGATATGTCTGAATATATGGAAAAATACACTACAAGTCGTCTGGTCGGTGCACCTCCGGGTTACGTTGGATACGATGAAGGTGGACAGTTAACTGAAAAAATCCGTCAGAAACCATATTCTGTGATTTTACTTGATGAAGTAGAAAAAGCACACCCGGATGTCTTTAATATTTTACTTCAAGTATTGGATGATGGCTTGCTCACAGATGGCAAAGGACGAAAAGTAGACTTTAAAAACACTATTTTGATCATGACATCCAACTTGGGTGCAACAGCCTTGCGTGATGAGAAATCAGTTGGATTTGGCGCGGTGGATAAACGCTTCGATCATGATGCGATGGAAAAACGGATTCGTGAAGAATTGAAAAACACATTCCGTCCCGAATTCTTAAATCGTGTCGATGATACCATTGTTTTCCAATCACTGAAAAAAGATGAATTAAGGGAAATCGTTCAATTATTAACGAAAAACATCATCAATCGTATGGGTGAACTGGGGATAGAGTTGAAAATAACCAATGCGGCTATGGATGTGATCGCTGATGTTGGCTTTGACCCGGAATACGGTGCACGCCCGCTCAAACGAGCCATTCAAAATAAATTTGAAGATGTATTGAGCGAAGCGCTATTAGCAGGAGAAATCAGTCTGGGAGATAAGGTTACCATTGGCGCTTCAAAAGGAGAAATCACGCTCAAGGTAAGAGAATCCGCAAGTAGTAAAAAAAAGAAATTAACAAAAAATAAATAGAGAACAGTGTTAGTGAAGAAGCTCTAAAAACGTTCTCTTTTGTTCGAAAAGTTAATTATCAGTTATAAGACTGAGTTTTTAAAGTGGGAAAACAATTCACTACTTTTAAAAGCTCAGTCTTTTGTTATTTTCGGATTGATGTTTGATAATAGTTATCTTTGGTATTACGCCTTCATTTTTGATAAGATGATTACATTCAATAGACGAAAGGATGGAGATAGTATGTATCATGATCAACAGCTAGATGACAACCAAAAAAATATTTTAATTGGAGTAGGTGTAGCATTTTTAGTAGGTTTATTCACTTTCTTTTTCACCTCGGATTCAGCCAAGACCAAGACGAAATCAGTTTTCAATCGTTATAGAGCAAAATATTATGTGGGAAATAAGTTTCATGGCAACAAAAAAGCTAAAAATCTCGTGAATAAATTATCAGATGATGAAGTAAATACACTACTGGGGACAGTAGATAAGGTAAATGATTTGGAAAATAAATTTTCTCATATGACTGATGATTTAAAAGATTTTATGCATGACAAGAAAAAAGACACGAAAAAAGCAATGAAAAAATTAAAAAGATAACACAAAAAAAGAGACTCAGCTGAGTCTCTTTTTTGATTGTCTTGATTATAAGACGAGTAAGTAACACAAAAGTAAATCGTTCATATTTTTTAGAGATAATCCAGTCGTTTCGTAAAAACGATCCATACGATACTGCAGGGTATTCCTGTGTATGAAAAGATGTTTGGCTGCGACACTGATATTGCCCTGGCTTTCCCAGAGAGCGACGATCAACTCTTTCCATTCTACTTGTTCATCAATCTGTTTTTTTAGTTCCTGCATCACCACACTGCGAAACATGGCTTCTTTCGTAAAGTGTCTTAAAGCTACATCGGGCAGGGAACAGATACGGTCGTGTAAGTGAGAAGCTTCTTCCTGAAAGATACGCTGTTCCTCTTTAAAGACGTTTTTCAGTGAATGATCGGGCTGCCAGAATTGCCCGATGTACGCATTTGTGCGAATGGAAAAATCGTCTTCCAGCGTTTTTAACATCCCGTATATCTCCTCCTGATTCACAGGTTGAGCTGTATTATCCTGAATAACATAGCACGTTTCTTGAGTTATAAAAAAAACGTCCAGGACAGGCTCAAATAAATGAGTAATCGAATCGATCCAAATAGAATAATCAAACTGATCATCGATTTTTTCTATAACTAATTGAATCAGACGAACGGGATGGCTTGTCTGTGGAGGATATTCTCTATTCCCTTCAATATAGTTGAACCATTTTGAATGAGAAGATGGAAATGTAGCGGGCTGAATCTCTTCTTTTAAAAGATCAAGCACCTGGATTTCTTTTTCATCTAATAGTCGTTTTGGAATGTGGATCCATTGGTTTTTGTACGGAATACGGAGGGTGTCCTCTTCCACAAATGGGTATTTACTTAATGTTGCTGTAGGATAGAGTTTTTTTAACTTGGAAAATTCCAATGTATTTCCTCCTTAATTATGCTATTCTTATTTTACCATTGTTTCGTATTTTATTAAACAAACGGTAATAGAAGAAAGTTTGAAAATGGAGCGAGTAGACATGTCAGAATTCACTCAAGAGGAAATAGAAAGATGGATGACCGAGGCACTTGAAGAAGCAAAGAAAGCTGAAAACATAGGCGAAGTACCTATCGGAGCTGTTATTGTCAAAGATGGAGAAGTCATTGGGAGAGGATACAACCAGAGAGAGTCCTCACAAAATGCAACCACCCATGCCGAAATGCTTGCGATACAAGAAGCAAATAAAAACTTAGGAAATTGGCGCTTAGAAGACTGTCATTTATTCGTAACGTTAGAACCATGCGTGATGTGTAGTGGTGCAATCGTACTGGCCCGCTTGAAGAGTGTCTATTATGGGCCCGGTGATCTAAAAGGTGGAGCAGTCAGGACATTAATGACCGTTTTAGAGGATGAGCGGCTGAATCATCAGTGTGAGGTCCACAGTGGAGTAATGGAAGAAGAATGCCGATCATTACTGACGACTTTTTTTAAACAGTTGAGAGAAGAGAAAAAGAAAAATAAACAAAAGGAAAAATAAAAAGACCACACTTCAAAGTATCAACTACTTTGAAGTGTGGTCTTTTAGCTTATTTCGTGTTTCTGCTTGTCATTTCTTCATTTTTCTCGATCATGGTATCAACGGCCTTAATAAGAGAGGAAGAAAAATCGCCTTCAAGTAAACTCAGTACAGCTTCTACGGTGATACCTCCCGGTGAAGAAACCTGATCGATTAAATTCCACGGTGATTCTGACGATTCTTTGACGGTTTTTCCACTGCCTAAAACAGCCTGTGCTGCGATTTTGGTTGCTTTATCCTTGGGCATGCCGTGCTTTACAGCCGTGCGAGCTAACGTGTCGATGAAGAGAAATACGAGGGCCGGCGAGCTTCCTGCTAAAGCAATAAAGATACCCAGCTGGTCCTCTGAAACAATAACCGTTTCGCCTACAGCCGAAAAAATCATTTCTGCTTTTTTCATATCTTCTTCTCTCACTTGTTCATTTTCAACAAGTGCCGTCATGGAGGCGTTCACCTGTGCATTTAAATTAGGCATTGTTCGTATGCAGTTTTCTGGTGAAATATAGTGATGTAATTGCTCACTTGAATAACCGGCAACAATGGATAAAAGCAGCACGTCAGAAGAGAAATCCAAGCCGTTTAGTACGTCAGTCACTTGGTGAGGTTTGACAGCCAGTACAATGACATCTGAGTGATCGATGACAGCTTGATTGGACTCCAACCCATTTATTGCCCAGTCTTTTTCAACAGCCAGACGTGTTTCTTTTGATCGAGTGGAAAAATAAATATTTTCTCTTGTTAAGACATTGTTATCAATCAAGCCTTTGGCAATTGCTTTTGCCATATTTCCGAAACCAATGAAACCTATTTTCATACTTATCATCCTTTGACTCAGTTTCTTTCAGTTTATCATACTTTACTTGAATAGGTTAACTCTATAAATCGTCAAAGACGTCCTCCTTGAATTTTTGGTATAATAAAGCCGTGAGAGAATTTAAGGAAAAAATGGGGGAAATTATGATGATAAATGAAAAAGAAACGAAACAATTGGATTGGGAGAATTTAGGTTTCTCTTATATTAGAACAGATTTCCGGTTCATCTCGCATTATAAAGAAGGTCAGTGGGAAGAAGGGACCCTCACTACGGATAACAAGCTGCACATTTCTGAGGGCTCTACGGCTTTACATTATGGTCAGCAGTGTTTTGAAGGCATGAAAGCCTACCGTGCTAAAGACGGGTCGATCAATCTCTTTAGGCCCTATGAGAATGCGCAACGATTGAATAGAAGCTGTTCTCGTTTGCTTATGCCAACATTTCCAGAGGATAAGTTCATAGAAGCAGTGAAAAACGTTGTCCGAGCAAATGAAGACTGGATTCCACCATACGGGACCAACAGTTCACTCTACATTCGCCCATTTATGATCGGTGTAGGAGATAATATTGGGGTCAAACCAGCAGACGAGTATATCTTTTCTGTTTTTGTTATGCCAGTCGGGGCTTATTTTAAAGGCGGACTAAAACCTTCAAATTTCTTAGTCAGCACATATGATCGTGCGGCACCTAGAGGAACTGGGGCAGCAAAAGTAGGCGGAAACTACGCCGCAAGCCTGCTTCCGGGTAAAGAAGCCAAAGATCGTCAGTTTAGTGATGCCGTATATCTGGATCCAGCGACTCAAACTAAAATCGAAGAAGTCGGTGCGGCCAACTTCTTTGGCATCACCCATGACAATGAATTCGTGACACCTGTATCACCTTCTATACTGGCTAGCATTACAAAGAGATCACTCATGTGGCTGGCTGAAAATCGCCTGGGCTTAACCGTCAGAGAAGGGGATGTCTATGTCGACAAACTTGATCAGTTCAAAGAGGCCGGAGCCTGCGGCACAGCTGCTGTAATTGCGCCGATCGGAGGATTACAAGTAGGAGACGACTTCCATGTGTTCTATTCTGAAGATGAAGTAGGTCCTGTAACGGTGCAGCTCTATAATGAGTTGGTCGGTATACAGTTCGGGGATATCGAGGCGCCAGAAGGATGGATCGAAAAAGTTTGATGATGCTTCCAGCTAGACATCTCGGTCATTTCCTTTGAAGGAGACGATTTCTTTAGTTATGATATAAGTAGAGGGGGGATCTGATGAGTTATTTAAGAAAATTCAGTTTGTCGACGCAAGATAAGCAGGAATTCAAACGATTGGATTCATATCTGAATGAAGCACTCGAAGAAAGTGGCGTGCGCGAAGGTATGATGCTCGTTTATTGCCCACATACGACAGCGGGAATCACAATCAATGAAAATGCAGATCCGGATGTTAAAACGGATTTGAAGCGCGCACTCGATGAGACGTTTCCGAACCATGCTTATTATGTCCATATGGAAGGGAATTCTGATGGACACATGAAAGCTTCTCTGATCGGTGCCAGTGAGTCGCTGATCATCCATGATGGGAAATTGATCTTCGGTACCTGGCAGAGCGTCTACTTCACAGAGTTTGACGGACCGAGACAGCGAACGTTTTACGTGAAAATAGTGGAAGGTTAGTTGTTGCCTTAATCGCAATGAATAGTTATGAGAGGTCTAGGCCACGTGTCTAGACCTCTTTTTGTATAGGGAAAAGAGAAAGGGGTTTCAGGAAATACCAATAGAACGGATGATTACAGATAAGATCAAACTTTCCATTACACTATAAAACGTTTATAATGAAATAGATATATTTTAACTTTGGATGGATAAGGAGAACAAGCTTATCCTGAAAATGGTCCTTTGGACGGATGAATTTACAATGAAGATATCGTAAAATAGAATCGTTCATAAGATCTTCAGTATCAACCAGCGAACAATACATAAAAAACAGAAAGAAGGAGAGACATGTTAGAAGTAAAAGACATACAGAAAACGTTCGGGTCGCTCACGGCAGTGGATGATTTGAATTTCACCATTAAACCGGGCGAAATCATGGGTTTGATCGGTCAAAATGGTGCAGGTAAGACCACGACGTTTCGGATCATATTAAAGTTACTCACTCCGGATAAAGGTGATGTGTTCTGGAATGAGCATCATTTAACAACAAAGACGTTCGATAAAATAGGCTACTTGCCAGAGGAACGCGGTCTGTATCCAAAGGTTTCTATCGAAAACCAATTGCTCTATTTTGCCCAGTTGCGTGGCAAGAAAAAGAGTGAGATCAAACCGTTGATCGATCAGTGGTTGGATAGATTTGAAGTAAAAGGAAAGAAAACAGATAAAGTTAAAACACTATCCAAGGGTAATCAGCAGAAAGTACAGTTGATATCTACCTTGATCCATCAACCGGAATTAATCATCCTTGACGAACCCTTCAGCGGACTAGATCCTGTAAATGCTGAATTGCTAGAAGACGGGATCAGAGAAGCGAAGGCAAACGGCGCATGTATTATTTTCTCCAGTCATAATATGAATAATATTGAAGAGTTGTGTGACAGCTTGATCATGTTGAAAGATGGTAAACCGGTCCTGAATGGAACAGTCAGGGATATCCGGCAACAATTTGGTCGGACCAAGCTCTTTTTGGAATCAGACTTGACCCCTGAGGAATTGCACCTATTCCCCGGTGTCAAGAGCGTTGAGAAAACAAACGATGGCATTGACGTCGTTTACTTAACTGAAACAGAAGACGGAAAGGCTATTTTCGATGCCGCGACTAAAAACGGGTATATTCCAACCTTTAGTCAACAGCCACCGACCCTGGAAGAGATTTTTAAACGATTGGCTGGTGAAAAGAATGAATAAATATTGGGTGATCACAAAAGAAGTATATAAAAAGAATATCAAATCTTTCGGTTTTCTCATCATGGTGCTGTCGCCACTTATTGTCGTGGCCTTCATCGCCGGATTGACTTATTACTTCTCCCAAGAAGAACAGCAGACCCCTGACTTGCCGATTGCTGTTATTGCAGAAGACGAAGGCATCAATCAGCTCTTTTCAAACGAAGAGTGGACCCTCGAAGTGAATGAAGCAATCGAGACTGAACAGGAAGCAGAAGAAGCGTTACTGGATGAATCCATTGGAGGTTACCTCGTAGCGGAGGTTGTGGACGGAACGATCCAGGCAGAACTTGTCCACACGAATGAATTATCAGATCAGGTACCAATGATACAAGAAGCCTTATCGACCTATCAAACGATGTTAAGAGCCGATCAACTGGACTTGGCACCAGAAGCAATGCAGGCTCTTTCAGAACCTGCACTTCTGGAAAATCGATTGGTGAGTATTGATGAAGGAACTCTTGCGGAAGAGGATTTTGCTGATCAGTTTATTCAACAAGGCGGGGCTTACTTTGTCAGTATTGCCATCATGATCTTTATCATGACTTATGCCGGTATCATTGCCGAAGAAGTTGCCAACGAAAAAGGCACGCGCATTATGGAAGTGATTTTATCCAGTGCCAGTGCAACGAATCACTTCTTTGGCAAACTGACGGGCGTCATGCTGATCCTCTTAACACAGTTAGCTATTTATGCTTTGGTTGGGGGTGCTGCTTATCTCTACTTCAGAGATTTTCAATTCATTCAAGACATTGTTGGCGGTTTGGATATAGCCAGCATATTGCAGGAGCTGATGGGTTATACCCTCATCTTCTTTATTGCAGGCGTGCTGATGTATGTGGTACTGGCTGCTTTCTTCGGGTCCTTAGCCACCAAGATGGAAGATGTGAATAAGGCCGTCACGCCGATCGTCTTCCTGGCATTGACCGGGTTCTATGTGGGCATGTTTGCTTTAAGTGCGCCGGATAATTCATTTGTCGCAGTGTTCTCATATATCCCGCTCTTTACACCGTTTGTCATGCCGTTCAGGATAGCAGCCGGGACTGTTTCTACTTTTGGCATTTGGCTATCGATCTTTGGAACAGTTGGTTTTGCCGTTGTGATTTCGATCATATCCTTGGCTTTCTATCGTTCCAACGTCTTGATTTACTCTGATACAAACTTGCTGGGGACCATCAAACGTTCATGGAGTATCATGCAGAGCAACAGAAAAGCCAGTAAAAACAATACAGCCTGATCAACATTATCTGTTTATCTGATCAGGATCATCATTATAATCAAAGCCCCTAAGGTTGTGACTTCAATCTTAGGGGCTTTTTAAATGCTCGCTGATCCCACCGTATAAGTATGCTCTAAGCTGCATTAATAGAAGTGTTTAAAAATTCTAATTGGATTCAATCAATGATACCGTTTACCATGAACTCTGTTAATACTATTATTTTAGGAGTGAAGAGTTTGGATAAATTGATATTTCACGATATGAAGCTGTACTGGCTGGAAGGTGGAGTTGTATCTTTTGATGGAGGAGCTATATTTGGCGTAGTACCTAAACCACTTTGGAGTAAACGGTACCCGGCAAACGAGTTTAATCAGATCGAACAGGCCACTGATCCCATACTCATCCAATACTGTAACAAAAATTATCTGATCGATACAGGTATTGGAAATGGGAAGTTTACGGACAAAAAAAAGCGGAATTTTGGTGTACGTGAAGAGTCTAAAGTTAAAGAAAACTTAACTGAATTTGAACTTACAGAAGAAGAAATCGATGTTGTGCTGATGACACATATGCATTTTGATCATGCAAGTGGTCTGACACGTTTTGAAAACGGAAAATTTGTATCCGTCTTTCCAAATGCGGAAATTTATGTGAATGAAAAAGAATGGGATGAGGTAAGGGATCCCAACAGTCGCTCGAAAAGTACCTACTGGAAAGAAAACTGGAAAGCCATTCATGATCAGGTGATCACTTATAAAGAAAAGTGTGAACCAGCAAAAGGCATTGAGATGATTCATACAGGAGGTCACAGTGATGGTCATGCGATTATTAGATTGACCCAGAATAACGAGACCCTGATACATATGGCGGACATCATGTCTACGCATGCGCATCAAAATCCTTTATGGGTAATGGCCTATGATGACTACCCTATGGATGCTCTTTTTGCCAAGGAGAAGTGGATGAAAGAAGCATATGAAAATAATTATGCGTTCATTTTCTATCATGATGCCTATTATCGAATGATCAAATGGGACAATGAAGGGAAAGAAATCGTGTCATCGTTAGGACGCTCCAAAGAAAAATATATCGATCCAATAAATAGTTATTAGAAAAGTCCAAAAGTATGAATCGCTAATTATCTGTTTGGGTTCAAACCTGTTGGAACCAGATTCTTAGTTTGAAAAGAGGTAGGTTGGATATGTGGTAATTGGTTTGATTAATCAAACTAATAGTTTCTATAACTTTTGGTAAGTAGACGGATAAAGATAAAGTAAGTTAATCTATATTGTAAGCGGTTAAACTAAAAGTGGATGTAAGGGTGAAATAGAGTGCAATATACAACTCATAGGAGGAAAAAATATGAAAAAACAGAAAAACAGATGGCTCATTTTGATGGCGGCTATCGTTATCAATCTATCACTCGGAGCCGGGTACGCGTGGTCGGTTTTTCAGTCAGCATTACTGGACGTCAATCCTGATTGGGCATTGAGTGACACATCATTGGCTTTCAGTATTTCTTTTGCAATGGTCCCGGTGGGGATGATAATCTGTGGGCCGATCGTAGATAAACATGGCGGGAAGAAAATAGTATTCGCATCAGGCATTTTATTTGGTGTAGGAATGTTTGCGACAGGTTTCGTCAATAGCATTCCCATGTTATACCTCACTTACGGACTGATCCTGGGTCTTGGCATTGGAGCCGGGTATGGTACGGTAACAGCACTGACCATGAAATGGTTCCCTGATAAAAAAGGGTTGGCAGGCGGTTTGACAGCAGCCGGCTTTGGTTCAGGGGCAATTATCTTGGCACCAATAGCAAAAAGTATGATCGACAGTATCGGCGTCAATGATACATTCAAGATTCTAGGCGGGATTTTATTTGTAGTCATTTGTTCAGCCTCATTTATAATGGAAAATCCTCCTGCAAAACCACAGGTGGCAGGTGTAGTTTCAGAAAAAGATAGCACGTACAAAGAAATGCTTCGTGATACTGATTTTTGGATATTGTGGGGGGTTTACACCTTTGCAGCTACAAGTGGAATGATGATCATTGGACACGCAGCAAACCTGGCAGAGTATTACTCTCTGGGAGCAGGAGCAATCATCGTTATGGTCGTAGGACTGGCAAATACGATCGGAAGAATTTTCTGGGGATCGGTATCTGACAGAATTGGAAGATATAAAACGGTCGCAACCATGTTTGTCGTTTCCGGAACAGGCTTAATAATGTTGAATTTAACTGAAACGCTTGGAGTTGTAGCAGGTGTTCTTGGATTGATATTTATTGCCCTGTCATTTGGTGGATTTCTGGGATCTTTCCCGGGCATCACTGCCGAAAACTGGGGAGCATCTAAAGCAGCGGCCAACTATGGATGGATGTTCACGGCATATGGGATTGCTGCACTTCTAGGACCATCTCTTGCTTCAACTATCAGAGAATCAACTGGAAGTTATTCCATGGCACTGAGTATCTCTACGGTAATGGCAATCATGGGGATTGCATTGATTATGTTATATATGAAACGCGCTAATAAGTACGTAGCGGTGTCTGAATCTATATAAATCGATTCATATAGATTAAAAGAGCTGTTATCAGAAAAGATAACAGCTCTTTTTTCTATATACTCAAATGATTATGAGTAGTTATGTACTCTTTTTTGACTCGTATATGGTAAGTCAGCTATTGCTTTAATGATTCTATGCACTTATGCATTGGCTTTCGACTGAATAATTAGTTGAACTAATAGCTTCTATTACTATTGGTAAGTAGACTAACTTGGACAAAGTGAGTTAATCTAGTCTTGTAAGCGGTTAAAGTATGAGTGGAAATGTATGAAATGGAGTGGAAAATAAAACTAAAAGGAGATCAATCTCATGGAAAAAACTATGATGAAAGAACGAATCAATGTAAAGGACTTTTATCCAACAGATCTTTTTGAATATTCAAGTGGACTTACAGAGGGTGAACTTGACGTGCTGAATAATATGCGTAAGGCACTGGAGGAACATGTTTATCCAGTGATCAATGACCATTATGAAAATGCTAAATTTCCTTATCAAGCCTGGAATGAAGTGGCTAAAACACGTTTTATGGACGATCCAAAACTATTTTCAGGCCGTGAAGATGAGATGAAGACGAGTGAGTTGTTTAATGTATTCAGGTACTTTGAACTGGCTAAAATGGATCCAAGTATTGCGACTTTCTACACCGTTCATGGGGGACTATTTTATGCTTCGTTGTTATACGGAGGTTCTGAAGAGCAAATCGAACGCTGGGCATCGAAGGTGACATCATTCGAATACAGTACGTGTTTTGGTCTGACCGAACCTGAACATGGATCAGATATCGCAGGTGGGCTGTCAACAAGTGCACGACGCGAAGGGGATACCTGGGTAATAAACGGAGAGAAACGCTGGATCGGTGGAGCGGATAAAGCGGATGAGATCGTTATCTTTGCTCGTGACGAAGAAGATAAGCAGGTTAAAGCCTTTATTGTGCCGGGTCAGGCGGAAGGTTTATCTGTTGAAAACATCAAAAATAAAATATCTTTACGCATGCTTCCAAACGGACACATCACCATGAAAGACGTTAGAGTAGGGGATGATCGTCGTTTAGTGAATGTCAATTCCTTTAAAGATGTATCAGCTATCCTTCGCACGACTCGAGCAGACATTTCACATTTGGCAACAGGTTTAGCTGCCGGTGCGTTTGAAGCGGCCTTGAAATACGTTAAACAGCGTGAACAGTTTGGTAAGAAATTGGGGTCATTCCAATTGGTTCAAGAGAAGCTGGCTATCATGCAGGCAAACGTAAATGCTTGCTTATCATATTCTGTCCGTCTGGCACAGATGCAAGAAGAAGGAAACTACATCGAAGTCAATTCTTCACTTGCTAAAATGCATAATGCACTACGTATGCGTGAAACAGTAGCGTTGGCACGGGAAGTTGTCGGTGGAAATGGGATCACATTGGATACAGATGTTGCCCGTTTCTTTACTGATGCGGAAGCCATTTATTCCTATGAAGGCACGCATGAGATCAATGCTCTTATCGTTGGCAGACATCTGACAGGTAAAAGCGCATTTATTTGAAAATAGTCAATGTAATTAAACGGCAGTATGTAATCAAAGGTCCATTCTTTTCTTGAAACAGTAAAACTAAACGCTTCCCAACAGAGCTGTTGAATTATCCAGCGCAGTCGGGGGAGCGTTTTTTACTGAAATGGATTCATAACAATAGAAGACAGAGGCAGTAAGTTTTAGTAGAATTAATTTGAACTTGTTACCGCTTTATCCAAATAACTGCTATACTTATTAAGATAATTAAAAAAGATTAAGAATAGTAAGGAGGGGAACCGATGGACATTACTCAAATGAAATATTTTATTACCATTATAGAATGTGGCTGTAATCTTTCGGTAGCGGCCAAACGTATTCACATCTCTCAATCCGCATTAAGTCAGTTTATTACTCATTTTGAAAAAGATGAAGAAGTCGAATTGTTTGTTCGGAAAAACGGGAGACTGGATGGTCCCACATCCAGCGGGAAAAGAGTTTACAAACATGCTCTGGAAATTGTTAGTATGCATAAAGAAATGGAAGATATGATCAGAAAAGAAGCAGCCAAGCAAAAAGGAACGATTCGCATCGGCCTTCCGTCATTAATATTGACCGTGCTTTTCACTAATTTTTTCTCGAAATTCATCATAGAAAATCCTGATATTAAAATCGAATTGGTTGAAGAAGGGTCGTATGAGTTGAAGCGAATGTTTTTTGAAAAAGACTTAGATTACGCTGTGCTAGTTGCACCGACCGATTTAGATTCTAAATCATATGAAGAACATGTCATTCAAATCGATGAATATATTGCGTTCATGAATCCAAAACATCCCTTGGCAAGCCAGGAATCGATTAAATGGAAAGACCTGGATAATTTTCAGATCGGAACCTTCAGGGAATCTTTTATAACCAATCGACTGGTCAAAGACAAGATTCGAATGAAAAAATCAAAGGCCGAAGTGACTCTGACAGCTGCTTCGTGGGATTTTCTAGTGGAAACAACGAATCATTCAGAAATTGTTTCTATTTTACCCGCACCGATCAAACGGTATTTGAACAACGAGCAGGTTGTAATGAAACCTTTTGATGATCCGATTCCATTTAACGTCATGCTCTGTAGACCAGTAAAACCCTCGTATACACCTGTGGAAACGTTTATCCACGAATCGATGCTGAGTTACTTTTATCAACCGATCGATTGAGGGTTTATCGGCTCATGATAAATAAAAGAAAATGTATAGTTTATATTAAAATGTTTATTTATATAAGATAGTGAAAAAATATACTTTACCGAATTTAAAAATTACTTTTAAATTCAGTATGTGGTTACAGCCAATGCACTGTTATTAACAGTTGTTTGGCTGTTTTTTTTTTGAATAAACAGTTAGCGTAAATCATTGTGAAAACAGGAGTATGCAATGAGTTTGAATGCCAAGGCAACTATTAATTGAGCTTATAGATGCCTTAATAATTGCTTGGTAGACGAGGGGCTTGATGGTTGATAATATGGGCTTGTAAACGTTTCACTCGCGTTTTACAACTTACACTTTAACTTACATTTAACCGTTTAAACTTATACTGGAGGAAATTATTCATGCGTGAAGCAGTAATTGTAGAAGCAGTAAGAACCCCACTTGGAAGTTTCGGTGGAGCATTGAAAGATGTTTCAGCAGTAGACCTTGGGGCTCTTGTCGTAAGGAAAGCAATGGAAAGAATAAATCTTAAACCCGAAGAAGTAGATGAACTTATTTTTGGTAACGTTTTAAGTGCGGGACTCGGCCAGAACGTTGCCCGTCAGGTAGCGGTAAAAGCAGGCATTCCAAAAAGTAAACCATCATTTTCCATCAATAAAGTATGTGGATCAGGATTGAAAACAGTCGCTCTAGCTGCTCAGTCGATCCTACTTGGAGACAGCGACGTGGTCATAGCCGGTGGAACAGAAAGCATGAGTCAATCACCCTATGTACTGCAGGATAGTCGCTGGGGAAAACGAATGGGCGATGGAAAAATGGTAGACACCATGTTGAAAGATGGATTAGTTGATGCTTTTAGTGACATTCACATGGGAGTAACTGCAGAAAACATCGTAGAAAAATACAAATTCACAAGAGAACAGCAGGACGAACTAGCTGTACGCAGTCAAAACAGTGCAGAGCAAGCCATAAAATCAAATCGATTTAAAGAAGAAATTGTTCCTGTTGAAATTCCTCAAAGAAAAGGGGATCCGATTACAGTAGATACCGATGAATATCCGAGATTTGGAACGACTATGGAATCTATGAGTAAACTAAGACCAGCATTTAAGAAGGATGGCGGGTCAGTCACTGCAGGGAACTCATCAGGCTTGAATGATGGGGCAGCGGCACTTATTATGATGAGTCGAGAAAAAGCGGAAGAACTTGGACTGAAGCCGTTAGCTACAATCAAGTCTTATGCAAGTGCAGGCGTAGAACCTGAAATAATGGGATGTGGTCCTATTCCAGCTACACGAAAAGCACTGGAAAAAGCAAACTTATCTGTTGGGGATTTGGACTTGATCGAAGCAAATGAAGCATTTGCAGCGCAGGCCTTAAGTGTAATAACTGACTTGGAATTCGATACAGACATCGTCAATGTCAACGGTGGGGCGATTGCCTTAGGTCATCCGATCGGAGCAAGCGGTGCACGGATTTTAGTCACTTTACTTCATGAAATGGAAAAACGCGACTCTCAATACGGATTGGCTACCCTTTGTATCGGTGGCGGTCAAGGAATGTCAGTAATCGTTGAGAGATAAGTATACTAAAGTACAAAAAGGGAAACAACATTAAAAGGAGGAATTGGGATGGCAATACGTTCAATCACAGACATTTCGGAATCTGTTTTTCGCTATGCAGGATCCGAATTGAAGGAAAAAGCAAAAGAATATGATCAAAATGACTGTTTTCCAAGAGAGTCATTTGATTATTTAGCGGATTTGGGCGTATTGCGTATTCCTTTCACTCGTGAACAAGGCGGGCTTGGAGGATCTTTGAAGGATGTTTTATCGATCATAAAAACTGTGTCGACAGCTTGTGCCTCTACAGCAAGCGTCCTGCTGACTCAACTGTCTTTTGGGATCACTCCTTTATATATGTATGGGACAGATGAACAAAAGAGGAAATATCTACCTGATTTACTTAATGGGCAACAATTGGGAGCCTATGCATTCAATGAAATCGAATCAGGAAGTGATATATCTCAGATCGAGACGAAAGCAATCGAAAAAGAAGACTGCTGGGAACTTACTGGGAGCAAGCATTATATATCCAATGCTGGTGAAGCGTCCATTTATTCAGTGGTCAGTCGGATGGAATTTATAAATGGAGAAAAGGGTTATGGAATTTTTCTTGTCAACCCTGAAATGAAAGGGTTTTCTGTCGGAGTTCAAGAAGAAAAAATGGGGATTCGCGGATTACCTGTCGCTTCTCTATCATTTCAAAATGTTCAAGTACCTAAAGAAAACGTACTTGGGGGGAAAGCTTTAGGCGAGGACGCATGCTATGCCGTAAAAAATTCCAACAAGTTATACGTAGCAGCCCAAGCGATCGGGATTGCTGAAGGAGTTTTTGAGCAGGCAATGAAGTATATGCAAAAGGACCGTCAGTTTGGAAAGCGACTGATCGATCTCCCGAACAATCAATTTGAAATGGCCGATGCCTATACTGAATTATTTGCAGCAAAAGCTCTTCTGGATAAAATAGAAATTTTCGATCCGAAAGATTCTGTCCTCCATAGTATGGTGAAACTAAAAGCAACTTCTGTTGCGGTAGAAACAGCTAAGACTGCCTTACATTTAACTGGAGGGTATGGGGTCATGCGGAACAATAGTATTGAGCGTTATGTAAGAGATGCTGAGCTGACTCAGATTTATGGGGGCGGAAACGATACGCAGAAATCCTTGCTGGCGCGTAACTGGCTTTAAGGTATCAATAGAAAATAAGTGTTTGGAAAAAATCTAAAAAATGAATTTTGCATAAAAAGAAAGGAAGATAATCAGTTTATGGAAATCAGCAAAGTGATGGTGATCGGTTCTGGGACCATGGGGAGCGGAATTGCCCAAGTGTTGGCTGAAAACGGCTATGAAGTTATTTTAAATGATATAAAAATGGAGTTTGTTGAAAGAGGTCAGCAATCGATCATCAAACGATTGGAAAAAGATGTAACGAAAGAACGGAAAACTGAGAAAGAAAAAGATGAGATCATCAGTCGACTAAAAGTATCGACAGACTATTCAGATGCTAAAGATGTTCAGTTGGTCATCGAAGCGGCAACTGAAAACAAAGCAATCAAACTGGATATTTTTAAAAAGATAGCCGAAATCGCTCCGGAGGAAACTATTTTAGCGAGTAATACCTCTTCATTATCTATTACGGAGATCGCCAATGCCACTAATCGTCCTGAAAAAACAATCGGCATGCACTTCTTTAATCCAGTTCCGGTGATGAAACTAGTTGAAGTCACACGTGCTCTGACAACTGATAAGCATACTGCAGAAACAGTGCTTGATTTGAGTGAGAAAATTGGAAAGACAGCTATCGATGTAACAGATTCTCCTGGATTTGTAGTGAACCGTATTCTTATTCCCATGATCAATGAAGCAATCTTTACCGTATATGAAGGGATCGCAACGATGGAAGAAGTGGATGAGTCAATGAAATTGGGTGCCAATCATCCAATGGGACCGATTGCATTAGCTGATTATATTGGATTGGATGTCTGCTTAGCCATCATGACTGTTCTATATGAGGGGTTCAATGATTCGAAATACCGCCCGTGTCCGTTACTGAAAAAACATGTAGAAGCGGGAAGGTTAGGCAGGAAAACAGGTCGCGGCTTCTATAATTATTCTTAAGGAGAATGAATATGACAAAGTATGACACGTTAAAATTTAGTAAAAGCAAGGGAATCGGAACGCTGACGATCAACCGACCTAAAAATATGAATGCATTGAATATGCAGGTGCTCAGAGAGTTAAACATCATTCTTGAAGACATTGGTAAAGATGAGGCGGTCCAGGTCCTGATCGTTACAGGGTCTGGGGAAAAAGCGTTTGTTGCCGGAGCCGATATCAATGAAATGAAAGATAAAAATGCATCAGAGGGACGAGAGTTTTCAACATTCGGGAATAAAGTCTTCAGCAAGCTTGAAAACTTGCGTCAACCTTCTATTGCTGCAGTCAATGGGTTTGCTCTAGGTGGTGGGTGCGAATTGGCGATGGCATGTGATGTCCGTATCGGTGCAGAAAATGCGAAATTTGGACAACCTGAAGTAGGGTTAGGCATTATCCCCGGCTTCGGAGGTACCCAGCGCTTAAGCCGAATAGTCGGATTAAGTAAAGCAAAAGAACTGATCTATACAGCTAAAACGGTGAATGCAGAAGAGGCTTTTAATATGAATTTATTAAATAAAATCACTGAGTCAAGTAACTTAATGGCAGAAGCTAGGTTGATGGCACAATCGATTATTAAACAGGCACCTTTAGCGATTGAAGCAAGTAAGATAGCAATCAATCACGGATATGAAATGGACTTGAGCCATGCACTTGAAATGGAAGCCGAGCTGTTCGGCGGATTATTTGCTACAGCTGACCAGAAAGAAGGAATGACCGCTTTTACTGAAAAAATAAAAGCTGTATTCAATCGACAATAAACAGGACTAAAATACACGTGAATAAAACAATCAATTGACAAATAGTCGAACGGAGGAAAAAATATGACTGATTATAAAAATTTATATAATGAAAAGTTAACGACTCCAAAAGAAGCAGTACAATTAGTAAATCCGGGTGAAGAAATCGTGTTTCCTGTCAATCCAGGCGAGCCGCCAATGCTGCTGGAGGCTATTCCCCAAAATAAAAAGCTAGAGGGCAATTATTTACATCGGATGCTGCCAAGTTCTGGACCTCTAGACATCTCTCCACATAAGCTTAAACAAGTCTCTATCTTTTTATCAGGAGCGGACCGTAAATATTACCGAGAAGGATTCATCGATTTTCTACCTAATCACTTTTCAGATATCCCGTCTCTCTTGTTAAAGCGTACTGCCCACCCAGTGATTATGGCGACGGTTTCTCCGATGGATGATGAAGGGAATTTCTCACTTGGAACGAGCCCGTCTTATGTTGCCTCGCTGATCGAACATGCCAAAACGATCATTTTAGAAGTGAATGAAAAAATGCCACGGACATTTGGAGATAAGAATAGGATTCATATCAGCCAAGTGGATGCTTTGATTGAAAACACGGTGGATCTGCCTGAATTACCCACGCCGAAGTTGTCAGAGAAAGATCTGGAAATCGGCAACATCATTGGTAACATCGTTAAAGATGGAGATACTCTTCAAATAGGTTTTGGTTCGATGCCTAATGCAGTTATGGAATGTATAATGGATAAAAAAGATTTAGGTGTCTACAGTGAGATGCTTCCGGACAAAATCGTGGATCTATATGAACTAGGCGTGGTCACTAATAAACACAACCCGGTTTCTCCAGGAAAAACGATTTCAACGTTTGCCATTGGATCGAAACGATTATATGAATTTATGAATAACAATAAAGATATTGTAATGCTTCCATGCGATGTAACGAACAGCCCAGTTAACATCGCGAAAGTAGATAATCTGGTGTCGATCAATTCATCGGTAGAAGTGGATTTTTACGGGCAGTGCAATTCTGAATCAGTTGGCGGAATGCTATATTCGTCTACAGGCGGACAAGCTGATTTTACAAAAGGGGTACGTATGACAAAAGATGGACGTGGAGTGATTTGTTTATATTCGACGGCCAAGAAAGATACGATTTCTACAATTGTATCTGAGCTGGCTCACGGATCGATTGTTTCGACATCTAAAAATGATGTGGATACAGTTGTAACTGAGTATGGTAAAGCTGAACTGATCGGGAAAACGTTCAGTGAACGCGCGGAAGCACTGATTGCAATAGCACATCCAGATTTCCGAGCGGAGTTACGTCAAAGAGCAATCGATAAAAAACTGATAGTTGAAGAAACGGTATTAGTATAACTGGTTTTTTCTTATCTTAATAAATAAGCCTTGAAGTCAGAATTAAAACAAGACTTCAGGGCTTATTTTGTTATAACGGCTAAATGATCTGTTCTACCATCTCGTATGAAATCAAATGTTCAGTTCAGTTTTGATAATAGAGATATTTAAAATAAGTCCAGCGGGATGCTTTAAAATAAAGGGGAATTAGTTGAAGATAAGCATCATAGAAATGACCGTTAACTGCCAACCCAATGATTTTGTTTCCTGAGTGGCCAGTCTTACTTTTTTAAGTGTCGACTGAGCGAGCACCAACATGGGAGCGGGCAGTATCGTCATCGACTAGTGACCACTCAGGCCTAACTCTTTCGAATGCTGATACTAATGACCCCTATTAGTGACCAGTCAAAGATCAAAAGCTTTGGAGCGGTAAGTATAGCTCCTCAGTAGTAACCACCCGATGAAAAGCAATCCGCGAGCGGTAAGTATAAGCCCCGCTGGTGACCGCTGGTATAGAAGTAAATAATGAGTCGTGACTATATGAAGCCCCAAGCTCCCACCCGTTATTATAGATCACTTGTGAGTAGTCACTAAATCGTTCTCAAGTGACCACTCAAGGCGGAATGTTTCCAGTGGGGATTTAATTTGAAAAATCACTGTTGTAAGGAAAACCTTTGAAGTTGAAGGCGTCTTTTTGTAAATTGATTTCACTAGAAAGGACAAGAGTCTGTGTGCAGGTTGAACATAATGTTTGAAAAGGTTTTCTTTTTTCTTTTTATAACTAGTAAAAGAGAAAATTTCCGTGTATAATGAGAATGAGGTGAGAGAAATATTAAAATTCAATGAATTAACTGAGCGTGACAAAAAGAAGAGATATAAAGCCCTCTTTGTTTTGCCTTCCAGTGCCGTTTTGTTTCTGCTCTTTTCAGAAAACTTCAATTATATATTCATGTCATTTGTGGTCGTCGCATTTATTCTCATTGAGCTGATTATTTTTGGATTAATGGATACAAAATACCATTACGCATTAAGTGATTTTTTAAAAGACAGTCTCTACTTGATTTTATCAAGTTTTATTATTACCTATGCTGCTGCACCGATTGTTTTGAAGCTATTCACCAGACAGATGAACCTTTCTGATTCTGCGCTTAATGGCCTGAAATTCTTTATTGCCATGCTATTATTGTACGGAACATGGTTCAGTATTGTTTTGCTGCAAAGTAAAATGAGGAAACGTTCTGAGAGATGGAAATGGGATGTGACTGGATTCTTCAGTAATGATAAAAAAAAATTTGAAGAGATATAAAAAAGCCAGAGAAAAAAATCTCTGGCTTTCAGTTTGATTATATAGATAACAATAAAACGGAATAAAGCGATAAGCCCACCATAAATGAAGTGAGTCCGTTTCCGCGACAAGCAGGCAACTCGTCTTTAATGGCATTCAGCATTAATCCACCAGCAACAAAGGCTTCGAGTAATCCCACCAATAAGTGAGAAACATGAATGTTGGCGCCTAAAAGATAACCAGCTATGACACCGAGTACGAGAAGTTTTAATCCATAAGTGTCATATAATGCTTTAAAGTGATGACGTAACACCCAGTCATTGGTTAGGAAATGCAAGCCGATAGCTATTAAATAGATCAATGCAGTCATTGAGGATGTAAATTGTTGAGTAGCTAATAATAATCCAATAATAAAGTTATACAAAAAGTATGAGCCAATATGAGCCCAAAATATCCCTGTAGAGGGCTGTGTGTTTCTCATTATTTTTAAACGAGTTGATTTTAAAGCAACTTCTAAAAAGTAAAAAATAATAATACCTAATAGCATAGAACCAAAAATAACATGGGAGGCATTCGTTGCATTTATATGGAACGTTTCCATCACTTCGTGTTCGTAGGTTCTAATCGTAGGAATGAGATGGAAAAAAACATAGGCGAGTGATATCCCACCGACAAAAGATGTAAATTGATTAATAGTAAATACGCGTAATTTAAAATGCTTTGATCCAATATGAATAAATGTAAAACCCAAAGCGACAGCCAAGGTTGTCACAGACATGCAGATTCCTTCTTTCAATATATAATAAAAATAATCTCGAGCGTGAAGCCTATCATATTATAGTGCTATACATCGTAGCAGTCAACTTTTTTCATGATATTTTCTGAAAATTAAATTTACTTTTAAAATTTATCTTTATTTATTAAAATTAAAGTAAGGGCAGACTAAGTTAAAACCACATTTTATGCTGTCAGATAAGGAGTTGCAAGGAAGTGAACGAGATAAAAATTAAGATGGCTAAATATAATAAAATAAAGACACAACGACTTCTATTGCGGCCGGTGACGCTTGCTGATTCAGTGGATATGTATGAATATGCCTCCGATGAAGAAACGACATATTTTGTCTTTGAACGACATGCATCAATGGAAAAAACGGAAGAAGCAATTGTCGAATGTTTTTTAACCGATCCGTTTGGAAAATATGGCATTGAAGTAAAAGAAACGGGTAAATTGATTGGGACAATTGATTTACGAGTGAAGGACGAGAATCATCGCGCGATCATGGGCTATGCTTTAAACAAGACTTATCACGGTAAAGGGTATATGACAGAAGCAGCAGAAGCATTACTGGCATATGCTTTTGAGACGTTGAAACTAGATTGTGTCGCAGCTCTTTATGATGAGCGCAACGAAGTGTCCGGCAAGGTAATGGAACGCATAGGGATGCAACGGGAAGGTGTCATGCGTCATATGGGCAAATGGAAAAACGGAGAATATTTCAACGATGTATATTATTCTATTTTGAAAGAAGAATACGATGCGTCACGAAAAAAGAACTGACTAATAGCTGTTTTGTGTGATGTGCTAAATGTCTCAAGGGAAAACGCCATGGAAATATAACGACTAGATATTCTATACCCCGTCTGGTATAATGCATCATGAATCGAGGAGTGAGTATAATGAAACGTTTTATGTGTCCGGCATTTAGTATCGGATTTTATCTTCTCTACTTTATGATCCTTCAAGGTATTGTCTATCTTTTACCTGAATCAGGTTTGACGACAGTATTTGTTTTAATATCAGTCTTTTTGATCATTCCAGTTATCGCCTCCAAAAGTAGTTCCAGAGTCATCCGCGCCATTAAAGGGGTTAGCTGTTCAATTTAAATTTCTCCTTTAAATTTTTATCATTGTATGCTATTATAGGAAGTGCCGAAAGGCCACAGGACAACGGTGGGCATATGAACCGTGTCAGGTCCGGAAGGAAGCAGCACTAAGTATTGCTCCGCCGTGTGTTCTGTGATTACATAGCCATGAATAATTCATAACTATTCATAGATAGAGATGTTCCTTATTATAAGGGCATCTTTTTTTTGATAACTTTTAAAAAACCTTTTTCAATTAGACAAGAATTCACCTATAATAGTATAGAGACCGATTTCGTAAGAAAAGAGGGGAAACATGAGCTATCAAGCTTTATATCGCGTCTGGAGACCCCAACGTTTTGGAGATGTTGCGGGACAGGAAGCTGTGACCAGAACGTTAAGAAATGCATTAAGTCATGGGAATACGAGTCATGCGTATTTGTTCTCTGGCCCTAGAGGAACAGGGAAAACAAGTGCGGCTAAAATATTTGCCAAAGCAATGAATTGTCCGAATGCTGTGGACGGTGAACCGTGTAATGAATGTGATCTGTGCCGGTCCATTACCCAGGGGAAACTTGGGGACGTCATAGAGATCGATGCGGCCAGTAATAATGGTGTAGAAGAAATTCGTGACATCAGAGAAAAAGCGAATTATGCACCCACCGAAGCAAAATACAAAGTTTATATTATTGACGAAGTGCATATGTTATCCATGGGCGCGTTCAATGCTCTACTGAAAACCTTAGAAGAACCGCCAATGAATGTCGTTTTTATTCTGGCGACGACTGAACCGCATAAAATCCCTTTAACCATCATCTCGCGAACCCAGCGCTTTGACTTTAGGCGTATCTCTCCGCTTGATATGATCAAACGAATGACATATATTTTGAATGAAAAACACATTGAATTCGACCCGGATGCCTTAATGAGCATTGCAAAAGCTGCTGAAGGCGGGATGCGTGATGCACTGAGTATTTTGGATCAGGTCATTTCATTTTCAGACGGCATAGTCAATTTAGATGACACGTTAAAGATTACTGGGAGTATCACGCAGGAATTGATGATCGACTATTTAACGGCTGCATTGAATCACGACACAGGAACAGGTTTAGCGTTACTTCATCAGATGATGCAAGAAGGCAAAGATGCAAATCGGTTAGTTGAAGATGTGATCCTGTTTTCTCGAGATATACTCATTTATCAGAAAACAAAAGAAGACACGTTACTCAAGATGAGCAAGGTGGACGACGGCTTTAATAAACTCATTGAAGCGGCTGATCCGGAAAAAATCTATGACGTTATTCGCATTATGAATCAAACGCAACTAGAGATGCGGACATCTACACATGCAGAAGTGTATTTAGAAGTGGCGACGGTTCGTCTATCACAAGTGTCGACACCTCGCGTAGCAGCAACGGCGACGGTACAAAAAGATACGAGTGACAGTCAAGAAATCCGGTCACTTAAAAATAAACTGAGTCAGATGCAAAAAGCGATTGAACAGATGCAGCAGACCGCACCTAATACTGAGGGAAATGCAGCACCTAAACGCCCAACCACAAGGAAAAAAGCGGGTCAAACAGCGTTTAAAGTAGACACCCATCAAGTCTTTGGGATACTTGAACACGCCACCCGGGATGATTTAGCTAAATTAAAAGATGTCTGGGTGGACTTGATCAATGCATTGTCATCGAGTCAAAAGGCTATTATGAATACCTCAAAACCTGTGGCAGCGAGTCCACAAGGTTTGGTAGTCACGTTTGACTATGATATTCTATGTGAAAGAGCAGCCAATGATACCTTCCTGATCGATGCGGTCGGGGATTATCTGGAAAAAGTTATCGGATGCCGGGCTGAATTGGCAACCGTCCCATCAGGCAAATGGCTAGAGGTCCGACAAGCTTATATCGATCAGATGAAGAGTGGTCCAAGTAATGAAGAAACGGGCGAGCCGGAAGAAGAGCAAGTAACGAAAGAGGCAGAAGAAATGGATGCTGTTGTAAGCGAGGCAGTTAATCTGTTCGGGGAAGAAAACGTGAAAATTCACGACTAAAATTTGGGAGGAAGATTAAACATGCGTGGAATGGGAGATATGCAAGGTATGATGAAAAAAATGCAGAAAATGCAGAAAAACATGGAAAGTGAGCAAGCAACATTAAATGAAAAAGAATTCACTGGGACAGCGAATAGTGATCTCGTAACAGTTATCTTTACGGGAGACAAAAAATGTAAAAATGTCTCGATCAAAGAAGAAATCGTTGATCCTGAAGACGTTGAAATCATCGAGGATTTAGTTTTGCTGGCTATAAATGACGCTTTAGAAAAAATAGATTCAGAAACAGAAAAAATGATGGGTAAATATTCTAAAGGTATGGGACTACCCGGAATGTAAGGTCTAAGTAAAAGAGTGGAGGCCTCAATTCAGTTTGAGGCTTTACGTTAGAAAGGAAACAATCATGCATTATCCAGAACCGATCGCACAATTAATGGAAAGTTATATGAAACTGCCAGGCATCGGTGAGAAAACCGCTGCTCGCCTGGCTTTTTACACAGTCAATATGCAGGAAGAAGATGTCACTCGTTTTGCCAAAGCATTGATCAGTGTAAAGAGAGATTTACAGTATTGTTCTGTCTGTGGAAACATGACTCAGAATGACCCCTGTGATATCTGCGAGGATAAAAACAGGGATCAATCAATCATTCTGGTCGTCGAACAGCCTAAAGATGTCATTTCAATGGAAAAAATGCATGAGTTTAAAGGCTTGTATCACGTCTTACACGGTGTGTTGTCGCCAGTTGAAGGGACCGGACCCGAAGATATCAATATTCCTGTCTTGATCAAGCGTCTTCAAAAAGATCAAGTAAAAGAAGTGATCATCGCGACCAATGCTACCGCAGAAGGTGAAGCAACAGCCATGTATTTATCACGCTTGATCAAACCGGCTGGGATAAAAGTAACCCGACTTGCTCATGGCTTGTCTGTTGGTAGTGATATTGAATATGCAGATGAAGTGACTTTATTTAAAGCAGTTGAAGGTCGAAGAGAGATGTAGGTGTACGATGCCATTATTTAAAAGAAAAAGTAAATTAAAGCGTTCGTATGATGAAAAGTTGATGAAATTGATCCGAGAACAGAAAAGACAGTTTGAAGCTTACGAGAAAGTTGAATCAGTGATCGTCGATGAGCAACCGGAATGGCGTGCACACTATAAGCTGCAAAAAGCAAAATATTATTATTTGTTTAAAGAAGCACGTATCAGACGACTGAACGGGAACATATTGGATTGAAAATGAAGATTTCAGGAAAACGACTAAACGTTAGTCGTTTTTTTTATTGCATTTTTTTAGAAGCCTCGAGCGGCAGGAAAATTAGTGTGTATATGGCGGATTTCATATTCATTCGTACAGCATTATTAAAAGTATATCATTATAAAATACTAATATACTTTTTAATAATGAAAGCGTTGACAATTCGAAATCAGTAGATTAAACTATGAGGTAATAGCGATAATAACCGGGAATTATAATAAGGGAGGAGGAAGTTATTGTTACATGTTGTTATCGCTATCATTTATGTAAAGAACTCTAAATGAAGAAAACTTCAATAGAGTTCTTTATGAAAGTGTCAAGTAAGTCTTATTGATTAACTCTATAGTTATTATGTCAATAGTAATAAGGAGGGATATTGTTTGACGAAAATTGCACATATATAATGATAGAGTAAACTATTATGTAAAGGGAGAGAATTTAATGCACAATAATTGGCGAAAGAAGTATAGTTTTTCCTTAGCGACAATGCTCCTGTTAAGTTCATTTGCTCAAACAGCTGCTCCAATTTCGGCATATGCTAACACAAGTGCTGATGAACCTGAAACAAGTATAGTAGCAAGTGAATCAACCTATCTGTCCGTCGAGGATGCTATAGCTAACGGTAGTGATTCATCCCTAGCATCTGTTAAAGGATATGTGGTTGGCTTTGTAGTAAGTACAAATAATGTAAGCATCGATAATTTTACAAGTGATACTAACTTTGCTATAGCAAGTACTCCAGGTGAGACAGATCCAGCGAACATGCTTTATGTTCAAATACCTAGTGGAGAATTACGAACCGGGTTTGGATTACAGACTAATCCGGATATGTTAGGACAAGAAGTAGTTGTTTCTGGTTCACTAGAGGCTTACTTTAGTACGAATGGCATAAAAAGTGTAAGTGGAATTATACTTGCGACAGAAGATTCTGGTGACACCGAAACTCCAGGTGACACCGAATCTCCGGGCGACACCGAAACTCCAGGTGACACCGAAACTCCAGGTGATACCGAAACTCCGGGCGACACAGAAATTCCGGCAGAAAATGAAGAATTACAGCTTTTAACTATTGAAGAAGCTAGAGCGCAAAACACTGGAGAAGTAAAAACCAAAGGAATAGTCACAGCCAAACTTAAAAATACGATTCAGATTCAAGATGATACGGCAGCAATAGCCATTAGACCAAATTCTCTAGATGTTAGTTTGGGTGACGAAGTTGTTGTGAGTGGCAACCTGCAGACTTACCGTGGTCTTCTCCAAATAGATGGTGCTACATTAATTGAAAAAACAAGTGATACTGAAGTTCCTGACCCATTACCACTAACTGGGGCAGATTTACCAAATCATCAGTCTGAATTAGCAATTTTAACAGATGTTGAAATAACTAGTGTCAGTTCAGGCAGTGGCTGGGCCAATTATTTAGCAATTGATGCATCGGGTGTTGCGTTTACGATTCGAGATGAAAATGGCACATTAGAATTAAATACAGGAACGACATATGAATCTATTACAGGGATCGTGTCACAATTTGATGATACATATCAAATCTTACCTCGTAATACGCAGGATGTTGTTGAAGATTCCAGTATTGTACAGCCGGTTTTTGCTAATCCAGCAGCTGGTAATATCCCGATCGGGACAGAAGTTACTTTAAATACAAATTCTTCTGCAACCATTTATTATACAATGGACGGATCAGAGCCAACTATAACAAGTAGTCTTTACACAGAACCGATTGTTATTGAAGAAGCAGTTACTTTGAAAGCAATTGCTGTAGTGGATGATCGGCTCAGTACTGTAACCGAATTTGGTTATGATGTCTTTGATGCTGAAGAAGGAATCAAGATACATCAAATTCAAGGAGATGGTCATTATTCTCCAATGAATGGTGAGACAGTTTATAACGTAAGAGGAATCGTCACTTATGTCTATAACATTTACGGAGCAAATTATTTCCACATGCAGACTCCGGATGAACTTCAAGACGATAATCCTCATACATCTGAGGGTATTGTTGTCTATACTGGTCGAGACTCAGGTGTTGAAGTAGGAAATCTCATTGAAGTCACGGGTGAAGTATCTGAGTATCACATTGATGGCTATGCTGAGAAAACAAAAACCGACTTATCCGTTACTCAAATTAATGCACGTGATGATAGAGGCGGTATAATCAATGTATTGGAAAATAGTGTTGACTTACCTACACCAGTACAAATTTCTTCAAATGCTATACCTTCAGAAATCAAAGGTGGCACTAGTCTGGAAAACTTTGATCCGGAACTATATTCTCTTGATTATTGGGAAAGTATTGAAGGGATGTACGTGGAAGTATTACCTTCCAGAGCTGTTGCTCCACAGCAGCATGGTGATTTAGTTGTTGTGACAGATGACTATACACCTGCTAATACAACCGTTAATGGGGGGATTCGTTTAACAGAAAACGGACCCGATTCAAAATTGATCCAGTTTAAATTGCAACCTAATGCGGACGCAAGGGACTTCGCTGTTAAAACAGGAGATATGTTTGTTGAATCTATCGAAGGTGTTGTAAATTATGGCTTCGGTAATTATAAAATCTATTCAGACTTAGATGATGTCAAAGATGTTATGGTAGAAAGTCAAGTTGCGTCGTCAAATACATCAATCGTAAAAGATGAAGATAAATTGACTGTGGCCACTTATAATGTTGAGAACTTCTCGGCAAACACTTCTCAAACATCTAATGTTAAAGCCAATAGAATTGCCAAGACATTCGTTGATGATATGAACAGTCCAGATATCATTGGAATCGTTGAAATAATGGCTAATGATGGAACAAATTCAGACACAGCAAATGCAGATGAAAGTTATTCACGTTTGATCAATGAAATTGTAGCTGTAGGTGGACCAACTTACGCTTATGCTAATATTGATCCTGAATATAACAAAGATGGTGGCGCACCGGGTGGCAACATTCGTGTAGGATATTTATATAATCCTGAACGTGTCTCGATGACTGAAAAAGATGGCGGCAGTATAAATGAGGCTGTTGGTTATGTCGATGGCGAATTGACATTGAACCCAGGCCGTGTATCTCCTTCTGAATTCGGTGGGACTCGAAAACCATTGGCAGCAGAATTTGAATTTAAGGGTGAAAGTATCGTTGTGATCAATAACCACTTGAATTCTAAGCGTGGGGACGATCCGTATTATGGACAAATCCAACCCCCAGAATTTGGAAGCAGAACCAAACGTAATCATTTAGCAAAAGTTATCAATTCTTTCGTTGATGACATTTTAGCAGATAATCCAGAAGAAAATATCGTGGTTTTAGGAGATATGAATGATTTTGAATTCTCAAAACCATTAGAACTCCTAGCAGGGGAAGAATTAACTAATCTCGTCAATAAAATACCTGCGAGTGAACGATATAATTATGTTTATCAAGGGAATTCTCAAGTGTTGGACCATATTCTAGTGTCTAATAATCTAGCTGACACAGCGGAGATAGACATAATCAACGTCAACGCTGACTATACTAATATGCATGGACGAGCAAGTGACCATGATCCAGTATTAGCTCAAATTGATTTACGTGAAGCAGAAGAAACATTTGAATTCTCAGTCATGCATATGAATGATACGCATGGTCGAGTTGAAAGATACCCACATATGCTTACAGCAATCAAAGAATTCCGTGGTGAAAAACCGGATTCAATGCTTGTAAACGCGGGAGATGTTTTCTCAGGCACGTTATACTTCAATGAATTCAAAGGCCAGGCTGATTTGGCATTATTGAACTTGATGGATATCGATGTGATGACCTTCGGTAATCATGAATTCGACTTGGGTGACGCTGAAGGCGGACACGCATCATTAGCTGAATTTGTGAATAACGCTGCGTTCCCATTCTTGGGCACGAATATCGACTTTTCACAAGATCCATTTATGAGATCATACGAAACAAATGAGTCACTGGTGAAAAATCCTCAAGATGGATTGATTTATGACAGTATCATTCAGGAAATCAACGGCGAACAAATTGGTGTCTTCGGTTTACTTACAGAAGATACGAAAAATATCGCCAGTCCGAAGGACGTTGACTTCACAGATTTCATAATAGCTGCAGAAGAAGCTGTTCAAGCTTTTGAAGATGCAGGTATCAATAAAATCATGGCTGTCAACCACTTAGGATTTGATACTGCACCAGAAATGGGCAATGACCTGCGTGTAGCCATGGAAGTTGACGGTATCGATATTATCGTTGGCGGACACTCGCATTCAGAGATCAAAGAACCCGTTATTGTCACTGAGGATGCAGAAGGTAACAGTAAAGCCCCAACCGTCATTGTCCAGGGTGGACAATACGCACAGAATCTAGGGACTTTAGTCGTTGAATTCAATGCCGAAGGTGAAGTAGTTGGACATGCTGGAGCCTTGCTCAATGTGGGCGACTATCCAGCTGACGCTGAAGCTCTCGATGTGATGGAAGAATACAAACTACACGTTGAGGCAATCAGTAATGAAGAAATTGGAGCCGTAGCTGTTGAGGCCTTGGAAAATCCAAGACACGGTGAAGGCAGTGAATTCAGCGTACGTGCTGATGAAACAAGATTAGGCAACCTGATCACAGACGCAATGCTTGCGAAAGCTCAGGAGAAATTCCCTGAAATAGTGATCGCCTTCCAGAACGGTGGCGGTATTCGTGCCGGCATCGATCAAGGACCGATCACTACAGGAGAGATATTGACCGTGTTACCATTCGGTAACAATCCAGTCGTTGCAGAACTGTCCGGACAAGAAATCAAAGATATCATGGAACACAGTGTCCGTCAGGCACCTGCAGAAAACGGTGGTTTCTTACATGTATCCGGTATGAAATTCTACTTTGACAGCACAAGAGAAGCCGGTGACCGCATTGTCAAGATGTACATCGATAATGATGGGGAATTAACAGAAATCAGTATGGATGAATCTTATCTTGTAACAACGAACGGCTTCACAGGTAAAGGTGGAGACGGCTTCGCAACCTTCGCTAAAGCATTTGAAGAAGGCCGTGTCAGAGATATCGGTGAAGAAGACTGGCAACAATTACGCGATTATATGGTAGAAGAACAATACCTTGATGGTATTGTAAACCCAGTGATCGAAGGCAGAATCACCGATTTAGATGGTGAAGAATTACCTGAAGAAACATTTGAATTCTCAGTCATGCACATGAATGACACGCATGGTCGAGTTGAAAGATACCCACATATGCTTACAGCAATCAAAGAATTCCGTGGTGAAAAACCGGATTCAATGCTTGTAAACGCGGGAGATGTTTTCTCAGGCACGTTATACTTCAATGAATTCAAAGGCCAGGCTGATTTGGCATTATTGAACTTGATGGATATCGATGTGATGACCTTCGGTAATCATGAATTCGACTTGGGTGACGCTGAAGGCGGACACGCATCATTAGCTGAATTTGTGAATAACGCTGCGTTCCCATTCTTGGGCACGAATATCGACTTTTCACAAGATCCATTTATGAGATCATACGAAACAAATGAGTCACTGGTGAAAAATCCTCAAGATGGATTGATTTATGACAGTATCATTCAGGAAATCAACGGCGAACAAATTGGTGTCTTCGGTTTACTTACAGAAGATACGAAAAATATCGCCAGTCCGAAGGACGTTGACTTCACAGATTTCATAATAGCTGCAGAAGAAGCTGTTCAAGCTTTTGAAGATGCAGGTATCAATAAAATCATGGCTGTCAACCACTTAGGATTTGATACTGCACCAGAAATGGGCAATGACCTGCGTGTAGCCATGGAAGTTGACGGTATCGATATTATCGTTGGCGGACACTCGCATTCAGAGATCAAAGAACCCGTTATTGTCACTGAGGATGCAGAAGGTAACAGTAAAGCCCCAACCGTCATTGTCCAGGGTGGACAATACGCACAGAATCTAGGGACTTTAGTCGTTGAATTCAATGCCGAAGGTGAAGTAGTTGGACATGCTGGAGCCTTGCTCAATGTGGGCGACTATCCAGCTGACGCTGAAGCGCTCGATGTGATGGAAGAATACAAACTACACGTTGAGGCAATCAGTAATGAAGAAATTGGAGCCGTAGCTGTTGAGGCCTTGGAAAATCCAAGACACGGTGAAGGCAGTGAATTCAGCGTACGTGCTGATGAAACAAGATTAGGCAACCTGATCACAGACGCAATGCTTGCGAAAGCTCAGGAGAAATTCCCTGAAATAGTGATCGCCTTCCAGAACGGTGGCGGTATTCGTGCCGGCATCGATCAAGGACCGATCACTACAGGAGAGATATTGACCGTGTTACCATTCGGTAACAATCCAGTCGTTGCAGAACTGTCCGGACAAGAAATCAAAGATATCATGGAACACAGTGTCCGTCAGGCACCTGCAGAAAATGGTGGTTTCTTACATGTATCCGGTATGAAATTCTACTTTGACAGCACAAGAGAAGCCGGTGACCGCATTGTCAAGATGTACATCGATAATGATGGGGAATTAACAGAAATCAGTATGGATGAATCTTATCTTGTAACAACGAACGGCTTCACAGGTAAAGGTGGAGACGGCTTCGCAACCTTCGCTAAAGCATTTGAAGAAGGCCGTGTCAGAGATATCGGTGAAGAAGACTGGCAACAATTACGCGATTATATGGTAGAAGAACAATACCTTGATGGTATTGTAAACCCAGTAATCGAAGGCAGAATCACCGATTTAAATGGTGAAGATTTACCTGAAGAACCGGGCGAACCAGGCGAACCGGGAGAACCGGGCGAACCAGGAGAACCGGGAGAACCGGGCGAACCAGGTGAACCAGGCGAACCGGGAGAACCGGGCGAACCAGGCGAACCAGGTGAACCAGGCGAACCGGGCGAACCAGGCAAACCAGGACAACCAGGCAAACCAGGAGAACCAGGTAAACCAGGAGAGCCAGGAGAGCCAGGTAAACCCGGAGAGCCAGGAGAACCAGGCAAGCCAGGAGAACCAGGCAAGCCAGGAGAACCAGGCAAGCCAGACGAACCAGGCAAACCAGGAGAACCAGGTAAGCCAGGCAAGCCAGACAAACCAGGAAAACCAGAATCACCAGGCAAATCAATCGATTCTGTAGTTTTAGAGCAGGAAGGCGAAGCGTTACCTTCTACTGCTACAAACACTTATGTATATATGTTGTTAGGAACAGTTTCATTAATTGCTGGTTCATTTATGGCGATATACAAAAAGAAATTTTCTAATCAATAAATAAAATAGATTTCAGGTCGATAGTTATTTAACTATCGACCTGATTTTTTTGAAATTAATTTATTGAAATTAAATATCGTAAGCGTAATAGCTATATTCTTATTGCATTAAAAAATTTGAAAAGTGGCAGTAAATCGTATTTCAAAAGGAGTAAACGAACCATTGAAGATCAAATTGGTCTTTTATACGGTAAGGCTTATGATTGTTCTTTTTTATAGTTCAGTCCAATTAGTGTCAATCTGTAACAAGTTCAGTTATACTTCTTATTAGTAAGAGAGTTGATTATGAAACAACAAGTATTTGTTTGGAGGAAAGTAAAAATGAAAGCTGTAATTATCGAAGAATACGGTGGAAAAGAAATGTTGAAAGAAACAGAAGTACCAATGCCAATAGCTAAAGAGCATCAAGTTGTTGTAAAAGAAAAGGCGACTTCAATTAATCCTATTGACTGGAAACTGCGTGAAGGATATCTAAAAAATATGATGCCTTGGGAATATCCTATTATTTTAGGATGGGATGTTGCTGGAGAAATTGTTGAAATAGGCAGTGAAGTAACCGATTGGAAAGTTGGGGATCGCGTATTTGCACGTCCAGACACAACCCGTTTTGGAACATACGCTGAATATACTGCAGTAGATGATAATTTGTTAGCGTATATTCCTGAAACTATTTCATTTGAAGAAGCAGCAGCTGCTCCTTTAGCAGGACTGACTGCTTGGCAAGCAGTGTTTGATTATGGGAAATTGGCTGCTGGAGAGAAAATCCTGATTCATGCTGGTTCTGGTGGTGTAGGAACATACGCTATACAATTAGCAAAAAGTAAAGGTGCTTTTGTCATTTCTACAGCGAGTGAAAATAATAGGGAGTTATTGCTGAGTCTAGGCGTCGATCAATTTATTGACTACAAAAATGAGGACTTCACCAAAATCCTAAGTGATGTTGATGTTGTTATTGATACTATGGGTGGAGAAATCTTGAAAAATAGTTTCAAGGTTGTTAAACCTCATACTGGGAGAGTCGTTTCCATCGTTGAGGACGCCGACAAAGCGTTGATTGAGAATGCAGATGTTGCATTTGATAATATCTGGTTAGAACCGAATGGAAAACAATTGACAGAATTAGCTGAATTGATGGAACAAGGAAAAGTGAAATCTATCATCGGAGCGACTTATCCATTGAGCGAAAAAGGTATTTACGAAGCACACGCTATGAGCGAGACACATCATGCGGTAGGGAAAATCGTCATAAAAGTAGGCGGATAATAAGGATTTTCATTAAAATGATTTTATAGTATAGAAAAAAAAGAAGCGACTGTATTGTTCAGTCGCTTCTTTTTTTTTTTGATGGAAGGAAATCTTTAAGATTAGTAGAGCATAAAAAGTGATGAAAGGTTTCTCTTTATGCAGATAACTTTTTTAAGAATAGACAACAACTGACTATCTATCGTATAATGATTTCAGAACAAAGATTTGTAGACGGAGGAAAATGTGTGAGCGGATTATTTATCACAATTGAAGGTCCAGATGGCGCAGGGAAATCGAGTGTCGTAAAGAGATTAGTAAAAGCGATACAAGAAGCAACCACCAAACCTTTAATTGTAACAAGAGAACCGGGTGGCAGTGAAATAGCAGAAAGAATCAGAGATATCTTACTCGATCCGATACATACAGTTATGGATGACAGAACAGAGGCATTACTTTTAGCAGCCGGTCGAAGACAACATGTGGTTGAGAAAATCAATCCTGCCCTTGAAAGAGGCGATATCGTCCTGTGTGATCGTTTTGTTGACAGTTCCATTGCATATCAGGGTCAGGCAAGAGGGATCGGTATTGAAGAAGTTAAAGCAATCAATGAGTTTGCGATAGAAGGGTTGAGACCGGATCTGACGATCTATTTAGATGTAGATGCACAAGTGGGACTCAATCGTATTAAAGATAAAAGCTCGAACCGCACACAAGACCGCTTGGAATTAGAAGAAGTCGCTTTTCATGAAGAAGTAAGAAGAGGCTACTTAGCTCTGATCAAAGCAGAACCGAGCCGGTTTGTAACTGTTGATGCGAGTCAATCAGAGGAAAAAGTATTCAATGAAGTGTGGGAAATAGTCAAAGAAAAATTGTAACAAAGTGTGTTTTATAGAGAGGATGAAACAAGATGAAATTAATCGTATCGATTGTACAAAACCAGGACAGTAAACGTTTGGCTGATCAATTTGTAGAAAAGGGTGTTCGTGCTACAAAATTGTCTTCCACAGGCGGATTTTTAAGAGCCGGAAATACAACCTTTTTAATGGGTGTGGAAGATAGAAAAGTGGATGATGTACTCGAACTGATTAAAGAAAATTGTTCAACTCGAAGTCAAACCATGATGAGTCCACCTTCTTATGACTTTACCTTGGAATCTGATTTAACTTATCCAATAAACGTTGAAGTCGGGGGAGCTACTATTTTTGTTTTACCCATCGATCAATTTTTACAATTTTAAACGCGAGGGAGACGAGCAATGTCTACCAATAAAGTCAAACAGCCGAGTATCCAGCGGCTGTTTATTCAGTTGATTGAAAAGAACATGTTACAACATGCCTATTTATTTGATGGCAAAACGGGCACAGGGAAAAAGGAAACAGCATTATGGATAGCCCAGAGTTTATTCTGTCAGAATTTTTCTCAGGGACCTTGCGGGGAGTGTCATACTTGTCTAAGAATCGCATCCCATCAACATCCAGATGTCATTGAATTGAAACCAGATGGCTTGTCCATTAAGATCAATCAAGTCAGAGAACTGAAACAAGAGTTTACCAAAAGTGGTGTTGAAGGCAGAAAGAAACTAGTTATGATCGAGGACGTCGAAAAAATGACTACACAAGCTGCTAACAGTTTGTTGAAGTTTTTAGAAGAACCAGATGGAGATATCCTGGTCATCTTAATGACTTCGGCAAAACATCTGTTACTGCCTACCATTTTATCACGTGTACAATTGATTCAATTTCCGCAGTTATCAAGAGAAAAACGCCTGATGGCTTTGGAAGAGGCCGGTTTATCGAAAGAACGAGCAGCAGTACTGAGTCAACTGACCAGCGATACAGAACAAGCGATGGAGTTGTCTGGAAATGAGAACTTGACTACTTTGATTGAATCCGTATGGAAGTGGTATGTAACTATTTCCAAAAAAGACGATCAGGCGTTTATCTTTGTGCATACTGAAATCATGCCTCTAGTCAAAGAAAAAGCAGAATATCAGTTAGTACTCGATTTGTTTTTAGTTATTTTACAAGACATCTTGAATTCTCAGATATCCAGTGACCACTCGGTCGGCTACTTTAAATACCGTGATAAAATTCGAGAAGAAGCCGAGCGATTAAATGCAGGGACACTTGCTGATTTAATGGACATCATATTAACCGGGAAAAAATATTTAGCCAGTAATGTGGCAGCTCAAGGTGTTTTTGAGATGAGCGCACTTAAAATGCTAGACGTAATGAAAGAGTCATTATAAGTATTTATAAATAATTAGCGTTCATTTGGCAATTTCAGTCTAATCATGGTATGCTAGTAGGAGATGTAAGGTGATGTTTTTTAGGTCAACGCATCACTGATAATTAGGCTAAGAAGAGCAAAGAAGTGGTGAAAAATGGATAAAAAAGAATTACACGACACGTTTTCTGAGTTGGAATCCCAAGCAGAAGCCACATTGAGTATAATTAAAAACATCAAAGAAGAATTATCTCACTTGACTGAAGAAAACAACGTGCTGCGAATGGAAAACCAACATCTCAGAGATCGCTTAGCGGAAGTAGTTAAACAGCAGTCGATCGAAAAACAAATAACAGACTCTGGTATGACGAAATCTCGTTTGAATCTTGAAAAAATATATGAAGACGGTTTTCACGTCTGTAATCTATTTTATGGTTCAAGAAGAGATGGCGATGAACCGTGTGCTTTTTGTTTAGAAGTTATTTACGGTGAAAGAAGATAATTGATTCACAATAAATCGAAAAATTAAATTAGAATCCTCCCAAAATGCAGTTGACATGCATTTCATGGAGGGTTTTTCTATTTGTTAAAAACACAACATGTAGTGTTTTAATTAAAATAAAACAATATATATAGTGTGTTCCCCTTGATTTTGTAATTCTCTGTTGTACAATAGTGATAACAAAGAACATAAGTCGAACGGTAGTCAATGTTGATCAACTATATAAAAATAGAATGCCGAAGAAACATATTTACTGGAGGTAATCATAATGGAAAAAGCAACAGTTATCGTCTATTCAAAACCAAATTGCATGCAATGTCAATTCACAAAAAAATATCTGGAAAATAAGGGAATAGCTTTTGAAGTAAAAGATATCGAACAAAATGTCAAAGCTATTGATGAAGTGAAACAACTGGGATTCAGTTCCTTGCCCGTAGTCATTGCTGAAGGTATCGAAGCGTTTAATGGTTTCAGACCTGACATGTTAAATAGATTGGCGTAATTAAAAATGAAAGTTGTTTACTTAACGTTAACTGGACAAACGCGAAAATTCGTAAAAAAATTACAAATGGATGTGCTGGAGTTGAACCCGGCAGATCCATTTATTCAGATGACAGCCCCATTCATCATTGTCACACCCACCTATGACAAAGAAGTCACTGAAGTTTGGGATGACTTTCTTGAAACTGGTAACAACAGCCAGTTGTTGAAAGGCGTGGTAGGTGGAGGGAATCTTAACTTTGGCCCATTGTTTGCTTTTACAGCAAAAGACATAGCCAATGATTACAATGTGCCCTTGCTCCATCAATTCGAATTTCAGGGCAATGATGAAGATGTGGAAAAATTAAAGAAAGCGGTGAATACTCTTGGCTTCGACTAACACACTGAAAGAAAGTCCAAAAGAAGTAACTTATTTTAAATTGAATAATGAAATCAATCGACCTGTCGATAATCAGATCCCTTTACACAAAGATAAAGAAGCAGCGAATGCTTTTTTCAAAGAGCATGTGAATCCGAAAACTGTTCAGTTTGACAGCATCATAGAAAAACTCACGTACTTGACTGACAATGATTTTATTGAAAAAGAGTTTTTAAACAAGTATTCTGAGGCGTTTATCGTTCGTTTATTCGAAGAACTTTATGCAAAAGAATTCCGTTTTCGTTCATTCATGGGTGCGTATAAGTTTTACACCCAATATGCACTGAAAACAAACGACGGCACGCAGTATTTAGAACGATTCGAGGATCGAATCGCTTTTAATGCTTTATATTTGGCTGATGGTGACGAGGAATTAGCCCGGCATATTGCCGAGGAAATCATTAATCAACGTTATCAGCCAGCCACCCCAACTTTTCTTAATGCCGGACGTAAACGGCGTGGTGAATTTGTCTCATGTTTCTTGATTCAGACCACTGATGACATGAATAGTATCGGCCGTACGATCAACTCTGCTTTGCAGTTATCAAGAATCGGTGGAGGTGTCGGTGTTAACTTGACGAATTTAAGAGCGGCAGGCGATCCAATCAAGAAAATCGAGAATGCTTCAAGCGGTGTCTTGCCTGTGATGAAGTTACTCGAAGACAGCTTCAGTTATTCCAATCAGCTCGGCCAGCGAAATGGAGCCGGAGCCGTTTACCTGAATGTCTTCCATCCCGATATTCTGCGTTTCTTATCTACCAAGAAAGAGAATGCAGATGAAAAAGTACGTGTGAAGACATTGTCACTGGGGCTCGTGGTACCGGATAAATTCTATGAACTCGCTGCAGGTAATCAGGATATGCACCTGTTCAGTCCTTATGACGTTGAACGTTTTTATGGCGAACCTTTTTCCTACGTCGATATCACAAAAGAGTACGATAACCTGGTCGCCAATCCCGAGATCAGAAAAACAAAAATCAATGCACGCGAACTGGAGAATGAAATTTCTAAACTTCAGCAGGAGTCAGGTTATCCGTATATAATTAATATCGATACAGCCAACAGAGAAAACCCGGTTGACGGGACGATTACGATGAGCAATTTGTGCAGTGAGATCCTGCAGATCCAGAACCCGTCGATCATCAAAGACAACCAGGAATATGAAGTCTTAGGGACAGATATCAGCTGTAATTTAGGTTCGACCAACGTGGTTAATTTAATGAACACGCCAGACTTTGAACAGTCCGTTAATACGATGGTCAGAGCGTTGACATATGTGACCGATCATTCCAGCATCGATGCGGTACCTACCGTGAAAAACGGCAATGACAAGTATCATACGATAGGCCTTGGAGCCATGGGATTGCATACCTTCTTTGCCCTGAATCAGATGCATTACGGCTCTTTGGACTCGATTGAATTTACCGATGTTTACTTCATGCTGCTTAATTACTACACATTGAAAGCAAGCAATGACATGGCTAAAGAACGTCAGACGGTGTTCCATAACTTTGAAAAATCAGAGTATGCCAGCGGAACGTACTTTGACAAATATATAGAAGAACCGTTTGCTTTTAAATACGATAAGGTTGAGCGGATTTTCAGCAATCGTGGCATTTCCGTTCCTTCAAAAGAAGATTGGGAGTCTCTTAAAAAAGAGGTGCAGACACATGGCCTGTATCATCAGAATCGTTTGGCAGTGGCACCCACAGGGTCGATCAGTTACGTGAACGAAACATCTGCCAGTATCCATCCGATAACGCGCCTGGTGGAAGAGCGTCAGGAAAAAATGACCGGGAAGACCTATTACCCGGCGCCTCATTTGTCTAATGAAACGATGCCTTTTTATACGAGTGCCTATGATATGGATATGCGACGAGTCATTGATGTCTATGCTGCAGCTCAAAAACATGTCGATCAGGGAATGAGTTTGACGCTCTTTATGCGCTCGGCGATTCCTGAAGGTTTGTATGAATGGAAAGAAGGACGTACCAGCAAGCAGACGACCCGCGATCTGACCATTCTGAGACATTATGCCCATAAAAAAGGGGTCAAATCGATTTACTACGTGCGAACATTTACTGATGACCAGGAAGAAATCGGCGCTAACGCCTGTGAAAGCTGCACGATTTAAACTTGCAAGAATAGTAGAAGACAGCTCGACTAGTCTTCTTTGGAATAAAGGAGAATCAACTATGACAGAAGCATATAAAGCCATTAACTGGAATCGTATTGATGACATGATCGACAAGTTGACTTGGGAAAAACTAGTGGAACAGTTCTGGACAGATACCCGTATTCCTTTGTCCAATGACTTAAGTGACTGGAATAAACTTTCCTTAGGTGAGAAAGATATGATTGCGAAAGTGTTTGGAGGTTTAACCTTGCTGGACACACTGCAGTCTCAAGACGGGATAGAAGTCCTGAAAAAAAGTAGTCGCACACAGCATGAAGAAGCGGTCTATAATAATATCGAATTTATGGAGTCCATGCATGCGAAAAGTTACAGTGCCATTTTCAGCACGCTGAATACGAAATCTGAAATAGAAGAGATTTTTGAGTGGACACTAACCGACCCGATGCTTCAGAAAAAAGCACAGAAAATCAACGGGATCTATCAAGAGGGTACGGAGTTACAAAAGAAAGTAGCCAGTGTCTTCCTGGAATCCTTTTTATTCTATTCCGGATTTTATGCGCCTCTTTATTATTTAGGAAACGGTAAGCTGACCAATGTCGCTGAAATCATAAAACTGATCTTGCGTGACGAATCGGTACACGGAACCTATGTCGGCTATAAATTCCAGATTGGATACAATCAGTTAGACGAAAAAGAAAAAGAAGAATTGAAAAACTGGACATTCGAGTTGTTGTTCGAACTCTATGAAAATGAAACCGAATATACGAGCTACCTGTATGATGAAATGGGTTGGACACAAGATGTCGAGGTCTTTCTGCGTTATAACGCCAATAAAGCGTTACAGAATCTAGGTTTCGATCCGTTGTTCCCCGATAAAGCCGATGATGTTAATCCCATCATCATGAATGGGATATCAACCGGCACAAGCAATCACGACTTCTTCTCGCAAGTCGGCAATGGTTACCTTGTCGGCATGGTTGAATCCATGGATGACAGCGACTATGAAAAGTGGATGAGTTAAGGTATACCGATTTAGTTTACAGGCGTTTCTCTCAGTGAGAAACGCCTGCAGCTAAATAATATAGATACATATTTTTTTAGCTGGTCTTGTGAATGGTTGAATAAGTAGGAGGAGTTAAACAATGCAAAATAGTAAGGTGACTAATCAAACGGTAAAACAGAACGGTTCGAACGATAGCTTATCAATAGTTGAAAAACGTGACGGAAGAGTGCAAACGTTCAACCGCAAAAAAATAACGGAGGCTTTGTTTCAAGCCGCTCAGCAATTAGACTTGACTTATTCGTTTGATGAGTTGAAAGAAATCTCGGCAGAAGTGGAAGAGGATATGGTCACAAACGGGGCAGCAAACATAGATACCAAAGACATTGATCTGGTCGTTTTAGCTGTGCTGAAAAAACATGACTGTGACGACTTAGCGGAAGGTTACATCCAAAGAAGAGAAGAAAAAGAGAACAACCGTGAAACCAGACGTGATGTGAATGCGATGGTCGAACGTTTACTGAAACAAGATAAATCAATTATAAACGAGAATGCCAACAAGGACAGTAAGGTCTTCAACACCCAGCGTGATCTAACGGCAGGTATCGTAGGTAAGGCTTTAGGTTTGAAATTTTTGCCTCCTCATGTCGCCAATGCCCATGAAAAGGGTGATATCCATTATCATGACTTGGATTACACCCCATATTCTCCAATGTCTAACTGTTGCTTGATCGACTTTGAAAATATGTTTGAAGAAGGGTTTCAAATCGGTAATGCAGAAGTGGAATCTCCGCGGTCCATTCAGACAGCGACGGCTCAAACGGCTCAAATCATTGCGAATGTGGCTTCAAGCCAATATGGTGGCTGCAGCTTTGACCGCGTGGATGAAGTACTGGCTCCTTATGCTGAACTGAACTATCAGAAACATTTAAAAACAGCGCGGGAGTGGATCGACGGAGCAGAGAAGCATGAAGCCTTTGCTACCGACAAGACTAAAAAAGACATTTATGATGCGATGCAGAGTTTGGAATATGAAATCAATACCCTGTATACAAGCCAAGGCCAGACACCCTTCACCAGTTTGGGATTCGGTCTGGGAACGAATTGGATCGAACGAGAAATCCAAAAGGCTATCCTGATCGTGCGAATCAAAGGTTTGGGCAAAGAAAAACGAACCGCAATTTTTCCTAAACTCATTTTCGCCTTGAAAAGGGACTTGAACTTGAATGCAACTGATCCAAACTATGACATCAAACAGTTGGCTTTAGAATGCTCGACAAAACGCATGTATCCGGATGTACTGAACTACGAAAAATTAGTGGAAATCACTGGAAGTTTTAAAACACCGATGGGTTGCCGTTCATTTCTGCAGGGATGGAAAAATGAACAGGGGGAAGATGTATCAGTTGGGCGCATGAACCTGGGTGTCGTTACGCTGAATGTGCCCCGCATAGCCATCGAATCGAAAGGCAATAGGGGGAAATTCAATACTTTGCTGGAAGAACGTCTCTCCGTCCTTAAGGATGCGCTGTTATTTAAAGCTAACCGGGTAATGGAAGCTGAGCCGGTAAATGCCCCTATCTTATACATGTATGGTGCTTTCGGAAAACGACTGGCCAAAGAAGATAGTGTATCTGATCTGTTTTTGAATAAACGCGCGACCGTTTCATTAGGATATATCGGTCTATACGAAGCAGCCACCGTTTTTTATGGAAACGAATGGGAAGATAACGAAGAAGCTAAAACGTTCACCTTGGAAATCATGCAGACACTCAAAGCACATGCAGACGAGTGGGGGCAGGAAAGTGGTTTACACGTGAGTGTGTATTCGACACCGAGTGAAAGTCTGACGGACCGTTTCTGTCAGCTGGATACTGAAAAATTTGGCAGCATCTCGGATATCACGGATAAGGGGTATTACACAAACAGTTTCCATTACGACGTACGTAAAAATCCCACACCATTTGAGAAAATCGATTTTGAAAAAGACTATGCCAAGTATACTGGCGGCGGTTTTATTCATTACTGTGAGTACCCTAAGCTGCAGACGAATCCCAAAGCTTTGGAAACCGTCTGGGACTATGCGTATGACCGGATAGGTTATCTCGGAACAAATACGCCCATCGATCGCTGTTATAAGTGTGAGTTTGAAGGAGACTTCAAACCGACTGAAAATGGCTTTGAATGTCCGCAGTGTGGCAACACTGATGCTGAAACCTGCGACGTGGTCAAACGGACCTGCGGGTATCTTGGCAATCCGCAAAAACGACCAATGGTTGGCGGACGACACAAAGAGATCGCTTCACGTACGAAACATATGAAAGGTTTTGGTCCTGATGCCGGCTGATCCGATTGCCTGGACTTCTGAGCGTTTCAGTAAAAATTTTGTCGCCGACTACAAGCCGTATAACTTTGTTGACGGCGAAGGAGTCAGGTGCAGCCTGTATGTCAGTGGCTGTCCTTTCGCCTGCGTAGGCTGCTACAACAAAGCCGCCCAAAATTTTTCGTATGGGACTCCTTACTCAGAAGCGTTGGAAGAACAGATAATGAAAGACCTGCAAGCCGATTACTGCCAGGGATTAACGCTGTTGGGCGGCGAGCCGTTTTTGAACACCGGCGTCACTGTTCCACTGTGCAGGAGAATCAGAGCAGATTTTGGTGAAACCAAGGACGTCTGGTCCTGGACCGGATACACTTGGGAAGAACTGATGCAAGGTACGGAAGACAAGAAAGACTTGCTAGCAGTCATCGATGTCCTCGTTGACGGACGGTTCAAACAAGACCAAATGGACCTGAACTTAGCTTTTAGAGGCAGCTCCAATCAGCGCATCATTGATGTGAAAAAGTCTTTAGCGGATGAAGAAGTCGTTCTCTGGAAGAACGGCGACTATAAATAAAAGACTTCAAGAAGGTAAGACTTCAATTCATCCACCTTCTTGAAGTCTTCTTTCTTTGAATTTTAAGTTTAATAAGTGTGTGTTGTTCTTTCTAGAAATTTGATTATAGCGAGACAATTCAAAGAAATGGGAGCTTTTTGTGTGAGGTTAGGTTTACTCAGGGATAATTTTCAGCGAGTGACGCTAAGAGCAGACAACTTCGGCAAACTCAGGCAGAAAACCTGGTGAGTAAACCGAAGAAAGGCCACCTTCGGTAAACTCAGGCAGAAAATCTGGTGAGTGAACCGAAGACAGGACAACTTCGGCAAACTCAGTCGGAAAACCTGGTGAGTGAACCGAAGACAGGACAACTTCGGCAAACTCAGTCGGAAAACCTGGTGAGTGAACCGAAGAACGGACATCTTCGGCAAACTCGGCCAGAAAACCTGGTGAGTAAACCGAAGAAAGGCCACCTTCGGCAAACTCAGGCAGAAAACCTGGTGAGTGAACCGAAGACGGGGCAGCTTCGGCAAGCTCAGGCAGAAAACCTGGTGAGTGAACCGAAGAACGGACAACTTCGGCAAACTATGGTAGAAAACGAGTTGAGCTAACCGAATAGAGCGCTAAGTAGACAATAAGAGCCTGTTATTTGCTTATTTTCCAAAAAATGGTATACTGGTATAACGTTAAAGGTAAGTATGAAGTATTATATAAACACGTTTTAAAGAAGTTTATCCACACTGGCGCAACTATGGGGTTGTAAGGACACGATAGAGGTAGGGATCGTGTCGTTTAAATGAGAAACTTAGTAATATGAATACGAATAGAAATATCCAGCAATTTGCTTTACAAATATTTATTTTTTAATTAGAAAGCCGCTCACTCGTGAGCGGCTTTTGTCAATTCTACCGTCTTTTTTAATTTATCAAAAAGAAGCAAAAAACGATGATGTTTTTGGTATACTTAATGAAATGAAGATAAAGGAAGCAAAAGTATTATGGAAATTCAATTAAAAAACGATGAACGTATTGATCAGTTGATGCAATATGATTTAGAAATAATACAAAGCCCGTCTGTCTTTTCATTTTCTCTGGATGCAGTCTTGTTAGGCGACTTTGCTAAAGTCCCTAAACATGACCGGGCCAAGATCGTTGATTTGTGTTCGGGTAATGGCGCAGTGGCATTGATGCTGAGTCAGAAAACCAAAAGTAAAATAATAGCGTTGGAACTTCAGGACCGACTCGTCGATATGGCGCAGCGAAGCATTCAACTGAATCACTTGGAAGAACAGGTCGAGATGATCCACGGCGATGTTAATGAAGCAACGACGCACATTAAAAAAGATTCAGTGGATATACTGACCTGTAACCCGCCCTATTTCATTGTGTCAGATGCGAGCCGGAAAAATCCGAATGAACACCTAGCTATCGCCAGGCATGAACTGCATCTAACGTTGAGAGAGTTAATGACTGTTTCCGCAGGCTTGCTTAAAACTAAAGGGAAAGCCTATTTCGTTCACAGACCTGAACGGTTTCTGGAAATCATGGATGAAATGCGGGCCGTCGATCTGGCACCTAAACGTATCCGGTTTGTCTATCCGAAACCAGATAAAGAGGCCAACATGATACTGATAGAAGGCATCAAACAGGGAAAAGAAACCGGGCTGCAAATCCTGCCGCCTTTGTATGTGTTCGATGATAATGGAGAGTATTTTCCAGAAGTAAGAAGGATGATTTACGGCAATGAGTGAAGCACAGACAAGTTACTTTTACGTTTTACACTGTAAAGACGGATCACTGTACGGTGGTTATACGACTGATCTAACCAGACGACTGAGAGAACATAATGACGGCATCGGAGCCAAATATACTCGGCCAGAACGTCGTCGCCCGTTATCTATGATTTATGCTGAAGCATACGCCACGCGCAGCGAAGCGACCAAAGCGGAAGCCGCGTTTAAAAAGTTGATACGCAAACGAAAAGACGATTATTTAAAACAGCACGGTGTTGCATCGCCATTTAGGCAGCAAACGACGTGTGTAGTGAAAGAGGTGACAGGCAAACATGATTGAGACACAAAAAAGTTTCGAAAAGCAGGAAACAGGGATATTATATCTAGTTCCGACACCCATAGGTAATTTAGAAGACATGACCTTTCGGGCGGTCAACATCTTGAAAGAAGTCGATTTGATCGCTGCAGAGGATACTAGAAACACGCAAAAACTGTTGAATCATTTTGAAATCGTTACACACCAGATCAGTTTTCACGAACACAATTCAAAAGAACGCACACCGCAGCTCATTGATAAACTTCTTAATGGAAATTCGATTGCTCAAGTGAGTGATGCCGGGATGCCTTCGATCAGTGATCCGGGAGTGGATCTGGTGAAAGCGGCGATCGAAGCGGATATTTCTGTGGTTCCTTTACCTGGACCGAACGCGGCCTTGACATCCCTGATAGCATCGGGCATATCCCCGCAACCTTTTTACTTTTTAGGCTTTTTACCGCGCAAGAAAAAAGAGTTGATTGCTGAACTGGAAGAACTGAATAAGAGGAAAGAGACACTTGTATTTTATGAATCACCACATCGCGTCAAACAAGTAGTCGAAGAGATGAGTAGCGTCTTCGGTGCTGAAAGAAAACTGGTTTTAGCTCGTGAAGTGACCAAGCGCTTTGAGGAATTTATTCGTGGGACCACAGAAGAAGTGGTCGAGTGGTTAAATAATGAAAAAATACGAGGAGAATTTGTGATCATCGTTGAAGGCAATGAAGATGCCGATACCAAAGAAGACAAAATTTGGGAAAATTGGACATTAAAAGAACATGTCGAATTCATCATGGAGAATTACGCTCTTTCCAGTAAACAAGCAATGAAAGAAGTAGCCCTATTAAGAGACATACCAAAGCGTGAAGTATATACTGCGTATCATGAATTGGACAGTTAAATAGATAGAGGGGGAAAAATGATGAAAAACAGAAAATATATTGTGCCATTGGTTGCCCTAAGTTTCGGTTTGGCAGCTTGTCAGGCTGATGAGACAGAAACAAGTACACCTACCGAAGAAAGCTCAATCGAAAATGAATCAAATACTGATAAAGCAACCTCAGAGCTCGTTGATGATGAAAAGATCCCGACCGAAGGGGAACCGACGGACCCGGATTATGCCTTGCTAGAGCAGGCTAAAGATGAATATTATAGCGGAGAACTGGATGCTGCAGCCGGAACGTTATCCAGATTACTTCAAAATGATTTATCGGACAATGAACTGTTGAAAGCTGAAGCAGAAGATTTGAAAGAAGAAATCGGTCAACAGCAGGCAGAAAATGCCAAGGCAGCTGCCGAAATTCAGGTGGCATCAGAGTTTAAAGAAGAACGTCAATCAACACTATTAAGCGAAGAATACGAGGCAACCAAGGAAAAGTCTTTATCAGAAGCGACAGATGAAGAGCTGGAATCATTTTTAACTGAGAAAGAAGTACAAAAAAATGAACCGGTAGTGGAAGTAGAAGCGGCGAATGAAGACGCTCTTATGACAAAAGAGGAAGCTGAAAATCACGCTTTCGAACAGGTATTGGAACGCGCTGTAATTGAAGGAGAAAATTATTTCTATTTTGTCAATTATGAACAAGAGAGCTGGGTGCAAGTCGAAGCACGCGAAGCTGTGGAACAAGATGGTGTAACTTTTTCTAATTTGATCGGTATTTATCGCTATAACGTTGAAACAGATGAAATACAAAAATTAGATATCATCACAGGAGAATACAATCCCATCGAGTAACAATAAAAGTAACGCATAAATTGAGTTAAAGGAGAGTGCGTTTGTGTCAGACAAATTATTGAGCTACATATCGTTAAATGACGAACAGCGAAAAAAAATAAATGAAACGGCGCCTGCATATGAAATCATTGAATCATTGAGCGAAGTCGAGGATATTTCAGAAGTGAAAGCTATATACGGATGGGATAAGGACGTCACGTCTCAACTGTTAGATGATCCTGAAAACCAGCTTGAATGGGTTCAATTGATTTCTGCCGGAGTTGATTTTGTTGATTTGAACAAGCTTGAAGAACATGGCATAACTTTGACAAATGCAAGCGGGATTCACGGACATGCGATCACTGAATCTATCTTTGGTATGATCTTGAATCACACACGTCAAATTGGTCACGCATTGCTTAAGCAACGTCAAAGGAAATGGGATCCGGTGTCAGAAGCATCAGAACTCAATCAAAAAACTATGCTTATCGTCGGAACAGGAGCCATTGGCATGCAGACAGGAAAAGTGGCTCAAGCGTTCGGGATGAAAACAATTGGTGTCAACAGAAGTGGACGTCCAGTTGAGTTTATGGATGAATTAGTGACACAAGATCAGTTGGATGATGTGTTACCACTAGCTGATTTCGTTATCAATATCTTGCCGCTTACTGATAAAACAAATGGTCTCTTCAATTTAGGTAAATTTAGAGCAATGAAAAGTTCTGCTATCTTTGTAAACGTGGGACGTGGTCAGACTGTTGTCACTGAGGATCTGCTTAAAGCTCTGGATGAAAACTGGCTGAAATACGCTGCCTTGGATGTCGTTCATGAAGAACCCTTGCCTAAGAATCATCCGATTTACAAGAGAGAAGACGTGCTCCTGACACCGCACATATCCGGAAATCTGGAAGATTACAATGCCAGCGCCTTTCCGATATTTCTGGAAAACTTACACGCCTTTGTAAACGGACAGGATATACCAAAAAATGTTGTCGATTATGAGGCAGGCTACTAAAAAAGTATAAACGAATAACCAACCCTGATGCTTTGTTTGGACAAGGTATCAGGGCGTTTTTTTATAACCGATTATGATTATAGAACGATGATAAAAAGACGATTTCTACACCAGTAATTATTAAAAACATCTCACATTGTCAGGATAATCATGCTATAATATCCACATGAGTAATTTTTTTAATGTAGATATGACACAACGTCATAAATTTTAATAGAGTTTAAGGGGAGAAAAATATGTCAGAAGAAATACTAGATCGTTCAAGCGTAGCTGAAGACCTGAAATGGGACCTTAGTGCTATTTTTTCTAGTCAAGCAGCTTTTGAAGAGGCGTTAGAGGCGTTACCAAAAGAAGTCGACGCGTTTTCAGCAAAATATAGAGGTAATCTTACAGATGCGAATACAGTCGTTGACGCCATCAAAGAGTACGAAGATATCGTAGCAAAAGCCTCACATCTAGGTCAATATGGACACTTACCGGTATCGGTAGATATCTTTGACAGCGAAGCGTTGCAACAAGCGCGCTTTACAGCCAACGTGCTAGCCGGTGTCAGTGCTAAATTGAGCTTCTTTAAATCTCAAATCGAAGATTTAGCTGAAAGTACACTAGATTCTGTGGTTGCTAAAGAAGCAACGTATGCAGCCTTTGTAAGACAAATAAAAAAATCCAAACAAGCCAAACTTGATCCGAATGTGGAAGAAGCCCTGGCGCAATTGTCACCAGTCTTTGAAGCACCTTCAGAAATCTTTGAACAAGCCCGTTCGGCCGACGCTGACTACGGCACATTTGAAGTGGACGGTAAAGAATACCCGCTCAGTTTTGTTTTGTATGAAGAAGTATATATGTACTCGGATGATCCGAAAATCCGTCGTGCAGCTTACGATCAATTCAGTAAAGTTCTGGGTCAATATAAAAACGTTGTAGCGACCGGTTATTATACGCATCTTCAAAAAGAAAAAACACTGGCAACTATGCGCGGCTATGATTCGATTTTTGACTATTTACTTGAAAGCCAGGAAGTCGACCAGGAGTTATATCACCGTCAGATCGACATGATCATGACTGATTTTGCACCCGTCATGCGTAAATTCATCACCCATCTCAAAGACGTTCACGGCCTGGATAAAATGACCTATGCCGACTTGAAAGTGGATTTGGATCCGGACTACACTACACCGGTAAGCATTGAAGAATCGAAAGACCTTGTAAAAGAGGCCATGGCGCCTCTCGGTGAAGATTACGTGAACATGATTTTACGCGCTTATCCAGAACGCTGGGTCGACTTTGCACAAAATAACGGAAAACGTTCCGGCGCTTTCTGTTCAACAACTTACGGCAAACATCCTTTTGTCATGGTGACCTATACAGGTCAATTATCCGATGCCTATACCTTGTTCCACGAATTGGGACATGCGGGTCAAGGGATCTTGTCAAATGAAAACAACCCGTTGACCAGTGCGCGTCCATCCTTATATATAATCGAAGGACCGTCAACCTTTAACGAACTGCTCTTAACGGATTACTTGAAGGACAAAGCGAAAGACCCGCGGATGGAACGTAACGTGTTATCTAAAATGATTTCAAAAACATACTTCCATAACTTTGTGACGCATTTACTTGAAGCCGCGTATCAGCGTGAAGTGTATCGATTGATCGATGCAGGCAAGAGTTTCGATGCCAACAAGTTGAGTGAATTGACACGTAATGTCCTGGAAGAATTCTGGGGAGATTCAGTTGAACTGGAACCAGGCGCAGAACTCACTTGGATGCGTCAGATCCACTATTACATGGGACTCTATCCTTATACCTACTCAGCAGGATTGACGATCGCGACACAAGCTTTCCTGAAAATCAAGAGTGGCGAAGAAAAAGTGAGTGGCTGGTTAGACTTTCTGGCATTGGGCGGACAAAAAGTGCCTGCTGAAGCAACCAAAGTCGCCGGCGTGGATATCACGACCGATCAGCCTCTGACAGATACCATAAAATATCTAGATGAATCTGTCGACCGTATTATTGAACTGACTAATGAATTAAACAAAGAATAAAGGACCAGCGATTCAAAAAAATGATAGCTGTGATCCTATTAGAAATCAGAGCGGGTTTATCCCGTTCTGATTTTTTTATACATTAAAAGAATTATAAATGTATAAAAAGTAAGCGAAAGGACATTTTTCATACACAATTTAAAAGAATATGCGAAAAAGCGAATATTGCTGTTGACTTTCTATTACGCACGTTATAGAATGCTTCTAACATCAAAGAACAAGAAAGTAAATGATTTCATTCATCACAGCGAGTCAGCACAGAGTGGAAGGCTGACATGAACGGTCATTGAAACGAGCTTGAGAGATGCTTTTTGAAATAAGTCACCTGTCAAAACGTGAGTGTGAATCGTAACGGTTCGCTCAGTTTGGGTCAGTCTCTGTCTTAAGTAGAAAAGCCGTGTGCAGCGTTAATGCTTTGAGTTGGCAGACAGCCATTGATTTTTTTCGAAACAATACTAATTTGTCTGCAAATAGAGTGGTACCGCGATGCAATCGTCTCTGTGTAAAAACAGAAGGCGTTTTTTTTATACTCAAAAATGAGTACAACTGAACCACAATAGAAAAGGAGAATGACATATGACTGATAAAACTTATAAAAAAATCGTACTGGCTTATTCCGGGGGACTAGACACATCGGTCATCATTCACTGGTTAAAAGAGAATTATGGAAGTGAGATCATTGCCGTCACTGCAAACGTCGGTCAGGACGATGAGTTGATCGGATTAGAAGAAAAAGCTTTGAAGACCGGCGCATCTAAATTTTATCTGGCAGAAATCGAAGAGGCATTCGTTTATGATTCCATCTTCCCGACTTTAAAAGCGGGTGCCATTTATGAAAATAAATATTTATTGGGAACAGCTACGGCTCGACCTATCATCGCAAAAGCGCTCGTCGATATAGCTAAACAGGAGGGTGCGGATGCCATCTGTCATGGTTGTACGGGTAAAGGAAACGATCAGGTTCGTTTTGAAATGGGCATCAAGGCACTGGCACCCGAACTGGATATCATTGCCCCATGGAGGACCTGGGACATCACTTCCCGTGAAGAAGCCATCGACTATGCAGAATTGCATGAGATTCCGTTGAAAATTTCTCGTGAGACCAATTATTCCAAAGACAAGAACCTGTGGCACTTATCCCATGAAGGACTTGATCTGGAAAACCCCTTAAATGAACCGAAATATGATTCCATTTTAGAAATGAGTGTCTCACCTGAACAGGCTCCGGACAAACCGACCAATGTCAGCATCACCTTTGATGAAGGTATTCCAGTCGCCATCGACGGGAAAGAAATGAATGGCGTGAGTTTGATCAAAGCACTGAACAGTATCGGCGGATCGAATGCCATCGGAATCCAGGATATCATCGAGAACCGTCTCGTTGGCATGAAGAGTCGTGGCGTATACGAAACACCAGGTGGCACGCTGCTGTATTTCGCGCACGAGCAGCTAGAAATGATCACGCTGGATAAAGAAACGCTTCAGTATAAACAGGAGTTGTCCCAAAAATATGCGAACCTCATTTACAATGGTCAGTACTTTACGCCTTTGAAACAGGCATTGGATTCATTCGTGGATGAAACACAGAAAACCGTTTCTGGTACAGTCAAGTTGAAGTTGTATAAAGGCAACATGATCGTATCAAGCGTTGAGTCTCCGTACAGCTTATATTCAGAAGCCTTTGCAACGTTCGATCAGGATAACGTTTACGATCAGAACGATGCAGCTGGCTTTATCAATCTTTATGGATTATCAAGTGTGATCCATGCTGAAATGAAACAAAAGATTCAATTTGGAAAACAGGCTGAAGAATCATTTCAACTGAAACAGGCAGGAATAAAAGCATGGGGGTAAATCAGAACGGAAAAATAAAGATTAGGATTTTAGAGGAAATAGGGATGTATTTATTGGAGGGACCAATTTATGACAGATGATTCAAATAAAGTGTGGCAGGGACGTTTGAGTGGTGGAAGTGCGAAAGAGGTCGATGTATTCAACTCCTCGATCAGTTTTGATTATGTATTGTTTGAAGAAGATATCGCAGGGAGTATCGCGCACGCCAAGATGCTGGGCAAGCAGTCTATCATTTCTAAAGAAGACGCTGCACTCATAGTGGATGGCTTACAGGGGATTCTGATGGATTTAAAAGATGGCTCTCTACTATTCGATCCCAATGCAGAAGACATCCATATGTTTATCGAATCTGAACTGACTGAACGCATAGGTGAGGCAGGCAAAAGACTGCACACAGGCAGAAGCCGAAACGATCAGGTGGCCTTGGATTTAAGACTGTACGTTAAAAAACAGTTGGCTGAAATCAAAAACCAGTTGCTGGATTTTGAAAAGGTTCTGATCAATAAGGCCGAGCAGCATCTGCACACGATCATGCCGGGTTATACCCACCTGCAGATTGCCCAACCTGTTACTTTTGCGCATCATTTAATGGCGTATGCACAAATGATCCAACGCGATATCAAGCGGTTGGAAGAAGCTTTGGAGCATACAGATGTCATGCCCCTGGGTAACGGTGCGCTCGCGGGGACGACTTATCCACTTGACCGTCAGTACGTAGCCGAGCAGCTGGGGTTTGAGGCAGTCACTGCCAACAGCCTGGACGGTGTTTCTGACAGAGATTTCGTCATCGACACAGCTTATGCCTTAAGCATGATCATGATGCATTTATCCAGACTATCAGAAGAAGTGATTTTATGGAGTTCTCAGGAATTCAAGTTTGTGGAGCTGGATGATGCCTTTGCTACCGGTTCATCGATCATGCCCCAGAAGAAAAATCCTGACGTAGCCGAACTGGTCAGAGGGAAAACGGGTCGGGCATACGGGAATCTTCAGACGCTGCTGACCATGATGAAGGGCATTCCGCTGGCATACAACAAAGATATGCAGGAGGATAAAGAAGCCTTGTTCGACAGCATCCGCACGGTGAAGCTGGCACTCTCCGCTACGATCCCCATGATCGATACCATGGAGGCAAAAAGAGACCGCATGCGTGAAGCGGCGTCAAAAGGGTTCATCAATGCGACCGACTGTGCGGATTATCTGACTAAAAAAGGCGTTCCGTTCCGTGAAGCGTACGGCGTGATCGGGGCACTGGTGCAGACGTGCATTGCAACGAATCAGACACTGGAAGAGGTCTCCCTGGAAACATATCAGTCACTGCATGAATTGTTTGAAGAAGATATTTATGAAGCGATCAGTCTGGAGAATTGTGTGACCAAACGAAATATTGAAGGCGGACCGGCTCCGGAAGCTGTCAAGAAACAAATTGAACAGCTGAAAGAAAGACTGGGTCTTTCTATCCTATCCGATTAGGATGCGATAAATGGAGTTCAGAGATTGAATTCAAGACTAAACTAAACAATATAGATGGATAATGGAGTTCAGTGAGGGATAATCTTGCTGAACTCCATTATTTAAGTAGAAGAGAGTAGTTCACCCTTGATCAAATGACCTGAACTCAACCTAAGTACCAATAAAGTGCAGTACAGGAGCATCCAACAAGCATGAACTCAACCTAAGTCCCAACTAGGTAAAGTACAGGAGCATCCAACAAGCATGAACTCAATCTAAGTCCCAATAAAGTATAGTTCAGGAACGATCGAATGACCGGAACTCAACCTAAGTCCCAATAAAGTGAAGTACAGGAGCATCCAACAAGCATGAACTCGACCTAAGCACCTAAAAGTCCATGCTTCATTTCCAGAAGGTCTTTTAAAATATAAAAAGGAAAATCTGGCACAGCCAGATTGATCTGCATTAAAAAAGCTAAATAAAAAACCCTTGTCGGCTATCAACCGACAAGGGTTTCGTTCTGCGTCTTTTATCTTTGAGCTAAGGCTGACTCGGCTGCATGCATACCGGCCACACGACCGGTAATGAAGGCGCCGGTGATGTTGTAGCCACCCGTATAGCCGTTGTAATCAAGGATTTCGCCTGTGAAATACAGATTTTTTTTCTTTTTACTCTCAAGGGTCTTGGGATTCACTTCTTTCGTATGCACGCCGCCGCCAGTAACGAAGGCTTTTTCGATCGGCAGTGACCCGTGGACGTCAAAACGAAAATCCTTGAGAAAGGCTATGATCGCTTCGACTTCTTTAGGCGACAATGTCTTGAAGGCATTGTCGCTGTCGATTGATTGCTGCTCCAGACCGAACAGAATGTAACGTTCGGGACCGAACTGTTTCAGAACATTTTTGATGCTCTTATCACCATCATGCTTTTTCAGCTGTTCGAATTTTTGCTTCAATTCTCCTAGGGACTGATCCGGAAGGGAATCGATCGTCATCGTGGCAAAATCAGTCTTGTCGCGTTTCATAGTCTGCAAGACAAACATGGAGCAACGCAGCACGGCAGGACCAGAAATGCCTAGATGCGTGAAAATCATATCCATACGATGCGTGATCACTGATTTGTATTTCTTGTTTAAAACACTTAGATTGATGTCTCTCAAGGACAAGCCTTGCAAGACCCGTTCCTCAATAAAGGATTCTTTGGACGTGATCGGTACTTCAGTCGGGTACAACTCTTTGATGGTATGTCCGGCTGTCTTGGCCCATTTATACCCGTCGCCTGTCGAACCGGTTTTAGGCATCGCGCGTCCACCGGTAGACAGAATGACCGATGTTGCAGTGAATTCGCGACCGTCGATCAGTCTGACACCCGTTACTTTTTCATCATCATATAAAACGGCATCAACGGGAGCATCGATATGCAAATCGATCTTCAAATCTTCAATAACTTGTTTCAAGGCATCAACGATCGTTCGTGATTTATCAGTTGTCGGAAACATCCGGCCGTGGTCTTCTTCCTTTAAAGCGATCCCACGTGATTGAAAGAATTTCATGATATCGTAGTTATCGTACTGATAAAAAGCACTGTACAAGAAGCGTCCGTTTCCCGGGATATGGGCAATGATTTCCTCCTTGTCAAGGTTGTTGGTTACATTACAGCGGCCATTTCCAGTCACCAGTAATTTTCGTCCAACAAATTTGTTCTTTTCAATAAGTCCAACAGTAACGTCATGTTCTGCTGCCGAAATAGCAGCCATCATTCCACTTGTTCCGCCACCGATTACAAGGACATCATAGTGTGTCATTTCAATTTCCTCTTTCCTAAGACTATAGTCACAGCTACTTTAACATATTGATCGGCATTAAACTAGTTAACAAAAAGTGAATTCTTTTTACGATTTGTCTTGTATGTAATGGATTACACTCTATAAACTTAAAGAGTACTGGAAAAAAACATCATATATAAACTACTAGGAGGAAGACACATGGGATTTAAAAAAGATTTCTTATGGGGTGGCGCAACAGCGGCTAACCAGCTGGAAGGCGGATATAACGAAGATGGAAGAGGACTGGCGAACGTCGATGTCGCACCAGTCGGCGAAGATCGTCGGGCTATTATTTCTGGAAAAGTAAAACATTTAGATTTTGATGACGAGCATTTTTACCCTGCCAAAGAAGCGATCGATCATTTTCATCGCTACAAGGAAGACATTGCTCTGTTCGGCGAAATGGGATTCAAAACCTACCGACTGTCTATCGCCTGGACACGTATCTTCCCTAAAGGTGATGAAACAGAACCCAATGAAGACGGCTTGAAATTCTATGAAGATTTATTTAAAGAATGTCACAAACACGGCATCGAACCCTTGGTGACGATCACGCACTTTGATTGCCCGATGCACTTGATCAAAGAATACGGGGGATGGCGCAACCGTAAGATGGTCGATTTCTATGGCAACTTGACTCGTACCTTGTTTACCCGCTACAAAGGTTTGGTCAAATACTGGCTGACCTTCAACGAGATCAATATCATTCTGCATGCCCCATTCATGGGTGCCGGCCTGGTGTTTGAAGAAGGCGAAAACAAAAAGCAAGTGATCTATCAAGCGGCTCACCATGAATTGGTATCCAGCGCTCTGGCAACCAAGATCGCCCGTGAAGTGGATCCGGAAATTCAAGTAGGCTGTATGCTGGCTGCAGGCAAGTATTACCCGAACACACCTAATCCGGTGGATGTTCTGGCCGCACAACAAGCAGACAGACAAAATTACTTCTTCATTGATGTTCAGTCACGCGGGGAATATCCGGCTTATGCCCTGAAAGAGCTTGAACGTGAAGGCATTGAAATACCATTTGAAGAAGGCGATAAAGAACTGCTCAAAGAATATACGGTGGACTTTATTTCATTCTCTTACTATTCAAGTCGTGTTGCTTCTGGTGACCCGGAGAATAAAGAGAAATCAGCAGGCAACATCTTTGCATCCGTGAAAAACCCTTATCTTGAAGCGAGTGAGTGGGGATGGCAGATCGATCCGCTGGGTATTCGTATTACGATGAACGAAATCTACGACCGTTATCAGAAACCACTCTTCGTGGTGGAAAATGGGCTCGGTGCTATCGATACGCCTGATGAGAACGGCTATGTCGAAGATGATTACCGCATCGATTATTTATCATCACACATCAAAGCAATGAAAGATGCCGTAGAATTGGATGGCGTAGACTTGATGGGTTATACTTCCTGGGGATGTATCGACTTAGTCAGTGCCGGAACAGGTGAGATGAAGAAACGTTATGGGTTCATTTATGTTGACCGCGATAACGAAGGTAACGGAACATTGGAAAGAACACCTAAAAAATCATTCTACTGGTACAAAAATGTTATTGAAACAAACGGTGAAGACTTAAGCAACGAATAGTTGAATATGAATGAAAAGCGCTGGTCCTTTGGGCTGGCGCTTTTTTTCGTGTTCACTTGAGCGACTGAGCTCATAACGACCAGCAGTTGTTGAGAGATGAAATGAAATACTGTAGAGCATAAAAAATTCAAACTGTATTGTTTGATAAGTCGCAAATGTAACCGTATACTTAACGTGAAATCATCACTAACTTAGTCATATTTTAGAAATTCGAATTATTTATTTCCATCGTTGGGGGATGAAAATCCCTGTTTTGATGAACGATAGAAAGCTATATTACATAAAAGGAGAAATTAAAGGAGGATGTAAAATGTTTGAAAAAATAATGGTTGCGACTGATTTGTCCAAATCTTCATATGCCCTGGTTGAGTGTCTGGATAGTTTGAAAGAATATGGAACAAAAGAGATATTGTTAGCCCAATGTTTAAGTATGCAAGAGGTTACGTCTGCTGCCTTGAGTTATTCGACTGTCTTCATGGATAGTATCTTACAGGAACAAAAAGAAATACTTGAAAAAAAAGGGTTCACTGTAGATACGAGAATCCTCAGTGGTTCAGTGGATAATGAAATGAATGAAATAGCTGAGAAAGAGGATTACTCAGTCATTGTCGTCGGTGCAGAAAGTGAAAACATGATGAAAGTGCGAATGTTCGGCAGTTTTGCCTATGATGTCATCAGATATGCGCAAAAACCTGTTTTATTGATCAGACTTCTTGAAAAAAAGAAAAAAGGCGAAGAGACTGTTGAGGCAATAAACTGTGGCGTAGGGGATAATATTTTGTTTCCTACAGATTTTTCAGAGAATGCGGAATATGCTTTTGATCATTTGAAAAAAATAATAGCTCAGGGCGCAAAAAAAATCACACTGGTTCATGTCCAGGATGAATCTAAAATCGTCCCTCATCTCAGCGATAAACTAGAGAAATTTAATGAAATCGATACTAAACGTCTGGAGGACATGAAGCAGGTAATCAGCAGTGGTGGAGAGGTCGAAGTAGATACGGTGATACGTTTTGGTTCGCCATCTGTTGAAATTTTGAAATTAGTGGAAGAACGAGACATAAAACTTGTTGTCATGGGTAGCCAAGGTAGAGGTTTCGTAAAACAATTATTTTTAGGCAGTGTCAGTAACAACGTTGCTAGAAGATCTAGTTCATCAGTTCTACTAATACCAGCTTTTAGGAAATAAAACCGAAGAGATATCAAGTTGATAAAGCCAAGGTTGCATAGTTGATAGATTTGACAATGATAATAAGATCAGGTCTGCGGTGCTCAAAAGAGTATTGCAGACCTGATCTTTTGGTAGAAAAGTGACAGTTGAAAGCATTATTCTAACTGGTACGTCGATATTATGTGAGGACTTTTATTGATGCATTATGCCAGCTTGAATGTTAAAGTAATAATGAAGGGCAATGCGGTAATCGCAAAATGTTGGCCCTGAATAACAACTATAGATCTATACAATCTGGAGGATGACTATGAAAAAAATATATTTTCTTTGCACGGGTAATTCATGCCGAAGTCAAATCGCTGAAGGATATGGTCACAAGTTTTTAGATCCGAATCAGTTTGAAGTAAGAAGTGCGGGTATTGAAACACATGGGTTGAACCCTAGAGCGGTTAAAGTGATGGCCGAAGATGGTATAGATATCACAAAGCAAACGTCGGATTTGATCGATACCGAGTACTTCAATCAAGCCGACTTGATCATCACGTTGTGTGGCGATGCCAGGGATAAATGCCCAACTATACCGGCCGGCGTCACCCATGTACACTGGGGTTTAGAAGATCCGGCAAAAGCAATCGGAACAGAGGAAGAAATTTTATCGGTGTTTCGTGAAACAAGAGAGACGATCAAAGCGAAAGTACAGGCAATCAAGTAAACCTGTTTATGTTTAAACAGGTCGCTTCTCGTAAATGTTCAAGCAGAATTACTACAAATCGAATATGATTTTTGTTAGTGAGAGTAGCTTGATAAAAAAACCCCTAGCATTACTGCGATGCCCCTTAGAAGTTGGACGGATAATCCGACACTAAGGGGTCCTTTTTTGAATTAATTATGAGCATATAAGATGAAATTAAAGAAATAAAAAAGTACACTTAAAAGTGATTACGTATATTATCCTGAATAGTTAATTATAATGAAGAAACTAGAAGATTCGAATGAGCTTTAATTAATCCTAGAGAGGAATCGCTTATAATGAAATTAGGTACTGCATTAAAATCTGTGGAGATCATCTCAATAGATTATCCAAGCCTGGAAAGAGACCTGAACACAATTGAAATTCAAAAAATAGCATACCATTCCAACGAAGTAGCGCCCGGCACCTTATTCGTTTGTATTCGTGGGTATCACATGGATGGACATGCATATGCTAAAACGGCAGTTGAACAAGGCGCCTCAGCACTTATTGTTGAAAGATACCTGACGGAACTGGAGATCCCCCAAATCAAAGTAACGGACAGTCGTAACGCCTTAGCGGTTGTAGCCGACAATTTTTATGATCAACCTTCCAAAGAACTGCGACTTTTTGGCGTCACGGGTACCAACGGTAAGACGACAATTACCTATATGACTGATGCATTACTTAGCGGTTACGGTCTAGATACCGGTCTTATAGGAACGGTGATGATCAAAAGCAAAGATAGAATCGAAAAAAGTGTCTTAACAACGCCGGAATCTGCAGATCTGCAAAAGCACTTGGCAAATATGCGTGATGAAGGTGTCTCACATGTCTCGATGGAGGTGTCTTCGTCAGCTTTAGATCTCAAACGTGTTGCCCAAACGCACTTTGATATCGTTGCGTTCACCAACATCAACCACGATCATATCGATCTGCATGGTTCTTTCGAGTCTTATTTCGATGCCAAAGCGTCACTCATACGAGAAGCATCAAAAGAAAGTGTAGCGCTTCTTAATATTGATGAACCGCTGTTGATCCCACTGATGAACCAGACGAAAGCACAAGTCGTGACCTTCGGAATTGAAAACACCTCAGGAACGGTGCATCTTTCAGACATAGACCTGTCTTCTGGAAAACCTACTTTTATATTCAACCTTACCCAGCCGCTTATCACCTTGAGTGGCCAGCAGCTTGATCCTATATCTTTAAAAATCGACCTGCTGGTTCCTGGCTACCATTCAGTTTACAATGCCACAACGGCCATCTTGACAGCGCTACTTAATGATTTGCCTCTTGCCTATGTCAGATCAGAAATCGGAAAATTTAAAGGTGTTGAAAGACGATTTCATGTCCTTTACGATAAAGAGTTCACCATTATTGATGATTTGCTTCTAAACGAGAATAATATCGATTCATCTATGAAGACAGTAGAAGATTTGAACTACGCATCTTTTCATATCGTTCATGCGATCAGAGGTAATAATGGGCAGAAGCTGAGTTTGGAAAATGCAGAAGCCATGGCCAGATGGTGCCACAAACTGGAGATAGATAAAATAATCTTAACGGCCAGCCATTCACATGTGAAAGAAAAAGATCGAGTGTTGGAAGAAGAATTGAATACTTTTTTAAATGTTATGGAACAGGCTCAGATCGAAGTCGCTTTCTTTGAAGAATTGGAAGAAGCCTTGGTATGCGGTCTGAAGAGAATGGAACACGGAGATCTCTTTCTCATCTCTGGAGCAAGAGGTATGGACGATGGTGCAAAAATATGTCTGGAGTTACTTATGGAAATGTATCCTTATGTCGATCAGCAAGCAATAAGAGATCTACTGAAGACTAAATTAGTTGGCATCTATTCGCCGGTAGACAGTTGAATTAATTCAAAAAGCATCATCATGAGAGACCATTTTGGAGAAACCGGTAAAAATAATTCCGGGTTCATATAAAGAAGTAGAATCAGATCCAGCCAGATTCGACCTGTTCATAAACTCAGAGCCAATGTATGATAAAATGATAAAGCATGTCATTAAAATGATGAGGAGGGGTCACTTGGTAGCAGTCATGTGGTTTAGAAGAGATTTGAGAATCGAAGACAATGTAGCATTGAAGCATGCCTTAGAAGAGTCGGATGAGCTGTTTTTATTGTTCCATGTGAATCCGGATCAGTTTTTAGGTGAGGAGTCCATTAATCAGGCAGCTTTTTTCAAGAGTGTAGAAATTCTTAGAGAAGAGCTAGATGAAAAGGGTGCGACTTTACATATTCTTTACGGAGATTTAAAAGATTGTTTTACGAGACTGAAGAAAGAACTCCCGAACTGGTCTGATGTCTATATAAATAGAGATGAGAAGGGTTACGGGCTGGAACGAGACAAGGTAGCGGGAGGATTATTTAAGGAACTTGGCATCAAAGCTCATGGGTATCATGACCATCACATCCATTCAGCACAGGAAATAAAAACAAATTCCGGGACATATTATAAAGTGTTTACGCCTTACTTTAATAAATGGAAAGAACTGCAAAAACCTCATGTGGTCGACGTGAAGTTCGAAACTGAAAAAATAGTCGGACAGCCTGTTTTTATAGAAGACGAAGATCAATTTGCACAACTACTTGATAGGCAGATCCAGGTTGGAAATGCTCAATTAGGCACTCGAGAAGCGCATAAACTGCTGGATGACTTTGTTGAAAATCATTTAAGAGACTACAAAGAAGCTAGAGATTACCCGTTGAAGGATGCGACGAGTCATTTGTCCAAACACTTGAGAGCGGGAGAAATCTCCATTCGCACCGTTTATGATAGAGTGAATCGGGCGGAAAACTCTTTAGGAAAACACACCTTTATTCAAGAACTGGCATGGAGAGATTTCTACAATGCAATCTATGCCACCCATCCTGATCAAAAGGAAGTCTCTATCAATGCATCCTTCCGTCAGGTGGAATGGGATAACAATGAACAAAATTTCAAAAAATGGCAAGAAGGTCAGACCGGCTTCCCGACAGTGGATGCGGCAATGCGCCAACTCAAAGAAACCGGTTGGATGCATAATCGGTTACGTATGTTAACGGCTTCGTTCCTGACCAAGGATCTACTGATCGACTGGAGATGGGGAGAAAAGTATTTTCAGGAAATGCTGAATGATTATGATGCAGCCAGCAACATAGGCGGTTGGCAATGGGCCTCCTCGACCGGTGCGGATGGCGTTCCTTACTTTAGAGTGTTCAATCCGACAACACAGTCAGAAAAATTCGATAAAGATGGCAGTTTTATCAAAAAGTATGTCCCCGAACTTAAAGCTATCGATAATAAAAAGATACATGAACCATCAAAACTGACAGCAGAAGAACAAGAAACTTTTGGTGTGGTCATCGGTGAAGATTATCCGGGACCGATCGTCTCGCATAAAAGAAGTCGGGAGCTGGCCATTCAGGCATTTGAAAACAGCAAAAAGAAAACAGAAAACATGAAAGCTGCAGATCCGAAGTAAAAGTATAATATCAGGTCGATTTGATTGGGTTTAAATATCGGTCTACAAAACAGAATCATGCTAGACTGTTTCTAGATTTTTACTATTTGACCTTTACTGACCAATGCGATATAATTTATTTAGATTCATTTCAATATAAAATTATGCTACACTTATTTAGAATCATATTTTAGGAGGAAATTAGATGAATTTAGTACCTACAGTTATCGAACAATCGCCACGTGGTGAACGTGCTTATGACATTTATTCCCGTTTATTGAAAGACCGCATTATCATGTTGGGAGGTCCAGTTGACGATCAAGTCGCTAACTCGATCATAGCCCAGTTATTATTCCTGGATGCGCAAGATCCTGAAAAAGACATTTATCTATACATCAACTCTCCAGGAGGAAGCGTCACAGCAGGCTTAGCTATTTTTGATACAATGAACTTCATTAAAGCTGATGTTCAAACGATTGCTATCGGTTTAGCAGCTTCTATGGGAAGTTTCTTGCTTGCAGCGGGTGTGAAAGGTAAACGATTTGCTTTACCAAACACTGAAATCTTGATCCACCAACCTTTAGGTGGCGCACAAGGTCAGGCAACTGAAATCGAAATTGCTGCCAGACATATTTTGAAAACAAGAGATCGTTTAAACAAAATTTTGGTTGAGCGTACAGGTAATAGTATAGAAGTAATCGAACGTGACACAGATCGCGACTTCTTCATGACAGCGCAAGAAGCAAAAGCATACGGTATCGTAGATGAAATCATGGAAAGTACTGCTGATTTAGCTGAATAATTTTTTAAGTAAAACGATCTGCTCAATAGAGTAGGTCGTTTTTCTTGGTTACTTATTGGTAAAGTAAGTGATTTAGGCCAAAGCGTTTGACTGGTTATCTATTTTTTTCAAGAGTATAATTAGAAAAGTAGAGTAATGTAGAGAAATACTGAAGGGAGTGTGTGGATGGATATATCAGAAATTAATAGGAAGACCATAACGACAGAGGGGGGATTTCATTTTGGAGATCCCAATGCACCTGTCAAAGTTGTTGAATTCATTAATTTAAGATGTCCGTTTTGCAAAATGTGGTGGAAGACCGCTTCAGCCGTTTTGGATGAATACGAGAAGAATGGTAAAGTGGAACGAATCGTTAAGCATTTTGATAAAAAGAAGCCCGGACTGGACAAAGGGAATGTTCTGCACAGCTATCTTGATTACGGTGATCCTGAACGAACTCGGGAAGACATCGATTATTATGTAGATCATTTAGATGAATGGGGCAACTTATCCAAAGCAGATATAGCAACCTATGCAGAAGACAAAAGGCAATCAGTAAAGCAGAATAATTCAGACCAATCAGAAGCTGTCATTAATGAAACAGAAAAAGCAAATGTCTCAATGGTTCCTACTGTTGTTATCGGTGAGCATATCTTTGATGAGAATATTTTAGAAGATGAATTAAAACAAATCATTGAAGAAGAGTTGTTAAAAAACGGATAAAATAGAGGTTTGACAGGACCTCTAAAGTCCCGCAAATTTGGTTTGATGGGTTGAATTATGACCCGCATCCTGTTACACTATGAATGAAGTTAAAACAAGAATAGTTGTCCTGATTTAAAAAAGTTGACCTATAGATGCAAAGGAAAGGTGCTTGTGCAAGTATGCTGTCGGTAATCGAAAAAGTTGCGCCAGGAACACTGCACATATTGAAACGGCGGTATTACATTCTGAGTCAGATTCAAAAAGTAGGACCCATCGGACGTCGCGCATTAGCGAATCGTTTGGAGTTCACTGAACGGGTGTTGAGAAAAGAAGTGGATGTTTTACGTAATCAAGGTTTGATTAAATCCTCTTCCCAAGGTATGGAATGTACACCTACAGGTATCACGGTCTTTCATCAACTGGGTAAACTAATGGGACAGCATGTGCAATCACAGGAAAAAGAAGCAAAGTTAGCAAACAAACTAGGTATTCACCATTGTACGATCGTTTTAGGGAATGCCGATGCCGATCAGTCGGGTACCAGTGACATGGCACGAGCCGCAACGGAAGTACTGAATTTTTTACTTCCTGAGGGCAAAACGACAATTGCGGTTATGGGCGGAACGACAATGGTTCAAGTAGCTAAAGCGATGGATCAGCAAATCGGATTAAACCGGGAGTTGCTCTTCGTGCCAGCTAGAGGTGGACTGGGTGAATCGGTAGATATTCAGGCGAATGTCATTGCTGAGAACATGGCAAGACGAACAGGCGGTAAAAGCCGAGCGCTCTATGCGCCGGAACATGTCAGAAGTGAAACATATTCTCTGCTGCTTGAAGAACCTGAAATCAAGGAAACACTCGAAATAGTTGAAAATGCCTCAATTGTTTTGTACAGTATAGGTAACGCGATGGAAATGGCCAAACGCAGAGGGATGAACGAACAGATGCTGAAGCAGCTTGAAGAATCAAGTGCTGTAGCTGAAGCTTTTGGTGAGTTTATCAATCTGGAAGGTGAGATCGTATATAAACTTTCTCGCATCGGCTTGCAATCATCGAAGTTACCGAGCATTCCACATATCGTTGCAGTTGCCGGTGGCAAAAAGAAAGCCAAAGCGATTGAAGCACACATGAAAACCGCTCCTCCGCACACATGGTTAGTGACGGATGAAGCAGCCGCAAATGAGATTTTAAATGGGGGAAACCCTTTAAAATAAAATATATTTAGAATTTAATAGGAGGAAATTATATTATGTCAGTAAAAGTAGCAATTAATGGTTTTGGACGTATTGGTCGTTTGGCTCTTCGTCGTATCTTGGAAATGGATACAGAATTAGAAGTAGTCGCAGTTAACGATCTAACAAGTAACGAAGATCTAGCTTATCTGCTAAAATACGATACAGCTCAAGGTCGTTTCCCACATGAAGTAGAAGTTAAAGAAGATGCACTTATCGTCGGTGGCAAAGAAATCAAATCTTTCGCAGAAAAAGACGCTAAAAACTTACCATGGGGAGACCTAGGAATCGATATCGTACTAGAATGTACTGGTTTCTACGTTTCTAAAGAATCTTCACAATCACACGTTGATGCTGGAGCAAAACGCGTATTGATTTCTGCACCTGCTAAAGGCGACTTGAAAACAATCGTTTATGGTGTAAACCATGAAACTATCGAAGCTGATGATAAAATAATCTCTGCAGCTTCATGTACTACTAACTGTTTAGCACCAATGGTTAACGTATTAGACAATGAATATGGTATTGACCATGCTTTAATGAGCACAATCCATGCTTATACAGCTACTCAAGCATTACAAGATTCACCAGGCGGACGTAAAAACCGTGCCGGCGCAGCAAACGCAATCCCAGCTTCAACTGGTGCTGCTAAAGCAGTAGGATTAGTTCTTCCTAATGTTGATGGTAAAATTGACGGTACTGCAGTACGTATCCCAACAATTACTGGTTCAATGGTTGAATTATATTCTACTTTAGATAAAGAAGTAACTGAAGAACAAGTAAATGCAGCAATGAAAAAATACTCAAGTGATGCATTCTTATACAATGAAGATGACATTGTTTCATCAGACGTAATTGGTGTACCTGCAGGATCTATCTTTGACGCTACTCAAACTAAAATTATGGGTGGAAAAAATGGTCAAATAGTTAAAACTGTAGCTTGGTATGACAATGAATATGGCTTCACTGGTAACATGGTACGTACTTTAGAATATTTCTCTAGCTTATAATATCTAGCTCACTGAATATTCTATAACACCTAACCAAACAGGAATAAAATAAAGCGGGGGAGCAACTACTCTAATATTTAAACGAACAGAACGATGAATGCGTAAGCAGACAATCAAACTTGTTCAATCAAATATGGGGAATCGCGCTTCCCCCTTTTTTTGTGAAAATAATTGAGTATTACTAGACAAGAAAATTTTCATATTCGAAAGGATGGATTCGACTAATGGCAAAGAAAACTGTAAAAGATTTAGAGCTTAAAGGCAAAAAAGTATTAGTTCGTGCTGATTTTAACGTGCCAATGAAAGACGGTAAGATCTCTAATGATAACCGTATTCAAGCAGCACTACCAACAATAGAATATGTTTTAGATCAAGGCGGAAAAGTAATTGTCTTTTCTCACTTAGGCCGTGTGGCTAGTGAAGAAGATAAAGCTGGTTTGTCAATGAAACCTATCTCGGAACGTTTAAGCGAATTGTTAGGCAAAGAAGTAAAATTCGTTGCTGAAACTCGCGGAGAAGAACTAGAGAACGCTGTAAACAACTTAGCTGACGGCGCAGTCTTGATGTTTGAAAACACACGTTTTGAAGATGTTGACGGTAAAAAAGAAAGCAAAAACGATCCTGAATTAGGTAAATACTGGGCAAGCTTAGGTGATGTCTTTGTCAACGATGCATTCGGAACCGCTCACCGTGCACATGCTTCTAACGTTGGGATTGCTTCTAACTTGGAATCAGCAGCTGGTTTCTTAGTAGAAAAAGAAATCAACTTCATTGGTAATGCAGTAGATGAGCCGAAACGTCCATTTGTTGCTATCTTAGGTGGCGCAAAAGTTTCTGACAAGATTGGTGTTATTGAAAACTTGATTGCTAAAGCTGATAAAGTACTTATCGGTGGTGGAATGACTTATACATTCTACAAAGCATTAGGTAATGATATCGGTAATTCTCTATTAGAAGCTGACAAAGTTTCATTAGCTAAAGAATTAATGGAAAAAGCCGGCGACAAACTTGTTTTACCGATTGATTCAGTCGTTGCTCCAGAATTTTCAAACGATGCTCCTACAGATGTTGTAGGCAAAAATATTCCTGAAGGACAAATCGGACTAGACATTGGACCTAAAACAATTGAGCTTTTTGAAAAAGAATTAAAAGGCGCAAAAACAGTTGTATGGAACGGACCAATGGGCGTATTCGAAATGTCAAACTTTGCTAAAGGAACAGCATCTGTGTGTGAAATCTTAGCTAATTTAGATGATGCAACAACAATCATCGGCGGCGGAGACTCAGCTACAGCAGCACAAGAATTAGGTTTTGAAGATGACTTTAGTCATATTTCAACTGGTGGCGGAGCTTCACTTGAATATCTTGAAGGCAAAGAATTACCAGGAATCTCAGCAATCTCAGACAAGTAATTAAGAAAAGCAAGCCAAGTCGTTCTGATTCCTGTGAAAAATAGGAAATTTAGCCTGAATGAGCATACTGCGCAATGGTTAAATTTATCTTTTTTCACCGGGAATCAGACTTGGATTGCCGGACAATAAGAAAAGCAAGCCAAGTAAGAAAATGAATAAAATCCAATTGTATCGGGAATCAAAGATGATATCTCTTCAGATTCCCAATCAATTGATCACGAACAAAATAATGCAACAAAAAATGAAAGAGGGATAAAAGAATGCGTAAACCTATTATTGCAGGGAACTGGAAAATGAATAAAACATCTGTTGAAGCAGCTTCATTTATGGAGTCAGTAAAAGGCAAGATTCCTTCTACTGATAAAGTCGATGCTGTTATTGGTGCACCTAGTATTTTTCTTCAAAGTTTAGTCGATTTAACTGCAGGTTCAAACTTGAAAATCGCAGCTCAAAATTGCTTCTATGAAGATGAAGGTGCGTTTACAGGAGAAAACAGTCCGAAAGCACTCGCAGACATAGGCGTAGCTTATGTAATCATTGGACATTCTGAACGTCGTGAACTATTCTTTGAAACAGACGAAATGGTCAATAAAAAAGCACATGCTGTCTTTAACAACGGTATGGTACCGATCATCTGTGTCGGAGAAACACTTGAACAAAAAGAAGCAGGTCAAACCAATGAATTAGTCGCTAACCAAGTGAAAGCAGCTTTAGCAGGTTTATCAGCTGAACAAGTCAAAAATACAGTTGTTGCTTACGAACCTATCTGGGCAATCGGAACTGGTAAAACAGCGACTTCAAAAGATGCTAACGATACTATTGCTGTAATTCGTCAAACAATTGCTGGCTTGTATTCACAAGACGCAGCTGACGCTGTCCGTATGCAATACGGTGGTTCAGTTAAACCAGCTAACATTAAAGAATTAATGGCGCAACCAGATGTCGATGGTGCGTTAGTTGGAGGAGCAAGTTTAGAAGCTGAGTCTTTCTTACAATTATTGGAGGCGGCTGAATAAATGAGCAAAGCACCTGTAGCCATCATTATCTTAGACGGATTCGGATGGCGTGAAGAAGAATACGGTAATGCCGTAGCACAAGCAAACAAACCAAATTTCGATCGCTACTGGAACGAGTTTCCACACAATACGATGTTAGCTTCTGGATTAGCCGTTGGGTTACCAGAAGGCCAAATGGGTAACTCCGAAGTTGGCCACACCAATATTGGTGCTGGACGCGTCGTGTACCAAAGCATCACACGTATCGACAAAGCAATCAAAGATGGCGAATTTGCTACGAATGAAGCCTTAAACAATGCAATCAACCACGTGAATGAACATGATTCTTCCTTACACTTATTTGGTCTTGTATCAGATGGTGGGGTTCACAGTCATCAACGTCATTTAACAGCTTTAGTCGAAGCTGCCAAAGATAAAGGTGTTGACAGAGTTTATATCCATGCCTTTACAGATGGTCGTGACGTTGCACCGGATTCAGGCGTGCGCTTCATCGAAGAATTACAGGACATTGTTAAAGATTTAGGCGTTGGAGAAATTGCAACGATATCAGGTCGTTTCTATGCAATGGACAGAGATAACCGCTGGCCACGTGTGAAACGTGCCTATGACGCTATTTTCCATGGTGAAGGTGTCAAAGCAACAGATCCTGTTCAAGCAATGAAAGACAGCTACGCTGATGAAAAAATGGATGAGTTCGTTGCACCAGTCGTGATTGAAAAAGACGGCAAACCTGTTGGAACAGTTAAGGATAACGATGCTGTTCTATTCTTCAACTTCCGACCTGACCGTGCGATCGAATTATCTCGTGCGTTGACTGAGCCTGATTTTGACGAATTTGACAGAGGCGAAACACCATCAAACGTAAAATTTGTAACGTTTACGCAGTATACTGCTCAAATGGACGCTGAAGTCATGTTCCCACCTATATTCTTGAAAAATGTGTTAGGTCAAGTATTGGCTGACAACGATTTGACGCAATTGCGAATCGCTGAAACAGAAAAATACCCACACGTGACATTCTTCATGAATGGCGGAACAAATGATGAATTTCCTGGAGAAAAACGTATCCTGATCCCATCACCAAAAGTTGAAACATATGACTTGAAACCGGAGATGAGTGCGTATGAAGTAACGGATGCCTTGCTTGAAGATATCAAAAATGATGTTCACGATGCCATCATCTTAAACTACGCTAACCCGGACATGGTTGGACATTCAGGTATGCTAGAACCTACCATTAAAGCGATTGAAGCAGTAGATGACAACTTAGGCCGTCTGGTCGACTTGATTCATGAAAAAGGCGGTTCTGCGATAATCTTTGCCGATCACGGTAATGCAGATACTGAACTGACGCCGGAAGGCAAACCACATACAGCACACACAACTGTGCCCGTACCTGTTATCGTGACGAAAAAAGGTGCCACTTTACGCAGCGACGGTAAACTAGCTGATGTAGCTCCAACAATGTTAGATTTACTTGGAGTAACTAAACCAGAAGACATGACAGGCGAAAGCTTGATCCAGAAAGACTAATCATATTGATTTTAGATTGTTCTTTGAAAAAAGAGCAAATAAAATAAAACTAAGTCACTTGTTTCCCGGAAAATACCGGGGAATAAGAAAACCCAAAGGAGAGTATTATCAATGCCATTTATTACAGATGTAATTGCACGCGAAGTTTTAGATTCACGCGGAAATCCAACAATCGAAGTCGAAGTTTTCACAGAATCAGGTGCTTTTGGACGCGGTATGGTCCCTTCAGGCGCTTCTACTGGTGAACACGAAGCAGTAGAATTACGTGACGGCGACAAAGATCGTTATCTAGGTAAAGGTGTAACTAAAGCTGTCGACAACGTTAACGATACAATCGCTGACGCTGTTATCGGTATGGACGTTCGTGACCAAATGGGTATCGACCAAACGTTGATCGAATTAGACGGTACACCAAACAAAGGTAAATTAGGTGCGAACGCAATTCTAGGCGTGTCTATCGCTGTTGCACGCGCTGCTGCAGATTACCTTGACCTACCACTTTACAGATATTTGGGTGGAACAAACACTAAAGTATTACCAACACCAATGATGAACATCGTTAATGGCGGATCACACTCAGATGCACCTATTGCATTCCAAGAGTTCATGATCTTACCTGTTGGTGCACCAACATTCAAAGAAGCTCTACGTTGGGGTGCTGAAATCTTCCACTCACTTAAAGCAACCTTGAAAGCACGTGGATTAGAAACATCAGTCGGTGACGAAGGTGGATTTGCTCCTCGTTTCGACAGTACTGAAGACGGTATCGAAACAATTCTTGAAGCAATCAAAAAAGCTGGTCTAGAACCTGGTAAAGATGTTTATCTAGGACTTGACTGTGCTGCTGCAGAATTCTACGAAGACGGCATTTACAACTATGCTAAATTCGAAGGCGAAAAAGGCGCAAAACGTAACGCTAAAGAACAAGTAGACTACCTTGAAGAATTGGTAAACAAATACCCAATCATCTCTATTGAAGACGGTATGGACGAAAACGACTGGGACGGATTCAAACTGTTAACTGAACGTTTAGGCGACAAAGTTCAATTAGTAGGGGACGATCTATTCGTTACCAATACTGAAATCTTAGACCGTGGTATTAAAAACGGTGTATGTAATTCAATCTTGATCAAAGTCAACCAAATCGGTACATTGACAGAAACATTCAACGCTATCGAAATGGCTAAAAAAGCTGGCTATACAGCAGTCGTATCTCACCGTTCTGGTGAAACAGAAGATTCAACAATCTCTGATATCGCTGTTGCAACAAATGCTGGACAAATCAAAACTGGTTCATTAAGCCGTACAGACCGTATTGCTAAATATAACCAATTACTAAGAATCGAACACCAATTAGGTGACGCAGCAGTTTACGAAGGCTTGCAAGCTTTCTATAACTTAGCTAACAAGTAAAAATAAGTATCATGTATTATAGAAATAGCCACAATACTTTTTAGTATTGTGGCTATTTTTTACATATATCAATAAAATTTAGATTGTAAAATATGAGGAATATATTTATCAAACTGAGCTAATATGCGGCGTGGCATAAAAACTATTATACTTTGTGACAAGTTTGAATTAACAGGAGAGCGATGTTTGATATTTGTCTTTCTTTTTATCGGCATTTTCATTAGAATAGTTGTTTGAGAAGCTCATTTGAGTATAAGCTTCCTTTTCTGAACTTAGTATAATAAAAAGGGGTTAAAACATGCTGGAAAAATGGCGATTTTATGATAAAGTGTTTTCCTTATTTATCGTTACACTTTTTTTGATCGCAGCTTCAGGTATTAGCTATTTGTTTGATCAAGTCGGTTTTCCCGAAACGAACATTGTTATCGTATATCTTCTTGCCGTAATACTAATATCACGATTCACAAAGGGATATGGGTTTGGGATCATGGCGAGTATTGCTGGGACATTATTATTTAACTATTTGTTCACGAGTCCCTATTATACCTTGACTGTAGATAATCCAAGTTATTTTATTACCTTTATAATCATGACTACAACAGCTCTAATAACGAGTGCACTAACTACGCAGGCTAAAAAGAACACAATAAAAGCGCAAGAGAAAGAAGCGGAAATGAAAGCTTTATATAATTTAACCAGCCGCTTAACGGATGCACTAGATATTCATCAAATTGCAAGTATTTCTACAAAGATGCTTAGTGATGCTCTGAATTGTAAAGCAAGCTGTTTATGTTTTGATGAGAACGGTGATCCGGAAGACTTTTATATTCAGCAGTCGGATAATGACAAACAAGTGCATATAAAAATAGAAGATTCTAATGATATAAAACACCATATCGAAGGAATACGCATGGGTCATGTTGTTAACCAGGAATCTTACGACTGGCCGATCTACGGTCAGGAAAACATTCTTGGGGTCATTCGTATACCGATCGATAATGCAGAAGCATTAGATGAAACACAAAAAAGAATTCTACATTCAATGATTGAAAATACCGCACTAGCAATGGACAGAGTTCATTTATCCTATCAGCGACTGAAATCACACGAAGAAACAACTCAGGAGCGATATCGGGGTAATTTACTGCGCGGAATCTCACATGATTTACGCACACCACTGTCTGGAATAACGGCCACATCAGAAATGCTTTTAGGAATGACTGATACTATAGACCCAAGATTTGATATGATTAAAGCAATCAATAATGACTCGATCTGGTTGCATTCGCTTGTGGAAAATGTATTGAGTCTCACTCGTTTACAAAATGGTAAATTAGCTTTAACTAAAGAAAAAGAAGCGGTTGAAGAAATAATCGATCAGTCCGTTCGTCAAATCAAAAAGCGTAAAAAAGATTTAAAAATTGAAGTAACGATGCCGGATGAAATAGTATTGATCCCTATGGATGCTAAGTTAATTATGCAGGTATTCATAAACTTATTAGAAAATGCTATTGAACATTCTCCAGATGTGAAGGTAATAGAAATTGTTGTGGAATATGATACGGAAGATAAGAAAATGATAGTGAAGGTAATAGACAACGGCTCAGGTATCGGTGTAAAAGATATAAATGAAATTTTTGAACCTTTTTATACTTCCAGCGGTAAACATGCAGATGCAAAAAACCGTATCGGCTTGGGTTTGTCCATTTGTGAGACAATAGTGATCGCGCATGGTGGAGAAATAAAAGCTCAAAACAGAGAAGACAATACAGGTGCAGAATTCATATTTACTCTTCCAATGGAGGATGACAGATGAGTACATTCAATGAAATGATATTAGTGGTCGAAGATGATCCACAAATCAGAAACTTTTTATGTTACACACTGCATAATGAAAACTTTAATTATTTGTCTGTAGGAAATGCCCAGACGGCTTTGAATACGATTGTTTCTGAGCAGATCGATTTAGTCATATTAGACCTAGGTTTACCGGATTTCGATGGATTAGAAGTGATAAAAAGAGTTAGGGAATGGTCGGAAGTACCGATAATTGTAGTTTCTGCGAGAGATCAGGACAAAGAAAAAGCTTATGCACTTGATTTGGGTGCTGATGATTATTTGACCAAACCATTTTCTGCTACAGAGCTGCTAGCAAGGATTAGGGTGGCTTTTCGTCATTATTATAAAACAACGTCTAAAACGCTACAAAAAGAAGCACAAGTTGGTGAGCTGAAAGTGGATTTCGAAAAAAGATTGGTTACTCTATCTGAGAACGAAATACACGTTACACCAATGGAATACAAGTTACTGGTACTATTTTTCAGAAATATCGGTAAAGTTTTAACATCAAACTACATCATTAAGGAAATATGGGGAAGTTCGTATGGGAACGATACACAAGCCTTGAGAACAATGATGGCTGGTTTACGACGAAAAATAGAAGAAAAACCTGCACAGCCGAGATATATTATTACGGAAATTGGCGTTGGATATCGCTTGGTTGAAGAATAATAACTATACTGAACATAAAAATAAGCCTGTGAGATTAGACGATATGTCTTAATCTCACAGGCTTATTTTTTCGCTCACAACATTTTAACACCAGTCCTTATTTGCTCACACCACGCTAACATAAAAATAACTATGATTAGTATATAAAGTAAATAACTTTGTTAGGTGGTTTAAATAATGGATGAATTAATAACGCTGACTGATAGGAAAGAGTTGGAAAAATTAAGTGATGAAATAGAATGTTTATATAAACAAGGTGATTATGAGTTATGTGAAAAAATGATAAGACAAGCAATAGGAAAATACCCACACGCTCCACATCCACATAATTTATTCGGTATTCTGTTAGAAAATTCAGGTAATAAAGTTGCTGCTATGAACCATTATAGAGCTTCTATTGCTCTCGAACCGAGCTATAAACCAGCTAGATGCAATTTGTATAGGTATGGTGACATGAGTAACCGAAATACAATACCGACATTTTCCGATAAAGAATGTTGAAGAATTGAAATAGGAGGAAAAAATAATGGGGATTTTTAATAAAAAAGAACAATATACATTAATCATAGGTTCAGGTAGACTGGGTGCCAGTTTAGCCAATGACTTATCAGATCGAGAAGAGAACGTGATTGTTGTGGACGCTGATAAATCGTCATTTAGAAAACTATCTCCCTCTTTTGGAGGCTTAACTGTGACAGGAGACGGGACCGATTTAAATATTTTAAAAGAGGCTCAAATTGAAAAGGCAGATGTGGTGATTGTTGTGACTGATAATGACAACAGCAACATTATGATATCTCAAATAGCCAAAATTATTTTTAAAAAGGATAAAGTTATATCTCGATTATATGATCCTGACAGAAAGAGTGTTTATGAAGGTTTTGATATCGATCTAATTTATCCGGCAATATTATCGGTCAATGAGATAAACCGGCTTTTAAAAGTTAAAAATAGTGAGGGGAATTAAAGATGAAAAAACATATACTACTCATTGGTGGATTTAATAAAACGTTAGCTTTGAGCCAATCTTTAATAAAAAAAGGGTATCAGGTAACAGTAATAAACAACAATTATGATGATTGTCAAAAGTTAGCCGAAGTAAGTAAAGTGAATGTGATATTTGGAGATGGGACAAAACCATTTATTCTGGAAGAAGCTAAGATAAATACAGTAGATATAGCTATTGCTTTAACACAAAAAGATGCCATAAACCTGGTCATTTGCGAACTATGCAAGAAAAAATATAAAGTTAAAAAGACTGTGACACTTATCGATGATCCCAAAAAAATAAACTTCTTTTATGAAATGGGTGTTGATTCTGTAGTGTCAGCAATCAAAGCAATTACAAATATTATTGAGCAACAAGCGTTGTTAGATGATATCACAACGGTTATTCCTGTTGCGAAGGGTCAAATAAGTATCACTGAAGTACCTATTCCAGAAAAAGCCAAAGCAGTTGGTAAGAAGTTATGGGAAATTGACTTACCTAAGGAGGTCATTATAGGTACTATTATTCGGGATGGAGAAGGATTAGTTCCTAGAGGAGATACACGGATAAAAGCTGGGGATGAACTGATTTTGATTTCATCAGACAAACAGGATAAAGCGATTAGACAATTGACGGGTGATTTATAAAATGGAAAATAAATTGAAAGAACTCAATAATATCGGTAAATTAATGATATTGATTGGTTTATTAGTAGCAGTACCGATCGTATTGATACCTTTTTATCCGAATGATATTCAGTATTTTAGTGCGTTTGTCATCCCATCAAGTGTTTCCATTATTTTAGGGCTGATTATTGGTATCGTATTCCGAAAGAATAATGATGAAGTCAAATTTCAATATACTTCACAGGATGGCAGTCTTACCGTGTTATTTGCCTGGTTTTATGGATTTGTGTTAGGGGCGATTCCATTTGTACTGTCTGGACAATTAATGTTTTTACAAGGACTATATGAATCGGTGAGTGGTTGGACGACCACGGGGTTATCTGTTATGGATGTTACGGTCACTCCACCAATATTTCTTTTTTATAGAAGTTTTATGCAGTTTTGTGGAGGACTCGGATTCATTATGATGATGATCATGATCATTCAAGGGAAAGATTCTATGAGTCTTTATAATGCAGAAGGTCACCCAGATCGTTTAATGCCAAATATTAAGAAAACAGCACAAGTTATATTCAATATGTATAGTTTTTTTCTGATAGTTGGTACCGGGACGTATATAATACTTGGTATGCCAGCATTAGACAGTTTGCTGCACACGATGTCTGCGCTCTCTACTGGGGGGTTCTCAACTCAACCAACTAGCATAGGAGCTTACCAAAGTGTAAGTATCGAAGCTTTCACTATATTATTGATGATAATTGGGACAACAAACTTCGCGGTATTATTGTTACTGACTAAAAGAAAATTCAGTCAGATTTTTAAAGTGAGTGAACTCCGATTTTTTGGAATCTTACTCCTAATATTTGTGCCGCTCATTACACTATCATTATCTTATGAATTATATCTTAGCCTAGGTGAGGGTTTTAGACACTCTATTTTTAATGTCGTATCCGCACTATCAACAACCGGCTTTTCGACATTAAGTTATGAAGGATGGCCAGCAGCAAGTATTGGAATGATGATAATTTTGATGGTGATAGGTGGTGGATTAGGTTCGACAGCCGGCGGAATCAAGTTAACTAGAGTGTATCTCATGATCCGTGTCCTTGGATTTAATATTCATAAACGCTTATCATCTCGCCGAAGAGTCGATAGTTCATACTATTATTCTGCACAAGGTAATAGAAAAATTGACCAGGATTTGATTTCAGATACCGTTGGATTCATTGCGCTCTATCTAATGATCTTATTTACTGGTGGAATATTAATAACATGGACATCTGGAGCAACACTCACTCAATCCGTATTTGAGTTCGCCTCCTCACTAGGTACGGTAGGACTGTCTATTGGTTTGACCGGACCTAATACAGATGGTGGAACACTTATAGTACAAATGTTTGGGATGATTCTTGGACGTCTGGAAATATTTATTATACTAATAGGTATATATTCGGGTGCCTCATCCATTAAATTTAAACTGCGTGAAGTATTACAGTGAAAATGACGAATGCTTGTATATTAATCACTAAGAATCGAACACCAAGAAGGTGACGCAGCGGTTTACGAAGGCATGCAAGCTTTCTATAACTTAGCTAACAAATAATTCTTAATTGAATAGGAGCTCTCATGCCAGATGTATCTGGCATGAGAGCTTTTTTTGTTTTTGAAATGATGAAACTGACCCATATAGGTCAGTTTCTACGTTCTTGAATGATAAAAAGAGGCAAGTATTTCTGAAACTAAGTGTAGCTATTATTGAAATCTTTTTTTGATGCGCTAAATGGGTTAACAAGGGTCTTATAAGTACCGACTCGGTGCTTGTTAATATTGGGTAGTCAGTACGGTGCTTTTTAGTGGTCACTCGAAGACCGAAAGTATTTGAGCTGGCAGTATTGGGGTCAACTAGTGACTACTCAGACCTATGTGTTACACGAGCTAGCGCTTTTAGACCTCGGTAGTGACCGCTCACATAAGGGGAGATCTGGAGTAGGAAGTACAGCACCCTTGTAGTGACCGCTCGCTAAACACTGACCTGTCGGGTGGTCACTATAAGGGGCTATAAGTGACCAGCCAGTATTCGTTGCCTTCTGAGTGGACGCTCTCAGACTAATAAAGTCCAACTCTCATAGCTAGACTCGTTCAGTGGTCACTAAATATTACCCGAGGTATCACTCAATAAAAAACTATTACTCAGTAGGCACCAATTCTTAAATATGAATTTCACTTACAGCTGACATCATATTCATTAAAATATTAAATCACTTGATTCTCATGTTTTTAAGCAAGGATGAAAAATAGTTATCGAATAAAACTGGAAATAATCTCGTACTTGTGCTATATTATACCGTAGGAGAACTGTAGAAGGAGGTTACGTTTTATGTACGATATTTTACTTGCTATTATGCTTGGATTATCTGTATTCATTATCATTGTTATTGCTATGCAGCCAACAAAAACACAAAGTGCATCGAATGCGTTTATGGGCGGCGCAAGCCAATTATTCGGAAAACAAAAAGCACGTGGATTTGAAGCGGTGCTTATTAAAACGACCATTGTGAGTTTGATACTCTTTTTCGTTTTGACTTTAACCTTAAGCCAATTATTCTAAACTATAAATGACTAGGTAGTACTCTTGTTGATCTTTAACTCACACGGGCGAAAGCTTTTGTAGTGAAGAATCCAGGAGTACTTTTTTGTTTCGAGATAAAATATGAACGGTGTTTCGGTATAAAAGCGTCCCGATTTAAGGTAAAATGGAGGAGAGACTGAAGGAGGATTTTTATAAATGCGTAATCAATCACTATTATATGAAAGTGGGAAACGTGCAGTCATCTTGTTCCATGCTTTTACAAGCACGCCAAAAGATGTTTTAAGTTTGGCACGAGCATTAGAGCGAGCTGATTATACCGTTTACGCTCCAGTCTTTTCTGGACACGGCACTGGAGATTTGGACGACTTATTCGACTACAAGATCGAAGACTGGATGAAAGATGGCGAAGAAGCGGTAACTTTTCTTAAAAGCAAAGGATACAAAGAAATTGCTGTCTTTGGACTCTCTTTGGGTGGGGTCGTCGCGACCCATTTACTCTTAAATGAAGAGTCTATTATCGGCGGTGGAACATTTTCTGCACCGGTAGTAACGAAATATGACACCAATGTCCCTGATAGTTTCTTGCCATGGTATAAGAATGTGAAGCGAGAAGAAGGCTATGGCCCAGAGAAGCTCGCCGATTTAATGACTAAAGCGGAAGTGCAGCTAAAAGAAATGTTTACAGATTTAACTGAACATGTTGCTACTATGGAAACAGAGTACGCATCACTGAATAAAAAAATATTTATTGCGCAAGGTGGCAAAGATGAACTCATCGAACCGGACACTGCACGGCTGTTTAGAGAAGCACTGAGTCAGGCCGAAGTGTCAACGCAATTGTATGAAGAAGGACAACACGTTATAACAACAGGAAGTGTAGGAAAAGAATTGCAGACGCATGTCTTGACATTCTTATCCTCACTTGACTGGAATGGAGGAAAAGAATGAGTAAGGAAAAAGAAAGCAATTTAAAAAAAGACATACTTGAATACATGAAAGAACAAGATGAAAAAGCCATGGAAGTTAACGAAATCAGTGAAGGTTTGAACCTTTCTGGAGCGGATGACTTTAGAAAAGTGGTTAAAGCTATTGCAGAATTGGAAAGAGAAGATAAGGTTGTCCTTCTACAAAATGGACAGTTCAGATTGAAAGCAGCCGCAGCATCCATGACTGGCCGGTTTAGTGGCACTGACCGTGGATTCGGCTTTGTAACGATCGAAGAATATGAGCAGGATATCTTTATTCCGCCAAACGATACCTTATCAGCCTTGAATGGAGATACCGTTAAAGTTGTAGTGACTCAAGAAGCCATGGCATGGAAAGATAAAGGCCCCGCAGGTAGAATCATCGAAGTCATTGAACGCGGTACAGAACACATCTTTGGTGAATTTCATGCTTATAATGATGAAGAAGTAAAAGAGAAAAACCTCTATGGTTACGTGAAGCCTAAAAATCAGAAAATGCCTGATTTGATGGTCCAAATTGAAACTGAAGGGATCCGTCCTGTCGAAGGAAGTATCGTTCAAGTTGAAATAACAGACTTTGCACACAATGGTGAAATGAATCATTTAAGCGGTATTGTATCTAAAACACTCGGACACAAAGATGAACCGGGTATTGAAATCTTGACCGTGGTCCATAAATATGATATTCCAAGTGAATTTCCGAAAGAAGTACTAGATGAAGCAGAATCCGTTCCAGATATGATAGATGAAGAAGATATCAAAGGACGTACCGATTTGCGCGACGAAATGATTATTACCATCGATGGTGCAGATGCGAAGGATTTAGACGATGCGATACAAGTGAAACGCCTGGATAATGGCAATTACTATTTAGGAGTCCATATTGCGGATGTCAGCCATTACGTCACGGAAAACAGCGCAATGGATGTCGAAGCCTTGAATCGCGGAACGAGTGTGTATTTGACCGACCGTGTCATTCCGATGATACCTCAGCGCTTATCCAATGGTATCTGTTCGCTTAATCCGAACGTAGACCGACTAACGTTAAGTTGTGAAATGGAAATCGACAAAGCCGGTCAAATAGTGGATTATACCGTTTCATCAAGTGTCATTAATTCCAAATACCGTATGACCTATAAAGGGGTCAACGGGATTTTAGATGATGATGATCAGGAACTTAAACAGGAATACAGTGAGATCCTTGAGATGCTTGAAGAAATGCGAACACTGCACAATATATTATTGGAAAAACGTGAAGCACGTGGATCGATAGACTTTGATACACGTGAAGCGAAAATTGAAGTTGATCCTACAGGTTTCCCTGTGGATATCATACTCAGAGAAACAGGTGTGGGTGAACGACTCATTGAATCGTTCATGCTGTCTGCAAACGAAACAGTATCTGAACATTTCGCTAAACAAGATTTACCGATATTGTATCGTATACATGATAAACCCGATGAAGGAAAAATGCAGCGCTTCATAGAATTTGTGTCAAGCTTTGGCATTAAAGTCAACGGTCTAAAAGAATCAATTACTCCAAAAAAATTGCAAGATATATTAGATGAAGTAGACGGTAAGCCGGAAGCCGGCGTCATCAGCATGCTGTTGCTTCGTTCGATGCAACAAGCGAAATACGATGTTGTTCCGATTGGACACTATGGCTTGGCTGCAGAGTACTATTCTCACTTTACGTCGCCGATCAGACGTTACCCTGACTTGATCCTGCATCGACTCATTCATTATTATGAAGATGAAGGAACAGGCCAGAAAGCGAAAGACCGCTGGAACGCTCTCTTACCAGAAATTGCTGAACGCAGTTCGATTACAGAACGTCGCGCAGTAAGTGCCGAACGTGAAACGGATGAAATGAAAAAAGCCGAGTATATGTCTACTAAAATTGGTGAAAAATTCGAAGGCGTAATCACGTCAGTTACAGGCTTTGGCTTGTTCGTTCAGTTAGAAAACTCTGTTGAAGGACTCGTTCACATTTCCAACATGAAGGATGATTATTATGAATTTAACGAGCGCGAGCTCTTGCTCGTCGGTCAGCGATCAGGTAATACCTTTAGAATCGGAAAAACAATTGAAATCATCGTAACAAAAGCCGATAAAGAATCTTATGATATCGACTTTGAATTAGTCGAAGACGAAGAAGCAAAAGAAAAACGCATCAAAGATAACATAGCGAGAAGAGCACGCAACAAAGACAAAGGTGACAAGAAGAAACGTTTTAGAAAAGGGAAATCTAAAGATGACAAAGATAACAAGGGACGTCATAAAGCGAAAAAACCCAATAAATAAAAGGGAGGAACCTTATGCCAAAAGGAGAAGGCAAGCTGATTGCTCAAAATAGGAAAGCACGGTACGAATATTCTATTCTTGATACGGTTGAAGCGGGCATCGTCTTGCAGGGAACCGAAATCAAATCGATTCGAGCCGGCCGGATCAATCTGAAAGATGGCTATGCGAGTATTCGTAATGGTGAAATATTTTTATATAATGTGCATATCGCTCCGTTTGAGCAAGGTAATCAGTTTAATCATGACCCAGTACGCATACGTAAACTGCTTATGAAGAAAAAGCAGATCGATAAACTTGCCGGTGAAGTGAAACAAGGTGGCGTAACGTTGATCCCTTTGAAAGTGTATATCAAGAACGGTTTTGCCAAAGTTCTCATTGGTTTAGCCAAAGGGAAGAAACAATACGATAAACGTGAATCGTTGAAACGTCGCGATCAGGACCGTGATCTAAGACGATCTGTCAAAGACAACTATCAATAGGGAAAAAACTGGGACTACTGTCCCAGTTTTTTTGTTGATAGAAAACCTTGGTTTAATAAGAATATCGGTAAAGTTTGAGAGGGATTCGGTAAGTACAGAATGAATTTTGTTCTCTAGATGTCGAAGTCAGCCTAGTTCGTCACTTTGAGAGCGTGAATTTCAGCCTAGTTACCGAATATCAGGCATGTTCGGTAACTAGGCTGGGAAAAGATTTCTGTAATTGCCAAACATGTCCTCATTCGGTTGTTTCAACCACATAAACAGTTTCAAAGTGTCGAATGAGGTACACCTTCGGTAAGTAGAGAGAGACCTCTCGATACAAACGACCGAATGAGTTCAATCGAAACTGTATTTCTGACTTTAATCAAGGGTATTCTTTTAAACTTGAAAAAAAACAAAATGCTATTTATAATAGACGAAACGCTTTTTAAAAATTGACTATTTCATCGCTAAACATCCCGGATTTTGTTAGAATGAAAGAAGAAGCAGATGAATGAAGGAGAGGAATTAAATGGCTGAAAAGGGAGTTACTATTTATTTTGTCCGTCATGGAGAAACGTATTTTAATTCATACGGCAGAATGCAAGGGTGGAGCAATACACCGCTAACGGAAAATGGGAAAGACGATGTACGACGCTGCGGACGTGGACTGGCTGACACAAAATTCAATGCGGTCTACACGAGCGATTTATCACGTACTCAAGAAACAGCCAGAATCATATTAGAAGAAAACGGCCAATTAGAAACATTGAATATGATTCAAATGCCGGAATTTAGAGAAGTATTCTTTGGTTCCATGGAAGGCATGTTTGGTTCCGAAGCTTACGACAAAGTCAGGGAATATTTGGGCTATGAAACGAAGCAAGAAATGTTTAAAAACACAGATGTTCCGGAACGAATGGATGCCTTTCGCGCCATTGATCCCGAAGGACATGCGGAAGATTTCATGATGTTCTGGTCACGTGTTGAAAAAGGCTTGCTCAAGTTGATCGATCGCCACCGTGATACAGGCGAGAAAATATTACTCGTTGCTCATGGCGGAACGATTCGCTATATTTTGCAAAATTTCATTCCTGATTTGGAAGATAATAGGGGATTACTTAATGTCAGCGTATCTGTTGCTAAATATCAAGACGGTTCATTCCATCTTGAACGTTATAATGACGTGTCACATTTTAAAGATGCTGAGTAATTAACGTGAAAAGTCTAAACTCTTACATTGCGATAAAGCTTTCTCGTGCACCAAAAGAGAAAAGCTGCGATGTGAGAGTTTTTTATATACTTATAATGTATAAATAGACACTAAAAGGTTGATAAGAGTGGTTAGACACATATTAAAACATTGTTAGTAGATTTTCATGAAATTTTCCGAAAACATTTTATTTTTGTGATACAATGAGCTTGCAAATAAAATAACAAGCTGTCAGGCTTCGTATAAGGGGAAAAAACATGTTAGATAATGAACAATATACTTTTAAAGATTATTCAAATAAGGTACTTGCGGGTACCGCTAGCGGGATCGTCATTGGTTTAATTGCTAATGCCATCTTAGGAGGAATTTTTAAAGCTTTAATTCCTTATGCTTCAATCTTTGTAACCTTAGCAATGGTTGTTTCCACCATGCAGTTCTTAACACCTGCTTTGATCGGGGTATTGGTTGGGATGCAATTCAAGTTGAATCCTATGCAGAGTGTCATTATTGGTGCTGCTACATTTCTAGGATCAGGCGCATACGCTGTTACAGAAGCGGGTATTACACTAGTAGGCATTGGTGACTTGGTCAACGTTATGCTTATAGCTGGATTAGCCGTCTTTGTCACTCGCTTTTTAGAAGGAAAATTAGGATCGCTAACTTTGATTTTACTTCCTATTATTGTCGGTGCTGGTGTAGGGACAGTTGGTGTTCTTACTTTACCGTATGTCAGTCTAGTAACTACAACAATCGGAAATATCATTAATACCTTCACGCTGCTACAACCATTGTTGATGGCCATCCTCATCGCTGTTGCCTTCTCTATCCTTATTATTTCACCGATTTCTACAGTAGCAATCGGCATAGCAATCGGGATATCAGGCTTAGGCGCAGGAGCTGCTGCTATTGGAGTGACAGCTTGTACAGCAGTATTGGTAATCGGCTCTAAAAGAGTGAATCAAAAAGGAACAACATTAGCCATTCTCTTAGGAGCAATGAAAATGATGATGCCGAACCTTGTCAGACATCCAAGAATCGTAGTGCCAATTATTGTCAATGCTATTCTATCTGGTACCGGTGCGTATCTGTTCAGTATTCATGGTTTACCACAAACGGCAGGATTTGGAATCGTTGGCTTGGTTGGACCGATCCAAGCCGTAAATATGGGTTCAGCACTTTGGATGGTTATCATGGCATACTTCGTCATTCCATTTGGTGGAGCAATATTAGTAGATATATTATTCAACAAGGTACTGAAAATTTACGAACATGAGATTTTCGAATTTTTACCAGCAACAAACTAATCACAAAAGGGGATAAGATTTATGAAAATAGCAATCGCAGGATCAGGTGCACTAGGGTGCGGATTTGGCTACCATTTACAAAAAAGTGGCGAAGATGTCACATTACTAGATAATTGGGAACAGCATATCCAAAACATCTCCGATAATGGGTTAAACATCACGGTTAATGGCATTGAAGACAATCAAACAATGAAAATTTGTAAACCTAATGAGTTGAATGAAGAAATGGATGCCATTTTTGTTTTCACAAAATCAATGGGATTAAAAGCAATGATGAAAAGCATTCATCATATCATAGGAGAAAACACAAAAATCATTTGTCTGTTGAACGGCTTAGGCCATTTACAAACACTGGAAGAATTTGTACCTAAAAAGAATATCATCATGGGTACGACAGTATGGACGGCTGGCATCGATGCTCCCGGAATTACACACTTTGATGGACAAGGACCGGTTGAATTACAAAATAGTGTCCCTGAGGAAAAAGATGCGGCATTACAAATAGTCGATATTTTGAAAAGAAGTGGTTTAAACGGAGTCTATAGTGACAACGTCAATTATACGACATGGCGCAAAGCGTGTGTTAATGGTACGATGAATGCCTTGTGTGCATTGCTAGATACGACTATCGAAAAAGTTTTCGCAACTTCGACGATCGATTCAATGTTGTCAGCGATCGTGACAGAATTTGCTGCAGTAGCCAAAAAGCAAGACGGGATAAAACTTGACGTTGAAGAAACGGTTACCTATCTTAAAGCATTAGCTGAAAAAGTAGGGGCTCATTATCCTTCTATGCACCAGGACTTGGCAAATAAAAGACCGACTGAAATAGACTTTTTAAATGGCGCAGTAGCCGAAGCATCAAAACGCTTAGGTTTTGAAGCACCAAATTGTCAAAAAATCACCGATTTGATTCATGCCAAAGAAGATATTCTAGGTATTCAAACAGCGAAGTAATTAATTAAGAGTTTTAAATACGATAAAAGACACCCCTATTTCAATTAAATAGGGGTGTCTTTTTGTGTGTATTAGCTAAACTATTACTGATTAAAGTTTGTTCATTGGAATGATTGTTGGGCATTGCTTAAATGGTAATAAAAGCGAGAATACACAAGTCTTTTCTGCGATGATTACTTACAATAAGAAAGCGAACAGGCTTTCATTTTCCACAGATATATGCTATAATGCTTATAGAGTCAAATGAGACTCATTTAATCATGTCGGGGTTGTTACGGATTCGACAGGCATAGATTGAGCTCGGGTTGCGTTCCGCAGGTGACGAGACTGCGTATCAACGTCACAGTTAAATATAACTGCAAACAATAATAGTAACACATACGCTTTAGCTGCGTAACAACAGCTTCTTATAGCGTGATCCGACCGGTATCACCCATGTACTCGGTATCGGGTCCTATATGCAGTGGGGTACGCTTATTCTTTCCGTCTGGAAGACTGAGAAGAGATTATCAGACTAGCAACGCATGATGCCTGTTTTACGGCTGGTGTTTAGCGAAACTTTAAATAGTAAAGCTATGAACGTAGACGCTTGAGTGTCGATGTGCTTGGACAGGGGTTCGACTCCCCTCAACTCCATACTCTTCAAAATATAAGTCTTGTAATCGTTGGTGTGACAATTGTTATCCAACATTGCAAGGCTTATTTTTTTTGTTCAAGTCAAGTATCGTTTAAAAGATTTAAAACAATGCAAATAAACGGTATAATGGAAATGGACTGAAAAGAGTAGCCCTTTATTGTAAAGGTATGATTGGGTGTTTGAGCCTGTAATGTTTCCTGCAGCCTGATGCCATCTGTGTGCAGGTAAAAAGAACCGAAAGCCGTAATGATCGCAACTAATATCCGTCGAGTCCAGAAATAGGTAGGGAACGGGATTTTACTAGAAAAATAAGTTGATCAAGTAAATATGATTTATAAAAGGAGTATTCAAATGAAGCCAACGGCATTAGTGTTTTTTGATTTGGATGGAACATTGTTAAATAAAAAGTCAAAAGTGGATGAAGAGGTAAAAGAAGCCCTTGTTCAATTGAAAGAAAAGGGTGCAGTACCTTTCATAGCGACTGGAAGAAGCCCACTGGAAATCCAGCATGTACTGGATGATACGGTCATCGATTCGTTCATCTGCCTCAATGGACAATATATCCAATATGAAGGGGAGGAAGTATACCGAAATGTAATTCCGAAGTCACTGGTGAATCGCCTGAAACAAATGACGACTGAAAAGAAACTACCGCTTTCTCTATACAGTACGGACAAGATACGAGCTACACGCTATAGTGAAACGCTGAAATATGCCTATAACTATATCCATGAAGATCCGCCTGAAATCGATAGTGCTTTTGGCGAAAAAGAAGAGATCCTAATGATGCTCGTGCTGAATAAAGATTCTTCCCTGGATCATGAATTGATCGATGCACTCCCCGAGCTATCCTTTTACCGGAATACGCCTTACAGCATGGACACGATCACGAAAGGACATTCCAAAGCAACAGGCATTGATGCCTTACTTAAATCCATAGAAATGGAAAATGTGCCACTATACGCATTTGGAGATGGACCGAATGACATAGAGATGCTGGAACGTGCCGATTACAGCGTGGTAATGGATAATGGGACCGATGACGTAAAGGAAGCGGCCGACTACATCACCGCCTCCAATACGGATGGTGGAATCGTAGAAGGTTTGAAATACTATAAGTTGATTGATTGATAATAAAAGCAGATAAGAGGGTGGGACAAGCTTTTCTTTATTAAAAGAAACGCTTATTCCAGCCTCTTTGAGATTTTCCGCAGCATTTTATAGTGAAAAAACCTTCTCGTCTGATTGATTATATCGGATCGCGGGACTCGTTCTGTAGCTCAAGCTTGTTTAACTCGCTGCTTTACTATCCTTGTGACTGTTTTCTTCGAATAACCTGCACTGAACTGGTCTCAAAACTTGATTTGCAGCTAGTTCTGACTATTGTATTCAATTGAACTGGTTTCAATAGCCCTTTTGATACGTGTTCTAAGAACTTGCTTAAGATGAAGGGGGTCCTATATCGTTTTAGGGACTCGTTCTGCACCGATAATGAGGTCCAACTCGTTCCTTTATTGCTTTTATGCTGCAGGAAGAATTAAGCAGCTTATCACTTAACAGAGATATAAAAATGACTATAATAGACCAAAAATAATGTTCAAATCAGATTTAGTTTATCTGTTTTCTAGAAGGAGAAAAATATGCTTTACAAATCACATGTCGTTGTCACTTATGCCACAGTGCTACCGATACTTGTTTCAACCGATTCTTTAACTATCGGAAACGTCATTGCTCTGGGGATCGGTTCGCTCTTGCCAGATATCGACCACCCGAAATCCTTTATCGGCAACCGAACACGAGGCATCAGCGATGGGATGAGAATGGTCTTCGGACATAGAGGACTACTGCACTCCATAGTAGGCGTTATCTTCTTCCTGCTAGCAGCTCAGTTTATTTTGTCGTCTTTTCAGCAGCCTCTGGAATGGGCTTATTGGTTTACTGCCGGCTATATTGCTCACTTAGTTGAAGACTCCTTTTCAAAAACCGGCGTGGCATGGCTTCAGCCAGTTTATAACAAGAGGATACAATTTGGTTTTAAGCTGATATATTACAAAACTGGGAAGACAAGCGAGATGGTTCTTTTTCTAGTCGCTTGTGCCGGACTATTCTACCAGCTTGTGCTTCTTACCTCTTAATATCGTTATATATAGATACAACATTTGCTGTTAGTAGTTAGACTACTGATTCGTTATAGACAAAAAAGGGATAACCACATCGGTTATCCCTTTTTTATTAAGTAAGTTACTGATTGATGCGCTCACGGTTTTTGACGCTGATATTTCCAAGCGTCCGGTAAAGAGGTGTGGTATCGGTTTTCTTGGGGAATTCGAATTTCTGTTCTTTCAAACGTTCATTGTGTGATTTCTGATAGGCATTTTCTAAATACGTGATCGTCAACTCGCTATCATCAAAACCAGTACCGGCTGTTTCCATTTCTACATTGATGATGGAATCCAGAAAAATAGATTTGAATGATGCTTTTTTACCCGTAGCACCTTGTTTATCAACAAATAGTATGCGTAACGAAGTAAAGACAAGAGCATCGCGAATCATCTGATATCCCATTGTGATTTTCTCCTCTTTAAATAGATAATCCCCATATTCTTGCGTCAATTCGTCTGGCGATTTTTCTGAATAGTTACCCAACGCACCCTGCAGTACAGCGTTGAAATTAAATCCGGCCATGTCATCATCCTACTTCCTTTATCATTTACTTTGGTACAATGCTTCTGATAACTAAAAAAGTCCTGTCCCAACAAACTGGGACAGGACTTTGTGTTTAAGTTGCCAGGTTATTAAATTCTTTTATTTTACCATCTATTCCTTTTGGGAAATGGTGATACAACTGGGCGAGTAAGTTGGGATCACGACTTGTCATTAAGAGTAAATTGTTCACACATTTAATCAATTCATAGTGTTCATAGGTACCTTTTATAGCATCCGCATCTTTATATTGCGTTAAACCATCTAGAACTATGTGAAATTCAGTTACAAAGGATTTGAACTCTGCTCCTTTATTCAGCAGTACAGATTTCAAAGCCTGATTTTTTTCGTGAAGACTTAAAGCATATTCTTCAGGTGTCATACCTATTGATTTCGCGTGTCGTTTCAAGTCGATATAATTATTTTCAACTGTTTCGTTCATATTATCACCTCTACTTAACTGCAAGCTTTTTCTGATAAAAGTTTAGCAAGTTATTTTTATAGTATTAATTATATGATTTTATAGCGTTAAAGTAAATATTGAAAAGTGAACTCTCATAAACATAAAAAGGGTTGTTCAACGCTTTGACACTATGTGTTTGTGTAACTGAAATTTATCACACTGAATAAACTAAAGGTGGACCATTAGGGATAACAAATAACTGTTTGCCACATTTTATTCACATTTTAGTGTAAGCGCTTCGTTGCTGAAACCGACAACTATAATGAGTTATAAAAGAGAATTTGATTAGAAAACAATGATAAAAACAAAGATAAAAGCATTGACAATAGGTTTTGCAGTGTATAAACTTTAAAAAACGACACGAATTATTAAAATATTCTCATTTTCATTAGAATAATCTAATTTAGGAGTGGGTCATATGTTAATTAACCAACTAGAAGAGGAACTCAATAAATGTTATCCCGCTACGGTAAAGTGGCGCAGACATTTACATCAACATCCGGAACCATCATTTAAAGAATGGCAGACCAGAGAATATATCGCAGATAAATTGAGAGCGTTCGGTTATACAGAGGTGGAAGAAAATGTTGGGGGCGGAGGGATTGTTGCCTATTTAAGAGGAAGTAAATTGGGACCAACGATTGCTTTCCGGGCTGACTTTGATGCTTTGCGCATAGAGGAACAGACCGGTTTACCCTTTACATCAAAAAATCCGGGAATCATGCACGCTTGTGGTCACGACGGGCATACAGCGACTTTACTCAGTGTGGCTAAAGTGATGAAAGCATATGAAGATGAACTTGTAGGATCGATTAAATTTATCTTTCAACATGCAGAAGAAGTTTTACCCGGTGGCGGAAAATCGATAGTTGAAGCCGGTGTGCTGGAAGACGTGGATGCCGTTTATGGGTTGCATTTAAGATCGCCACTCGAATACGGAACAGTATCTTATTGTTCAGGGTATGCGATGGCCGCGGCTGATTTCTTCGATATTACGATACAAGGTAAAGGCGGGCACGCAGCCTATCCAAATGCTACGGTCGATTCGATCGTCGTCGCTTCATACGTAGTCAATCAGTTGCAGTCCATTATCAGTCGAAACAAAGATCCTAAAAAAGCCGGTGTTTTAACTGTTTCCACATTAAAGGCAGGAGACGGTGCGCACAATGTCATTGCAGACAAGGCTTCGATCAAAGGAACAGTAAGGACTTTTGATCCTGAATTAAGAGATTTGATCGAAGGAAAAATAAAAACCATGACAGAAAGCATCTGTTTCGCTCATGATGCTACGTGCAAGGTCAATTATACACGTGGGTATCCAGCCCTATTCAATCACGAAAAAGAAACGGCACTTATTCAGACGTTATTTGAAACGAATCGTAAAGACATGAAAGTTGAATCGATTCCTCTGCGTATGGGAGGCGAAGATTTCGCTTATTACTTGCAGGAGAAACCCGGCTCATTCTTTTTTGTCCATTCAGGAAATAAAGAAAAAGGGATCAGTTACCCCCATCATCATCCTAAATTTGATTTTGATGAACGGGCCATGTTGGTGGGAGCGAAGTGTTTCGTCGATATTATTGATCATTATTTATTAAGTGGCGTACAAGTAGCGAAAACCAAAACTGCAGCCTTAGACTAAGAGTGAAAGAAGGGTGACGAATGACTTTAGACAAATGGAGACAAGAGTTAGCAGATAACTTTCAGGAAACAGTGAAGTGGCGAAGATACCTACATGAACATCCGGAACCGTCGTTTGAAGAAGTTGAAACAGCCAAGTATATCAGTGAACAGCTAGAAACGATCGGCGTGGATGACATTCGAACGAACGTCGGAAATGGCTACGGGATTGTAGCAACGATCAAAGGGAAACACGCTGGGCCAACCGTTGCCTTACGAGCTGACTTTGACGCCTTGCGCGTGACAGAAGAAGTCGAGAGTGCATTCAAGTCCAAGGAAGAGGGCATCATGCACGCCTGTGGTCACGATGGTCATACCGCGTCATTGCTCAGTGTCGCTAAAGTGCTGGTGAATCACCGGGAGGAGCTGCACGGCAATGTCGTCTTGCTCCATCAACACGCTGAAGAAGTACTGCCTGGTGGGGCCAAATCGATGGTGGAAGATGGTGCACTGGACGGAGTCGATTATGTGTTCGGCATTCATCTCGGTGCCGAACAACCCCTGAACAAAGTCTATTACAATTACGGGTTCGGGTCAGCAAACTCTGATACCTTTTCAATGAAAGTCCAGGGTAAAGGTGGACACGGTGCTGCCCCTCACGATACTCATGATGCGTTGACTGTCGGCACGCAGATCGTCACGAATCTACAACAGATCGTGAGTCGCATGACGGATCCAGTTAAGCCGGCTGTTTTAACCTTTGCCGGCTTTCAAGCAGGTGGCGAGGCCTACAACATTATCGCTGACACGGCCGAAATAGTCGGGACAGTCAGAACGATGCATCAGGATATCCAGCAACTGATGGAATCAAAATTAAAAACAATGAGTGCCCAGATCGCGGCAGCTTATGACGCAACCGTAGAGATAGATTATACACATGGTTATCCATCCATCCAGAACACCTCTGAGGAAGTAGACAAAGTCAAAGCTGCGTTTCTAAACGCTTTTGTGGCAGAGGAAGTGGAAGAAGTGGAAGGACAAATGGGTGGTGAGGATTTCGCTTACTTCTTATTAAACAAACCGGGAGCATTTTTACGTGTCGGGGCCAAGCCTCCTGAAAAGGAAGTTGCTTATCCACATCACCATCCGAAATTTGAAATTGACGAGCAAGCGTTACTGAGATCTGGGGAGGTCTTTTTAACCATTATCGACAGCTACTTGACCAATTAAGCTATGTTTCAAGAGGAAAGAAGGGGAGAAAATGAAAAAGTATATCGGAAAGAGGTTACTCACAGCTATTCCAGTCTTGCTGATGATATCGATCGGGGCATTCATCATGATGAATCTAGCACCAGGGGATCCAACAGATCTCTATATCTCACCTGATGCAACGGCGGGTCAAATTGAAGCGACGAGAAGAGCATTGGGATTGGATCAGCCATATCCTGTTCAATACATTAGGTGGCTGGGACGTGCGCTTAGAGGCGATTTGGGGATCCATTACTCTACACGCTATCCGGTCTTACCTATTTTACTTTCTCGTATAGGACCAACGATTGTTCTGATGGGGGCAACCTTACTCTTTTCTTATTTAGTCGCGATTCCACTTGGAATATTAAGTGCTAGAAAACACGGGACCTGGGTAGACACGTTACTGACCGGGGGCGCATTTGTCGGAGTTTCCATACCGAACTTTTTCTTAGGACTTGGATTGATTTATATCTTTTCAGTCCGACTCGGCTGGTTCCCAACAGGTGGGATGTCGCAACTAGGTGAAGAGAGTAGCATATTGAGTGTGGTTCATCACCTTGTATTACCTGTAAGTGTTCTCTCAGCCTTTTATATCGCGAATATGACGCGCTACATGAGAGCGACGATGATCAAGGTATATGGAGAAAATTATATTCGAACCGCTACAGCAAAGGGTTTGACAGCTCAAGTGATCTTAACTAAGCATGGCATCAGGAATGCTCTTATTCCAGTAATTACGATTATTGGGACTGATTTGCCTAGACTGGTTGGCGGAGCCATTGTAACAGAACAGATTTTTCAATGGCCAGGTCTGGGTCGTCTGACTATTATGGCTATCCAGCAACGTGAGTATCCGATGCTGATGGCAATAACAATGTTGTCGGCAGTTGTCGTGTTATTCGCTAACTTATTTGTAGATATTATGTATGCGGTAGTCGATCCGCGTATTAAATATAATTAGAAAGGGGGGAGATAAGAATGGCACAAAATGTAGGCAATAAAAATGCAGAAGCAATGTTTCGTTTAGTAAGTACAATGGATAGAACGAATTATCCGGACACTGCTGCTGAACAGGTTGCGACAGATGGTGATAGCTACATTAAAACAGTGGCTAAACGGTTTTTTAAAAATAAAATTGCGGTAATTAGCCTCGTGATCTTTCTTATCTTACTTTCAACCGCTGTTTTCGCTAATCAAATAGCACCGCATCCACGTGATGCTTCAGTGGGTATGTTTCAGGCTGCGCCCTATGATAATTTTTATTTAGGAACGGATGATATCGGACGAGATGTTCTGACGAGACTTATCCATGGGACGCAAGTATCTATGATCGTTGGAATTGGTTCGGTTTTCGTTTACGTCATCATTGGAACGACCTTAGGTTTAGTTTCAGGCTACTTCGGGGGATTCGTCGATAGTATTATCATGCGTATAACCGAAGCCTTTATGTCTTTTCCGTTTTTTATGGTTATCTTAACGCTGGTATCATTACTAGGATCCGGTATATGGGTCGTAACGATCGTGCTTGGAACGTTGGGCTGGCCGCCGCTTTGCAGGCTAGTCAGAGGGCAAGTACTGACATTGAAAGAGCAGGATTTTGTTTTAGCAGCTGTTTCAACAGGTTATTCTGTGCCCGGTATTTTATTCATTCATATTTTACCCAATGTGCTGTCTCCGATTCTGGTAAATGCAACATTTGGGATCGCAACAGCCATATTAACAGAAGCATCATTAAGTTTCTTGGGTGTCGGTGTGCAAAAACCTCGTCCAAGTTGGGGGAATATTTTATCCGAGGCGCAGTCACTCCGAGTTTTGACTTCAGAACCTTGGAGATGGGTGCCGGCAGGTATCCTGATCTTTATCGCAGTTCTGGCCATCAATTTTATTGGAGAAGGCTTACGTGAAGCGATTGAAGGAGAAACAAAAACATGAATGGCTTTCGGGGGAAAACCATTCATGTTCCTAGCTTTATAGAAAGAAAAAATCGGTAAAAAAATCATTAAAACATATAAGCATTACCTTTAAGGTAACGACTTAAAAAGGGGAGACTAACATGTCTAAAATGAAAAGCTTATTAAAATATGGAACAGTTGTATTTGCATCATCACTCATCTTATCCGCTTGTGGTAATGGGGATGTACCTGACTTGGATGAAGATGCAACATCGGCAGAAGATGAAGGGTCAGAAGAATCGGCTGAAAGTCTTCCGGAGGTTGATGCAGGAGATGGGTCAACGCTAATGATCGGGTTGACTAATGCACCAGACAGTTTCAACCCGTTCTACCGTCCAGGTGTCGCAGGAACATGGATTCAGCGCTTTTTCTATGACAGTTTGCTGGTCATGCCGACTGCAGATAGTTTTGAACCTGGACTCGCATCATTCGAAACAGAGGATAATCAAGTCTTTACTGTAAACATCGATCCAGACGCTAATTGGTCGGACGGGGAACCTGTCTCGGCAGATGACGTGGCCTTTACACTGAATACGATTGCTGATCCGCAAGTTGAAACAACGCTCGGTACGAGTGTAGCGATGATCGAAGGAACGGATTCGTCAGGCATACGTGAAGAAGGAGCAGAAGATTTAGCTGGTGTTGAAGTCGTCGACGAAAAAACATTGACTATTACGACTAAAAGTCCAGTCGATTTAGCTTATTTGTCGGAATTCTTAGGGTTCAACGTTCTTATTGCACCAAAACATGTCTTTGAAGATATCGAAGTCGTCGATATTCCCAATTCAGAAGAGGCAACGATGCCGTCTGTTTTCAGTGGGGCATATCAGTTCGTTGAATACGACAACGATAACTACGTTCATTTAGAAGCTAATCCTGATTACTTCCGTGGTGCACCAGCAATTGAAACTGTGTATGCACGTGTAATGAATGGCACATCACTGATTACTGAATTCCAAGCTGGCAACTTACACATGACAGCTGGCGGAGGTATCGGAATGGTGCCAGTACAAGACATCGGTTTACTAGAAGATATTGAAGGGTTAGTCGTTGAAGAACACCCAAGTTTTAACGGTCAATACATGGTCATCAATAATGAGAAATTTGATAATCCAGAAGTTCGTCAAGCTTTTGCCTATGCATTAAACAGAGAGCTGACAGTTGAGAACTTACTGGGAGGACGTGGAGAAGTACTCGCTTCAACATACTCTTCTGCCAGCCCATATAAAGATGCCAGCTTAGATCCTTTGGAATATGATCCGGAATTGGCAAAAGAAATGCTTGAAGAAGCCGGTTTTGACTTTGATACCCCACTTGAATTTGTGGTACCTACAGGAAATGCCGTCAGAGAACAAAACGGTAACTTGATCGAACAATGGTTTTCAGAAATCGGTGTGACAGTTAATCTTAATAGCTATGACTTCCCAACTTGGTTATCCATGGCGCAGGATTTAGACTATGACATTGGTTTAATGGGATGGGGACATACAGTCGATCCGAACATTGCAAGTTATATCCAAACAGGTGGAGCTTCCAATAACATGGCTGTATCAGATCCAGTCGTTGACGACCTGATCGAACAAGGCATGGCAGGAACTGATTTTGATGAACGTTACCCTATCTATGCTGAACTGCAACAACATATGCAAGATGAAATGCAAATCGTACCTTTATATTCCGATTCTCAATTCAGTGTTCAAGTGGAAAACTTGAATGGTGGGATCAAGGAATACTGGGCAGGTTCACTACACGACTTGCACGAATGGACGATCGATGCGGACGAATAAGTTGGTTAATTAGAAGTTTGAGAGAGGCATACATTAAAAATGATTTTAGTGTGTGCCTCTTTTTTTACTTTACGTTTGCAGAAGAGTTTGAGCTAGAAAGGATAAGGTGAAAAAAATGGACGAAACAACCATTCTAGAAGTGAAAGACTTAGCGGTTTCTTTCCAGACATTTGAAGGCGTTGTACAAGCAGTCAGAGGTGTAGATTTTTCATTGAAAAAGGGAGAAACACTGGCCATTGTTGGCGAATCAGGAAGCGGTAAATCTGTTTCCACTAAGGCGATCAATCAGTTGCTTCCCAAAAAGAATACTCTAATTGAAAGAGGAGAGATCATATTTGAAGGAAAAGACCTGCTCAAACTTTCTGAAAAAGAAATACAGAAAATCAGAGGCAATGATATTGCGATGATCTTTCAAGATCCAATGACGTCATTGAATCCGACAATGCAGGTAGGAAAACAGATAGCTGAACCAATCATAGCCCATAAAGGTGTGAGTAAGGGAGAAGCGAAACTAAAAGCTCTTGAATTGATGGATTTAGTCGGGATTCAACATCCGGAAAGATCGTATAAAAGTTACCCGCATCAATTTTCAGGTGGGATGAGACAACGTGTCATGATCGCTATTGCACTGGCATGTGAGCCGAAAATCCTCATTGCCGATGAACCGACAACGGCGTTGGATGTGACCATTCAGGCTCAAATACTGGATTTGATGAATAATTTAAAGAAAGATCTGGACACGTCCATTATCTTTATCACACACGATTTAGGTGTCGTCGCTCAAATGGCTGACCGCGTAGCTGTTATGTATGCAGGGAAAATAGTGGAAATCGGTACGGCAGATGAAATCTTTTACAATCCGATGCATCCATACACATGGGGATTGCTTGCATCCATGCCGACATTGGATGTGGAACAGACAAGTTTGTATACTATCCCAGGCTCACCACCAAACTTGCTCCATCCGCCAGAAGGAGATGCGTTTGCTGCCCGGAATGAATATGCTTTAGGTATCGACTTTTACGAAGATCCTGAGCTGTTTAAAGTCAGCGAGACCCATTTTGCTAAAACGTGGCTTTTGCATCCGGATGCACCAGAGGTCACACCACCCGCAGAAGTGATAAGACGTAAGGAAAAATTCCATTATTTAAATTCAGAAAAGAGAATGTCTAAAACGGTGGGAGGGGAAGCTTATGGCAGCAGATATTGAAGAAAGAAAACGAATCGTTGAAATAAAAGAATACAAACAGTCTTTCAATGAAGGAAAAAAATCAGAAGTGCGTGCAGTGAAAGGTGTGAGCTTTTCAATCTATGAAGGCGAAACGTTTGGTCTCGTTGGCGAGTCGGGTAGTGGCAAGTCTACTACTGGTCGAGCCATCATCAAGCTAGGAGACATTACCGGAGGTCAAATACTTTACAAGGGTCAAGATATCAATAGCATCAAACGGAGAAAAGATTTATTGAAATTCAGGAAATCGATGCAGATGATTTTTCAAGACCCCTATGCTTCCCTAAACCCACGGTTGACGGTAAAAGAAATAATCGGGGGAGCGCTGAAGGTTCATGGCATGGAAAAAAACAGTGCTGAACGGACAAAGAGAGTGTATGAGCTGCTTGAATCGGTGGGTTTGAACAAACAGTTTGCGAATCGCTATCCAAAAGAATTTTCTGGTGGACAGTGTCAACGTGTAGGGATAGCGAGAGCTTTAGCTGTCGAACCTGATTTTATCATTGCAGATGAAGCAATCAGTGCATTGGATGTCTCTATTCAAGCGCAGGTAATAAACCTGTTAAAAGAGTTGAAAGAGAAAAACAATTTAACTTATCTCTTTATAGCTCATGACTTATCCATGGTTAAATACATCAGTGACCGCATTGGTGTGATGAATAGGGGACGCATTTTAGAAGTCTCCAATGCAGATGAACTTTATATAGCGCCGCTCCATCCGTATACAGAATCACTGTTATCAGCCATTCCAACACCAGATCCTGAAGCTGAACGGCACCGTGTCCGGACCGAATATGACCCGGGCTATCATCACTACGATAATCATAACGGAGTCGGGTTGCATGAAATAGCACCGGAACACTTTATTTACTGCCATGAAGATGAAGTGCCTTTGTACCGTAAAAAGCGACAAAAGTTACTGAAAAAGGCGAAGCAGTATGCTTGATGCCTTAAGCAGCAAAGACTACAAAGCGGCATAAACGAGGAGACACCGATAAAGGTAAACTTCTCGTTCGTGTCTTTTTTAATACATAGGAGGAGATGAAATGATGACAACAGACCATGCTGTAAAAAAAATCATCCAGGAACGTAAAGAGGAATTCTTTGATTATTTACGTTTAGCCTCGGTTTCCACCCAAAATAGAAATATCCTGCCCACGGTGAAATACGTGGAACAGATGATTCAAAAAACGGGTGGAAAAACACAAGTGTTAGACGATTGTGGTGGCAACCCGGTCGTTTACGGTTACTTTCCTGCTGGCGAAAAAGGTAACCCGGATAAAACGGTGCTGTTTTATAACCATTACGATGTACAGCCAGAAGATCCTCTAGACGAATGGGAAAGTGAACCGTTTGAACCGACTGTGAGAGACGGCAAACTTTTCTGTAGAGGTGTGGCCGACAACAAAGCTAATTTTGTTGTCCGTTTATACGCGATTCAAGCTTTGATGGCGACAGAAGACGGTTTACCATGTAACGTGAAATTTTTAGTTGAAGGCGAAGAGGAAAATGGTAGTCCCAATCTTGGTCCGTACATTAAAAAGTATGCCGATCTGTTCAATAGTGACGGCTGCATCTGGGAATTCGGCGGCAAAGACGAGGAAGAAAATTTCGTTATCCAAACAGGTGTTAAAGGTATGGCTTATTTTGATCTGCTAGTCGAGAGTGCAAATGTTGATATTCACTCGTCACTTGGAGCGGTCATCGATAATGCTGCCTGGAGATTAACACACGCCTTAGCAAGCTTGAAAAACAAAGAGAATCAGGTGCTGGTCGATGGTTTTTACGATAACATCGAAGAGCCTACTGAATACGCGCGCGCAGTCGTTAACCAACAGAAAGTAAACAGTGAGAAGATGACGAAAATATATGGATTAAAGCATCCTTTTATCACGAAAGATCTGGACTGGTCAACGGAAGAAGCCTTAACTTTTTATCCGACGATGACGATCAGTGGACTGTTGTCGGGGTACACAGATGAGGGGACAAAAACAGTTTTACCAAGAAAGGCTTCCGCAAAACTGGATTGCCGCTTGGTCCCGGGTCAAGATCCCATGTACATTGAGCAAGTCATCAGGAAACATTTGGATAAAGAGGGGTTTCAGGATGTCGAACTGTTCTTACTCAAAGGGCTAAAGGCATTCCGTTCAGACTTGGAAAGTCCATTTGTTCAGACAGTCAAAAAAGCGGCTGAGAAAGTCTACGGAAAAGAGTCAGAAGTGGTCTTGTCACCCACGAATGCTGGATCAGGTCCAATGGCTTATTTTGGAGAATACTTAAATGTTCCTGTTGCGAGCAGTGGTTGTGGGTTTGCAGAATCAAAAGCGCATGGTCCCAACGAAGCGATAAGGTTGAAAGATTTCGAAGATGGCGCATTACACATGGTTCAATTTCTTAAAGATTTTCAAACAGCTTAAACAGAGCAAATGCTCTGTTTTTTTTGTCAAAAAAAATTTAATAGGCAGCTTTGTAGACGGAAGAATTTGGAAAAGTAAATTTTGTTACAAAAATGTGAACAAGAGGTAAATGAAATGGAGAAATAATTGACTGATAATGAACAATTCGTCAAGGAATGAAAACGTATTACATTTAATTTTTCTGTTCAATTACGAATGCTAACGCGGTTTTTTATATATTAGTTCGCTTTTGAATGATTAGTGACGGAGGCACCGGCTGATAGCGCTTTCTTTATCTTGTGATTCCTTGAAATCAATCAGTCGTTTACATTAAAATATTCTCAGACAAGAAAAACATATTTTTTTTGTCTGAGATAACATTTATGATAGAAGTATAGTGTCTGAAATGGGCTAAGCAAGAACTGCTTTATTCAGGTAGTTGTTTCAGCATTTATATTACTGAGATTATAAAATGGAGGGTTTCGCGTTGGATATACAAGAAATGCTATTTATGTTTATCGGTGGATTAGGTATTTTCCTGTTTGGATTGAAATATTTGGGAGATGGCCTGCAAAAATCTGCTGGAGATAGTTTGCGTACGATTCTAAATACAATGACAGCTACACCAGTTCGTGCAATTATTGCAGGGATAGTGGTTACAGTGCTGATGCAGACGAGCACAGGGACGACGGTATTAGCCGTAGGACTTGTTAGTGCTGGATTTATGAAGCTCAAGCAAGCCATTGGTGTCATCATGGGTGCAAATATCGGAACAACGGTGACAGCGTTTATCATCGGGATCGATATCGGTGCTTATGCATTGCCGGTCATGGGAATCGGCGCCTTTTTACTGTTTTTCTTTAAACGAATATCGATCAATAATATTGGACAGATCCTGTTTGGTTTCGGTGGTTTGTTCTTCGGTCTGGAACTCATGGGGGATGCCATGTATCCGCTGAGAGACTTTCAGGCTTTCCAGGACGGGATGGTCAGTTTATCAGGGAATCCTATTCTTGGAGTAGGTGTGGGGACCGTCTTTACCTGGCTCGTTCAAAGTTCCAGTGGGAGTATCGGAATCTTACAAGAGTTATATTCACAAGACCAAATTGCACTTGCTGGTGCGCTACCTGTATTATTCGGTAATAACATTGGTACCACAGTGACCGCCTTTCTGGCTGCCATAGGTGCTAGCGTTGCTGCTAAACGTACAGCCGCTTCACATATCATTTTCAATTTAGTAGGGACCTTTGCTGTTCTTCTGGTCCTAGGACCGTTTACGTCCTTGATCATCGCGATCACACCTATATTTAACTTGAGTCCGGCAATGCAGATAGCCTTTGCGCACGGATTGTTCAACATCACTAACGTGTTGATTCAAATGTGGTTTATCAATCAACTGGCAGATTTAGTAACAAAAATCATTCCTGGTGATGACGCCCTTATTGAATACGATTCTTCACATTTAGATTTTTCTATTATCACAACCGTACCCGCCATTGCTTTGAACCAGGCAAAACTTGAAGTTCAGCAAATGGGTGAGTTTGTTTTGGAAGAATATAAAGAAATGTTTAAGTATTACAAGAACCAAGATGAAACGAGCCGATCCAACTCCTTGCAGCTTGAAGAGGTCGTAAATGATATCGATATGCGTCTGACTGAATACTTGATGCTAATTTCGGTAGAAGACCTTCCACTGAAAAGTTCGACGGAACATGCAGAGCTGGTAGATATCACTAAGTATCTGGAACGTATCGGTGACCACAGTGAGAATATATTAAATAACATCAAAGAAGCCGCACGGGCTCAGAAAAAAATAGCGAAAAAAAGCAATAAAGAACCAGAAAAAATCTTTTACGATGAAGATTTGATTGCGTTGTTCGGTCTAGTGGAACAAAACATTTCAGATGCCGTCGCTTCCTATACACAAGATAGTTATTCACTTGCGGGTAGAGTGATTAAACGTGAGAAAGAAGTCAACCGTTTAGAAGAAGATATCCGTAAGAAATATATCGATCGCTTGAACCGAGGAACCGGACTACCATCCGATGGGATACTGTTCGTTGATATCGTTTCAAACCTGGAAAGAATGTCTGATCATTCAGCTAAAATTGCCAAGCATTCATTAGGTATCAGATATCCTTTCCAACAAGATATAAGAAGACCGCGTCACACACGCAAAGTAGAAGAAGCAACTAAAATTAATTAAAAACGAAAAAAGAGGAAACGACTGAAATGAGTCGTTTCCTCTTTTTCTATGCTTTCTACACGAAGGTATTCGTCAAGGTGCCGAGCGATTCGATCGTAATTTCAATATTATCTCCAGTCTTTAACCAGTCCTGTTGCTCTTTTGGCTTTTCCAGGATAACTCCCGTCGGTGTACCGGTAAAGATCAAGTCTCCAGGTTTTAAAGTCATAAATTGAGAGGCTTGACTCACCAGTTTATTCACATCAAACAACATGTCTTTGGTGGAACTATTTTGAACGATTTTTCCATTACGTTTAGTTTGAATCGTTAAGTCCTGACAGTCACGTATCTCGTCTTTAGTAACTAAGGCGGGACCCACAGGTGCAAAATAGTCCATTGTTTTTCCAATCAACCACTGAGAAGATTCAAATTGGAAATTCCGCTCAGAGAGATCATTACCAATGGTGTACCCGAGTATGGCTTCACCGGCTTCTTTCTCGCGCACGCTGTTCACGCTCTTACCTATAACGATAACAAGTTCAGCTTCATAATCAACGTGTTCGGCATTAGCTGAAAGAGGTATTTTCTGTTTATGTGCGGCTAGAGCATTGGAAAATTTACTGAAAAAGATGGGATCTGTTGGAACTTCTCCATCTGTTGCTTTTATGTGTTCAACGTAATTCATCCCTACGCAAAGGATCTTCTCGGGATTTTTTATTAGAGGCAAGTATATGATCTCTGCCGTGGGTATCAAATAGTCTTTCAAGTTTAGATGTAGGTCGTGTGCTTTGTTTAAGGTATCTTGAATTTGCTTTAATCCGTCGCCACTATGCTCGATTAGATCTTCCATCGTTTGAGGGAGAGAAGTGTTTAAATGTCGAGCTAGGCGTAGGATATCTAGTATATCGGTTTCCATTTCAAGTCCTATTTTTTCAGTTGGTTTATCGTGTGCTCGATAACGAACAAGTCTCATAATATAACCCCTTTTTTGTTTGTTGCTATACTTAGAAGTATAAGTAAAACGACAGCAATAACAAAAAATAGCGCTTGTGATTATTTAGAATAGTAATATTGCGTCTTGCTCAAAGGGTTTGTTTTTAGTACACTTATGGGACAGAAGAAAGTGGAGGAATTCATATGGCAAAAAGAAACAAGCAAATCGAAGTAGAAATCAACGAAACTAAAAATAATACGGATGCGTTTACTGAATTGGAACTCGTCGTTAAGAAAAAAGTGATCGGTACCTTGCAACAAGAAGGTGACAGTCTCGTAGGTGTGGAATTCAAGTCAGGCAAAAAAAGAACAGCCCAATCTATCGATGAAGGCGTCCAAATGATTATTGAAGAATACAACTTACATGACGAATAAATAGTTTTTAAATTCAATACAAAAATAGTACGCTTGTTTTGGTAAAAATCAAAATAGGCGTACTTTTTATGTTCAATTATCGAATCAGATAATCCGTTTTCGTGCTTTTTAAGGACTGTCAGCGCTAGTCGGCTATTTATTCACTTGTTTACCAAGTGTGAGTTCTATATAAATCCAATACTTGATAGTGCTTCTCGATAGGGATGAAACACCGAATTATGCTATGATTGATAAAAGAAGAAATTTGAAAGAAGGTGTGTAATAGTGGAAAAAGTCGAACAATTTGAAGAGAAGATTCCGCGAAAAGATAAACTCGTGCGTTTCATCAAAATCGCTCAATCAAACTGGGAGAGAGGAACAATAAATCAAAGTGCTGCCGAAATGGCCTATTTTTTACTTTTATCTTTGTTTCCTATTTTACTGGTTTTAGCGAATATTATTCCGTTATTACCGATCAATTCGGATGAAATATTGAATATCGCACAAGATTTTGTGCCACAGGATATATATAATGTACTGGAACCGGTCATTTTGAATTACCTGGAAAGTGGAAGTGGAGGTGCGATTTCCTTTGGTTTGTTAGCCGCACTCTGGTCAGCGAGTCGTGTGATCACCATTTTAAGACGTGTATTGGATGATGTCTACGGTTCCACGCAAACCAGTAATTTTATCATAGGCCGGATAATCTCACTTATAACGATGGTTGCAATAATCCTTGTCATTGGCATGGCAATATTTGCTTTTGTCTTTGGTGAACAGATATTAGAGTTCGCACAAGAAACGATAGGCATAACAATTCCATTCATTCAACAATTCTTATTATTACGATGGGTTGTACTGATCGTCATTTTGTTTCTGGTCTTTTTAATCGTTTTCTGGTTTGTACCCAATCATCATTTAACGTTCAAGTATTCTTACCCAGGCGCCATTTTTGCCACACTCGGCTGGGTAGCGTTGACAGAAGGATTTTCTATCATCTTGAACTTTGCCGGTGGAGATGCCGTAGCGAACGCCACATTCGGAGCATTCATTGCGCTGATGGTATTCTTGTATCTGTCGAGTTTGATCTTGCTTTTTGGCGCACTTATCAATGCAATGATTTTTGAATGGAAAAATTATATTTCAGTTCCTGAATATGAAGCGAAAAAACGCAATGAAAAACGCCTGCAAGATTCAGATTGGAAAGGTTATCCAAGTGAATCTGAAACAATCTTACTGAAACGCAAGCTCTACAAAGTAGGTAAATTGAAAGAGGGCGAAGTGAAAGAATGGGAAAAGAAAAACCCGGATATTAATACGGGCAACCGATGATTCTGATGGAGAGTGAGTGCCTGACTGCCTCACTCTTTTATTTTTGTTCAAAAGTAGTCTATAATGATAAAGGCACACGATAGATCACAGGGAGGAATACATTTGGAATTTTATTGTCATCCACGGTGCAGCACATGCAAAAAGGCACAGAAGTGGTTAGATGAACACAACATTTCATATACTTTTAAAAATTTACTGGAGACATCTCCATCCAAAGAAACATGGATACAGATCCTGTCAAAATCGGACCGGACGATAAAATACTTTTTCAACACAAGCGGAAATGTCTACAGAGAAAACAACTTGAAAGAGAAAGTACCCAATATGAGTATCGAAGAAGCGGCTGAGTGGCTCTCTTCAAACGGCATGGTGGTCAAACGTCCGTTGGCGATGGACGGAGATAAACTGACGGTCGGCTATAAAGAAGAAACCTATAACCAAACTTGGCTATAGTCAAGTGCATACAGCAAAGGAGAAATGATAATGACAGTTAAATATCACAACAATGGTATCTGGATAGAAAAAATGAATGAAACGGATTACCGTATCGGTTTATCAGAAAAAGGCCAGGACGATGTGGGTGAAGTCATGTTTGTGGAAATCACTGAAAACGATGGCAAGCTCGAGCAGGGGGAGGCTTTTTTAAACGTTGAAGGTGCCAAAGCGGTCACCGAGATCACGCTGCCGTTCTCTGCAAGCGTCAAAGAGACGCATAAAGAACTGGAAGATGAACCTGCGTTATTAAATAAGGAAGATAAAGCTGAGAACTGGATCATCACAGTAACTGGAGTGGATGCCAGTGTCTGGGAATCACTGGATACGGATTTGGCATTCGACAAGGAAGCTGAAGCTTAAATAATATAATAGGTAAAGAGCAGAGAAATCTGCTCTTTTTTTATATAATTAAGTGCACTTAATTAAAGCCCGATTGGCATCACTCAAATATGATTTTCACCTCAGTACGTCGAATAGGGGCAGTCTTAGGTAGACTCCAGTAGAAAAGCCGTTGAGCTTGCCGAACTTGGCACCACTCACCGGATTTTTAGGTTGAGCCTGCCGAACTTGGCGCTACTTGGCACCACTCACTGAGATTTTACGTTGAGTATGCCGAACTTGGCGCTACTTAGCACCACTCACCGGATTTTTAAGTTGAGCCTGCCGAACTTGGTACTACTTGGCACCACTCACCAGATTTTTAGGTTGAGTATGCCGAACTTGGCGCTACTTAGCACCACTCACCGGATTTTTAGGTTGAGCCTGCCGAACTTGGCGCTACTTGGCACCACTCACCAGATTTTTACGTTGAGCCTGCCGAACTTGGCGCTACTTGGCACCACTCACTGAGAATTTTTAGGTTGAGCTTGCTGAACTTGGTAATGCTTTTGATGCAGTCCAAATAATGGGCACAGTAAACTATAATATAATTATAAATCTAAAATGTTTTCATAATGAATGAATAGGCGAGCCCGCCTATTCAAGACATATTGAGATTACCCAGTCAGTCATTTCCTTGAGCAAGACGAATCTATCAAATGTTGACACTTAAACAAAGAAAGCGATTAAATCATTATCATATACAGCTGAAAAAATCTATGATATATACTTTTTCTATAGTATAATTGAAGCGAATACATAATGAGGAGGAATAACAATGAAAGTTAACGATAAAACATTAGTCGTCACGGGTGGCGGTTCGGGTATGGGAAGGGAACTTGTCAGGGAACTATTACATAGAGGTGCACGGGTAGCCACTTTGGACATAAACGAAGAGTCTTTGCTTGAGACGGCGCGTCTGGCATCGGATCATAAAGAACAGATCTCCACACATGTTATCGATATCACTGACAAAGCTGCGATCGAAGCGTTAGTCGATGAAGTGAAGCAGTTTCATGGCAGTGTTGACGGAATCATCAATAACGCCGGAGTTATTCAGCCGTTTATCAACGTTAACGACTTGGGTTATGACAAAATTGAACAGGTCATGAATATCAATTTTTATGGGACTCTGTATATGGTGAAAAGTTTCTTGCCTGAATTGTTGAAACGTCCGGAAGGGCACATTCTTAATATTTCGAGTATGGGAGGTTTCTTACCAGTTCCGGGACAATCCGTTTATGGGGCATCCAAAGCAGCTGTCAAACTGATGACCGAAGGATTGCACTCGGAACTCCTGGATACCAATGTAGGAGTGACGGTTGCCTTCCCGGGTGCGGTCAAAACAAACATCATGGCAAATTCTCAAGTTGTACGCGAATCTAAAGCAGGCGATTCAGGTAAAGAGCATAAATTGACCAGTGCCTCAGATGCTGCGAAAATGATGATCGATGCCATCGAAGCCAACCAATACCGGGTCATGGTTGGGAATGATGCAAAAATGATGGATCGCCTGTATCGTCTTATGCCTAAAAAAGCAGCGGCGATCATCGCCGATAAATTGAAAAGTTAGGTCGGTCTGTGAATCCATCCGACACACACGAATATAAAGGTTGTTACACATCCTTATGTAGCGAGGTGTAACAACCTTTTATATTTTAATTGAAACTGAAATTTTTGATGTTATTATCAATGAATTAAGGTAAACTGATAAAAAGAAAAGTTGGAGAAATGTGGGGAAAAGATGAATCAAGTGGATTTAAGTCGGAAATTAGTGAATTGGTTATGGAAAACAGCAGCAGTGTATTTACTTTATGTTTTAGTTACGGGAATCATTTGGCCAGTAATCAGTCCGACACCGGAAAAGATCGACGTGCAGCCTGGATTTGTTGAAACATCAGAAAAGGTTGCTTTGCTAGAATATGGCATCGAAGCGTTTGGGGCACGGATGGATATCATTGACGGGGCTGAAGATACAATTGATGTCGCTTACTTTTATATGAAAGAAGGGGAAAGTGTTGATCTGTTTTATGCCTATATATTAGCTGCGGCCAATCGAGGCGTGAAGGTCCGTTATATTTTGGACGGCGTTTTTCACGGGGTAAGAGGTGAAGACAGGGATGTCATGCATGCCTTCAACGAACACCCGAACATTGAATTTAAACTTCACGAACCTATCAGTTCAGTCTTTTATGCACCGTGGAGGATCAATAATCGCCTGCATGATAAATTACTTCTTGTGGATAATAAATACTCAGTGAGTGGCGGACGAAACGTCAGCGATTTATACTATGAACGGACCAGTTCTGATATGGCGTATTCCTTTGACCGAGATATTTTTATGATGAAAACAGAAGCAGATGAAGCGGGAGTTATAGATCAGATGGGTGACTATTATACCGAGTTATTCAATAGTGATTACGCGGTCGACCAAACGAATTGGTCTACTTTTGACTGGAGCGGGGATAAAGCGGAGGAGAAAATGGCTGAACTGGAAGGCGTTTACCTTGACTATAAGAAAGAACGTGAAGATAGAGAGCCGCTGACCTCGATTGAAACGTGGGAAGCAAAAGCCGTAGACATCGACCAGGGTTACTACGTGCACAACGAACTGTCGCGCGGGTTCAAACAACCGTTCGTCTGGAGCCATCTACTTACCTTAGCTAGTCAAGCTGAAGAGCATTTATATGTTCAAAGCCCGTGGATAGTGCCGAACAGTCAGATGCGGGCAGATATAGAAGCAACAGATTTCCAGGCTTCAGAGGGGCTGATGTTAACGAATGGCATGTCGACCGGCAACAATATAGGCGGTCAGGCAGGAACGGAAAACAGGAAATCGGTCTTTATTGATTCCTTTATGGATTACTACGAATACCAGCCGAAAGAATCGACCCTGCACACGAAAACATGGGTGTTCGATAAGCAGATCAGTGCCATCGGTTCCTTTAACCTTGATGCCAGGAGCAGTTACTTGAGCACCGAATCAATGGTCATACTGGACAGTGAAGCATTAGCCGAACAACTGCTGGCTGAAGCAGAAGAAAGTTATCTGGAAAAAAGCGCACAAGTCTATCCCGATGATTCAGAATCAAACGGAGAAAAAACAAAAGGACAAAACCCGACTTGGCAGATGCGGGCAATGATGCCGATACTGAGATCCTTTGCGTGGTTACTTGAAGATCTGCTTTAAACTGTATGCAAAAAATGATAGAAAGTGACTGACCGTCGATTAAATCGAACAGTCACTTTCTTTTTTTACTCGGATTTTCCAAACAATAATTTATATAAACTGGTATTCAGGCAGAATCAGGAGATATAATGATATTATAAGGTAAATAGGAAGAATAACTTGAATATCATTCTCAATTAGACTAAAATAATAGAAGTAAGCAAAAAAAATCAAGTAGAAAAGGAAGGCACATAATGGCAGTTTTAGAAATCAAGAACCTACATGTATCCATTGAAGATAAAGAAATTCTAAAAGGCGTCAATTTAATCATGAAGACAGGCGAGATCCACGCAATCATGGGACCAAACGGAACAGGGAAATCAACGCTCTCAGCCGCAATCATGGGGCATCCGAAGTATGAAGTCACAGAAGGTGAGGTCTTGCTTGACGGCGAAAATATTCTGGAAATGGAAGTCGACGAACGTGCCCGTGCCGGACTGTTTTTAGCTGTACAATACCCCAGTGAAATTGCGGGGATATCCAACGCAGAATTTATGCGTGCTGCCATCAACTCACGCCGAGACGATGACAACAAAATGGGCGTTATGGAATTCCTTAAAAGATTAGATAAAAAAATGGCACTACTAGATATGCCGGAAGAGATGGCCGAACGTTATTTGAATGAAGGCTTCTCTGGTGGAGAGAAAAAACGTAATGAGATTTTACAATTGATGATGATCGAACCCACCTTTGCGATTTTAGATGAAATCGACTCAGGACTCGATATCGATGCCCTGCAAGTCGTTTCAAAAGGAATCAATGAAATGCGCGGCGAAGGCTTCGGTTCACTGATCATCACGCACTACCAACGCTTGCTCAACTACATCACACCAGACATTGTTCACATCATGATGGATGGACGTGTAGTGAAAACTGGCGGCGCTGATTTAGCGAAAGATCTGGAAGCAGAAGGATACAAAGGACTAATGGAAGAACTAGGACTAGACATCGAAATTGAAGAAGACTAAGTGCAGAGGAGGCATAACATGGAAACCAAAGTAAGTGAATACGTGAGTCATAAAGATGCTTTAGCCGCCTTCTCTCGCGGATTACAAGAACCTGAGTGGATGCTTGAGATGCGCTTAGCTGCGTTAGACCAAATAGACGATCTGGAACCTCCCGTTATTGAACGTCTGCGTTACAACCGCTGGCCTCTATGGCAAGTACCGAATTTAACAGGAGCTCCGTCACCTAAACCGATCGATCCGTTCGAATTTATCGAAGATAAAGCCGATGCGATACGTGTCATTCAAGCAGGAAACGATACGGTGATCGAAACATTGCCCGAATCACTCAAAGAAAAAGGTGTGATCTTTACCGATTTACACACGGCATTGAGAGAATATCCAGAGCTTGTTAAAGAAGCCTACATGAGTAAAGCAGTGAAACCGGGAACCAACAAAATCACCGCGTTCCATGCCGCCTTCATGAACTCCGGACTCTTTTTATACGTCCCTAAAAACGTTGAGATCGATGACGCTTTTGAATCGGTCTTGATCCAAAACAGCTTAGTGGAAGATGCATTCATCAAGCATGTTTTGATTTATGCAGACAGCAATTCTAAATTCAATTATGTTGAAAAAACCCTGACCAAAGGGGATAAAAAGAACGCTGCGAACATCATTGTGGAAGTCATTGCGAAAGCCGGCGCCCAAGTGAAATACAGCGCAGTTGACCAATTGGGGGAAAACTCCACCGTCTACTTCAGCCGTAAAGGCTACACGTTTAGAGATGCCCATATCGACTGGGCCGTTGGCGTCATGAATGGCGGGAACGTTGTCGCTGACTTTGACACCGATTTGATCGGAGACGGTTCAAGCACAGATCTGAAAGCAGTTGCTGTCAGTAATGGACGTCAATTGCAAGTCGTCGATTCAAAAGTCGAGAACCATGGCAATAACACTGTAGGGAACATCTTCCAGCATGGGGTTATCTTGGACCGTGCGACTTTAACTTTCAACGGGATCGGTCATATTCTCAAAGGGGCCAAAGGTGCAGATGCCCAACAGGAATCGCGTGTCTTGATGCTTTCAGACAAAGCCCGTGGAGACGCTAACCCGATTCTCCTGATAGATGAAAACGAAGTAACCGCCGGGCATGCGGCCAGTGTTGGTCGAGTGAATCCGGAAGAAATGTACTACTTGATGAGTCGAGGTATTGAGAAATCAGAAGCTGAACGCTTAGTTATTCGTGGCTTCTTAGGCAAAGTGATCCAAGCGATTCCACTGAAAGGCGTTCGTGATGAATTGATTCAGACAATCGAAAGGAAGCTGACTTCCAAATGACCATCTCAAGCGAAAAATGGAGAGCAGATTTTCCGATTCTCCATCAAGTCGTTAACGATGAACCGCTCGTTTATTTAGATAATGCCGCGACGTCACAAAAACCAACAGCCGTTCTGAAAGCTGTGGAAGAGTATTATCATACTTCTAACGCTAACGTCCACCGTGGTGTGCATACCTTGGCTGAGCGGGCAACCACTCAGTATGAGAATGCACGCGAAACCGTGAGACGGTTCATCCATGCAAACGAAACGGCAGAAGTGTTGTTCACGCGTGGTACGACAACGAGTTTAAATTGGCTCGCTCAAAGTTTGGGTGATGCCATCGTTGAACCGGGTGATGAAATCGTGATTTCCTATATGGAACACCACTCCAACATCATCCCATGGCAGCAGCTGGCTAAGCGCAAGCAGGCCAAACTCGTGTATATCGAACTGACCGGTGACGGCCAGCTCGATATGGACGATGCCCGCAAAAAAATAACCGATAAAACAAAGATCGTGTCATTGACGCATGTCTCAAATGTACTGGGCAGCATCACACCAATCAAAGCTATTGCAGAGTTAACGCACGCGAAAGGCGGCGTGATGGTGGTAGACGGGGCTCAAGCAGTTCCGCATATGCCCGTTGACGTCCAGGCTTTGGATGCCGATTTTTATGCATTCAGTGGACACAAGATGCTGGCACCAACAGGTATCGGCGTTTTGTATGGTAAGCGTGAATGGTTGGATAAAATTGAACCGATTGAATTTGGCGGCGAAATGAACGACTTTGTGGGGCTAGAGAGCAGCACCTGGAAAGAGTTGCCGTGGAAATTCGAAGCGGGAACACCAAACATTTCCGGTGCGATCGGCTTGGCGAAAGCGATCGACTATTTGGAAATTATTGGTATGAATGAGATAATGGAGCATGAACAAGAAATCGTTGACTATTTGATGCCGAAGCTGGCAAATATCGAAGGCTTGACCGTTTTTGGACCCAAAAATCCCAAAGATCGTACCGGTGTGATCGCCTTTAACTTGGAAAGTGTCCACCCGCATGACGTAGCGACCGCTATGGACATGGAAGGTGTCGCTGTCAGAGCCGGTCACCATTGTGCGCAGCCATTGATGACCTATTTAGAACAACAATCCACAGCCCGGGCAAGTTTCTATCTGTACAACACACGTGCGGATGCAGATAAATTTGTCGAAGCACTCATAGCCACAAAGGAGTTTTTCGCATATGGCCTTAACTAAATTAGATCAATTATACCGAGCAGTCATTCTTGACCATTCACAACACCCGCATAGAAAAGGCGTACTGGAAAAAGCCACAGCGCAGATCGAACTCAAAAATCCAGCGTGCGGCGATGTCATTCAAGTTCAACTCAATATTGAGAACGATAAAATCACCGATGTCCGTTTCGACGGTAGCGGCTGTACGATTTCCATGGCCAGTGCCAGCATGATGACCGATGCCATTATAGGCAAGTCACTCGATGAAGCCTTAGCGTTATCCAAAGAATTTTCAGGACTGGTTCAAGGTGAAGATCCTGAACACGAGGATGACTTAGGCGACGCGATGATGCTTTCAGGCGTAGCCAAATTTCCAGCCCGCATCAAATGTGCCACGTTATCCTGGAAAGCTTTGGAAAAAGCCTTAGCTGATAACGGACAGACCGGTGTCGACGGACAACTGAAACACGACGAATAGTATGTTAGAAAACATAAATAAAACAACAAAGGTTAGATTTGATCAGTGTCTGGCAGTTAAAGCCTGAAAGAAAGGACTTTATCTGCTTTTCCGGATGTGAGGAAGGGGAAAACACATGTCTCAAGTACCAGAGAAAAATGAATACAAATACGGCTTCCATGACGATGTGGAATCTGTTTACGACACGGGTAAAGGTTTGAATGAAGGCATTATCCGTGATATTTCCGCTCGTAAAGAAGAACCTGAGTGGATGCTTGATTACCGATTAAAAGCGTATGAACACTATAAATCTCGTGCGATGCCAACCTGGGGTGCAGATTTATCAGATGTCGATTTCGATAACTACACCTATTACCGTAAAGCCAGCGAGAAACCCGAACGCAGCTGGGACGATGTTCCTGAAAAGATCAAAGAAACCTTTGACCGTTTAGGCGTACCCGAAGCAGAACGACAATTTTTGGCCGGTTCAGGCGCACAGTACGAATCCGAAGTGGTTTACCACAACATGAAAGAAGAATTCGAGAAACTGGGGATCGTCTTTACAGATACGGATTCCGCATTGAAAGAATACCCGGAGATCTTCAAAGAACATTTCGGGACAGTCGTTCCACCAACAGACAACAAACTGGCCGCACTGAATTCATCCGTCTGGTCGGGGGGCACATTCATCTATGTACCCAAAGGAATCAAATGTGATGTACCGCTGCAAATGTACTTCCGTATCAACAACGAATCGATGGGTCAGTTCGAACGTACCCTGATCATTGTCGACGAAGGCGCAAGCGTGCATTACGTCGAAGGCTGTACCGCACCAACGTTCTCATCAAGCTCACTGCACTCTGCAGTCGTTGAGATCATCGTTAAAAAAGACGCATACTGCCGTTACACGACCATTCAAAACTGGTCCGATAACGTGTATAACCTGGTTACAAAACGTGCCACAGCTGCAGAAGGTGCAACCGTTGAATGGATTGATGGTAACCTGGGCGCGAAAACGACCATGAAATACCCAAGTATCCACCTGAACGGACGCGGCGCGCGTGGAACAACCATGTCGATCGCAATGGCCGGAGCAGGACAAATACAGGATACGGGCGCTAAAATGATTCATAACGCACCGAACACATCCAGCTCGATCGTTTCTAAATCGATCGCCAAAGATGGCGGAGCCGTGAACTACCGTGGACAAGTCACCTTTGGCAAAAACTCCGAAGGTTCAATCTCACATATCGAGTGTGACACCATTATCATGGATGACCTGTCAAAATCCGACACCATTCCATTCAATGAGATCCACAATTCAAACGTGTCATTGGAGCATGAAGCGAAAGTTTCGAAGATTTCAGAAGAACAACTCTATTATCTAATGAGTAGAGGACTCAACGAAGAAACCGCGACAGAAATGATCGTCATGGGCTTCGTAGAACCGTTCACCAAAGAATTGCCAATGGAATATGCCGTTGAACTGAACCGTCTCATCAGTTATGAGATGGAAGGATCAGTGGGATAAAACACTAAGCAAATTAGTCTGAGACTGGGACGAAAACCCCGTCTTGAGCTAGCAAAAGAGAAACCCGAGTGAATTTGTTGATACATACAAATTCACTCGGGTTTTCTTTTTGTTAAAATCAGTTTCACTTTAAATATTTTACTCAAGTGAAACTTATATTAGCGTTCACTTTTCAAAAAGCTGGCTCGACCATTATTTTTTGTTTTCCATAGTGTCGTATTCATTCTTTTAACGTAAACAATAACAAACAAAAAACAACGCAGTCCCTGTCATCAAAAGGGGCTGCGTTGTTAGATATTTGAATTAAGTTTCTTACTCAAGGTTCTCTATGTTAGGAATAAGGAAGTACATCATAACATTGTTAACGCCAGTGAAAATCAATTGAAAGGAAACAGTCCAGTAAAAAATAGCCACTGCTAATTGTGGGTCAAATAAGGATAGGATGCCAAACCAAACAACCAGAATGTTCAACACAATAGCAACCCATTTTAAATTGTTGTCCGATTTAAAAATAGCAAGAGTATTAGTGACAGCTAAAATCATCAGCATAATAACGACTAGACTAACCACAAGAAAAGCTCCACGTGCGGGGTTTCTTAAAAAGAAAACGATACCAATAGCGCTAATTAGTAAACCTTCAAATACACGCAATATTTTATACTTCATTTCTTTCGTCATAAAGATACCATCAATGACAGTCACAATGCCTATAAGAGCAAAGGTGACCCCGATAACCGTTAAAAATATAACACCCTGACGGACTGGGTTAGACATAAATAACATGCCTAAAATCAACAGCAGAATACCTTGAAAAAGAAATTTCAAGCGTTCTTTTTTCATCAATAAACCCTCCTTTACTGTATCTCCTTTGCTTTATAATGAGAGTGTAAGTCTATACCAATGGGATGTCAAGCAATATGAGTTGACATTCCATTGTTGTTTTTTTACAATGTAAAGTTTGAATAAGCTGTTGATTCAACGAATCCTCTTGCATTCTCATCGCCAGTGCTTCCCGTTGTGAATGCTAAAAATAATTAGTACTAAACAAGATTGGCACGTTTTTTCCCTTGAGCCTCTTAATTGACTTCTAGTATTCTTTTTATTAATATTATGGTGTAAAAAGAAGTGCTTATTCTCTATTGTCGAAACATTCCGTGGACTTTATTAGAAAGGAAGGATTTCTATGAACAAAGACGTATTGAAGAGGTTACGATTGGGTGTTCTCTCTTTTTCAGCTCTAGCTTTAATTGCCGCCTGTGGGACCGATGATACGGACGAACCAGCAGTCGATGAAGACCCAGCTGTTGAAGAGCCGGTTGACGATGAAATGGCAGACGATGAACCAGCAGATGACGAAATGGCAGACGATGAAATGGCAGATGAAGACCCAGCTGACGAAGCCGAAGAAGACGTTGTCGGTATTGCACAAGGTGATCCTGATTTTAGTACCTTAGTCGCTGCTCTTCAAGAAGCAGAACTTGTTGAAACGCTTCAAGGGGAAGGACCGTTCACAGTGTTTGCACCGACTAACGCTGCCTTTGACACACTGTTGGATGAATTAGATATTACAGCCGAGGAATTACTTGCACAACCAGATTTAGAACAGATTCTTACGTATCATGTTGTGTCCGGTAATGTTTTAGCCGCTGATTTAACAGATGGTATGACAGCAGAAACAGTTAATGGAGAAGAATTGACTTTTGACTTGTCAGGTGATCCCATGGTGAATGAATCATCAATTATTACAACCGATATCGAAGCGTCAAACGGTGTTGTACACGTAATCGATACCGTCTTGGTTCCTTCTGATTTTGAATTACAAGAAGTAGAAGCAGAGTAATTCACCGATGCATTTTCCTCATCATTAAGACCGTAATCTGAAAATGTATGCTTATCTACTTTAATGATAGTTTTGTTTTCAAGAACAAAACAAAAAATCACTCCCTTTGACTTTTGTCAGAGGGAGCGATTTTTTTATCAAAGAGAGAAATATTTCAAGCGATGAATAGTTGAGTATCTACACATGAAAATAGATACCTCAGTACTGAGCCGGATCAATTTTATCAAGATTACGAATTAACGTACACTGAAGATGTTCTCCTTATCGAATCCGATGATATCATCTACGAGTTAACTATCATAGGGCCCAGAAATTTTTTAGATGAATAAAATGATATAGAACTGAGTACTAATGTCTATATGTTGGATGAATCGGTTGAGTTCAATTGATGCTCACATCGTTTACATGCAGTAAAGTTATTCATTGAAGAGCCAAGTATCCACTTGAACGCACTCGGAATGACCATGTCGATTGCAATGGCTGAAGCATGTGAGGTCCAAAACACTGGTACGGAAATGATTCATAACGCACCAAACACATCAAGTTAAATCGTATCGAAATCGATTGCCAAAGATGGCGGAGCCGTCAACCACCGCAGCCAAGTTACGTTCGGTAAAAACTCAGTCGGATCGATATCACATATCGATTGTCACACCATTATCATGGATGATCTGTCTAAATCCGACACCATTCCATTCAATGAGATCTACAACTCCAACGTGTCTCTCGAACACGAAGCGAAAGTATCCAAAATTTCAGAAGAACAATTCTACTATCTTATGAGTAGAGGACTCGACGAAGAAACCGCGACAGAAATGATTGTCATGGGATTCGTTGAACCATTCACTAAAGAACTCCCAATGGAATAGGCCGTTGAACTCAACCGTCTCATCAATTATGAGATAGAAGGATCAGTGGGTTAATAAAGAATCGGAAGCCTTGCAGCGATGCGAGGCTTTTTCTTTTAAGGAAGAGCTCTAATATGAAAAAAACACTGGGCAGTCTTTTTTGTGACCACTTGATGTCGAGTTACTTGTAGAACTAGTCACTAAACCGATATTGAGACTAGTTGATTGAGAAAAGCTGAAAGAAGTGGTTCCAAAAGGCTTATTGAGACCAGTTCTTTGCAGGATATAAAATCAACTGGTCACTAAATGAGTTTTGAGACTACTTCGGTTTCATACGATTCAGGAACTGGTCTCAAAAGCGATATAGTGACTAGTTAGTTAATATTAGGACTGTGAACTGGTCTCAATCCTCTCTGAAAGTGACGTTGAGAGAAAAAAAGCTCTTCAAATAAGGAGAAAACGACTTGTCTTGGCAAGTCGTTTCCTTTTTAGGCCATTAAGTATAATGAGATGACTTCGCAAACCCATTGATTGTAAATTCCGTATTTAGAATTGCCCTGATCCTGCGTTTAGGAAGAGAGCCACCACACCATTCGTGCATGACATTGCATGTCAGCTGCGCTTCAGGAAACAAGAACTTGAATGACTGAACTTCAGACAGAAAAAGCTTGTTGAGTGAAGTAGTATGTCTACAGGAACCGCAGAGACTCATCTTAGAGGAATTTTTCAGGTCAAACGATCCGCAGCAACTGCAGGTCAGCCCTTTTTTAAGATCATTAAAATCATACAAAGGTAGCTTCCTCTGGTAAGGAAGCTCTTTTTGACATTCTTCCAGTAAACGGTCGGCAATATGGTAGTTTTTAGCTGATAATATATCGCATCGACGATTGATACTAGTAAAATGTGATATGATTTGAGGAAGGTATATAAATGGATTTTCCTTTTTGGCCTCATAAAGAAAGAACGCAGAGTTGACGAATACGACATTCGGTACGATGGATATAGCATGGTCCCACTGATTAATTAACTTCTTAAATACTGTTGTTGTGCGGTTTAACTGACCTGCTGGGCTGACGATGTCCTGGCCGGAATCCGTACGAAACTGTCCGGTCAGATTGGTGTAGTTGCCTTCATAATTTTTGATTTCATATAAATAAATCGCATTTGAAGTCACCATAAGTGAATCAATCTGAATCGGTGTATTCCCAATAACCAGTGACAGATCATTCAGAATGAGAGCATCGCTAGTAAGATATTTCTTCACCAAAGAATCAAAGATTACCTCGCCATCATAGCCTTTAGATAGAGTAGACAAGTGCTGCTTTTCTCTGTAAGGAAGAGTCATCCGTTTGTCCAGCAATTCCAGTGCTGTCAACAAATCCGGTTTGTTTCTTAGTTTTTTGATAAGCATTTCACACCTCCACACTATTACTATTTACAATTAGAAATATTTCTCACTTTATTCATAAAAGTAATTGAGAAATTAGGAGCCTTCGTGAGAATCAGCATTACTTGATTTATTTTAAATGATATACTTAAAAGCAGAATAGCTGAAGCTACTAATCAAATTAGATTGAGAAGCTTATGCTATTTTAAAAGGAGGAGTTATGTTTTATTTGTTTTTAGCCATTTTATGCAGTGCGTCCATTGCACTCATTTTTAAATATACGGAAAATACAGATTCAAATAGATATGTCATTACAAGTGCTAATTATTTTATTGCATTTGTAACGAGCTTAATCATGATTATTTACCAGGGAATCTTGAATGGCGTTACCCGAGAAATTCCTTTTATAGATGATTTCGCTTTATTAATGGGAAATGATCAGCACATTTTATCACCTTACTCAAGTATTGTCTGGGGGATAATTATCGGCGGAATAGCAGGTGTTTTCTTTTTCTTGTCGTTTACTTACTATCAAAAAAGTGTCAAAGATAATGGGGTGGGAGTATCCGGGACGATAGCAAAGTTAGGCATACTTATTCCAATGATTTTTTCAATACTTATCTGGAGAGAATTTCCGACATCTATTCAGTGGATAGGCATTATATTATCATTAGTATCAATCGTTGTTATCAATTTGTCTAAAAAGTCTATCAAAACATTTGATTTCAAACCGACACTTTTACTTCTATTCATTTTTGGCGGTATGGCAGAATTCTCAAACAAGATTTATCAGAATTATGCTCTGAATGAGTATAAAGATGTTTTCCTTTTTTCAATATTTTTTGTTGCCTTTTTGATTAGTGTGACATACACGGTGAATACAAAAGGGAAGCCAACCCTTAAGGACATCTTGACGGGCTTTGCAGTAGGCATTCCCAATCTGTTTTCGTCTTACTTTCTGATCCTTTCACTGGATACAGTAAATACCTCAGTGGCTTTTCCTATTTACAGTGCCGGGAGTATCGTATTGATCAATATAGGCGGCCTGCTTATTTACAGAGAAAGAATTGCTCCAAAGAATCAGTTAGCCATCGCGATGACCATTGTCGCACTCATTTTGATCAATGTATAAAAAAATCTCGAAGTGTCGTTATGACACTTCGAGATTTTTCTGTCTAGTTTAGTTTCATTTGATATCTTTATACTCCAGATTCAGTGCACGTTTGACAGCAGGTCGCTCACCGATACGGTCAGTCCACTCTTTTAAATTCGTATATTCGTCAGCTTTTAAAAACGCCGCGGCATCGCCGTACAAGTCGCCTTGAACCAGACGCCCGTACCAAGGCCAGATCGCCATGTCTGCAATAGTATACTCGTCGCCGTTGATATATTCCTTGTCGGCTAAATGTCTGTCGAGCAGATCCAATTGACGTTTGGTTTCCATGGCAAAACGATTGATCGGGTACTCCTGTGCAAAAGGTGCGTAGGCGTAGAAGTGACCAAAGCCGCCACCTAGATACGGTGCAGCTCCTGTTTGCCAGAACAGCCAGTTCATCAGTTCAGTTCTCTCAGCCAGTGTAGTTGGAATAAATTGTTCAAACTTTTCAGCTAAATATAATAAAATGTTGACTGATTCAAACACACGAACCGGTTCATCCTGTGAATGATCCACCATGGCTGGAATTTTCGAATTAGGGTTGATTTCAACAAAATCACTCCCGAACTGATCGCCTTCTCCAATGTGGATTTTATATAAGTCATATTCTGCCGATTTAACGCCGGCTTCTTTCAACTCTTCCAGCATGATCGCCACTTTCTGTCCGTTAGGTGTCCCTAATGAATAGACTTGCAAGGGGTGTTCGCCTACTGGAAGTTTCTGTTCAAATCGACTTCCGGCGACAGGCTGGTTACCGAATTGGTTTTTGTCTTCTTGATCCCATTCCCATACTTTAGGTGTTTCATAGTTTGACATAATATCCGCTCCTTCTGTATTCAGTATACTGATTTACGATTTTTTAAACAAGAAATCTAGCATAGGCATTTGATAAAAGTTTACTGTAGAGACTGATAATGGATATATTATTTGTGAAACTCAAAATAACAGCTTGATCTTTTGATCCAAATTAGAGGATCTATTTATGTTTGAGGACATTTTTGGAGATGGTCATTTTCACGAAAAAGGAGGAACAGCGATGAAACCAAACGGAGCTTTAATTTCAGATTACTTATACGATAATAGTGAAAATTTGTAGTATCGAGACGGTGTAGCTTTTTGATATACAATTGTATGAAAGGCAATTTTAGAGATATCGTGATACAATAAGAAAATGAGTAAAAAGCTCAGCTAGTAGAATTCTGGAGGAAAAAATGAAAACAATAACAATTGTAATCCCTATTTATAATGAAGAAGAAGTACTGCCTCAATTAGTTCGCCGATTGGACGACATGAGTAAAAGCCTAACCAACATTGAGTGCGAATTTTTATTTATAAATGATGGAAGCGAAGATCAGACATTAAATAAAATCAAAGAAATCAGAGAAAAAGATCCTAGAGTAAATTACGTTGATTTATCCAGAAATTTTGGCAAAGAGTTGGCTATGCTGGCAGGATTTGATTATGCAGATGGCGATGCCGTAGTAGTTATTGACGGAGATTTACAACAACCACCTGAGTTGATACTGGAAATGGTGAAGTGGTGGGATAAAGGCTATGATGATATTTATGCCGTTCGAGTGGACAGAAAAGGTGAAAGTAAACTCAAGAAATGGACATCCGAGTTGTATTATAAGTTGATTCAGCAAATGACGACTGAAAAAGTCTATCCGTTGGCCGGCGATTTCCGTCTGCTTGATAAAAAATGTGTAGCAGCACTACGAGAATTACGTGAGAGTGAACGATACACCAAAGGAATGTATGGTTGGATCGGATTTAAAAAGAAACAACTAACCTATGTGGCAGATGAACGCGCAGCAGGGCTGACAAAATGGAATTTTCCGAAGCTGTTTAAACTCGCCATGGATGGAATCACTTCTTACAGCACCATACCGTTGAAGGTCTGGTCCTATATTGGCTTTACAATCTCATTCTTGTCATTTGTGTTTTTGCTTATTGAAATAGGGAAAACGATTTTTTTGGAAACGAATGTGGCTGGTTATCCGACACTGTTGGCAGGCGTTCTATTTCTCGGAGGTATCCAATTGATATCACTAGGTGTGATTGGTGAGTATCTAGGAAGAGTATTCATTGAAACAAAGAGAAGACCGCCTTATTTCATTCGTGAAAAATCAGGTGATGATTCAAATAGAGAAGATAGTAAGGAAGACTGGTCATGAAGCAACTATATTCAAAGTACCACCAGTGGATCGATTATATTTTTGTCGGTGTCCTGACAACGATTATTAATTTCGGTGTATTCTTTCTGTTTGATACTATTGTTGGTATCTCTTATCTAATAGCCAATGCTTTATCGATTGTTGTGGCGATTTTATTTGCTTTTTATATGAATAAAAAATTCGTTTTTAAATCGCGAACAACGGACCGTAAAGTGTTATTTCGAGAGTTCACTTTGTTTGTTGGCTTTCGTTTAGGTTCAGGATTTTATGACATGTTAAGTATGTGGGTTTTGGTTGCCTATTTCAGCCTCAACACCAATGTGTCTAAATTGTTGACCGAAGTTGTCGTCGTTCTGCTCAATTATGGCTTCAGTAAATTTATTGTTTTCAGAAAGAGGAATACACATGCATGAAGAGACGAGGCAATTAACAGATAAAAGAGACATCACATCACGCACGTTTTTAGTGTATACCGGACTTTTTCTGGTAATGGTCAGTGCGATCTATAGCTATTTTGTTTGGACCAATACGTCTTTTATCTGGCAAAATGATGGCTTCACACAGCATTATCAGCTTTTTTTTGATTATATTTCTAAAATTAGAGGATGGGTCACCGAAGGCAATATATCCTTATGGGATTGGAATATTGGACTTGGTGCAGATATTATTCATTCTTACGGGTATTATGCTATCGGAGATCCATTTGTTTATTTAGCGTTGCTTTTCCCGTCTCATTTGATGGAAGCAGCTTATCACATCCTTATTCTGCTGCGCATCTGGGCGATCGGGATCAGCTTTTTATTTTTTGTTCGGAGTCAACATCTCTCTCATCACGCCGGTTTGGCTTCGGCCATTGCTTATGCATTTACACACTTTGTCATTTTTAACGTGACACGCCATCCATTCTTTTTGTTGCCTTTGATCTGGTTTCCACTTTTATGTTTAGGGATCGATAAGATTCTAAAAGGTGATTCCAGTCGTTTGTTTATGGTGGCAGTGACGGTAAGTGCGCTGAGTAATTTTTATTTCTTTTATAAATTAACTCTTTTAACAGTTCTATATGCGCTGGTCCGGTTTGCGTATTTGAATAAAAAATGGGACTGGGCTTCATTTACAAAGGTCTTTTTGAAGGCAGCTTATGCCTATGGTGTCGGCTTGTTGATCTCAGCTAGCCTTTTCTTGCCTATGGTTTTTGGCTTTTTGGATTCTTCTCGTCAAGCAGGAGAACTGGGCATCAATCTTCTGTTTTACCCGCTGGAATATTATTTAGCTTTGGTCCAGCATACGGTCAGCCCCGGAAGTTACTTTTGGCTGATCGGAGGATTTCCTATCCTGTCAATATTTGGATTCGTGTACATCTGGAAAAAACCAGACTATCGCTTTATTCGAACGACGGTTATCGTATTATTCGTCCTCGCATTGTTTCCTTTTTTCGGGTCGATGATGAACGGGTTCTCTGGACCTTATAATCGCTTTTCATTTGCACTGCCTTTCTTCTTTTCACTGGCTTTAGCTCACTTTATGGATCAGCGGGAACACATGGATAAGGACTACTTACAGAAGATGAGGTGGGTACTGGTCCTATTTTCTGTGCTTTCTTTCATTACGTGGGTTTTTATTGATGGCTCACTTCCTTACATGACTTTCCCGGTTACTTTAGGCTGGGTGATATGGGGATATCTTAAGCTGCCATCAGATAAAAAACTTTCCCACTTCAATGAAAATCGGTTAGTGGTCGTTCTCGTTATGTTGAATTTGACTGCGAATGCCCTGTACTATTATTACCCATTTGGCATGAATAAGATGGACAGTTCTATTGAATATGGGACAGCTGAGGAAGCTTATCAGCAGGTACTAGCGGATGGACCAGAATACTTGCCAGACAGAGGCTTGGACCCCTACCGAGTGGGAGTCACTTCTCAGGACAACCATGTCAGAAACCAGTTTTTATATCTTGATGTAATGGGACTGAATTCCTATTTATCCATTACGAATGGCTATGTCAGTGATTTTGCGAAAGCGATCGAAACGGCAGGCTTTCAAGTCATTCAACCCCTTAGAAACGGGATCGACGACAGGCGTATCGCCAATCACTTACTGGGCGTGCGCTATATCATTACGGATTCCGAGAATGAGTCGTACCTTCCTTTCGGATATGAAGTAGTTGAAGAGTTGAGCAACAACGAAAATGAGCAGTACATTTTAGCGGAAACAACGGATGCGTACCCTTTTGCCTATGCCATCGGGAACGCCATCTCAGAGAAAGATTTTATGGAACTGAATGCAGTGGAAAGAGAAGCTGCTTTAGTTGAAAATGTGGTGCTGGAAGAAAGTGTCCATCAGGAATTTTCACTGGAAAAAGCGTCTAATGAAAGTGCCGTAAAAGAGATTCGTTTTGAGGTGAAGAATGATGAGAATGAAACGATCAGTCTGCCTGACGACGAAATTTTAATCGAGGAAGAAAACACACAGTTTACGCTCGTTTTAGAAGACCCTGATGAACTGATCGGACACGAGTGGTTCATCCGTTTAGACGGTTTAGACTACCGTCCATTCGAACAATCGCCTTGGCTGCGTCAATCAACGAATTACCGTTTAGCAGTGAACGATGGTCAACAGAGGAAAAGTATTTATCAGTCAGATCAATACAGTTTCAGCTCTTATTTCCATCGGGAGAATATGCTGTTTAATATGGGCTACGTGACAGAAAACGATGAAAAAGAGCAAGTGGATATTGTCGTGGATCAGGCTGGAATATATGCCTTAGATGAGATCGCCGTTTATGCCGTACCGGTCAGTGCCCAAGAAGATGAACGCATCGCTGCCGAGAAAAGGGAACGTGCTTTAGATATTAAAGTGTTCTCGGATGAACGTTTAGAAGGAGAAATCATCGCTGACGCAAATGAGCTTTTAGTGACGGCTATTCCATTCTCAGCTGGATGGTCTGTAATGGTCAACGGTGAAGAAAGGGACGTGCTGAACACGAATTTAGGCTTCGTAGGGGTTGAGCTGACTGCTGGAGAGAACAACGTACAGTTCACATACCGTACGCCTTATTTACGACTGGGTATGGGACTGACTCTAGTCGGGATCATTTTAGCCGCCCTCAATATGAAAAGTTGGGGCAAGACGAATGATGAAAAAAGTAATGACTAGATAGGAACCAGTATGAATGATTTAGTCAAAATATCAGACTCTGTTTTAAGTAAGTCTTGATATGTGATACTTTTCAGCTAACAGGTTATTATATGTCTAAGTATTTCATTACTTTCCGATTGGAGGTTGAAATGATGAAGCATGAGTATAAAAAGCACGAGAAAGAACTCTATGCGCCTAAAAATAAAGCAGAGTTAGTAACCGTGCCTAAACAAAAATTCTTTTGCATAAAAGGTAAAGGTAATCCGAATAGTGAAGAATTCTCTGAAAAGATCGGTGTATTATATACTTTGGCTTATGCTGTCAGAATGATGCCGAAGAATGGTTTTACTCCGGATGGCTATTTTGAGTATACTGTTTATCCACTAGAGGGCTTATGGGATTTGACGACAGAAGGTAAAAAAAGTGAATCCCTGAATAAAGATGAATTATTATATACGATTATGATTCGCCAACCGGAGTTTGTCACTGAAGATGTTGTTGAAAAAGCATTTCAAATAGCCAAAAAGAAAAAACCAAACCCATTACTTGAAGAAGTATATTTTGATGAAATTGAGGATGGATTATCTGTTCAAATTTTACATGTGGGTTCTTATGATAATGAACCAGAATCCTTCCATAAAATGAAGGATTTCATTGAAGACAATGAGTTGAAAATCAAAACGTTGGTTCATAGAGAAATATATTTATCTGATGTGAGAAGAGTTGAAAAGGAAAAGCTGAAAACTATATTGAGATACAGGGTCACAAAGTAAAACGATAATTAATTATAATATAAAAAGTGGACAAATTAATTTGTCCACTTTTATACGTTCTATTATCAGTACTAGGTAAAAATAGAGCCAATCACTAAGGTTAACACTGCGAAATAAAGCTTGAAAATCAAAATGACTTCCTGCGACAGGCTGGTTACCGAATTGATTCTTTTCTTCCAGATTTCATTCCCATACTTAAGGTGTTTTATAATTTGACATCGTATCCACTCTTTATATAATATATATTCAGCATGTTGATTTTATATTTTTTAAACAAGAAAACGACTGTGGGGATATGAACTAGTTTTGCCATAGAAGCACTAAATCTATGCAAATATAATAGTGAGGGAAGTCAACGTTCTAATCTAAACCACTTTCGTAATTATCTCTCAGTAAGCCCATAGACAAACTAGTATGATAGTGTCCTTTAATGAAATACTGTTGTTCCTTTCTGCCCTCAACTTTAAATCCCACTTTTTCATAAATATGGACTGCTTTTTTGTTGTAGTCCACGACATCGAGCGTGATTTTGTTCAAATTCAGTTGATAAAAACCATAGTCAACTATTTTGTGCACGACCTTTTGGGCATGCCCGTTACCTTGATTGTCTGGATCCAACATTATAGCTAAAACTGCAGTCCGATGGCGCAGATTGATTAGATGCAGATTCGTGTATCCAATTAGTTTATCTTCTGCATAAGCTATAAACTGTCTAACGGAATCATCCTTTTGGCGTGCTTCAAAAGAATCGTTGAATTTGTCTTTATTCATGTAAGGTTCACTGAACCAATAATCCATAATTTCAGGATTTGTCCACATTTTAAGCAAGTAATCTATATCTTCTTTCTCTGTTGGTGTAATACGAATTACATCGTCCATTGTAGCCCTCCTGATTTTATCTTGATATTTTAATAGACTCAGCCAATTGTCTTTCTTTAGAAAAACGGCTATCACAAGACTAACTGATTTATACTTCAATGACAAACTAAGAGAACAATCCGGACTTATGTGCTAAACTGACTATGACTAACCGGTCAATCAAAATTTATAATATAACGACAAATACATGTGTGTGGAGTTGAATACAATGAAAAATTACAAAGGGTACGCTTTGCTATCGCTTTTTTCAGCTGGTGTGGCTTTAGCGATTACCTTTATGCTTAAAGCATCTGTGGGATTGGGACCTTTTGATGCCGTGATCCAATCAATATCATTACTGTCAGGTATAAGAATCGGGACCGTTTCTATGATGTTGAACTTGTCCTGTGTGATAGGTCAGTTGATCATTCTGAAAAAAGATTTTGGCTTTAACCGTTTCCTGCAAATCCCTCTAAGTATATTAATTGGTATACTGGTCAATTATTTCTATTATAATTTATTCGCATCTGTTGAGTTTAATAGTTATGCGCTATCTTTGATAGTTTTTATCTTAGGTTTAGTCTTAGCGGTTTTTTCCGTAAGTATGGTAATGGTGTTGAATCTTGTTACATTCCCTATAGAAAGTCTCTGTATGGCGTTGACGAAGAAAATCCCTTTGAAATTTGCAGTGATCAGACAAATAGCTGATATTCTGTTTGTGGTTATTTCAGTTGCCTTAACAATTATATTTGGCTTGGTCCCATCAGTTAGAGAAGGGACAATTATCGGCATGCTGATTTTTGGTCCTTTGATGGGGTTTTTCATTGAGAAAGTTCATCCAGTATTAACGAAGAGAGGAATCATAGAAGAAATACGAATTTAGTATAACTCTTTTGAAACCTGTTCCGAGCATCAAAGTGAATAAATAAGTTGGTAAATGTATTATTGATTATGTGCATTCAGAAAGAGTTCTTAATAGATTTTTTTACTAATAAATCAAACAACTTAGGAGGAATAGAATGTCTATTTTTTCATCAGACGTTTTTACGGGCAAACATGCTTTGATTACAGGGGCCACTGGCGGAATCGGTTACGAAACAGCGAAGGTGCTGGCTGCTATGGGTGCGGCTGTTACGATCACCGGGAGAAAGGAAACGGTCTTGAATCAACTGAAAGAAGACATTGAAAGCGAGCGACCGAATGCGAAAGTCATGCTGGTTGTGGCTGACTTGGCTAAGGCTTCTGATAGAGAAAGATTGGTTCAAGCTGCAGAAGACAAATTGGGGCCGGTTTCCTTATTAGTGAATTCAGCTGGAATAATGGGCGGGGGCGTAATGGAAGAGCTGAGCCAGGAAGAGTTGGAGCGCGTGATGCATCTGAACTTCACCGTGCCGATCTTACTTACTCAACAAATCTATGAAACGATGAAGAAAAATAAAGAAGGGGCCATAGTCAATGTCTCTTCGCTTTCTGGTCTAAGAGGCGTGGTTGGTGGGACTGCTTATGCAGGCTCCAAGTTCGCACTCAACGGCTTCACCCAGTCGTTTGCATTAGAAGCCATCAAACACAACGTCCGGGTCAATGCCGTTTGTCCAGGCTATGTGGACACACAGATGGGCAGAGATGCGATTCGTTCTAAAGCCACCCGAGAAAAGAATAGTTTTGAAGAACAATTCGAAATCGAAAGTGGAAATCTACCATCTGGACGGATCACTACTGCAGAAGAAGTCGCTAATACGATTGCTTTTTTATTGTCAGATGCTGCTGGTAATATTGTAGGAGAAGCTGTCAAACTATCAGGCGGATCGGTCATGCGTTAATGAACAGCAAATTAAAATCAAGAGCATTATTTCAATCTAGAGTATGTCATAGATGGAATAGTGCTTTTTTTCTGGATTGACTCACTGTAAGTAGTATTTACTTATCTTTCGTCCGGTGTTACTCGATTTACCGTACTTGAGTGAGACGTCTTTGCGTAAGTAGGAATTATGAAATTCATCGAATAAATCTTCTAAAGTGTTCGATGAGAAATGTGATGAACAAAAAGAAATTTCATGAAGTTGATTATCAACTTTTTTCAGAAGTGATAAGATTAATTTAATAGAGATATCGGGATTTAATCACTTATGTTTAGATAGAAATAAAAGAGAATAAAATCCTTGAGTTAATTTTTTTAGAGTTACATTATATTTAGTTCTTATGAATCGTTTTTAAAAATTTTGTTTAACTATATATCAACTCGACTTTTTATTAAATACTACAATATGAGGATTATTCTAGTCCTTTCGTAAAATATAGTACAATAGAATTATATATAACAGGAACTTCTGAAAGGAATAAGATAATGAAGGAATACTTGATTGTGAATGGAACAATAATTGACGTGGAAGATGGTAAGTCTTTTGTAGGATCGATTCTGATTGTAAAAGATAAAATTATAAAAATTTATCGGCAAACCGAAAACTTACCGGAAGACGTATACAGAGTTGATGCAACTGGGAAATTTCTCATACCTGGTTTAATTGATATGCATTGTCATATTAATGTAGGATATGCTCCTTATTTTGTTGCTTCGGGTGTTACCACTGTTCGGAATACTGCGGGGAATGTGATTGCACTAAAGGAACTAATAGACAATCCGGCAGATGTTCCTACACCACGCGTTTATTCCGCAGATAGGATGATTGATGGTACTCCGGGACAATGGGGGCCAACCAGTTATGGCAACTTGGTAACTGATGATCCCGAGATTGCCAGAAAAGAAGTCCGCAGACAATTATCGGTTGGGGTAAAATTTATTAAACTCTATGGATGGGTGAACAGTGATGTAATGGCTGCTGTCGTTGATGAAGCAAGTAAATATCATTTAGAAGTTGCAATTGATTTGTTGAATTCACATGATATGACTGCTCTTGATGCGGCAAAAATGGGAGTAACTTGGTTTGAGCATGCTTCTGGTTTTGCTCAAGAGATTTATCCGGGATGGAATCCATTAGCGGATCAAGAGGAGTGGAAACACATTGATTGGGAAGAGCCGGACAAAGAAAAAATCCGTAACTTATGCCAAAAAATGTTGAGGTATAAAGTGAAGCTGTGCCCAACCTTGGTTCTGACAGATCAAGCCATTCGTTTTCCAACTATCTGGACTCCAGATAATTTGGTGATGAGATCAATGAAAAATAACAGTGAGCTAATGAAACAGTGGGATAGTCTGAGTGAACATATCGAAAGTATAAAAAAACAGAATACAATCATACATGCTTTTACAAAAGAGGTTGCCAAAACGTATAGTCAGTTAGGCGGTACAGTTGTAGCTGGAACGGATACACCAGCGCTACTATATACTTTTCCTGGAATGGCATTACATCGCGAATTGGAAATTTTTGTGGAGATCGGATTTTCCGAACTTGCTGCATTACAAGCAGCAACAATTCATGCAGCCAATGCGATAAATTTATCTGATATTGGAAGTATCAAAGAAGGAAAAACAGCTGACATAGTCATACTAGAAAAAGATCCTTTAGAGAATATTAGTAACACGCAAGAGATTTTATATGTAATTAAAGGCGGAAAAGTAAATAAGCAACAGGACATTTTGGATCATATTCCTTCTAAAGAAGTTTCTAAGAAAGCAATGGAGGACTTTTTGATTGAATGGGAGAGTTTATATATGTCATAAGAGGAGTATTCCATTCAATGAAGAACTCCCAATGGCATACTCCGTTGATCTAAACCGCCTTATCAGTTATGAGATGGAACAATTAGTGGGATAATAAATAAGAAAAAGCCAGGAACATTGTTAAGTCAATGTTCCTGGCTTTGTTGACTAAATAGTAAACTCATACTTAAGACTTTTAATTTTATCCAGTAATCATTACACGAAAATCGTTAAATAAAAATATCAAAAAACTATTCCACTAAAGTTAACAAAACTCAACCTAAATCCATTCTGTTGATCACCAAACTTCTGTCCTTCCGATACAATGATGTTCTTTTCCAGCAACTCCAATAGAATCTCATCAACTTCTGCTCTCGTTTTGTTCGGAAAACGGCAATACAGATGGAAACCGCCTTTAGCGGACTGAAATTCTATATCATCTTTAAATTCTGCTCGCAACCATATCTCCATGTTGCGGGCTCTTTGTCGTAGTTCGTTTATGATTTTTTTCTGATGTTCATCCATCTCAGTTCGTAGGAAATGGTCGGCCATGAATTGAGGCAGAAAACTCAGCTCTGAGTCCGTTTGAAGGCGGATGTCTGCCAGTTCTTTCAAGATTGTAGGGGGACCAATCATCCAACCGATTCTTAAATGGTGGCCGGCAAATTTAGACAAGGTGCCCAGATAAATGACTTGTTGCTGCTGGTCCAGCTTTTTCAGTGGACTGTTGTCGACTGACGGGTCAAACGTTAACCCACCATAGGCGTCATCTTCTATGATAGGGATCCGTTTCAAAAGGCAATACTCAAGGATCTCCGCTTTTCTTTTAGGGCTCATCACTAGTCCGGTCGGGTTTTGAAAGATGGGATTCAGAAAAATCATCTTGAGTGGGTAGTTGATGGATGCTTCCTGCAAACCTTTAATAGTCATGCCTTCCGCATCCATCGAAATGGGTATGATGCGCAGACCGGCTGCTTGGAACAGGCGAAGTGAATAAAAGTAGGAGGGTGCTTCGATCCCAACGGCGTCTCCTGGTTTCAACAATCCCTGTGAGATAAGAAACAATGCATTTTGTGTGCCTGAAGTGATCATGATTTCTTCGAGTGGGACTGTCATCTGATACGTTTTACTGAGATACGCCTGCACGCTTTCTCTTAAAGAATAGATGCCTGTGTTCCGTGGCGTCTGTTCTTTTTCCTGCTGGACCAGTTCTTTCCAGGATAAACGAGGTGACTGAAGCTCCGGCAACAGATCAGAAGGTAAGACACCTTTGGATAGATCCAAAATTTCTCCAGGTTTTTTATCCCGCAGTTTTTCAGCAGCCTGTTCATACGCACTCTTTCTTTTCAAGCTCTCGTTGGTGAGGGAGGTGCCCCAGTTGATCAAGGGTTTTGTCTGTAACCCCCATTTATCTGGGTTCACATACGTTCCGCTGCCTTTTTTTCTCATTAAAACGCCCTGAGCGGTCAATTCCTCCATGGCCCGGATCACGGTGGACCGATTCACGTTCAGCGCTTCAGCCAGTTTCCTTTCAGATGGCAGACGGGTCCCGGGAACCAATTCACCCGATTTGATTTTTTCTTCCGTCAGCAGCATGATTTTTTGATACAGCGGCATGGTCTCATCCTGACTGATAATCCATTTATCCATGACAGTTCCTCTTTCCTACATGTTTTTTCAATTGTACCATAAAATTGGATGGGTTTATTCCAATCCAATTGGATGTAGACCGTCGCGTTTATCTTGCGTATACTTTTAAGTAACAACAGTTTAGTACAAACATTCAGGAGGAATAAATATGAGCGAAAAAACAATTGGAAGCGCACGAGTCAAACGCGGAATGGCCGAAATGCAAAAAGGCGGCGTCATCATGGACGTGGTCAATGCCGAACAAGCCAGAATTGCAGAAGCGGCAGGAGCCGTGGCGGTCATGGCCTTGGAACGCGTGCCATCTGACATACGTAAAGCCGGCGGAGTCGCACGTATGGCTAACCCTAAAATAATTGAAGAAGTTATGAATGCCGTCAGTATCCCGGTCATGGCTAAAGCACGTATCGGCCATATCGCCGAAGCACGCATATTGGAAGCGATGGGCGTGGATTATATTGATGAGAGTGAAGTACTTACACCGGCAGACGAAGAGTATCATTTACTGAAATCCGACTATGTCGTCCCATTCGTCTGCGGCTGCCGTGATCTAGGGGAAGCACTACGTCGAATCGGCGAAGGTGCCTCCATGCTCCGGACTAAAGGGGAACCTGGTACCGGAAATATCGTTGAAGCTGTGCGTCACATGAGAAAAGTGAATAGCCAGATTGCACTGCTTTCCACGAAGTCAAACGATGAGTTGATGACGTTTGCCAGAGATATAGGTGCGCCTTACGAATTAGTGAAAGAAATTAAAGAACTTGGTAAATTGCCGGTCGTTAACTTTGCGGCAGGCGGCGTGGCTACACCAGCTGATGCAGCCTTGATGATGAGTCTTGGGGCAGATGGCGTGTTTGTTGGTTCCGGTATTTTCAAATCTGAATCACCAGAAAAATTTGCCCGTGCCATCGTTCGAGCAACCACGAACTATCAGGACTACGCATTGCTGGCTGAACTTTCCAAAGACTTGGGTGAACCGATGAAAGGGATCGAAATCAGTCATTTATTGGAATCAGAACGGATGCAGGAACGAGGTTGGTAAGTATGTCAAAAACGATAGGCGTCCTCGATGTGCAGGGTGCTGTTAGGGAACACCTTCTTGCCTTGGGAGTTTTAGGTGTGATCGCAGTCTCTGTCAAAAAAGCAGAGGACTTTGATGCTTTAGACGGTTTGATCATTCCCGGCGGGGAATCCACGGCGATCGGTCGACTGATCCGCGAACAGGGACTGGAAGACCGTCTGCGTTCGTTTCATAAAGAAGGCAAGGCTATTTTCGGCACCTGCGCGGGTTTGATACTCTGCAGTACGGACGAAAGTCATGAAACGGACGATTTGCGTCTGGGCTTTATCGATATGGAAGTCGAACGGAACGGCTTTGGCAGACAAATCGCCAGCTTTGAGACGTCTCTTGATTTTGCAGGGATCGATCAGCCAGTCGAAGCGGTATTCATCCGTGCGCCTTACATTCAGTCTGTTGGACCAGACGTCAAGGTACTGGCTACCTATGATGATAAAATCGTCGCTGCCGAACACGAAAACGTACTAGTGACGGCTTATCACCCAGAATTAACTGAGGACTATGCTGTCTTGAACTATTTTTTAGATAAGATCTATTAAGCGAATCATCCTGCATAGAATGATTCAAAAAGAGCTACTACCCATAAAAAAGGCATTCAAACACTTGCTGTTTGAATGCCTTTTATTTTTGTGTTTTTCACACTGAAAGATACCATCTCTTCAAATTCTGCTCGCAACTATTTTTCCATGTTTCGGGCCCTTTGTTGTAATTCGTTTGTGATTTTTTTCCTGGTGCTCATCCATCTCGGTACATAAGAAGTGGTCGGCCATGAATTGAGGCAGAAAGATCAGCTCTGAGTCAGTTTGAAGGCGGATATCTGCCAGTTCTTTTAAGATTGCGGGTGGACCGATCATCCAACCGATTCTTAAATGATGGCCGGAAAATTTTGATAGGGTGCCCAGGTTTCATTAAGAAAGTAATTGCTTTTATTCGTGAGACCCCATTCAGTGACCTTTAAATTGAGGGGCTCTTTTTTCAAGAAAGGCCGAAACAGCTTCTTTATGATCATTTTTTAAAGAAGCCCGATGCATCAGTTGTGCCTCTCGCTGATTGAATTTCTCTAAATCGTTATAAAAAAACTCATTGAACAGTTCTTTTTGATAGGAAATCGTTTGAGTTGGTAAAGAAGCTATTTTTTTGGCAAATGCCCATGTCTCTTCATCTAATGTACCATCTTCAACGACTTTATTTACCAAACCTAACTCAGAGGCACGCTCACCTTTGATGGGATTAGAAAGCATCAATAATTCGGTAGCCATTGCGGTACCTACCATCTTTTGTAAGAAATAGAGCACACTTGTGTCGCCTGGCAATCCCATACCTACAAAAGCTGTAACAAGAGAGCTGCGTTTTTCCATAATACGAAAATCAGCTGCCAACGCAACCCCGACACCCGCACCAGCTGCCGCTCCATTAATAGCAGCAATTACCGGCTTGCTGCAGTTTCGGATAGCACGACTCATTGCTCCAGTAGCTTCGACCAAGTGTTCTGGGATCCCCCCATCATCTCTTTCAATAACTTCTTTAAAATGGTTGACGTCTCCACCGCCACAGAACAACTTTCCTTTTCCTGTCAAAACTACTGCACGGATAGAAGCATCTTCTGATGCCTTCGTTAAAGCTGCTGGAATTTCTCGAAATGAATCTTCTGAGAAAGCATTCCCTACTTCAGGTCTATTAAAAGTAATATACGCTATGTTCTCTTTTTCTTCATACAAGATCGTTTTATACATTTATTGCTCCACCTCTCTTTTATGGCACCCATTACTTTCTTTCATAACCAGTAATAAGTCTATTTTAAGGAATCATTCTCCGACCTTAAAAAAGCGCTTCCATTTATATATTCAGTATATCCCTATGGCTGATATGAAACAAATTACTATTTTTCATGGTTGACATTAGCCTTACTAATGCCAGTTGCGGATGTCTTACACAACCTATTTTATATACACCTTTGATCCTTCTAGTTTAAAAATTGACTAGTTTTCATTTTTATCTATTGGAAAGATGATTCAACGGTCCTCGATTGGATTTATGAGGTTTTAGCTCAAGAAAAATAAAGTTTCGGCTAGCGAACGATAAAAAAGCTAGCAACAATTTCTGTTCCTAGCTTTTTATTTCGTTCTTATTTTGAATAAACATCAGCATCGTCCGATTCAACTTGTCTTTTTCATCATGAAAAATCGCATGACCGCTTTTTCTAAAAGGGACAACAATACTTTTAGGGATCAATTGGATCATCTCTTCGAAAACTTCGTACGAACAAACAGCGTCTTTTTCACCGTGACAAATCAAAGTTGGCACTGTAATCTGTTCAAGATCTGCTTGTACATTCTCATCCCGCATAGCAAGAGTTGAAAGGATCATTCCATAAGAAGAAGCCCTTAATGCTAAACTTGTCAGCCAATCTTTATAGGAGACATAGGTTTTCTCATAAAACAACTTTTATTAAAGTCTCGAATCGTTTTAGGCCGGTCAATTTGGATTTGGTCAATCATGGAAGTAATTTCCGGTTTTTTAATACAGCTCTCAGGATTTAGTCTTTATTTGTCGTGAATAAAATCCATTATTTACTCATGTTAGAGTGAAATCTAAAAAGAGACAATTAAATGATGGGATTTTTAAAAATGAACAGATAATTGAGAGTTATGAATTGATCAAGACCACTTTTCCTAGTTTGCCTGCTTTTTTAAAATAAAGTTGAGCTTCTCGTGCTTCTTCTAAAGGAAAAGTACGATCAATTACTGGTTTTATTTTCCCTTCTGATACAGCCTGAAGCAGGCGTTTATACTCTGCTCTAGTACCTAATACAGAGCCATAAAGTGTAATATGTTTTAAATATACTTTTCTAAAATCAAGCTCAGTTTTCTGACCGCCGGCAGATCCAGATGTACAAAATTTTCCGCCTTTTTTCAGTACTTCTAAAGAAGTAGAGAACAAAGCATCTCCGACAACATCTAATACCGAGTCAACCGGACCACCATTTACCTTAATGATTTCTTCAGCAAGGTTATCTGATTTATAAGATAAAACATGCGTTGCGCCCAGTTCCTTCATTTTTCCTTCCAAAGTTAAGTCACCAACGATCGCAATGACTTTAGCGCCAAATACTTTTGAGGCAATTTGGACATTCAAGGATCCAACGCCACCATTTGATCCGGTTACCATTATCGTTTCTTCAGGCTGCACCTGAATTTGTTCGTTCATATGCCAAGCTGTCAAACCGCTAACTGTGAACACGGAACTTTCTGTGTAGTCGGAAAGGGGCATATCAAAACAAAGGTCGGCAGGCCACGCTACATATTCTGCATAGCCACCATCATATTCAGAACCGATGAAAGACATATCTTCTGAAATATGTTCGAACCCGGGTTTTCCACTTGATGTAAATGGGAAAAGAACAACATTCTTTCCAATCATGGTCTTATCTACAGCGCTACCCGACTTGACTACGGTTCCTGCTATATCGGAGCCAGGGGTGCGAGGGAAATGAACGCCTTCTGGTCGCCAGCCCGATTTTGAACCTGTACCGTAAGCTCCTTCTCTCATCCAGATCTCAGTATTATTTATTGCGCAGGCTTGGATTTTGATCAGCACTTCATTTTCTTTTGGTTCTGGAACAGCTTGGTCAACTAATTCTAACTTGTCAACATCTCCGTATCCCGTTACTTGTACTGTTTTCATAAATATCCTGACCTTTCTGATTTTCTGTGAATGCACTTATTGCAGTATATCATAATTATATTTCGACTATATTTAGCCACTTGTCCGTTTGATATTTAGAGACTAAATCATATTTTTTAATGCTAGTCGTAATTTTAAAAAAATAGAGAAGATGACCCCGTAGCTTATCGGGATCATCTTCTATGAACTGCATAGTATCCGTTCATGATTGCTGAAATTCTGACTATTAGTTATCCGTCAAAGTGAGGCTAATCGTCGTGTCCGTTTCTGTCAATGCTTCCTCGTTCAGATTTTCTTCAACATCATTCTCTCCGTATGGACCGGGTCTTGGAGGCTCCCGCTCAGTATCACACGCCCCAAGTAAAAAGACGCATGCCATGACTATTCCTAAAATCTTTTTCATTTTTTTATTTACCTCCTTCATATATTTCCAGAGTAGAAAGGGTGTATAGGCTGCAACGATAGATGATAGGAACCATTAGATAAGAGATCATATTATAGTCTGATTTTCTCATATTTATAAAGGATTGTAAAAAGTAAGCAATTTATTCGCACAGGATTATTACGGAAGTGGGTGAATATCTAAGTGAAGTTTTATCCTGATTACAAATGTAGTGAAATAAAAAGATATAAAGGAAGTTATTTTATGTTTACAAAAAAATATCAACATAAAATACTGTTGATTTGATCATCTATTCACGTATCACGAAGAAATATCAGCGGGTTGAAAAACACTAACTATGAACCACTCTGAATTACTGGTGTTACAGTAATTCAGAGTGGTTTTTAGTTAAATACCAATCTACGCGACTGAGGACGCGTTTGAAATCGCTCAGCCATTGCACCTGACTATGATAAGATAGTTACAAACAAAACGTAAGAGATAACTCGTAAAATTTAAAAAAGAGCGTTAAAAAGGAAATGAAAACGTTTGCGCAAATGCGTTGACTTTAAAAAAATCTCAGTTTATAATACATGTATCTAGATGGAATCGGTTCCTAAATGGCTTAAACGAGGGGTTTTTTGACATTGAAAGGGGAGATGAAATAACTGACTATATAAATGTATATATTAGAAAAGATAAGTCGCCGAAAAGTGATCGCTTGGGATGAGGAGGGATTACATGGATTTCACATTTCGATTTAGCACAATTAAACATAATCACAATAACAGCTAGAATTATTCTGTCCATAATCGTTGGAGGAATCATCGGTATAGAAAGAGATATAAAACATCATGCTGCAGGTTTTAGAACATACATCTTGGTGTGTTTAGGATCGACGATGGTCATGATGACAAATCAGTTTATATCTGACATGTACAACACGGGTGATCCGGCTCGAATGGGTGCACAAGTGATAAGTGGCATTGGGTTTTTAGGTGCTGGAACAATCTTGGTAACTAGTAATAATCACGTCAAAGGATTGACAACAGCTGCAGGGCTCTGGTCAGCAGCGTGTATTGGATTAGCGATCGGCATTGGTTTCTATCAAGGAGCAATAATTGGTGCATTTTCACTCTTGGTCATCATAAGTTCATTTCAGAAAATAAAGAGACTATTGATCAATAAAAAAAATAGTGTCGACTTTTATATCCTGTTTGAAACGCTCGAAGACTTTCATGATTTTTTAACCTATTGTGCTATAAAAAAGTGGAAGATCATAGCTATTCAAGAAGAGTTTTCTCAGAAAGATAAATATGTTATGAATTTTGTATCCTTAAAATTCACTAATCGGGAGGAAGCGAATAACCTCTTGAAAAATTTTGAAAATATTAAAGGTTTTCTATCTGTTGATAAACTTTAACAGAAAGTTATCATTACTTATTTCTAAAGTGTGTAAAATCAACTAAAAATATTATCAAAGGAGAATACCCATGAATAAAAAAACATTATTGACAATGACTTTTGCGACATCTCTCTTACTAGGAGCCTGTGCTTCTGGAGACGAGGCAGAGACGACTGATACCAATGAAACCACGGAAGAGAATGGTACTGCTGAAGAAAATGGCGCGACTGAAGAAACGAGAGAGGTTTTAGTTTATTCAAACTCACTTGCCGGTGGCAGACAAGAGTGGATCGATGAGTTAGCTACTGAAGAGGGATTTGAGATGCAATTCGTCGAGGCAGGTGGTGGGGAAGTGTTGAACCGCTTACTGGCAGAAGCAAACTCACCCCAGGCAGACGTAGCCTTTGGTATGGATGAAGCCATGTTCTTTGAATTAGTAGATGAAGAATTACTGGTCGAGTTCGAACCTGAATGGGTCAGTGACATCCCTGATGATGCCAATATTGGTGATCAGCTCTTCCATCCACTAGTTGAACAACGTATTTTCATGATGTACAATCCGGAATATGTGAGTGAAGAAGAAGCACCAGCTAACTGGCAGGATTTAAGTGACATGACTGAATTCGAAGGGAAATATCGTGTGCCTGCAGCTTTAGGAGGCGGGACGGACCAAAAAGCGATTCTAAGTATTCTCTTGCAGTACGTTGATGAAAACGGGGAAATGGGCATTGCGCAAGAAGGCTGGGATGAGGTTGAAGCTTATCTAGCAAATGGATACCAAACGCCAGAAAATGAAGAGCAGTTGCAAAACTTTGCTGAAGGAACGATTCCTCTCAGTTATCATTTCTTAGGCGGAATTCCTAATGCGGAAGAAGAATTTGGATTCACTGCGATGCCGATTAATCCTGAACAAGGCGTCATCACCATGCGTGAACAAATCGGTGTCGTGAACAAAGGTGACGATCATGATTATACGGCTGCAGAAGAATTTGTTGAATGGTTCGGAAGTGCAGAAGTTCAAAGCGCCTTTATTGAAGAATGGGGTGGCCTTCCTGTAAACGAAGGGGCCTATGACAGTGCATCTGACCGCCTGATTGAACTTGCAGAAGCAACTGACCCAATGGAAGTTGACTGGAACTTCGTACGTGAAAACTTGAACTCTTGGATCGAAAAAGTTGAATTGGAATTAATGCCATAAAATTAAACATAAAAGAAATCATAAAAAGCGGAATAGATATTATTTCGCTTTTTATGAATTTATAAAGCATGCGAGGAGACATAGTATGATAGAAATCAAAAATTTACAGGTGAAATATGATGATTTTATTGCCATCGATAACGTGAATCTGGAAATAAAAGAAGGCGAGTTTTTCACACTTCTAGGACCTTCAGGTTGTGGAAAAACAACAACCTTACGTGCTATTGCGGGGTTCATCAAACCAAGCGAAGGGACCATCGATGTAAAGGGGAAAAATATAATCAATACTCCGATCGAGAAACGAGGATTAGGTATGATCTTTCAATCATATGCTTTGTTTCCAACGATGAGTGTTTTTAATAATATCGCCTATGGGTTGAAGATTGAAAAAAAATCAAAAGCTCAGATCGAACAACGCGTTTATGAGCTAGCCAAATTAGTCGAGCTCAATGAAGAACAACTGGTTAAAAACGTTTCGGACTTGTCCGGTGGACAACAGCAGAGGGTAGCTATTGCAAGAGCCTTGGCTAAAAGACCGAATATCGTCTTATTTGATGAACCATTATCAAATTTAGATGCCAAGTTAAGAAAACAACTGAGACAAGAATTGAAACGAATCCAGCGTGAAACGGGAATGACCGCTATTTATGTCACGCATGATCAGGATGAAGCTTTAGAAATATCCGATCATATTGCTGTATTTAATAATGGGAAAATAGAACAAATCGGTACACCTAGAGAAATTTACGATCGCTCAGCGAGTGAATTTGTCTGTAAGTTTATCGGGGATGCTAATTATCTTGATGCTACATTCATTGAATACATCAATGCGCACAGCGAAGGAAGTCCGTTTGATCCGAGTGCAAAACATTATATCCGTGAAGAAAAAATCAAGTCATGGGTTCCAGCTAATAACACGGACGTTAGGGTCAAAGCCAAAATCATAGAACAAATATTTTACGGGACGTTTTCAACATTTATTTGTGAAGCTTTAGGTACGACACTGAGAATAATTGTAAAAGAAGACGGAAATGCGACACTTAATTCGGATACTGAACTGACGATGTATATCGACCCCAATGATATTCTGGAGTATGGAGGTGATTAAAGATGAACAGCAGTAAATTTGCTAAACTGAAAGAAGCCGATCTCCTGGTTAAATTGCCATTTTATTCATTTGTTCTTTTTGTAGGATGGTTTATATTTGCGTTACTTATTTGGCCGAACGTCAATGTGCTGATCGATATTTTCTGGGTAGACGGGGAACTGAGCTTGTCGGCATTTAGCCGTTTATCGAGGTCTAATAGAGCGATTCGTGCCATCCTTAATTCGTTCATGCTGGCTATATTGTTAACGATCTCAGTAAATATTGTCGGAACGTTTATCGTGCTGGTCACCGAATATTTTGACGTCAAAGGGGCTAAAATCCTGCGAATGGGCTTTCTGTCTACACTCGTATTCAGTGGCATGGTGTTAAATAATGGCTACTTGTATGTTTATGGTCAAAACGGTATTTTAACCAATGCATTGACTAGAATCCTTCCTAATTTGGATCCGGGCTGGTTTACAGGGTTTCCGGCGGTCTTGTTTGTTATGACTTTTGCGTGCACGACGAACCATATGCTTTTCTTCAGGAACGGCGTGAAGGGACTGGATAATAATACCATTGAAGCAGCGAAAAACTTGGGGAGCAGCCAGTGGCAGGTATTGAAAGATGTCGTATTTCCAACGTTGTTTCCTATTATCATTACACTCGTCATCATGTCATTCCAGTTGGGATTAGGCGCGATGGCCGCACCGATCATGGTTGGCGGAAGTTTTGAAACCATTTCTCCTTTGATACTTAGTTTTACTCAGCGTCCGTCATCGAGAGACGTGGCGGCTTTATTATCCATTATTTTGGGTATCGCGCAAATCATCTTGTTAGTGGTGATGACACGCAATGAAAAAAAAGGGAATTACATGTCTATTTCCAAGACGAAAACGCGCGTGACTAAACAAAAAATCGAAAATCCAGTCATGAATATCATCGTGCACATTCTCTCTTACGCTTTGTTTTTGATTTACACCGCACCGTTGATATTGGTCATCCTGTTCTCATTCATGAATCTGCAGGGGATTTCTCAGTCCGTCTTGTCCTTTGAGTACTTTACACTGTCCAATTATACAGACATACTGACTAACAACAATAACTACGGACCTTTACTGACTAGTATGGTATATTCTGGCGGAGCAGCTGTTTTAGCTGTACTGTTTATGATTATGATTGCACGTATCGTAATGAATAATAAAAACAATAAACTGGCTGAATGGACGGAATACTTGTTTTACATTCCATGGTTGCTGCCTGGTTTGATGCTTGCGTTAGGCTTGATCATTTCCTATGATTCTCCTTCGTTATTATTGTTTGGTAACAGCGTAATTGGAAGTGTATGGATCTTGCCGTTGGTTTATTTGATTATGATGCTGCCGTCCACTTTAAGGTATATTAAAGGTGCATATTATTCTTTCGATAATAATCTGGAAGATGCTTCACGTATTCTCGGATCTTCACCGACCAGGACCTTTTTAAGAATTATACTTCCGGCGTTACTACCGACAGCCTTGGCTTTAGTTGCCCTTAACTTCAACAACTTCCTGGCTGATTATGATTTATCAGCCTTTTTATATCATCCGGCCTATCCAACGATAGGGATCACGATTCGCAGAAATGCGGATGCCGCGAACAATGTCAATGCGGCTGCCGTCAACCTGGTGTACTCAGTGATCATCATGGCGGTCAGTTCCATCATGTTCTATATTGTATATGGGAAAGGCTCTAAAATGGGTGAACGTAAAAGCGGGATCAAGAAGTTGAAAAGAAGAATCAAAGCACCGGTCATTGTAACCGGTTTGGGTGATACAGGCGTAGACGACCCCGTAACTGGAGGCCAGTAATGAGTTTAAATAAATTTTCAAAACGATTAAATAATAATCTGTTTTTGATCATGTCTCACAGAGGGTTCTGGGGAGGAAATATCATTGAAAATTCCATGGAAGCTTCCCAGCTAGCCTATAAAGCAGGAGCGGATATTGTCGAAGTGGATGTCTGCAAAACATCTGACGATAAATACTATCTCTTCCATGATGGCAATGAACCTAAATTGCTTAATAGACAGGAAAATTTTAAAAAGTTATCTTCTAATGAAGTGGAAAACAGTAAGGTTTATAATTCGATCGGCACCGTTTCCGGGAAGAAAATAAACACTCTTTCCGAATTTCTGCAGTGGCTCCCAGAAAACAGATTAGTAAATATAGACCGGTCTTGGGACTATTGGGACGATCCTGATTTTTTTTCGATCATTAAAGAATCGGGAAAAGAATCGCAACTCTTTTTCAAATCGCCTGTCGCAAAACAACACTTAGATGCCTTTCTGAAAAATGGGGGAGGTCTATACTATGTCCCGATACTGAAAAATAGGGCAGAATTTGAACAAGTAAGATCATACGAAAGGATCCGTATGATCGGCGTAGAATTAATCGTCACGGATTTAAAGTCTGAACTGCTCGATTCTGGGTGGTTGAAACTGATCAAATATATGGGCTTGTTTACAGTAGCTAATTCTGAGAACTTAGGCCCTGATTTCAATTTGTTTGGTGGCATTACGGATGATTCTGTCTTATTCGAGGAAACAACATGGGACGCATTTACTAAAAGAGGTATTGACATCATTCAGACCGATTGGCCTAACTTTGTAAGGGACTATCGTGAGAGTTTGAAATAGAAAGGCGGTCTTATTAGATTGAACATAAATGATATAAGTAATTACACAGGAGCAGTGGACCCGACTAGTCTGATCCCTCATATAGGGACAGGTTATAAAGAGAACGATATTCTCAGAGAAATTGTCGGACTGCTGGAAAAGTGGCAATACAAGAGTGCCTTGATCAAATTGGACGGTCTTATTAATGATGGAACTGAACCTGTAGATGCACTGCTTTTGAAAGGTGAATTACTGGCGCATTTTGATTTGAATCAAGATGCAGCCGAAGCGTTCAAGCAGGTGCTTATGATAGAGAAGGATAATATCTTTGCAGAAATGATGCTGCTTATCCAACTGTCCATTCTGAATTCTGAACGGGAAGTAGACCATTATGCGATGCGTCTAAAAGAGCACTCATTTGACTTATATACGGCTTACGAGCAGGTCATTCAGCTTATAGAAGAGCATAAGGACCAGTTTAAATTTCCTGGAAACATTGATCCGATAGAAGTGATCTGTGTGTACGGATACATCTTAAATGAGGATGGCTCGATACCGGAAGTTTTAGAGAAACGTTTATTGAAAGTGAATGAATTAGCTGAACAACATCCGTCAGCAATGATCCTGCTGAGTGGTGGAGCAGTAAAGAATAAATACAATGAAGCAGTCGAGATGAAGAAAGTTCTGATAAAGTGGGGAGTAAACGAACAACGACTCGTTTCTTTAGAGCGTGCCAAAGATACGGTAGGTAATGTGATCGAATTTATGGATTATATCCAACCGAGAAGCTTCAAACATGTTTGTGTCGTTACGTCCAAAGCGCACCTCCCAAGAGCCTGGATGACGTTAGCTATCGCTTTGGGAAAAATCAATTATCAAACACACTTATCTGGCGCGTCACCCGAAGAAGAAATTGATAAGCAAACAATGGAAATGGAATATAAGCTTAATTATCAAACTCTTTTCAGAATCGCCGGTCTTTTTGAAAAAAAAGATATTACCGAGCATATACGGAAACGAACAAACTTATCGCGAGTGGATGCAATAAAACAAGCCAGAACATAGACTAAACTATGGCCTGGCTTGTTTTATTGTAGAGATGAGTGGTATGGCTCGGAGTGGATAAGTCGTGAACTGATTTAAGTATAATATAATAAGATATACAGATTTAAAAAAATGACGACCAAGTGTAAAGATGTCTTTACACTTGGTCGTTTTTTTGATATTCTTTATGTAAAGATATCTTTACTTTTGTCTGGAGGAAAAATCCATGAAAGTGATCAACCACATTCGAGAAATTCGCCAAAAAAGAGGGATAACTCAAGTGAAAATGGCTGAAGATCTACAAGTTACACGTCAAACTATTAATGCCATAGAAAAAAATAAGTATAATCCTAGTCTTGAGTTGGCTTTAAAATTAATAGCATACTTTGATGTCCCAATTAATGAACTATTTATTTTAGAGGAGGATGACAGATGATTGAGAAAGAAAGAAAACGAAGGGAAAAGATTTTAGCGAAGTGGGTTCCTTTTTATATAATCACGTGTACTTTTATAGGTGCTGTTCTTGGTTCACTTCTTATTTATTTTATTCAAGATGAATTTCCCTATGAAGTTCTCATAGCGGGTGTTGTAGTGACTATAATATTAACATTATTTGAAGTGATTAAACACAAACGGAAAAGAGGCGATTTGCCTGAGTATGATGAGCGCCTATTGCGAAATGTTTTTCGATTTTTCGCATACACATCACATATCTCTTTGGCAGTCTTATTTGTTTCTTTAGGAATTTTTACACTTTTAGGAATTGAATCGATTTCAATTTTGTATCTGTGGATAGGATTCTTTTCGTATATTTGGATTGTTGGAATAGGGACTATTATTATCAAAAGAAGATAGTAGGTTACTAACAATCAAGTTTTAGAAACCGATAATAAATTACAAATTAGATAAATAGCAACGGAGGTCATTAGATGTTCCACTTTCAAGAAAAAAACTTAACTGTTTTCCAAAGTTCACTTTACAAGACGACATCCGCTGTCGTTCATTCTGAAGAAGCCATCATCATGACTGACCCCACCTGGCTGCCGGAGGAAATAGCAGAAATTCAAAGTCACATTCAAGAGCATCTTGGGGACAAGCAGCTTTATATCATTTACACCCACAGTGATTTTGACCATGTCATCGGTTCAGGAGCATTCCCGGAAGCGACCGTGATCGCATCTGAAGGATTTCAGAATAATCCCAAAAAAGAAGAAGTCTTAGAAGAGATGAATGCTTTTGACCAGGAGTATTATATAGAGCGGAACTATGAGCCAAGGTATCCAACAATTGATAGAGTCATTTCAGCAGACGGAGAAAAACTGGAACTGGGTGACATGACGCTGACGTTTTATCAAGCCCCCGGTCACACCAATGACGGACTGTTTACGGTCATCGAACCCTGCGGTATTTTTCTATCCGGTGATTATTTATCAGATGTCGAATTCCCTTTTATTGAGAGCGGCTATCATGATTACAAAGAAACAGTGGAGAAGGCTTCTTGGATCATGCAACATCACGACCTTAACACCCATGTGCCGGGACACGGTAACGTGACAAAACAAAAGCAGGAAATAATGGACCGGATCGATTTTTCAAAACAGTATTTAAATCGTCTGCTTGATGACGGCACTGGATTGGAAAAAGAGTGCCGGAACAGATTCCGTTTCTTTGAAGGGATGAAAAACAGTCATCTCGAAAACGTTGAGCGTGCAAGTAAGGAAGTAAATGAAAGAAAGTAACTGAATCAACAAGAAAATCAAATTGATACTCGACAAGGTAATCAAAATCATTAAGGATTTAAGCAGAATAAAAGCTCCCTAAAGTTATTAACCTAACTTTAGGGAGCTTTTATTCTGGACGAAAGAAATGAATATCTATAGTATCCTTGCTTTTTTCACTAGCGCTAATCCTTTTTAAAGTCATCCTGGACAGGCAGCCATTCATCTATATTGTAGATGATTTTAGGGATGATGAAGTAGTTGATCACTTCTACCCCGTCTGTTTCAGGCAGGGCCTTGTTGATGAAGTTATACATATTATCATTATCTAAGAAACGTGTTTCAATAGATAAATTTGCTTTGCCCCAGCCTGTCGCGATGTAGCAGACATTGGGATTGGCTTTGCAGTCGTCTATGAATTTATCATAGACTGCCTCGTCTACTTTTAAGTTGATATCAGCAATGGCATTGTATCCGAAACTGCTGGGATCCACAATGGTTGTGATGCGAAGGGTATTGTCATCAATCAGCTTTTCGATTCTTCTGCGCACTGTACGTTCGTTGATATCAATTTCCTTGGCTATTTTTGCTACAGATTTTCTCGCATCTTTGGAAAGTTCCTGGATAATTTTGAAGTCGATTTGATCATAATTTTTCTCTTTTTTTGCCATAATCGTGTTCTCAGCTAGGTAAACTGAGAGATGTCCTCCTTTAGATGAAGTAAGCTCAACCCAATAATAGCACGAATAGACTTTGGAAAACAATCATTTAAGCAGTAAATAGATAAAAACATGTCCGAATCAGACAACCACAATTCTGAAAAGGACAAGTTTTATGAATAAATTACATCTTATGTGTTGACTTTTTGACTTTTAATGGATAAACTTAAATTAATTAATAAGTTGTGAAAAAACGAACAATAAATCAGAGGAGGGAGTTAAATTGTGTCTTTCAACAACGCTGTGCCACTAGCGATCATTATTTTCTTTGTTACGAGTTTAATTGCAGTAGGCAGGATTGCCAGTAAACGGATCGAGAATACAGAAGATTATCTGGTTGCCAGCAGAGGTGCGCCATTATTCCTGGTAGTAGGTACGGTGTTTGCCACCTTTTGGGGTGGAGGAACTATAGTAGGTGGAACTGGGGCTGCTTTTGAAGATGGCGTGTATGGTGTCATTGAAGATCCTTTTGCTGCCGGCTTATCTTTGATAATCATCGGCCTTCTGTTTGTCAAAACACTTAGAGGATTAAAAATAAATTCTATAGGTGAAATTTATACACACAGATTTGGAAGCGCTACCGGCTACGTTGCTTCTGCTGTGATGATTCCTACTTTTATTATCTGGACAGCTGTTCAATTGTTAGCCGTTGGTAAAATTCTTTCGGTCTTATTTGATATAAACTTTTATCTGAGTTACGTTATTGCACTTGTCGTGGTCGTGAGTTTTACGTATATGGGTGGTTTGTTAGCTGTCATATGGACGGATTTTATTCAGATGATCATCATTTTTGTTGGTTTAATAATACTCCTTGTGGTCGGCTATAATGCAGCTGGCGGGATAGAAAATATCGCCGCCCATACGCCAGATGATTTCTGGCAATTCATTCCGTCTGAAAAAGGGCTGATGCCCTGGGTGACATACGTTTCGATGTGGGCAGGGATGGCTTTGGGCAATATTCCGAGTCCTGATATAGCACAGCGTGCATTGATGGCAAAAGATGCTGAAACTGCTCAGAAAGGAATGATTATTTCGGGCAGTTTGTATTGGACATTTGGTCTCATTCCGGTTTTTTTAGCTTTGATCGGTCATACACTGATCAGTAGCGGAATGATCGATGGAAGCTTGATTGCGCAGGACAGTGAATTACTGATTCCATTTTTAGCTAAAGAATTATTGAATCCAGTTTTGCTCGGGATCTTTGTTGCCTCACTGATCGGGGCTGTTTTATCAAGTGCGAGTACATCCTTGTTTGCGACCGCGGTTATCTTTTCAAATGATATCATCTATCCTATCTTCTTGAAAGACAAAAAAGAAGGTTTAGCAGATCAGAATGTTCTAATGAGGATCACCCGCTATTGTGTAGTTTTAACAGGGATTTTAGCCGCCTTGGTCGGGTTACTGAGTTCTAACATTTATGACATGACTGTTTTCGCCTTCACCTTACAGTTTGGGGTATTATTTTTCCCATTCATTATTGCACTAAAAGCAAAATGGGCTACTTCTTATGGAATCATGGCAGGTATGTTGGGAGGACTGTTGGTGAATGTATTGGGAGGGGTTATTCAAGGGACGATTATTCCAGAACCATGGGAATTTTTTACACTTGTTCCACCGCTGGTCAATATTCTTCTCATCGTGACCGTTTCTCTCTTTACCAAGAAGAGTGATCAGTCCAGACCATTAGACGATATATATATTTTAAAAAATGTAGAGGGAGAGATTCACATGAAAAAACCATCATCCAGTGCCACAGATTTAAATAAAAAAGAGTTGAAGCATATGCTGACAATGAACGATTTCACGAAAGCGGAAATCGATAACATGCTTGAATTGATGACGTTACTGAAAGATGCCAGGAGAGACAACGCTATACCGGAATTATTTAAAAATAAAACAGTCGGCATGATCTTTGAAGCGGGATCGACACGCACCCGCGTTTCTTTTGAGACGGCAGCTACGTTACTCGGCGGCCATGCGATTTTTTTATCCAAAGGTGATATCCATCTGGGTTCCAAGGAAACGGTTGAAGATACGGCCAGAGTTTTGTCCCGAATGTGTGACGTTATTGTTGCCCGCACAAATAGTGGCGAAACGACTCAAAAATTGACGGAATCTGCAACCGTTCCAGTGATCAATGGACTGGATACGGTGTACCATCCGACTCAAATGTTAGCAGATATCTTTACCATGCAGGAACATTTACCGGAAGGAAAAACACTCACGGATTTAACGGTTGCTTTTATGGGAGATGCCACGGATGTCTGTCGCTCTTTATTATTGACCTGCACAAAATATGGCATCGATTTCAAACAGATCGGGCCCAAAAAGTATCATATGGAAGAAAAATGGCTGAAGATGGCCGATAAAAATTGTCAAAAGTCAGGCGCACGTTATGAAATAACTGAAGACGTTTCAAAAGTTTCAGAATGCGAAGTGGTCTATGGAGACAGCTTCTACTGGACCACCCAAATGGATGAGAAAGCAGAACGGCTCGCAGCCTTTATGCCAGACTATGTGATCACAGAAGCGTTGATGCAAAGCGCAGCTCCCGGAGCAATGCTGCTCCATTGCTTGCCAGCTAATGACAAGGAAGAGGTCACAAGAGAAGCGCTGGAAGGGGATTATAGTGTCGCCTTTGATCAATCCGAAAATCGGTTGACCGCTCAAATGGCGATCATCGTTTACTTCACTCACCGCTATTTAAAAGAACCCTCCAAAGAAGTTGTCGAAAATCATCAACATAAAATTGAAGCATTTGTAGAGAAACTGTAACAGTAAAAGAGAGGAGAATAGCAAATGGCAAAAAGGTTAACAGGGATTCCGAAAAACGATGGCTTTAGAATGCCGGGTGAATTTGAGCCGCATGAAGGCTGCTGGATGATCTGGCCGGAACGGACAGACAATTGGCGGTTGGGTGGAAAACCAGCTCAAAAAGCTTTTTCTGAAGTGGCTAATATCCTAGTAGAATATGAAAAAGTGACAATGTGTGTGTCACCGGGCCAATTTGAAAATGCCCGTGAAATGCTGAAAGATCAAGTTCGCGTTGTGGAAATGTCTGTGGATGATTCGTGGATGCGCGATTGTGGTCCGACATTTGTGAAAAATAATGCCGGTGAAGTCAGAGGTGTCGACTGGCGTTTCAATGCCTGGGGTGGATTGGTAGATGGCTTGTATTTCCCATGGGACAAAGATGATCAAGTAGCAAGAAAAGTCTGCGAAATAGAAAACCTAGACTATTATTCATTGGAAGAATTCATTCTGGAAGGGGGTTCCATTCATACAGATGGGGATGGAACCGTCATGGTAACAGAAGAATGTTTGCTTCATGAAAGTAGAAACCCCGAGTTAGATAAAGAGGAAATCGAGGCACAATTGAAAGCGTATCTGGGAGCAGAAAAAGTACTGTGGATTCCAGAGGGGATTTATCTGGATGAAACAAATGGGCATGTGGATAACATTATGCATTACTGTGCCCCAGGAGTGATTGTTTTGGCATGGACAGATGATGAAAATGATCCACAGTATCCGCGTTCTAAAAAGGCTTATGATTATTTATCGAATCAAACGGATGCTAAGGGTAGAAAGTTGGCCATCCATAAATTACACATTCCGAATGAGGTCTTGATCACCAAAGAAGAAAGTGAAGGTGTCGATAAAGTAGATGGGACATTGCCTAGGCAGGAAGGAGATCGTCAGGCCGCTTCCTACGCTAACTTCTATATAGCTAATGGTGCCATTATCTTGCCGTTGTTCAACGACGAAAAGTATGACCAGAACGCTAGGGATGTTTTGGGTGAGGTGTTTCCCGACAGAGAAATACGAGGTGTTTACGCACGAGAAATACTATTAGGCGGTGGCAATATTCATTGCATCACTCAGCAGCAACCTTCAGCCAAATAAAAATAATTACGTTAAAAAAACTAAATGAGAGGTGAGAAAAATGGAAGAAAAGATAGGCGATAATATTGTCGCCGAAAAAGATATTGCAAAAGTTGGCCTCTTTAAAATGGTCACCTTTACCGTAACAGGAATCGTTGTATTGGATACCTTCGTTGCTCCAGCAGCATTAGGAGCTTCCTCTATTACCATCTGGTTACTCACGGCTATTTTGTTTTTTATCCCGTACGGACTTATTAACGCGGAATTGGGAGCTACTTATCCAGAAGATGGAGGTATTTACGCCTGGGTCAAACGTGCTTTCGGACCCTTCCAGGCTAGTTTAGTTGCCTGGTATTATTGGGTCAATGTTGCTTTCTGGATGCCGGCGGTTTTCATTGCCTTTAGTACCTGGTTTTCAATGGCTTACTTTCCCGCTATGGGCAATATTGCTGGGGCTGCCTTGGCTGTCGCAATGTGTTGGCTCATTGTTTTCATTGGTATTCGCGGAGTAGATTTAAGTATCACGGTCACAAACATTGCTGCGATTCTAAAAGTCAGTGTTCTGATTGTTTTCGGGATAATGGGTGTGATTTATGCCATGCAGAATGGTGTAGCTAATGATTTTTCACTCTCCAGTTTTGCCTTGAACTTGAATTTTGATACCATCTCTTACAGTTCAGCGATCGTCTATAATTTGTTAGGGTTTGAATTGATCAGTGCGATTGCTTCGAAAATAGATGAACCTGAAAAAAACATTCCGAAAATGACGATTTTTGCTGGAATCTTGATTGCCGCCATGTATATTATCGGAACGTTCGGTGTTTTAGCTGCAATTCCAGCAGCATCGATAGATCCGCTCGACGGTTTCTTTTATGCTTTACAAGAATTATCCACTGTCTTCGGACCGGCTTCAGGTATTGTCTTCAATATCACGATGATTGTCGCATTGTTTACTCTAGTCTCCAATATGATTTCGTGGACACTGGGAGGAGTGGAAGTCTTAGATGAAGCAGAGTTCACTAAACATACCAAGATTTTGGGTCATCGGAATGAAAAATACGATACCCCCGATTACTCTTATGTCTTGATGGGCATCATTGCAACGTTTCTGATTGTGTTGAATTTCGTATTAAGTGGGAATGCCAATGATGCATTCTGGACGATTCTTTCCTTCAGTTTCTTGATCTTCTTTTTACCTTATTTATGGCTGTTTCCAACGGTAGTAAAATTAAGAAAAGTAGATAAAAATATTATTAGACCGTATGAGATTCCTTTAGGAAAATTCGGTTTATACACGTCAAGTATCATTGGTTTCTTATTCATCACACTGGGAATCGTGTTACTCTTCTTTACTGGCGATGGTTGGGATCCTTTATACCATCTGACATTAATTGTTGGAACGATCCTCACAACACTCTATGGTTTGTACTTGTATCGAAAGAGTCTGTAAATTACAGATCACTAACGAACTATGATGAACAACAATAAATAAATGGGTAGAAGTCTCCTTCGAGATTCTACCCATTTATTTATTAGGGATATATAATATCGCTAACATGTTAAAGGTACTTTTAAGGAGGGACACATTAATCGATTAGCTTTACTTAGCGACTACTTTGCCGCGATTCTCAAGCAATGAAAATCGGTTATCACTAGGACCTGATCCACTCAATTTCCAATGTCTGATTTTCTTCAGGTGCACTGCTATCAGGCTATTTTGGTAACCAGGTGTTGACCATCAAGTGTATCGGATATCAGATTTCTATCCCATAGAGATAATACAGCGGTATAAGTACCAGTTGTGATGGCCTCACTCTTTAAATCGGTTAAAAAGGCTGAAAGGTATAATAACAGATGTTACGTTACGTCGAATCTGACTTCAGTGAGTAGAAAAGCGAATGCCTCACCCAGTGGGCTGAAACGCTGAACCTCAAGCAGAAAGTTTTGTCAGTTTAAGAATGATTGACTAAACCCAGTGTAAGATCGAGAAACATATCTTTCGTATAAACAGCCGACTGAAATGTAATATTTGAGATTGTGTATACATCATAATCGTAATTATCAGTTCTTTTCAACAAAATATTTTTAGGAAAAAACACTTACTGAAGTATCACTATTATAACGCTGAGTAGGCTGGTACTCAGCACTATAGTAGTAATTTTTTTCGTTTTTCCACTGCCTTTAAATATCTGGTTCATTTGTCCATACGCCTTTACATTCAGTTTGCGAAATAAGTGGAATTTACTTCGCAGCTTTATGATACAATATACAATAACAAACCTATTTATACAATTTTTAAGTGACTGTTCAGGGTATTATCAGTGCTGTTTAGTCAAGAAATAATGAGTTGAAAATGCGGATGATAAAGGATGAAACGACTTGAAAAAGAAAATTAGTTATATCGGCATACTGGCTGTGATTGGGTTGCTCTCGTTACCTTATGTACTATGGCAGGTCGATTCTGGTCAGGAACTTGAGGTTCTGATTATGGATAAAACGGTTCCAGACCAGACCTACCGTGAACATCAAGGTATCACCTGGGGGTTGAATCACTATAAATACGTCAAAGGAAATAACAGTGAATATGATCTGACCCGGGATTATGTCGGGTTTCATCCGCAAGCTGAGAATAACTATGAGATAACTTCCATTTCCAATGAGAATGAGAGCTCATATGACCTGATATATATGGCCGATACATATGGTGTATACGAGGATGAATTTTATGGTGAAAATCAGGAGGGAAGTCGCTCAGAATTGATCTACGGCGGACTCACACTTGAAGACGTTACAGCGATTGAAAACGAGGTTTATGTCAATCAAACCCCACTTATTGCAGAATTCAATAGCTTTGCGAGCCCAACGGACCAGGATTTGAGGAATCGTTTCACATCACTCTTGGGACTGAAATGGGAAGGCTGGATCGGCCGTCATTTTGATGAATTGGATCCGGAACTAAACGATGAACTTCCGACCTGGATGATTGAAAACTATCAGAGGCAGACGGAAGAAGAGTGGACCTTTAGTGATTCGGGCCTCATCTTTGTGAGGGATGACGATTTCATTGTGATCCTGGAAGAAGGTGAGGATTTTGAAGGTGACGGCGTCTTATTTGATTTTACCGAGACAGGCCAGGCTTTTTTTGAGGCTTCCCTCTCATCCCGTTATGCGTACTGGTTCGACATCGTCGAGCCTACTGAAGCCGAAGTCTTAGCAAACTATACGTTGGGACTTACCGAAAAGGGGCAGGATCGCATGCGTGAATACGGCATCAATGATACGATCCCAGCAGTTACACGAACACTTAAGTCCGGTACGCCGCTATATTATTTTGCCGGTGATTACGCCGACTTGGAGACGACGCCATCGCTTTATAAGTATAAAGGGTTGGATTGGTTGAACCGAACGATTAGTCGCCTACAACGAAAAGGAGCACAGTCATTTTATGATCGAGCCTATCTGCCAATGATGAAAAAGATTTTACAAGATACATATAACAATAAACAAGCAGTGAACAGTGATGAGCTATCGAACATTGAAATGTATACGGATGAAAGTATGGCTTACCATAGTCGTATGAGTGATACGCATTTTGAAATTTATCGAGATGGCAACTGGGAAGAATTTGAGATACAAGGTGTGAACATGGGGATGGCCAAACCCGGATCATGGCCTGGAGAGTCAGCGATAACGCTTGAGGAATATGCACGATGGATCGAACAGATAGCTGAAATGGGTGCCAATGTGATCCGGGTCTATACGGTACACCCTCCGGAATTTTATCAGGCACTATGGCTCTATAACCAGCAGTCACAGACGCCGATTTACGTCATGCACGGGGTCTGGATAGATGAGGAGGGCCTGGAAACTACATTAGATGCGTATTTACCGGCCAATATCGATGCATTTGAACGTGAAATTGAAGACGTTATCGATGTCGTGCATGGAAATGTGACGATAGAGCCTAAGATCGGTCATGCTTCCGGAAAATACGCGTATGATATTTCCCAATATGTACTGGGGTATATATTGGGTATCGAATGGTATCCGCTCATGGTAGAGGAGACCAATGCATTACATGAAAACAGCGACGAATTTGCGGGAAACTATTTCAGTACAAAAGGTGCGAATGCTTTTGAAAAGTGGCTGGCAGCACGCATGGAGTTTATCACTGCGTATGAAGCTAACAACTATGAAACGATGCACCCGATCAGTTTTACTAACTGGCCAACCACAGATCTGCTTGATCACCCGGCCGAACCATCTGCCGAAGAAGATCTGGTCAGTGTTGATCCTAATAATATCTATGAAAGTAAACAGTTAAAGACTGGTTATTTTGCCAGTTATCACGTTTATCCTTACTATCCGGACTTTTTAAACTACGAAGAAAAGTATTTGGATTTCACTGATCATCGCGGCCAAAAGAACAGTTATGCCGGTTATTTAAATGACCTAATTGACGCACACCGCATGCCGTTGATCGTTGCGGAATTTGGCGTTCCTTCATCCAGGGGCATGACCCACGTGAATCCTTTCGGCTGGAATCAGGGTTTTCTGTCAGAAAAAGAGCAGGGAGATATCGTCGTTCGTCTGTTTGAAGACATTCACGAGCAGGGTGCAGCTGGCGGGATCATGTTCACCTGGCAGGATGAGTGGTTCAAAAGGACGTGGAACACGATGGAACTTGATGATCCTGATCGGAGACCATACTGGTCAAATGTGCAGACCAATGAACAGCGTTTTGGTTTGTTGAGCTATGAAACCCATAAGAAACAACTGGATGGGGACCGAGACAAGTGGCAAGAAGATGAGCTTTTGACTCAAAAAGAAGAGGGCTTGCTGCGCAGTATTTCTGTTGACCATGACGAGGCTTTCCTTTACTTAATGATCGATTATGACCCAACAGAGTGGAACAGTGAAACGGATTTGAATGTGCTGATAAACACCATCGCTGGTCAAGGGAATCAAGTTGTTCCGTTTATTGAAAATCAGACCTTTGAACAGGGGATCGATTTTGTCATCGAAATCTCAGGAGAAGACGAAAGCAGAGTTTGGGTCGACAGCTATTATGATCCTTTCTACTTCCAGTATGGGTATGAACTTTCATTTTTAGAGGATGATCAAGTCATTGAAAATAATGATGGACAATTCAATCCAATTAACTTGGCATTATCCAAACCGATGGTCATCCCTTCAACGGGTTTAGAAGTACCATTTGATTATTACGAAACAGGAACATTAAAAGAAGGCATCGGCAGTTCGGAAAATGAAGCCTATGATTCATTGGCGGATTATACGATCAATGAAGAAAGTGGGATAGTGGAAATGAGGATTCCCTGGCTGTTGCTGAATGTCAAAGATCCGAGTCAGAAAAAAATACTTGGTGATTTGTGGTCAGAGGGTTTAACGGCTTCAATGGATCTTGAGACGATTGATATAAGTGTTATGGCAACAAAGAACAAGCAGTTGATCGACCAGTTACCAAACGACAAACTTACCGATAAAGAGATGCTGCCTTATAGCTGGGAAGATTGGGAACAACCTGATTATGAAGAAAGACTCAAACAATCATATGATATTTTAAAAGATTATTTAAAGAATTGAACGGGTGGTGTATCAATGAAGAATATCTTGGTAGTGGACGATGAGATGGTTTTAAGAATGCTGATCGTCGATAGTTTGGAAGATTTAAATTATACGATCGATGAAGCCGAGAGCGGTTTTAAGGCATTACAGAAAATCAATGCGAAAAAGTATGATGTGATCATATTGGATTATATGATGCCGGAACTGACCGGGATAGAAGTTTTAGAAAGAAGCGACAAAGAAATGATAAACGATGCAGTCATTATAATGTTGACCGCCAAAACGCAGGAAAAAGATCAGCAGCAGGCAAAAGCAGTGGGTGTGGATATTTTTATGAAAAAACCTTTTAGTCCAATGGAACTTTATCACCTAGTGGAGGAACTGACGAATGACTAACAATAAAGATCGTCCGGTTAAAATCAAACGAAAATTTTATAGAGTGGCTGCTTTGTTGTTAACAGTTATTGTATTTATTACATCTGTGGGCATTTTCACACTGATGCGGGCGCAGTCTGCTATAACTGAACAGTATGAAGAAAGTGCACTGAAATATAATGCGATCAATGACTTAGAGGAAAATCTGACACAGGTATTATTCAGAGCCAGAGGGTATTATGCTTTTCAAGATCAGCAGGAATTGGCTCGACTCTATGTGAATTTGGATAATTTTAAAGACAGTCTAGAATCTTTTCAATCTCTAACTCTCTCTGATCAGGAAGAAGAATTGAATCAGATGCTTTCGAATCTCTATGTCAACTATAGTGAAAATCTTCTTCCCACGGCTATCAGCTTTGTAGAGGCTGATGATTACGCGTCGCTCAGGGAGCTATCGAGTGGTGGCGCAAATGAGGACATCAACCGTTTTCTTGAATATACACAGGCCTTCAATGAGGAAACTCAAATTAAGAGAGATAGCATATATAATGAAACATTATCACTAATTAATCAATTTACAATAGGATTCATCATTTTAGGTTTAACTAGTTTCAGTTTATTTGTACTCGTGATCAGCGGATTGTTACGAGAGATCATACTCCCGTTAGAAATGTTGATATCAGCGACCCAAAATTTGAAAAAAGGGAAAAAATTCAATTTGAATTCTGACTATCAGTTGGAGGAACTCCGTGTTTTAGCGCAGTCATTCGGAAACATGGCAATCGAAGTTCAAGATAAAGAAGATGAACTGACAGCTCAGAATGAAGAGCTATTGTCTCAGCAGGATGAATTGGAGTTTAATCAAAACCAGCTGCAGGCATATGTAACGGAAATTGAACACATCAATAAAGCACTCAATGAGTCAGCGTTATTATGCATCACGAATGCTGAAGGAATCATTATAAATGTGAATGAAATGTTCTGCAAAACGTCAAAATACAAAGAGAATGAGTTGGTCGGCAATACGACACGTGTTTTGAAAAGTGGGCATCAAGACAGCAAGTTTTACGAACAAATGTGGAATGCAATTGCTAAAGGAAAAATCTGGACAGGTAAAATCAAGAACGAAGCCAAAGATGGCTCTTATTATTGGATCAATGCAACAATCGTTCCGTTTCTGAATGATAACGGCAAAGCTTATCGTTATATCCTGATCGGGATCGACATTACCGAAAACAAACGAAATGAAGACGTCTTAAAAGACCTCTTAAATGAAACGCAGAAAGCAAAGGAAAAAACTGAAAGGTACAGCAATTTAAACAAAGAATTGACAGCGACTGTAAATAGAGATGAATTTTTAAATCGGGTATTCAATTACTTTATGACTGCTTTTAATTTTGACAAAGGAATCCTGGCTAGTCCAAATCAAAAGCAATTCGCAATCAAAGGGTTGACTAAAACCCATGCAAAGCTGTTTCTATCAGATGTTTACTTGAAAGAAATCGTGGCACGTTTAAAAACAGAGAGTTATTACGTTGTGAAAAGAGAGGCGACTGAGACAGAAATAGGTGTTGCCGAAGGAAATGTTAACTGTTATGACTTGTATGCTTCCGTTAACGATGACTTGGGCGCTGTTTCGCTTGTATTTGCAATAACTCGAGTCGGGAACGCATTTACAGAAGAAGAAATTTCGGAAATCAATATACTTATGGGACAATTGAGTATTGCCTTGAGCAGAATAGACATTTATGAAGATGTCCAAAGAGAACGAAGTCTGAATAAAAGTATTGTTCAGAATGTCACTGAGGGATTACAACTTGTATCTCTAAGTGGAGATTTATTACAGGCAAATGATAAATTACTGGACTTGGTAAATATGGAAAGCTATAAAAATGATAAACTTGTGCCTAAAAATGTTTGGATAAGTGATTTCTCAGATAATTGCCTGGAACAAAATGAAATCAGAGCATTCTATGAAAAAGCAATCGATCCGGAGTTTACCGAATTGAGTTCGATTCGTTGCCAGTTAGCTGATGATGACCCAAGGTACATTCAAATTTACACATCACCGGTATTTATTAGTGGAGTTAAAACGGGAACGATTTTTATGTATCGGGATATTACGAAAGAATATGAAGTAGATGCAATGAAATCAGAGCTTGTGAGTACGGTCAGTCATGAATTAAGGACGCCGCTTTCAAGTGTACTCGGTTTTACCGAAATGCTATTGATGAGAGAATTGAAACCAGAAAAACAAAAGAAATACCTTGAAACGATTTTCAAAGAGGCGAAACGCTTAACCAATCTGATAAACGATTTTCTGGATGTACAGCGAATTGAATCGGGAAAACAAGAGTATGAAATGAAAGAAGTTATTTTGAATCAAATAATCATGGAAGTCATCGATACGTTTAAGCATGAGAATGACCATCCAATCTACTTGGAAGATTCTGCATCACTGACTAGTGCATTGGCGGATAAGGATCGTCTGATCCAGCTGCTTACAAACTTGATCAGCAACGCCGTGAAATTTTCGCCAGCAGGTGGTAAAGTAGCGATTAAAATATATAATGAGAATGACAAGATTGTGGTTAGTATAAGTGATCGTGGTATAGGTATACCGGAAAGGGACTTACCAGATATTTTTGCCAAATTTAAACGCGTCGATACTGGTGCAAGTAAAAAAATTGGCGGTACAGGTCTGGGGCTAGCGATAAGTAAAGGGATCGTTGAAGCACATCAGGGAGCCATCTGGATCAATTCCAAAGAAAATGAAGGAACAACAGTGAGTTTTTCTATACCTGTCCTTAATATCGATTTTGATAATGAACAGTTTGAAAAAAGTGATGAAATGCTTGCTGAAACTAGAGGTAATATCTTATTGATTGAAGATGATATTAGTTTGGCATTGATGTTGTCGGAGACATTAAAGTCAAATAGTTTCAATGTAATTCATTATTTAAGCAGCCAGAAGGTGACGGAAATTGCTAATGAAAGGTCCCTGGTAGCAATTGTAGTGGATCTTGTACTGGAAGATGGCATGACGGGGTGGGAGCTGATTAAAGAATTACAAAGCAATAAAAAGACTAACAGTATACCTATAATAGTTTCATCTGCTATCGATAAGACAGCAGAAGACTTTGAAGACTATAAAATCTATGAATATCTAGTCAAACCATACTCTCCTAACGTGCTATCTGAAATCATGTTACAACTGGTTGCAGAACAAGCAGAGTAAAAGAAAAACAGCATTATTTTTTTGTGGACAGAGGAGTAGTCCTATACAGCAGTCAAGACAGTTTATAAATCAAAGCAGGAGGAATATTTTGAATAAAGAGAAGCTTCAAAACATAATAAAAAGAAGTCAGCGACAATTTTTGGTTGAAAAAAATGAACAGATCACGCATATCTCCAGAAATTTAATTGCTTTTTTAAATAAAGAAAACGAAGAAGATTACGATGCCCTTTATCAATTCTATCATCGCGTTAAAGGAACGTCAGGCACATTGGAGATGCATGATATTTCGTTAGTAGCCGCTGACATTGAAGAACTGATGTTAAACAATAAAGAGCACTTGGCAAGTGACCCTGAGAATTATTCAGCATTGGTCAAAGGAACAGGGAACTTACTGGATCTAATTGAGCAGCGATTAAGTGTTGTCTTGATGGAGACTATACCTCTGAATAATATAGATAGTGCTCTGGGTGAAGAAATTCTACTATCTGGAAAAATACTCGTTGTAGATGATGATGTGTCCATGCTTGATTTTTTGGAAGAGTTACTTAAAAATCAAGGTTTTGAAGTCTTCGTAACTAATAATGGAAATGAAGCCATCGAGTATCTTAAGAGTGAAAAAATCGATCTTGCCATTATAGATATTGTTATGCCAAAAATATCAGGATTTGATGTTTATGAAGAAATTCGTGAGCTGAACATCGATACCCCAATAATATTTTTAACAGGGCTGAATAAAAAGGAAATAAGATATGAAGCTCTCAGAAAGGGAGCTGAAATAATTTATCAGAAACCTGTTGATCCGGATGAACTTATAGCTCGAATAAATGGAACAATTAAAAAAAGAAAAATAAATGAAAATCAAAATCAAAGAGATGAACTAACAAATGCGTTCACAAGGAAACACTTCATCAAGAGATTCGAGATAGAAAAAGAAAACTTCATCAAGCACGACCAAGCCTTCTCGGTAGCTTTTCTTGATTTGGATTATTTTAAAAATATCAATGATACACATGGACACCTTTTCGGAGATCATGTTTTAATCAGTTTTGTAGAGGTAATAACAGCCAATCTGGAAAAAGATAGTGAAGTTTTCCGCTTTGGAGGGGATGAGTTTCTGATCTTGTTTCCACAAACAACTGGCGAAGAAGCTAAATTGGCTATGGAGAAAATTAGGTTGGACATGCTCTCAAAAGTATTCCATACACAAGATAACAATGAAGCTATCACTATCACGTTTAGTTCGGGTATAGCTGAACTAAATAATAAAGAACAAAGTAAGACTTCTTTGCTGGAAAAAGCGGACAAGGCATTATATGTCGCTAAAGAAAAAGGGAAAAATCAGATCATCCTACAAAGTGAAAGATTGAGTGTCTCTAAAAATAAAATACTAGTTGTTGATGATGAGTTATTATTGACCAATATTATAAAAACCAGACTCGGTTACCTTGGCTATGATGTCGATTATGCTAAGGATGGTCAAGAGGCGCTTGATAAATTGGGTCAGCGTGCCTATGATCTTGTTTTGTTGGATATTATGCTGCCAAAGGTAACTGGAATAGAAGTACTAAAAAGGATTCATGCTGTCAGTTTAAATGTGAATCCAAAAATCATCATGATTTCGGGCAAGCACAGCGAAGCCGCAGTAATGGAGAGCTTGAAATTAGGTGCTGATGATTATTTTGAAAAACCTTTCTCACTGGATGTTCTGGAACATAAAATCAAAAAAATATTAACGACTTAGAGGTAGGATATAAAATGTTGAGACAGTATATATGGGCATTATTAATTATTTTGCTTGCCGTCAATGTTGTGATATTTATCTTTTTGTTGATCAAAAAGATAGCGATGAAGGTGGTAAGAAATAAAAAAGCAGGAATAAGGAAAACGTTTGAAGAAGATTTTCTGCGTTTTATTACCAAACAGGACAGTGAGATATCGATCGAACCTAAATCTTACTTGGAAAAAAAAGTTTTACAGTCGCTTATTTTAGAGTACAACTCCTTTATTTCTGGAACAAATCAGACGGTATTGTTGAACAATATCGGCAAGAATTCGGTAATCGATAAAGTGGAACGTTATCTTAACAGCAATAATCTTTGGAAAAAAAAGACAGGAACATTCTTGGCGGGTGAGTATGAATCAAGTGAAATGATGCCACTTTTACTTAAACAGCTGCAGACAACAGATAATGAGTTGTTTTTTGTTACAGCTAGAAGCTTGATCCAGATAAGTAATGCAATATATTTAAGGGAAATATTAGAAAAAGCAATTAAACAGACGCAGATGAGCAAAAACAATATTTTATCACTCCTCGAACTTGTAGAAGGTGATATCAAAGAAATACTTGAGGATCTCATGGAATCGGATGATACCTTTTTGCAGGTGGTTGCTTTAGAAGAAATTGGCAAAAGACAGTATCAGGGAAGCGTTAAATGGATCGAGAAGATGATCGGTCATCCTCAGAAAGAGCTGAGGATCGCTGCATTAAAAGCGAGTTTTATGCTTGGCAACATAGGTGATGATAAATACTTATCATATATTATGTCCTTAGAAAACGACCCGGAATGGGAAGTCAGGTCTTTTTTAGCTAAATACCTCAGAAAAGTAAACCGCGATGATTCGATCAAAATCTTAACAATTTTTATGAGTGATGAGAATTGGTATGTTCGCCATAATGCTGCCGAGTCACTGCTTACTCACGAAAATGAAGGGCATGTGGCTTTACTGGGTTTGCTGGATTCTGATGATTCATTTGCAAGAGATGCCGCTAATGCTGTTTTACAGAAAGAAGCTTTATACGAATGACGATCGGTTAGAATATATTTCAAACCGGGGTACATAATCAGGTATAACATGAAAATATCAACGTTTAGGAGACCATAATGGATTTATTTGCAGATTTATTAATAGAGATTATTAAACATTTCAATAATTTTGTGTTGTACTATGTGATTTTTATAAACACTGTATATACACTGCTATTTTTCGTATCGATCCGAGCCTTATACATCGATCGGCAAAAAAAGAAATACTGGTCCTATGAAGATATGGTAGCATCAAGTTACACGCCCCCATTATCTATTGTTGTTCCTTGCTTTAATGAGGCTAAGACCATTGTCAACAATGTTAAAGCATTATTAAGCCTGGAATATAGTGAATTTCAATTGGTCATAGTTAATGATGGATCGAAAGATACGACCTTGGAACAGTTGATTCAGGAATTCCAACTGACAAAGATAGATATGCCTTACAGAAAAAAAATCAACACCAAAGAAATTAAAGGCATTTACCTGTCTGCCATATTTGAGAACATTATATTAGTGGATAAAGAAAACGGTGGAAAAGCGGACGCTCTGAACGCAGGGATAAACATTTCGGAATATCCGATCATCACAGCCATTGATGCAGATTCAATTATTGAAAGAGATTCGTTAGCTAAGGTTATCAGACCGTTCGTTGAAGATCCTACCGTCATTATATCCGGAGGGGTAGTAAGACCGGTAAATGATTGTGTTGTCGACAAAGGCTTTATCGAATCAGTAACTTTAAGCAAAAATAATTTGGTGCGCTTTCAAACGGTTGAATACCTTAGAGCTTTCTTATTCGGTAGACTGGGGTGGGGGAGTCTGAACGCTTTGTTGATCGTTTCAGGTGCCTTTGGTGTCTTCCGGAAAAGTGTTGTAATTGAAGCTGGCGGGTATACAGAGGATACGATCGGAGAAGACATGGAATTGGTCGTCAAAATACACCGGAAAATGCTTGAAAGTAAGACACCTTATAAAATTGTATTTGTTCCGGACCCTGTTTGTTGGACACAAGTACCTGAAGACATGAAAATATTGAAGAGTCAGCGTAAACGTTGGCAAAAAGGTTTAATGGACAGCCTGCTGAATCATAAGAAGATGTTGTTTAATCCAAAGTATGGCGCTGTTGGGTTGTTGGCAATGCCGTATTATTTCTTTGTGGAAATGTTAGGGGCTGTAATTGAGGTTTTAGGTTATGTTTCGTTTATCGTCTCATTCTGGTTAGGCATAATCAGCCTGGAGTTTTTTCTGCTGTTCCTTGCTGTATCTGTTTTATACGGTGTCTTTTTATCCAGCAGTGCTATTTTATTAGACGAATACAATTTTTCGAAATATGAGAATGTTTCTGAATATTTATTATTGATGATTTTCAGTGTGATAGAGAATTTTGGATATCGCCAATTAAACGCATGGTGGAGATTCACCGCGTTCTTTGAATACAAACGGCACAATAAAAACTGGGGTGAAATGTCCCGGACAGAATTCAGTCCGAAAAAAAATGAACCGAATGAACTAAATAATTAGAAATACCTAATGAGTCCATTTTTTCAATATGCTAGAGATTTTTAACCACTTATTTTTATTGTAAGTGGTTATTTATATATAAAGTAACTACTAAAGTGTTTTTGTATCAAATAAAAGAGTGAAGTCGTATAGTGGAAGTGAACAGTTGACAATGAAGAAGAGGGTACGTTATAATTATCTCGAATTCGTAATAAAATCATGCATTAGTCATTTTACACAATACGGAAGGATTTGAACATATGAAACAATTAAAAGGGATTCACCACGTCACAGCAATTACCAGCAGTGCAGAAAAAATCTACGACTTTTTCACACAAATTCTAGGGTTGCGTCTGGTCAAAAAAACGGTCAATCAGGATGATATCCAAACATATCACTTGTTCTTTGCGGACGATACAGGTAGTGCTGGAACAGATATGACATTCTTTGATTTTCCCGGCATTTCAAAAGGTGTCCACGGGAATGATGAGATCGCTCGGACAAGTTTCAGAGTACCCACGGATAAAGCGCTCGATTACTGGGTCAAACGTTTTGACCGTCTGAAAGTGGAACACGAAGGCATTCAGGAACAATTCGGCAAGAAAGTCATACCGTTTGTCGATTTTGATGAGCAGTCCTATCAGCTGATCTCTGACGAAAATAACAAGGGTATCGCATCGGGGACACCTTGGCAGGATGGTCCAGTACCACTCGAATTTGCAATCACCGGACTTGGGCGCGTATTTTTACGTTATCAAGATTTGGAGTACATCAAAGAAGTCCTTGAACAAGTCTATGAAATGAAGCATATCGCTGATAAAGATAATCTGTATCTCTTTGAAATGGGAGAAGGTGGTAACGGTGCAGAAGTTGTAGTTGAACACAATACAGAACTTCCTCGCCACCAGCAAGGCTACGGAACAGTGCATCATGTGGCTTTCCGTGTCGATGATAAAGAAGATTTAGATAACTGGAAAGAAAGATATCAGTCCGTTAAACTGCCGAATTCAGGCTATGTGAACCGCTTTTACTTTGGCTCTTTATACGCACGCGTGACAGCCGGTATCCTGGTGGAATTAGCTACAGAAGGACCCGGATTTATGGAAGATGAACCGTACGAAACACTCGGAGAGAAACTGTCTCTCCCGCCATTTTTGGAAAACCAGCGTGACATCATCGAAAATGAAGTGCGTCATATCGATACAGTGAGAAGTACCAAAACATTTGAAAAAGAATACGAATAAAGCTACAGCTTTCGATCGATCTGAAAGTAAATAAAATAAATCCCGCTGTCCTCACACAAGCAAGTGTGTAGTACAGCGGGATTTTTAGTTTAATAGATACTTATTTTCTTATTGAGCTCAACTCAACCAGTTCAACATGCCCATAATCAAAACAACCAGTATGGCTAGGGGAGCGATATATTTAGCGACGAAGATGAAAGACGATCCCCATGACGTATCTTTGGTATCAGTATGTTCGAGGATTTCGTCTTTTTTCCACGTCCACGTCACAAAGATAACGGTCAGCAGTGCACTGAGTGGAAGCAGGACGTTACCTGTAAAGCCATCAATAAAGTCCAGGAAGCTGTACCCAAAGATCGAGATTTCCATCGCTCCCTGACTGAGTGAAGACACGACACCGAGTAGGGTAATGGCGAGGCCAGTTAAGATGGTTACGACTTTACGTGATTTGTTGAATCGGCGCATAAAGTAAGCGACGGAAACTTCAAGCAGTGAAATGGCTGAAGACAGTGCCGCCAAGGTGAAGAGGACAAAGAAGATGAGTCCGACAAAGACACCAATGCCACCGAGGGCCTCAAAGATAGTGGGTAACACGATAAAAATCAAGCCGGCGCCTTCAGCTGGATCTAATCCGAAAGCGAAGAGTGCCGGGAAAATAACCAGACCTGAAATGATAGCGAAGGCCGTGTCCAGGGCAATGACGATCGCTGCCGAAGAGGGCAGTCGTTCATCTGGATTTAAATAACTGCTGTACGTGAGCATGATGCCCATGCCCAAGCTTAGAGTGAAGAAGGCCTGCCCCATCGCGGTGACGTATACATTCGGATCAGTAAAAGCCTCCCAATCGGGTCTAAACATAAAGTTAAGGGCTTCAGTTGTGCCTCCCAAGGTCAAACTGTAAATCGCTAAAACAATGATGAGGAAACTTAGAATAGGCATCATCCATTTACTGGATGTCTCGATGCCCTTTTGAACACCTATAAAGACGATACCAACTGCTAGTAACATAAATATACCCTGCCATAAGATCGGCGAAAAGGTATCACCGATAAAATCAGTGAAGAAGACTGAAGAGTCACCTGTTATGCCACCTAAAAGATACTCCCAAGTGTAACGCAGTGACCAGCCACCGATCACCCCATAGAACGATAAAATCAGGAAAGCAGCGAGTACACCGAAACCACCGGCGATAAACCAGGCCGTTTTAGGAGCGATTTTCTTGAACGATTCGACCGCATCAGCCTGTGCGCGACGTCCGATTGAAAATTCGACCAGCATAACTGGGAAACCGAGTAATAAGACACTGATGAGATAAATGATTAAAAAGGCGGACCCGCCACCAGAGCCCATGGCATAGGAGAAACGCCAGATGTTTCCTAGCCCAACCGCCGAGCCCATGGTTGCTAAAATAAATCCCCAGTGAGATCCCCATTGTTCTCTTGTTTCTTTCATAATAATACCACTCCTTCTCTGATAGTCATTTTCTCTCACAGTTAAGAAACCAACTGTGAAGATCCTAACACGAATAGCTGAACCTTCTGATCCAAGACTTTTAAAAGGTTGTTACCGATATGGTATGAGAGTGTACAAGGGAGAATGTTTTATTTGACCCTATTGTAGAGCTAAAAGCATTCGATAACAAGTGTTTTCATAATATAATATATACAAACTAGTGTCTGTAAATCTAGCTGGTGAAAAGGATGAATACTGTTAACGTACGTTTGTAAATATTTTAAATCATACAATGAAAAGTTGAAACGTGCTAGCAAAACGATTTATCCAAACATTTACTTTTTTTAACCGGGAATTGGCCTATATTGGGTCAGGTAGTAAGGTGGTCAAGATAAAATCTTTACTTGTATAAATTAAATTTATAGCTCTATACATATTAAGTATTTGCTAATTAGGAAAAATCAGGTAAACTTAATAAAAGCGCTTACAACAAATGAGGGAGTGGACATAATGCCAACAATTGCAGTTGCAGGGGGAGCTAGAAAAGAAATTTTAGAGTTGGCACGATTGAGTAAAATTGAATTCAAAGATGGCGTTAAATTTAAAGTGTTTGACGTCGATCCTAATATCGATCATGAAGAGACTTGGGAATACATACAGTGTGAATCAGAAGAAGATATGGTGCATCAAACGGTAAAAAGTGTCGTGAACAAGGAAGCAGATATTCTGCTAAAAGGAGGCGTGCAGACACATGTCTTATTAAAAGAAGTGCTCAAAAAAGAACATGACTTGAAGACCCAGGACCTGCTGTCACATGTTGCTTTAGTTAATCTGCCAGCTTTGGACCGACAAATTTTACTCACGGATGCCGGGATGAACATCATGCCGACAGCGGATGAGCTGGAACAAATCATCAACAATGTCATAAAGGTAGGGAAAGCTATTGGGCTTGAACATCCAAAGGTAGCATTGATCAGCTCAGCAGAAAATTATAACCCAAAAATGCCTTCATCGGTTCTGGCTAAAGCATTGACAGAACGATTCAAAGATTGTTCTGAAGCGACGGTATACGGTCCACTTTCACTCGATTTATCATTATCTAAAACAGCGGTTGAACATAAAAAGTTCGATGGACCTATTCGAGGCGATGCCGATATTCTGGTGGTCCCCAATATCGATGTGGGGAATGTCTTGTATAAATCCTTCCTACTCTTTGGAGAAGCAATCATGGGAGGAACGATCGTCGGCACGAAAGTACCGATCGTCTTAACGTCCCGCAGTGATGATGTAGAGAGTAAACTGTATGCATTGAAATTTGCGTTGATGCAAGTGACTGACAAAAAAACGGTTGGAGGTCGTCTATGAATAAGTTGATATTGGTGATCAATCCGGGTTCGACATCGACGAAGGTCTCTCTCTACAATGAAAAGGACTCAGTGGCGGCTGAAACGATCCGTCACAAGATGGAAGAACTCGCTCAATATGATAGGATCATCGATCAGAAAGCATTTCGTAAGCAGGTTATTCTAGACTTCATGAAAAAGGAAGGCTATGGACCGGAAGATCTACAAGCGGTCGTGGGTCGAGGAGGGCTCCTGAAACCTATTCCAGGCGGAACTTACTTGATCGATGAGGCGATGCTGAAAGATTTAAGAGAAGAGAAATACAGTACCCATGCATCAAACCTTGGAGCTGTCTTGGCCAATGAAATTGCCGAAACAGCAGGTGTGAACGCGTATATCGTTGATCCGGTGGTTGTGGACGAGATGGATGCCATCGCTCGTGTGTCCGGTTTGAAAGGGATCGAACGCCGCAGTGTAGCCCATGCCTTGAACCAGAAAGCCGTAGCTAGAAAGATCCTGCAGCAAAAGAACAAGAAATATACGGACAGTAATGTCATCGTTGCGCATCTAGGTGGTGGGTCAAGTATCGGGGCACATCACAGAGGCAGGATGATCGATGTGGTCAACGGCTTGGATGGTGAAGGTCCATTTACGCCGGAACGCACAGGCGGTTTGCCCCTGTATGACTTTGCCAGAATGATCTTGGAAAAAGAGATGACACTGGACCAAATCAAAAAAATACTGGCCGGTAATGGCGGCATCAATTCATACCTCAACGAAATCGATTTAAGGAACGTGATCGAAAAAATCGATAAGGGTGACCGGGAAGCAGCGGATTATCTTGAAGCCATGACGTATCAGATCGCGAAAGCCATTGGCGAAATGGCAACGGTCTTGAAAGGCGACGTCGATGCAATCATCCTGACTGGTGGTGCCAGTTATAGTGCGTTTGTCGTGGAACATATCAAAGAACGCGTGTCTTGGATCGCTCCGGTGGAAGTCATGGCGGGGGAAATGGAAATGGACGCCCTGCACGAAGGTGTCATGCGCGTCTTAAATAATGAAGAGGAACCGAAACGATACAGCGAGACAAATAGTGGATAAGTGAGGGGAAAGCGATGGCGATAGAAACAGACCTGCTAATACTTGGTGGCGGAACAGGCGGCTATGTCGCAGCTATACAGGCAGCAAAGCAGGGCATGGACGTGGTACTGATTGAACAGGACAAGCTCGGTGGAACGTGTCTGCACTGGGGCTGCATCCCAACAAAAGCGCTGCTTAGAAGTGCGGAAGTGATGGACACCTTGAAGAACGCAAAAGAATACGGCGTAGACATCAGTGGCTCAGTTCAAGTCGATTTTGCGAAAGTGAACGAACGAAAACAAGCCATAGTTGACCAGCTTTACAAGGGTGTGCAGGCCCTGGTGCAGAAAAACAAGATCAAAGTGGTGTATGGCAAAGGTGCTGTTTTAGGCCCGTCGATTTTTTCGCCGGTCTCTGGTGCGGTAGCCGTAACCTTTGACGACGAAGACAAAGAAGAAGAAATCTATGTGTCCAAAAAACTGATCATTGCTACAGGATCAAGTCCGGCCACCTTGCCGCATCTGCCATTGGATGAAGAAACCATTTTGTCCTCTTATGGGATGCTACAACTTGAAGAACTGCCGGAATCCATCGCCATCATTGGCGGCGGCGTGATCGGTGTCGAGTGGGCGTCACTTCTTCACAGTTTGGGTGTCAAAGTCACGATCTTCGAAGCACTAGATCGACTGATCGTCAACGAAAGCAGGACGGTTTCTAAAGCGTTGCTCAAACAGTTCAAAAGACGCGGCATTCAGGTGGAACTCAGCCAGCTCGTTGAAGGCGTGGAAAAAACAGACGGCCAGGTGAACCTTTCTGTGAAAGGAAAAGATACGCCTATATCATTTGAAAAAGTAATGGTTGCGATCGGGAGAAAACCGAATGTGGATGGGATCGGACTTCAGAACACCTCGATTAAATATGATGCCAAAGGGATCCAAGTGAACGATCATTACCAGACGACAGAGAGCCACATTTATGCAATCGGGGACTGCATCGATACCTTGCAGCTCGCGCATGTGGCGATGAAAGAGGGCGAACTGGCCGTTGAACACATCGTTCACGAAACCAGTGAGCCGATAAATTATCTGAATGTGCCACGCTGCACCTATACGACACCTGAAATAGCCAGTGTGGGTTATACAAAAGAAACGTTGCCGGAAGGTAAAAAAGTGAAAATGGGAACATTCAGCTTCAATGCCAACGGCAAAGCCTTGATTCACGGCTTTGCTGACGGGTTTGTTGAAGTGATGAAAGATGAAGAAACCGATGACTTGATCGGTGTGTCCATCATTGGTCCGCATGCGACGGATCTGATTTCAGAAATGAGCACAGCGATCTATTTGAATGCGACCCCGCTTGAAATCGGCGAAGCGATCCATCCGCATCCGACCTTGACGGAAGCTATTCAAGAAGCAGCGCTGGATGTCTACAAATTAGCGATCCATAAATAAGAAAGCGAGTGTGAAGAGACTATGAAAAAACTGGCAGAAGCTGGATTGACAAAAGAAGAAATCATCGGAGCTTACAGACATGTTTTAATGGGACGTCGCCTGGATGAACGGCTATGGCAGCTGACGCGTATCGGCAAGACATCGTTCAACATCTCAGGACAGGGGCATGAAGTGGGGCAAGTGGCGATGGCCATGGCCTTTGACCACGATAAAGATTATTTCCTGCCTTACTATCGGGACATGACACCGTGCCTGGTCTGGGGAATGACACCGAAAGATATTTTGCTCGGTTCACTCGGAAAAGAAGCCGATCCGTCTTCCCATGGCCGTCAGATGCCGAACCATTATGGCTCCAAAGAACATAATATCGTGACGCATTCGTCAACAGTCAGCACGCAGTTCCCACTGGCAACCGGTGTCGCTTATGGTGCTCAACTTGGTAAGAAAGACTACGTTACCCTGACGACAACAGGAGAAGGGGCAGCCAACCAGGGTGAAGTGCAGGAAGCCATGAACTTTGCCGGCGTGAAAAAATTGCCGCTCATTTTTGTATTTGAAAACAATGGCTACGCGATTTCCGTCGGACGAGAAGAACAGTATGCCAGCGAAAAGCTATCCGACCGCGGACCGGCTTTTGGCTTTACGGGCATACAGGTAGACGGTCATGACTTTGTAGAATCATATCTGGCCTTCAAGCAAGTTGTAGAGGACGCACGAAACGGCAAAGGGCCCGCCTTGATCGAATTGATGGTGACACGCTTGACCGCACATTCGGCGGATGATGATCACTCTGTATACCGTTCCAAAGAAGATATTGAAAACCTGAAGAACAACGACGGGTTGCTCTTGTTTGAAAAACAACTCATTGAAGAAGGATATCTGACACGTGAACAGATGAAAGCAATGGATAAAGAACTTAAAGAGGAAATCAACCAAGCGACGGATGAAGCAGAGGCCATGCCTGATCCAACACCAGATACCATACTTGAACAGGTCTATGCAGATAAATAAAGGAAGAAAGGATGCGTTAAGCCCATGGTAATGATGACATACTTAGAAGCCATTCATAAAGGAATCGAAGAAGAGATGGCTCGAGATGAAAAAGTGGTGATTTTTGGAGAAGACGTTGGAGGCATGAAAGGCGGCGTTTTTGGTGTAACCAAAGGATTAGCTGAGAAATTTGGCGATGAGCGCTGCTTCAATACCCCGCTGACAGAAGGACTGATCGGAGGACTTGCAGTAGGGCTCGGCACAGTTGGGTACAGAGCGATCGGGGAATTCCAGTTTGCTGATTATATCCTGCCGGCCGTGAACCAGCTGATTTCTGAAGCGAGCCGCATGCGTTACCGGACGAAAGGCGACTGGACTGCACCGATCACTTTCCGTGCCCCATACGGTGGCGGTGTGCGTGGCGGACTTTATCACTCCCAGTCGACCGAAAAAGTGTTGTTCGGACAACCGGGGCTCAGAATCGTGACCCCGTCTTCACCGCGTGATGCAAAGGCGTTGATCAAAGCAGCTATCCGCTGTGACGACCCAGTTCTGTTCTATGAACATAAACGCCTGTACCGTCTGCTCAAAGAAGATGTGCCGGAAGACGATCACGTCGTACCGATCAACAAAGCCAATGTCGTCAGAGAAGGCGAGGACATCACGGTTATCGGATACGGCATGGTCTTGAATCACGCCTTGAAAGCCGCTGAAATATTAAGCAAAGAAGGCTATGAAGCGGAAGTGGTGGACGTTCGCTCCCTTTATCCTTTAGACAAAGAGACCCTGGTAAAAGCAGCGAAGAAAACAGGTAAAGTACTGCTGGTAACTGAAGATAATTTAGAAGGCAGCATCATGAGTGAAATTTCAGCCATTATTGCTGAGGAAGCATTGTTTGACCTGGATGCACCGATCAAACGACTGGCTGGTCCGGATTCACCGAGCATGCCATATGCGCTAGCTTTGGAACGTGAATTTTTGGTAACTGAAGAAAAAGTACTGAATGCCATGCGTGAACTCGCAGAGTTTTAAGGAGGAAGAGTGGATGAGTATAAAGATAATCAAGATGCCTCACTTGGGTGAAAGCGTCACGGAAGCCTCGATTGCTTTGTGGTTAGTTTCTGAAGGCGACAAAATAGACAAATACGATCCCATTGCCGAAGCCGTTTCGGATAAAGTAACGACTGAAATTCCGTCAAATTACTCGGGCATTGTCAAAGAATTTTTGATCGACTTGGATACCGATGTGGAAATTGGGACGCCGATGGTAGCGATTGAAACAGATGACGCAGAGGATGCTGGCGAGTCGGAACAACCTGTCGGTGCAGAAAGTCCTTTTGACACTGAGAAAAAAGAAGAGATGACCGATCATATCAACAAAGAAATTGATGAAGCAGCCGAAAAACAGCCAATCGCAAGAGAAACAAAAGCATCTAGCCAGCAAACCATTTCTGCAGAGTCGAAACCAATGGCAGATAAAAACGCGCGCTACTCTCCAGCAGTCGTCCGGATCGCTCAAGAAAGAGATATCGACCTAAAACAAGTTGAAGGGTCAGGGAAACACGGACGGATTACGCGCAAGGATGTCTTGAACTTTGATGTGAAGAGTCAGCCCACAGCGAATGGAGACTTGCCAAAACCCTCTTTACAGGCTCAAAAAGAAATGATCAAAAGAGAGATGAGTAAAAAAGCTGGAACACCTTCCGAACCGGCTGCTTCGTATCCATCAAGTCGCGACGAAGTATTCCCGGCTGACCGTATCCGCAAGGCCATCGCTAAGAAAATGGTGCAAAGCACATCCGAAATCCCCCATGCATGGTTGATGGTGGAAGCAGATGTTTCCAATATCGTTAAATTAAGAAACAAAACGAAAGATCGATTCAAAGAACAAGAAGGGATCACACTATCTTACTTCCCCTTCTTCGTTAAAGCTGTGGTGCAGGCGCTTAAGAAACACCCGATCATCAATGCGTCATGGGACAATGGCAACATCGTCTTCCATAAAGACATCAATATCTCAGTCGCTGTCGCCACCGAGGAACATTTATTTGTGCCGGTGATCCAGCATGCCGATCATTATTCACTCAGTGGCTTGTCGAAAGAAATCGACCGGTTGGCCAGCTTAGCCCGTGACGGAAAATTAGGTAACCAGGATAGTCAAGGAGGCACAATGACCATGAACAATACCGGCAGTTTCGGTTCTGTCCAATCCATGGGTATCATCAATCACCCACAGGCAGCGATTTTACAAGTCGAAAGTATCACGAAACGGTTTGTCCCAACAGAAGATGGCGGGTTCAAAACAGCCGATATGATCAACTTGTGCCTATCGATCGATCACCGCATGATCGATGGTCTCCAAGCCGGACGTTTCTTGAACGATGTCAAAGAAAACCTGCAGAAATTTTCAGATGAATCAGATTTATATTAAAAAAACAGTTTTGCTCACTCGTCTAAGTGAGCAAAACTGTCAGAAGCAGTCAATTCTTTTTGATTTCACCAATTAGGTCATTGATCGCTTTAGAGGGTGATTTCCCTTTATTCAACGCAACACCAATGGGATAGTAATCATTTTTATCCTGCAGAGGGATCCATTTCAAACCTTCCAGTGCACCGATCGCCTTGTATTCGATCGGCAACAAACAGATGGAATCTAGCGTCTGCAAACTATACAGCAGTACCTGTAAATCGTCGTGATACATGACGATGTTCGGTTCAAAACCCAGATGACGGCTGCGGTCCAGAAGCATCTGACCAAGCATGAAGTTTTCGTTCAAAGTCGAGAACCGCTGCTCTCTCAGATTTTCAAACTTCAATACGTCTTTTTCAGATAAGGGGTTATTTTCCGGGACAACGACGTGCACGTTATAACCTTTGGTCGACGTGTTGAGTGCCTCGATCGAAATAGCATTCGACTGGGTGTTGGGAAAAGACACCAAGCCAATATCCAGTTCATCGTTTGCGAGCATTTCCTGGATTTTGCGGGACCCGTTTTGAGTGATGATCAAATCCACGTTCTGATGGGTCGCGATAAAATTGGAAATCTGCTGCATATACTGGATGGCAAACAAAATAGTGAGTCCTAAGCGTATCATTTCTTTCGAGTCCGTTCTCATGTGCTGGATTTCACTGACCAACGTATCAAAGTCAGTGACGATCTTCTCCCCTCGTGTATACAGAAGTTTACCTGACTGGGTGAGATTGAACGATTTGTCGTTTGGATCAAAGAGTTTGGTATTGAGTTCCGCTTCTAATTTTTTAATGGTGAACGAAAGTGTTGGCTGGGTAAGGAATAAGTTCCGAGCCGCTTGTGATAAATTTTTAGTGTTTGCAATTTCTATAAAGTATTTCAATTGTTTGATATCCAAGTCGATCCTCCTTCAACTAATGTGCTAATTGATTCATTATACAACAGAAATAATGAAAACGGTTAATATAGATTAGGAATTAAATGACTTCTTATAGTGCAATCGAATCAAGAAACGATGGCAATAAAAAATCTAAACATAGGGAAAGGACGTTATAGGAATGGAAATATTCAAAAGCTTGGAAGAACATGATTATGAACAAATGATCTTTATGCAGGATAAAGAGACAGGCTTGAAAGCTATCACATGTATTCATGATACGACTTTGGGCCCCGGTTTAGGCGGCACACGTTACTGGACATATGAAAATGAAGAAGATGCGATCGAAGATGTGCTCAGACTTGCGCGCGGGATGACATATAAAAACGCGGCAAGCGGCTTACCCATTGGGGGAGCTAAAACAGTTATCCTGAAAGATCCTAAAAACCAAGTGAGTAAAGAAGCGATGTTCAGAGCCTTTGGTCGGTTTGTGGAAGGGTTGAATGGCCGTTACATAACTGCCGCAGACGTCGGAACCACCGAAGTGGAAATGGATTATATCTACCAGGAAACGAACTACGTCGCAGGTACGGGACTCAAACCTGGAACTTCCGGCAATCCTTCACCATCCACAGCTCACGGTGTATATGTCGGGATGAAAGCCGCCGCGAAAAAAGCCTTCGGGTCGGATTCACTGCAAGGAAAATCGATCCTTGTAGAAGGTGTCGGAAAAGTGGGTTACTTGTTAGCTGAAGCCGCAATCAAAGAGGGTGCGAAAGTTTATGCGACTGATATTTTCGAAAGACCAAAAGAACGTGCTAGAGAGCTCGGCTGTGAAATCGTTGAAGCGGAGAGCATGTTCGACATCAAAATAGACATCTATGCGCCCTGTGCACTGGGTGCTTCTATCAATGACGAGAGTTTGAAAAAAATCGAAAAAGCCGGCATCAAGGTCATTGCCGGTGCAGCGAACAACCAGTTGGCTGAAACGCGTCATGGTGATAAGTTAGACGAAATGGGTATCGTTTACGCACCTGATTATATCCTGAATGCCGGCGGCGTTATCCAAGTCGCTGATGAATTCAACGGCGGCTACAACGCAGAACGTGCACGTAAATCAGTAAACAGAATCTATGACCAAATTGAAAAAGTATTCAAAATCGCCGAGCGGGACGGTATCCCAACCTATAAAGCGGCCGACATTTTAGCCGAAGAACGCATTACGGCAGTCAGAAATACGAAGAGTATCTTTGCACGCGACAGCAAATCGATTTTAAACCGTTAAAAGACAATTAGGATAGAAAAGAACCATCCCCAAAAGCAGGGAATGGTTCTTTTCTTGTTTTATCGTAATGAATTCTAAATAATGACTCAATCAGGTTATTATAAGCTCATTTTGTGTGAATCGTTGAGTTCGCTGATGGAATCAACCGGTGAACTCGATCTAGAACGACTATGAATGAAGTTCAATGAACGGATAGTCTAATGAACTTCATGTAGGGACGTTCTAAATCAAGTTCAAAGATCAAATAAGACAACGAACTTGATATAGAAGACTGATAAGTGAAGTTCACTACTTAATCAGCCTAACGAACTAAAATTAGAGCCATTTCCTGGAATATAAAGTTTATTCTTTTTTCTCGTACTCGAGTATATCACCGGGTTGACAGTCCAAGGCTTCACAAATAGCTTCTAAAGTAGAGAAACGGATGGCTACTGCCTTGCCGGTCTTTAATTTTGAAAGGTTGACGTTGGAGATGCCAACGTCGTCAGCTAAATCTTTAAGCGAAATTTTGCGGTCCGCCATGACGCGGTCCAACCTTACTACGATAGGCATATGAATCGTCCTCCTTTAAACCGTATCATCTGATAACTCCTGTAAACTGATGCCGTATGTTAAGACACCACTGACTATATAGAGAATCAGACCGATAAGAAAATCGGAAGAAAGCCCGAAATTAAAATAGAACCCTTCATCAGCACGCAAATTGACAATCAAGGAATAGAGTAACGGCATAATAATATCAGAAGCAATAAGGTAGAAACTGATCCACTTAACCGATTCGGCAAAGTCGAAGGTAAACGGTGTCTCACCATTTGCTATACGATTAAATAAAAAACTGCCTTTGAATAAGATGAAACTGTATACTGCGAGAAATAGTGGGGCCATAATTAGTGAAGTAAATGCATGTTCTGCTTCAGTAACACGTGAATCGTCTATCAAAAATCTTGAAGTTTCTGGCAAATCAACAGTGAAAGTTGCTCCTGAATCCGTAAAAAGCATTAATATCAGTCCAATTAGAATAATAGCAATACAAAATAGACCAATAAGCTGTAGGGCAAAAGAAAGAAATTTACTAACATTCCTAAAACGTTTGACGTTCATTAAACTCACTCCTTTTTTATGTACTTAGAATCTATATCTCATTATTTATATTTCCTTTCAAATTAAACCGTATCATCGGATAACTCCTGCAAACTGATGCCGTATTTTAAGACACCACTGACAGTATATAGAATCAAGCCGATCAGGAATGTGGAAGAGAGACCAAAATTGAAATAAAATCCTTCATCTGCCCGTATATTGATGATCAATGAGTAGAGCAGAGGCAGTATAATATCAAAAGCAATCAGTAACAAACTGATCCATTTTACCGATTCGGCAAAGTCGAAGGTAAACGGCGTCTCTCCATTTGCTAAACGATCAAACAAGAAACTGCCTTTAAATAAGATATAACAGTATACTGCGAGAAATAGTGGGGCCATAATTAGTGAAGTAAATGCATGATCTGCCTCTGTTACGCGCGAATCTTGAAAAGATATGAACGGATTTTCTGGCATATTTATAGTAAACGATGCTCCAGTATCTGCAAAAAGTGTTAATATCAGTCCGAGTATTAAAAAGGCAATAAAAACTGAACCTATTATTTTTAAAGTCCATGACAGTAATTTACTGACAGTCCGAAAACGTTTGATGTTCATGTGACTCACTCCTTTGTTCTATTTAAATAAAGTATATATCGATAATTAATACAAGTCAACAATTAATTATCGATAAACATTAATTGTTTCGTTTCAAGTATTAGATGTTTATGATGAAAATTCATATGCTATAATTTAAGTTAAGTATTGAAATACTGGAAGAATGGAGCGACTGGGATGAGGAAAGAGCTGTACCGTATTTTGGATGTTGAAGATGATGCCAGTATACAAAGTAAAACATATAATGTTGTCAATATTTTGATGATCGTGATCAGCGTGATTCCTTTGCTATTTAAAGAACAGACAATAACCCTTCTGAGATTAGAAATCATTGCGGTTGTTTTTTTCTCATTGGATTATATCTTTCGCTTTTTAACAGCGGACTTTAAGTTTCCTGAAAAAAAGTCACTGACGGCTTTTGTCAGTTATCCTTTTGCACCCTTTGCGATTATCGATCTTTTGTCGATCCTGCCATCACTCACATTTCTAAACCAATCGTTCCGGTTATTCAGATTATTGCGGTTGTCGCGATCATTGCGCGTGTTTAGAACGTTCAAGCTCTTTCGTTATTCCAAAAGTTTTGAATTATTGATTCAGGCCATTAAAAAACAGAAAGATTCATTGATGCTTGTAGGCGGGCTGATCATTATTTATATTTTCGTTGCAGCGCTCTTAGTCTTTAATGTTGAACCGCAAACTTTTCCAACGTTTATGGATGCTCTCAACTGGGCAACGAGTTCGTTAACAACGGTCACATACGGAGACGTTTACCCAACTTCGACATTAGGACAGCTGATTTCAATGCTTTCGAATGTAGTGGGTGTGATCATTATAGCCTTACCGACAAGTATCATTACTGCCGGCTATATCGAAGAACTGGAAGATAAAAAGCTAGAAAAATTGAAACTATAAATAATAAAACTGAAGATAAACTTATATAATAAGGAGACTTAAATTGCATTCAAAATTACTTGAAAAAAACGGACTAATAAACAAAGTTGCCGGCTCTGACTACAACTTCAGATATCAAAAAGCCGGGAACAAAATCGTTGAAGATGTCGATAAGCTCTTAACCGAAATGAATATCAAGCCTGCAGAAATATATACCGGCCAGCAGATGCATACTGACCATGTTGTGGTGGTAGATAGCGAGAACGGCGAAGACTTCATTTATGGCAAGACGTTCAAAGAAACGGACGGACTGATCACCAGCCGACCCAATGTCGCCTTACTTATTAAATACGCCGATTGTACCCCAATCGTATTGTTCGATCCCATAAAAAGCGTACAGGCCATCGTTCATTCCGGCTGGCGCGGCACCACGAAAAAAATCGCACTAAAAGCTATCGACAAAATGGAGACAGGATTTGGCTGTAAAAGAGAAGACATGCTCGTTTACGTCGGACCGTCGATCGATCAGGAAAATTATGAAGTCGGTCCAGAAGTATATGAAGCGTTCGAAGACTTTGAAAAAAGGGACAGCTTTTTCAAACCAAATGGAGAGAAATATAAAATGAGCATGACCGATGCAAATGTAGCGATTCTTATCGAAGCAGGTATTAAAGAAGAGAACATGGAAGTGGAGAGAACGTCCACCTATACTGATGAAACATTGCACTCGGCAAGACAAGAAGGAGCAGAGTATCAGCTGAATGGATTGCTGACGATGATTAAAAGCTGAGGATTCAATTTAATGAAGCAAAAAAAACACTAAGACATATGCGTCTTAGTGTTTTTACTGATTATAGCGTTTCAATACCGCACATAACAAACGGTAGCAAAGGGGCAATGTATTCCTCAGGACTTTCGCTGTGGTCGGATTCTGCCCAGTCATGGCTCATGCCTCTGACAGTTGCAGTCAACCATTTAGCCAATTTTTCCAATAACCTTGATTCGATAGAAGGGTTAGTCTGCGTCAGCTTTTTTGAAAAGATATTGACTAATTCTATTCTGATGATGGAATCAATCGTTTCGTTTTCTTCCTGATTGGCTGAATGGGCTTGAAGAGATGCTTCAAAACGAGTCAGTGATAAGAAGATTTCTTTGATCGTTTGTTCAAGCGTCAGTAATGATTTTTGTTTGTCACAGCCTAAATTCAAGGATAATTTTTCTTCAACGACTTTTTCGAGCAGGTCATACTTATCTAAAAAATGATTGTAAAAAGTCGCTCGATTGATCATGGCTTCTTCCGTAATATCTTTGACTGAAATATCCGAAAATGATTTTGACTGAGACAGTATAATAAAAGCGTCAGTAATCAACTTGTGTGTGCGCAATACACGAGGATCCGTTTTTGTCTGCATCGGGCACTTCTTCCTCCTTCTAAAAAGCCTTTAACTAGTATACAATTTTCTGAAAGTGTCACTTAAGCAACACTTCCACTATACTGTTGGTTTAATTATTAGTCAAGCTAACTTATAATAAGTAAAGTAATTGATTTACTAAGAGTTAGTTAATGAACGCATAGAATCTAGGAGGAATATTAATATGGTGAAAATAGGAGTTATTACTGGAAGCACACGGGACGCACGTGTCAACAAACAAGTCTCAGAATATATTTTGGAAAAAGCTAAGCATGTCGAAGGGGCAGAATTCGAGCTCGTTGATATCAAAGAGTACGACTTGCCAATGTTTAACGAGGCAATGCCACCGGCTATGGCTAATATGAATTATGACAAAGATGAAACTACTCGCTGGTCTGAAAAAATCGATTCATTGGATGGCTTTGTTTTTGTTACACCGGAATACAACAATGCGATCACGCCTTCACTGAAAAATGCCATCGATTACATCGGCCCTGAATGGGGAAACAAGGCAGCCGGCATCGTCGGATACGGTTCAACTTTAGGCGTGGCGGCAACCTTAAATCTGCGTGCGATTTTATCTAATATCAACGTGGCAACAGTCGCACCAGTCGGCGGATTCAGCTTGTTTACAGATTTTGAGGAAATGTCGACCTTCCGTCCATCAGAAATTCACAACCCAACGATCCAAGCAGTACTTGAAACAACCGTTGCCTGGAGCAAAGGCTTAAAATCGATTCGTGCTTAATTTAATATGATTTGAAGGTGAACAGGATCGTCCTGTTCACCTTTTATTAATGATTTTATAGTTGAGGTTGATTTGAAAGAGTAATTAATAGAGTTTGCGTGCCCTTGGCAGAAGTAAAAATGTGACGAAGGTCACGCGCGGAGCGAAAGCCTGCCCTTCGCACGAGCAAAGAGGAAACGAAGGTCACGCAAGGAGCGAAAGCGTTCCCTTCGCACGAGCAAAGAAGAGCCGAAGGTCACACAAAGGGGCAATGCGTGCCCTTCGCATAAAGAAAGAGAAGACGAAGGTCACACACGGAGCAAATGCGTGCCCTTCGCACGAACAAAGAGGAGACGAAGGTCACACAAAGAGGCGATGCGTGCCCTTGGCACGAGCAAAGAGAAGACGAAGGTCACGCGCGGAGCGAATGCGTGCCCTTCGCACGAGCAAAGAAGAGACGAAGGTCACGCAAAGAGGCGATGCGTGACCTTCGCACGAGCAAAGAGAAGACGAAGGTCACACAAGGAGCGAAAGCGTGCCCTTCGCACGAGCAAAGAGGAAACGAAGGTCACGCACGGAGCGAAAGCGTGCCCTTCGCAAGAGCAAAGAAGAGACGAAGGTCACGCAAAGAGGCGATGCGTGCCCTTCGTGCGAGCAAAGAGGAAACGAAGGTCACACAAAGAGGTAATGCGTACCCTTCGCACGAGCAAAGAGGAAACGAAGGTCACGCACGGAGCGAAAGCGTGCCCTTCGCATAAAGAAAAAGGAGGCGAAGGTCACGCAAGGAGGCAATGCGTGCCCTTCGCACGAACAAAGAGGAAACGAAGGTCACACACAGAGGCAATGCGTGCCCTTCGCACGAGCAAAGAGAAGACGAAGGTCACGCACGGAGCGAAAGCGTGCCCTTCGCACGAGCAAAGAGGAGCTGAAGGTCACGCAACGAGTCACTTCGTCTTTTATACGAATAAAATCCCTAATGTTGTGAGCAATCGTTAAGCGATTGCTTTCATTCTAGTATAGATGGATAAAAAGGAAAGGGCACCGGCCCTTTCTTTTTTTCCTTATCTTTCCAGCACATCAAAAGTTAAGGTTGATTAATCTGATCAAGAAGGCCCGTTGATGACAATCAACTGATCACGAGGAAGCATTAAGGATATGTTTTTCAGATTGTTTTCGTTGATACCTATAATTTAGATGGTTTGATTCGTTCAACGTCCTCCTGAGATCACTCATATGACAGTCTAGTTTTCTTCTTACTAATCTTACGCTAATTATTAAAGACATTATATTTTAAGACGACATGATAAAAAAATGACCTTGAATTTTCACATATAAACTTAGATAATAGACTGGTGGAGCTAAGATTGAATAGGCGTGAATTGAAATGCCTGAGTAAGGAGACGGATATGAAGGATAAAACAAATAAATGGTTGGTCAGGGGCTTGATCATTAGTGCTGTAGTAATGATTGTGGGTTTCTTTTTGTATGTAAATCTCGTGCCTCTTCAAGATGTTGGCACTTATTCTCCTCAAGAGTTAAGAGCTGTTCATAAAGAATTAGCCATTAATTATCCGCTGGGAAGTTTTCTCTTGAATCTAGGATTTTTAGGCTTTTCTTCGACACTCTTGGCTTTGGTTTTAAGACAGATCATCACATTCATAAAAAAGAAAGAATAGGTTGTACTGTTTTGCAAAGTTGGCTTCTTTCGTTATTATTAAATCAAGAAGGGATTCTTAATTAGATAAATTTGATGGAGGGATTTCAATGTTCAATGCATTCGAAAAAATATTCACAGTCAAAGAAACAGAAACAGCTGAAGCAGTGGGGTCGGGGGGATTGCCCGTATTATCGACACCACACATGATCGCCTACATGGAAAACACGGCCATGACTCTGCTGGCGTCCGAATTGAATGAAAATGATACGTCTGTCGGGATGGAGATCAACGTCAAGCACCTGGCACCAACAGCCGTAAACAAAGTGGTTTCAGTTGAAGCCAAACAAACGGATAAAAGCGGCAAAGTCTTTACTTATGAGATAGAAGCCTATGTGGATAAAGAATTGATCGGAAAAGCGACACATAAAAGAGCGATTGTGGATAGAGAAAAATTCATGAGTAAAATCATATAAAAGATTTAGTATACAGCCAACAAAGCATAACGGATTAGCTTTGTCAGGCTGTATAGAATTTTTGATGACACAATCTATCAAAAGGTTACCTGATTGTAAATAGGATTGACAAACGGGTCATTAAATGACAAACTGGATTTAGTTAATGAAAACGTTAACACGGAAATAACGAAAGCGAAATTCTAAAAGGTAAAGTTCTGAAAATAAAAATATACGAAATAAAAGGGGATAGAAATGGTAAAGACGATGGCGATCAATGCCGGTAGTTCCAGCTTGAAGTGGAAATTATATGACATGCCTGAAGAGGTAGTTGTTGCTTCTGGAATTATTGAACGCATTGGAGAAAAAGATTCGATTTTCAGCATTAATTACAATGAAGACAAACAGTTGAAAAGCACTGTTACTATCACGGATCATGAAGAAGCAGTTCAAATGTTACTCAAGCAATTAATAGAGCTCTCAGTTCTGACTGGTTATGATGAAATTAGTGGCGTAGGTCATAGAGTAGCGGCAGGTGGAGAGTATTTCAGTGATTCGGTCGTTGTTACAGCAGATGTGCTTCAGAAGATTGAATTGTTGTCTGAATTGGCTCCTTTACATAATCCGGCCAATGCTACGGGGATCAGAGCCTTTAAAAAAATATTGCCTGATATAACGAGTGTTGCTGTATTTGATACTTCTTTTCATCAGACAATGGATAAAGTTCACTTTTTATACAGTATCCCTTATGAGTATTACCAAAAACATAATGCTAGGAAATACGGCTACCATGGGACTAGTCACAAATATGTGTCTCTTAGAGCAGCCGAAATGCTCGATAGGCCGATAGAAGATTTGAAAATCATCTCCTGCCATTTAGGAAACGGCGCTTCGATCTGTGCCATTAAAGGCGGGGAATCTGTAGACACCTCAATGGGCTTTACGCCTTTAGCAGGTTTGACGATGGGGACACGTTCAGGTGATGTTGATGTATCCTTGTTGCCTTTTATTATGGAAAAGGAAAACATAAAAACCATAGCAGAAATGATTGAAATATTGAATAGTGAGTCAGGATTGAAAGGTATATCTGGAATTTCCAACGATATGAGAGACCTTAAAGCCGTGCAAGCGACTGATGAAAGAGCTTCTCTAGCTCTGGAAATGTTTAAAGATCGAATAAAAAAATACATTGGTTCGTATGCTGCCACGTTGAATGGAGTGGATGCCATCGTTTTCACAGCAGGGATAGGCGAGAACGATATCACTTTGAGAAAAGAAATAAGTGAAGAATTGTCCTTTCTCGGTATAGAAATAGACGAAGAGAAAAACGATTGCCGAGGAAAAGAGAAAATAATATCATCTGAAACATCAAAAGTAAAAGTATTGCTTATTCCTACTGACGAAGAAGCTATGATCGCGCAGGATGTCGAACGGCTAAAAGAAACAAGTGTATATAGTTAAAATAAGGTATGGAATTGAATATAATTACAAGGTTCTAACAAATGTTATTTTCGATCCGATATCATTTGAAAACAGTCAGAAATACTTTACACTAGAGGTAATATAAACTAAAGGAGTGTAGTGAATGGAACAGACAGTGTATACCAATTATTGGCAAAATCGACTGACAGGCGTGAAAAAGAAACATGGTAGTTACGCAAGTGAAGAAGAAGCGATAAATGGAATCAAAGCCTGGTGGGAACTGCACAACGAATATTACCCTCATGCTGAATACAAACGGACCAATTCAGGCGCTCTGGAAATTATTTATAACGATGATAATTATATTTACCGCATAGAGAAAAGGAAAACAGAAAATCCATTACCCAAAGCAAAAGCTAAACCAAGAAATAAAAACGAAGTTGCTTCGATCAGAGAAAAATATGGCTTGCATGATGAAGCTTTACTATATGAGGAACTAGCCGAACCTTACCGTGATCGCTTGATGCTGGCAATGAATGACAGTAAGAAATTACACCAGTATGTGTTCGATTTAGAAGGTCGGCCAATCAAAAAATTTAATGATAGATAAATAGTCACCGAAGAACTCCAAGCGATTATGTCCTTGGGGTTCTTTTTACATATAGGATGTCATTATTCCAGATGAGCTTGTTGGATGCTATAATTAATATAAAGATGTAGGTAGGTGTCTTGATATATCACAGAAATCAAGCTGATACAGATAAATTCAATTAAAATACTTTGATAGAAAAGGATGGAAACACATGGGAACTAATTATCAACGCTTTATGCACGCCTTCAATGAGTTACATAATGTGATTGCCAAAAAAGTGAACAGAGATCCGGAGACCAACTTTGGAGAACTTATGGGCGTAGCCGCAAAAATCGAGATAAGGTCATTGAAAAATATGTAGATGAAATTGATTTTTACCGTGAATTCAGAAACTTACTCACGCACAATACGATAAACGGAGATGAGGCGATCGCGCAACCGAGTGATTCTCTTGTTGAGCAAATCGAAATGATCACAGAAAAAATCAAGTACAGTAAACGTGTGAAAGATGTCTTTTTAAAACGCGTCCGGACTTTTGACGTCAATGATCCACTTGAAAAAGTGCTGGAGGTCATTAATCATGTCCGTTATACACAATTTCCCGTATTTGATGGGGATAACCTGGTCGGTATCATATCTTCCATTGGAGTAACGAAATATTTAGCCAAAGCGATGAACCAGGATATTCGGTCCATAAAAAATACAACGGTCAAGCATATTTTAGAAGTTGAAGATGAACAGAATTTTTATGAAGTCATCTCTTCTGATAAATCCATCTTTGATATCGAAGAAATTTTTTCTGAGCGTATCAAGGAAGGGCGAACGACGTATATCTTACTCATTGCTAAAGGTGAAAAGATCAATAAGAAAAGTGATTTGATCGGCATCATTACGCCCTGGGATATTCCGAGAGTCGTGGCAAACAAATAAAAAGTTGCTGGGGAGGTGAGAGTAAATGTCTATTGCATCTTTAGGGCTTAAATTAGGAGCTACCCTTCACAACACGTTACGAGACAAAGACTTAGAGGTAGATCCAGAGATTCAGGCTCATTATGATATAGAGTACGGAATATCAAAAAAATACAACAGTCTGGATGTCTACTATCCAAAAGGGACAAATGAAAAGTTACCTGTCATCGTTAATTTTCACGGTGGCGGCTATGCATACGGCACAAAAAAGACGTACTTATATTACGGTATGTTTTTAGCCAAACAGGGTTTCGTGTTTGTAAACGCCAGTTACCAACTGGCACCTAAGAAAAAATACCCGACACAGCTGGGAGAACTAAACCAGGTGATGGAGTGGGTAGTGGCCAACCATGAGACGTATTATATGGACGTATCCAATCTGTTCATTGTCGGTGATTCTGCCGGCGCACAGTTGGCCCTTCAGTACAGTACGCTTTATTCCAATCCACACTATGCTGAATTGTTTGCCTTTAATCCACCTGAGAATTTCACTCTTAAAGGAGTGGCTTTAAACTGCGGTATGTATAACATTTACAACAAGTTGGCCTCATTAGATAAAGAGAATAATGGACATGCTGACGTAGAGCTGGCTCTTTTGCTTAAAGCCTACTTAGGCAAAGACTGGCGACAATATGAAGACCAGTTAGCGACACATGACTATATCACAGAAGCCTTTCCGCCCGCTTATTTAATGACAGCTGAATATGATTTCTTGAGAAAAGAAACATTACCGATGGTTGAAGTATTAAAACAACATGGTGTAAATGTAACATATAAAAAACACGGAGAGCCCGGTCAGAAGCAGTATGTCCACATATTCCATTGTAATCTGGGTCTTGACGAGGCGAAGGAAGCGAATAGAATGCAGTGTGATTATTTTAAATCGTTGATCAGATAATTAAAAGAGAGCTGAACCAAAATCTGGTTCAGCTCTCTTTTAACGATTAGTCTTCTTTTAGTTTTTCTTCCCATAGTGCGTTGCGTTCTTCAAACGAGACCTCTTTATGCACCTGATGCAGCAGCCACTGATAGCCGTACGGATCGACGAATAGGGCATTAGACACGCCGAAGTCTGGGATCTCAGTGATGGGTTGAATAGTCGTACACCCAGCATCCAAGGCTTTGCTGAACGTTTCTGCGATATTTGGAACAGTTACGTTAAGCCACATCGGCAGTAAGCTGTTTTCACTCGGTGCTTTCAGACCTACATCAGTATTTTCATCCAGCATGTGAATCTTCAGATCATAAAGTTTGAAGATGACTTCATTTTGTCCTCTGTCAAAACCAGTGACTTCTATACGCTCAAGTTCAAAGATTTGTTCATAGAGTTTTAAAGCTTCAAGACTATCAGGAACGACCATATCCAGTTCAATGCCAACCATTATTATTCCTCCTTTAGGTGTTTTGTTCTTATGATTTTATTTTGCCATTTATGATTGATATAAGCAACTAAAGCGGGAGGGAGCTGCTTGAAATAATGCGTTAATTCCTTATAATTTTCGCCGTACCAGTTTCGTTTGTCCTCGTCCGAGCTCAGCTCATCCGCATTCTTCAGACAGCTGTCGTAGTGTCTGTTCACAAACGCTTTTACGAGAGAGTCTTTATTCTGCATAAAATCAGCGAGCGTTTTTTCCAATTCATCGCCCTCTGCAACGAGAAATGAATTGTTACGGGACAGCTCGACTGTTTGGGATAAGGCCTCTTCAGCTTGAGTCAAGTAAGTGAAAAGAGTCTCGGGATCGGTCGTTTCTTCTACATAACACATCGCTTGATTATAGTCTTTGATGCCCAGGTGAGCGTCCCCGCGTAAAGTCATCACTTCGCCGTAAGTCGCTTGTTCGACAACTAGTTGTTCCTCAATCGTTTTTGTATCAATGGACTCTTTACCAGTTAGTTTCCGGAAGAAGCGTTCAATAGGAGAGGCAACCGCTACCTCTTTTTCAACTGTTCTGTACTTGGTGTACACGATTTCATTCCAGTCAGCAGTTTGCCTGGCGGGGCTTTTTTTAGATGACGAAGAGGTGCCAATGCCCGTCAGCGGGTTCACCCCGACGGTCGTTTTGTTATAGACTTTATTGTAAAGGGCCTTTTTAGGATCTCGGATGTAGCCGATCCCTTTTTTTCCATAGAAGGGATCGATTTGTCTTTTGACTTGGCGTTTCCATTTGCCAGTGGTCCCTGTTTTAAGTGACTTTTTCAGACTAGTTTTGCGGATACCGACCTTCATGTGACCACTCCTCGTATTGTAAGCTCATTTTACCATAGTTGATTTCTAAGAGACAAAAAAGATTGAGTGCATTCCTTTTCGTTCATTGGGTTGAATAACGTATAATTAATCTATGAATAACGCTTTGAAGGAGGGCTAAGTATGTTTACGGATCGACGCTTGACTGAAGCGTATGAAAAAGCAAAAAATGTTTATTTTGATGACGACTCACGCATAGTGTTTATGAGTGATGCACATCGGGGAGACGGTAGTGTCTCAGATGAATTTTTGAAAAGCCGCAATATTTTTGTGCACGCTTTAAATGAGTATTATGCAAATGATTATACGTTTATTGAAATTGGTGACGGTGAAGAGTTGCTTGAGTATTCAGAGTTTGAATACATAAAAAATGCCCATCCAGATGTGTATGCAATGATTAAAAATTTTTATGACAATGATCGCTACATTCGGATATTCGGTAACCATGACATTTATCTGAAGAATCCGAAATATGTTCAAAAAAACTTGGACATCAACTATGATGAATTCACGGAAACTTTTTTTGATTTTTTGAAAGGCATCGAACCGCTGGAAGCGATTATATTGAAACATCGCTTAACAAGTCAGGAGTTGTTTGTCATTCACGGTCATCAGGGTGATGCACCTAATGATCAATTCTGGTTTTTCACCATGCTTACAATCAAATATTTCTGGCGGTTTTTCCACCGCTTTGGCATGAAAAATCCGGCAAGTCCGGTAAAAAATGTTTCCAGACGTCATAAAATCGAACGCAACTACAGTAAATGGATCATTGAGCATCAGCGGCCGCTGATCTGCGGGCACACGCACCGTTTTAAATTTCCTAAAGATAAAACAATCCCTTATTTCAATACAGGGTGCGGGATTTATCCAGCCAGTATCACAGCGATCGAGCTTACTGAAGGCATGATCCGCTTAGTGCGTTGGAAAGAATATGTCAATGATAGGGGCTTCTTATACATCAAGCGTGAAACGATGAGAGGGCCCGAACCGATCGAGGCTTTTGATACAAGAAAACCTCAGCCGGTAGTGGAGTATTTGTCTGAGCTTAAAAAGCAGCGCGCGAAAAAAACGCGGGAAGAACGTGCGGCCTTTAGAGAAGAAGAGATGCGTGAAGATGTTGATTGAGCATGATACGATGAAGCTTGAAAAAATGCAGGAAAAAGATATCCTTCAGGTTGCTGAGCTTTTAAGTAACGCGTTTGCGGAAAAATTTACGGAAGAGACGGGTTTATCCAAAGAAACAGCCAAAAGACTCATGAAGCTGCTCTGGTTAGAAGAATATGAGATGTTTGGGATGCAGCCTTACGTTTTGAAAGAAGCTGACGAAGTGGTGGGGGGGTTCGGCGTTACGCTGAACCAACGGAAAAAAATAACTGTTTCTTTTGTTGCAAAAGTGCTGGCAGCCGTTCGTGTCTTGGGAATGAAGCAGCTGCTACTTTTCGTTAAAGAAGCAGCGAAAACTAACCGCGACCCAGACAGAGATGAACTCTATATTGACTTTATCGCTGTGAAGGAATCCAGACGGAATCAACACATCGGTCACCGATTGATGGAAGAAATCGAGCAGTTAAAAGAAAAGCATGCCGAGACCCTGAAATTAAGTTTGTACGTACTGAAAGACAATGAACGTGCTAGGCATTTATACACGAAATACGGCTTTGAAGAATGTCGTGAACATGAACGTAAGTCCTACTATTTTATGGTTAAAAAATAAAGTGCATTTATAAATGACGGACTGAAGCATCCAGAATATTGGATGCTTTATTTATTTTTAGAACATTTGATAAGTCCTACTATTTTTTAATCTGATTTTTTGCTATAGTGGGGTAATGACAAATAACATGTCAAACAAATAGAAAATTGAAGGAGGGAGTCCAGATGGAGAAAAGAGAACATTATGGATTAAGTACAGCTATTTCGATGATCGTCGGAATAAGTATCGGTTCGGGAATATTTTTCAAATCCGATGATATATTACAGGCAACCGGTGGGAGTGTCTGGTTAGGCATCTTAGTCTTCCTGATTGGTGCATTCTGTGTTATTTTTGGCAGTATTACGATGTCTCAATTAGCAAGCCGATCCCAAAAAAGAGGAGGAGTCATCTCCTACTATGAAGAGTTTGTTTCACCCCGTTTTGCGAGTGCCTTTGGGTGGTTTCAACTGTTCGTTTATTTTCCAACCATTACGGCTGTGGTGAGTTGGGTTTCAGGTATTTATACTATTTCTTTATTGAATGTGACTCCTACGCTGGAACTACAAACATTACTGGGATTTGGTTATTTAAGCTTTTTCTTCTTAATGAATTATATGTCGTATAAACTTGGTGGTCGTTTTCAAAACGTCACGACTGTTGTAAAAATGATTCCTTTAATTGGGGTCGCATTGATCGGTTTATTCTGGTCACAAGGAACACCTGCTTTACCTGAAGGGGTTGCAGTAGTAGAATCCAGTGCTGTTGGCTGGGGCTTCCTGGCTGCACTGGCACCGATCGCCTTTTCATTTGACGGGTGGATCGTGTCAACTTCCATCACGCAGGAAGTGAAGCAGCATCATAAAAACATGCCGATCGCCTTGACGGTTGGACCGCTTATAGTACTCGGTGTGTATCTGGCCTTTTTCTTAGGTATGATTGCCATTGTCGGGACAGAATATATTTTATCCGCAGGAGATCAGGCCATCAGTCAAATTGGTTACTCCATATTTGGCGCAAGTGGAGAGAAAATCCTCTTGACCTTTGTCTTGATAGCCATCCTAGGCGTGGTCAACGGCATCTCACTTGGATACATTCGATTGCCGCAAACATTGGCATCTAAAAGTATGATACCTTTTAGTGGAAAGATTGCCCAAATTAGTGATAAAGAAGGACTGTCACCTTATGCTGCGCTATCTGCCTATTTGATCACCGTCTTTTGGCTGGTCGTGCATTACTTGACCATGAGATTTGATGTATTAGCGGGCGGAGACATCAGTGAAATCGCGATCGTCTTCAGTTACGTGGCATACATTTTACTTTACGTTAAAGTCATGGGATTGAAAAAAACTGGTATCATCAAGAGCACCTTTTTAGGGACCGTTGCACCTGTTTTAGGCGTCATCGGCTCACTTGTCATCTTACTTGGGGGTGTTATCTCCAACCCGGTCTACAGTCCAGTGTTCTTGCTTTTCTCAGGAGCTGTCTGTGTACTAGGTTATCTGTATGGCGTTAGAGGTAATAGCGGCGAGGATATGTCGCTGTGATCAAGAGAGAGTTCTGTGCAGAAAACTTTACGCATGTACCTGAAGCGATTGAATTGGGGATCGAGCGTATTGAACTGTGCGACAACCTGGCTGTGGGTGGAACGACACCGACAGACGCTGTTCAGTTAGAAACCATAAGGTACGCGCATCCACGTGGCGTTGAAGTCGTCTCCATGATCAGACCGCGCGGTGGATCGTTCGTTTATAGCGAGACTGAAAAAAGTCAAATGCTTGAGCAAGCTATGCAGGCAATAAAGAATGGTTCCGATGGCATTGTTTTTGGCTGTTTAACAGAGCAGGGAGACATTGATAAATCGTTTGTAGAAACACTGATCCGCATTTCCGGATCCAGACAAAGCGTTTTCCATATGGCTTTTGATGCTATCTCAAAAGAAAAACAACCCGAAGCATTAGACTGGTTGATCGAGGCCGGGTGTACCCGACTACTGACCAGAGGCGGGACGGTCGGAACTGCCCTGCAGCATAAAGCAGTCATTAATGAACTGATCGAACGAGCCGGATCACAGATGGAAATTCTGCCCGGTGGCGGTATTACTCATGAGAACCTGGATGAAGCTAAGGCGGAGATCCATGCGACTCAATTTCATGGAACCCAAATCGTACCATTGACTCACATTAAATAATTTCAATAAAAAGTGTTGACAGATGATCGAGTAATCTGTTAAGATTCTAATCATTAAAGGAAAACAAAAAAATAATGAGAAATAAATGAGCGTTGAAAAGATAAGTACAGATCAGAGTATCATCTCAGAGAGCTTCCGTTGGGTGAAAGGGAGCATGATAATCGATTTGGAAAATGGTCTTTGAGCAGAAGTAGTGAGTGATGTCATGAGCTATTTCCGGTTGCACCCGGTACAGTGCCACAGTATGCAGGAGCCGTTTTGGACTTTTAAGTACTGGTAGAGGTTGTTTTAGTAATAAAACAACAAACAAAGGTGGAACCGCGCTAACTTAACTAAATTAGTCGCCCTTTTTGAGTCAGAGGACTCGAAAAGGGCGTTTTTTATTGTCTGAAACAATTGGAAGGAGTGAGACGATTGATTACATTAAAGGGAATTAATAAAACATATGAAAGTAAGGCCGGTCGTTTTGAAGCGGTTAAAGAAGTGAATCTAACCATAAATAAAGGTGAAATTTTTGGCTTTGTAGGTTATTCAGGAGCAGGTAAGAGTACGCTCCTTCGCTTGATAAACGGACTGGAATTACCATCAGCAGGAACGGTGCAACTGGAGGACAAACTATTATCCGAACTAAATAAAAAAGCGATTCGGAAGGAACGTCATTCGATCGGTATGATTTTTCAGCACTTCAATCTTCTTTGGAGTCGAACGGTGCTAGAAAATGTGATGTTTCCGCTGGAAATTGCCAAAGCAGATAAAGAAAAACGCATCAAAAAAGCGAAAGACTTGATTCAACTGGTTGGATTGTCAGGCAAGGAGAATGCCTATCCTGCACAATTGAGTGGAGGGGAAAAACAGCGTGTCGGTATTGCCAGAGCACTAGCGAACGATCCAAAAGTGCTACTCAGTGATGAAGCTACGAGTGCCTTGGATCCGCAGACGACCGATGAAGTGTTGGAGCTGCTTGAAAAAATCAATCGAGAACTGAACGTCACGATCGTTTTGATCACACATGAGATGGAAGTGGTTCGAAAAATTTGTAACCGCGTCGCTGTGATGGACTCAGGCGTCATTGTTGAAGAAGGGCTGGTTTTAGATGTCTTCAAGCATCCCAAACATCCGGTGACCCAGCGTTTTGTCAAACAAGACCGGGAGATCGACAGCAAAGAAACATTAGAAGCTTTAAAAGAACTGCAGGCACTCTACCCGGACGGCAATATCGTCCAGCTCCTGTTTGAAGGCGGAAACGTGAACGTACCGATCATCACGCAGGTCAGTCGGGAGACTGGGGTCGACGTTAATATCATTCAAGGCAGCATCCAGTCCACGCATGAAGTACCGATGGGGACGCTAGTGGTGCAGCTGCTCGGGACAAAGGACGAACGTCAGGCTGCTTTAAATTTACTGGCTACGTATCCAATCGAAGTGGAGGTGCTCGGACATGCTGACTAATACAATTCAAACGGGAAATATCTTTCTAGACTATTTAGATTTTGAATCGATCGCCTGGGACCGGGTCTGGGTCGCAACGAGAGAAACACTTTACATGACCAGTATTTCGGTTATCGCTGTTTTTTTCTTAGGGATCTTGCTCGGGTTACTATTGTATGAGACCCGAAACAGTTCGTCAACATTCGCCGTCATTTTATATAAAGTTGTCGCCTTTTTAGTCAATGTGTTTCGCTCGATTCCTTTTATCATTTTGATTGTCTTGCTGATACCTTTTACAAAAGCGATAGTGGGAAGTATGACAGGACCGACTGCGGGCTTACCTGCACTCATCTTGTCAGCCGCACCGTTTTATGGACGACTGGTTGAAACCGGTTTGAGAGAAGTGGATAAAGGGGTCATCGAAGCCGCTGAAGCGATGGGCTCAACCAAATGGGAAATCATCAAAAAAGTGTATATCCCGGAAAGTCTGCCAAATATTGTTGCAGGCATTACAGTCACAGCTATTTCACTTGTAGGTTACACAGCCATGGCAGGTGTGATCGGTGCAGGTGGCTTAGGGAATCTCGCTTATCTAGAAGGGTTCCAACGCAGTCGCCCGAACGTCACTCTCGTAGCGACAGTGATCATCTTACTCATCGTGTTCATTATTCAATTTATCGGAGACACATGGGTCACAAAAATTGATAAACGGTAATAAAGGATTTATAAAAATGAAAAATAAGAATTAAGGGGAGAAAGATGATGAAAAAAATTAATGGGATAGTTCTTTTAAGCAGTGCCTTACTATTAGCAGCATGTGGTAACGGAGAAGAAAGTATTGAAGAGTCACAGACTTTGACGGTTGGGGCAACGAATGTCCCACATGCCGAAATTTTAGAATTTGCAAAACCTCTGTTGGCAGAAGAAGGGATCGAGTTAACAATCGAGACCTACAATGATTATGTCATTCCAAACTTAGCTCTGTCTGATGGCGATTTGGATGCCAACTACTTCCAGCATGTGCCTTATTTCGAAGGACAAGTGGCAGAGAATAATTACGATTTCGTCAACGCTGGGGGCATTCATTTGGAACCACTGGGGGCTTATTCTAACCGCTATGATGATTTAAGCGACTTACCTGAAGGGGCAACCGTTCTGACCAGTAACAGTGTCGCCGATCACGGTCGTGTCTTGAGTGTCCTGGTTGATGCCGGACTGATCGAAGTCGATGACTCGGTTGAATTGGTGGATGCTACCTTTGATGATATCACTGCAAATGACCTCAATCTGCAATTTGAATATGAATACGATGCGGCTCTACTGCCAACACTTTATGCAGAAGATGAAGGGGACTTGTTCTTTATCAACTCCAACTTCGCAGTTGACCAGGGAATCAGCCCAGTTGATGACTCTATTGCCTTGGAAAACACTTCATCACCTTATGCCAATATCATTGCCGTCCGTTCAGAAGACGAAAATGATGAACGCATTGCCAAACTCGTCGAAGTGTTACGTTCAGAAGAAACGCAGGAATTCATCCTGGAAACATGGGATGGCGCTGTCCTTCCAGTGGATGAGTAACAGATAAAACTGTAAAGATTAAATTTCCCCAAAGATTCGATGCTTATCTTTACTTCCTTCCTGGCTTCTTTAAAATAGGAGATAAGGAAAGAGTAAGAGCTAGACGAAGGGAAGAGTAATTAGATGAGTAAAGTATATATCGCAGGTGCAAAACGCACGCCGATCGGTTCATTCTTAGGCGCTTTGAAAGATGTGTCAGCGTCAGAACTTGGCAGCTATGCAATCAAAGGTGTGCTCGAACAAAGCGGGATCAGACACGAAGACATCGACGAAGTGGTGCTGGGGAACGTTTTGCCAGCCGGACAAGGGCAGGGCGTTGCCCGTCAGGCATCGATCAAGGCAGGTATTCCAGTCGAAGTTCCCGCTTATTCGTTGAACATGGTCTGCGGCAGTGGTCTGAAAACCGTGATCAATGCGTATCTGGGTGTCAAATCGGGAGAGTATCAGGCAATCGTTGCCGGCGGAACAGAATCCATGAGTCAGGCACCTTACCTTATTCCCGGCAGCACGCGTGCGGGACACAAGATGGCTGAATACAAAGTGGGCGACCATATGCTGGATGATGCCTTGACCGATGCTTTTGAAGGCTATCATATGGGGGTAACGGCTGAAAACATTGTCGAACGCTATGGTATCACCCGTGAAGAGCAGGATCGTTTTGCGATCACGTCTCAAAAACGCGCAATCGAAGCGATAGATAACGGCTCATTCAAGGACGAAATCGTTCCGGTGGAAACCAGCGTCCGTCGCGAAACAGTTGTAGTCGATACGGATGAATACCCTAACCGTAAAACGACGGAAGACAAGCTGAACAGCCTGCGTCCGGCTTTCAAAAAAGACGGGTCTGTGACGGCCGGAAATGCATCCGGTATTAACGATGGCGCCAGCGCCACCTTAATCGTTGGCGAAGAATACATGAAAGCGAACGGTTTGAAACCACTAGTTGAAATTGTAGCCGTCGGCCAGGGTGGTGTGGATCCCTCTGTTATGGGACTTGGTCCGACGCCGGCGATCAAGCAGGCGATGAAAAAAGCTGGCATCGACTTCAAAGATATCGATATTTTCGAGCTGAATGAAGCATTCGCTTCACAAAGTTTGGGCGTCTTGAAAGAAATAACTGATGCCTTTGACGTCAGCAAAGACTACATGCTCGAACGCACGAATCTGAACGGGGGAGCGATCGCTTTAGGCCATCCCGTGGGTGCCAGTGGGAACCGTATTCTAGTGACACTGATTCATGCCCTGAAACAGCGCGGGTTGAAGTATGGTCTGGCATCGCTCTGCATCGGTGGCGGTATGGGTGTCGCGGTCCTCGTTAAAAATACAGATTCAGAATAAACATGTTGACAAGTGGTCGGCCCCGATATATTATTGAGTTGAGAAAACTAAATAGTCTTCAGGGCAGGGTGTAAGTCCCTACCGGTGGTAAAGCCCACGAGCCGCAAGGCAGATTCGGTCAAATTCCGAAGCCGACAGTATAGTCTGGATGAAAGAAGACAGTATAAATGACACAACTATGAGTCTAAATGATCCAAACGGATTTTTTAGTTAAACTGACGTTGTATTTTGAATGCCCTGGAATTTTTATTCCAGGGCATTTTTATATAGCAACACTCCTCTACTGATAAATAGGGAGAGTCTCGTAAGTGTGACAGGAAATATATTTGTGTTGCCCTGAATCTGAAAAGATTGAGGGCTTTTTTAATGCCGTGAAAGGATTTTATGATGGATATCAAATATATGGAACGTGCTTTAGAATTAGCTGGAAAAGGTAGAGGTTTTACGTCACCCAATCCCATGGTCGGTGCTGTCATCGTCAAAGACGGGAAGGTCATTGGGGAAGGCTACCATGAAAAAGTGGGCGAGGCCCATGCTGAAGTCAATGCGATCCGTTCGGCCACAGAATCTGTCGAAGGGGCGACCATGTATGTCACGCTTGAACCGTGTTCACACTACGGCAAGACACCGCCTTGCTCAAATTTGATCATTGAAAAGAAACTTAAAAAAGTAGTGGTTGCAGCGACGGATCCCAATCCGCTGGTTTCCGGTAGAGGACTCGAGCGTCTGAGAAAAGCCGGTATCGAAGTCATCGAAGGAGTCCTGGAAGAAAAGAGCAATCAATTAAATGAAATATTCAATCAATATATCACAACGAGAATGCCCTTTGTCTTGATGAAGTATGCCATGTCTTTAGACGGTAAGATCGCCACGGCAACAGGAGAGTCCAAATGGATCTCTTCCGAGCAGTCGAGAGAACACGCGCATCAGTTAAGAGGCTATCTCTCGGGTATTATGGTGGGGATAGGAACCGTATTGAAAGATGATCCGCTACTCACTTGCCGTATACCCGGTTACACTCATCCAACCCGGATCGTCCTGGACAGTGAGCTGCGCATCCCACTTGAATCCAATGTTTTAATGAATCAGGACGAGGCGCCAACCCTGGTCATTACCACAGAACACGCCTCGATGAGCATGCGAAACGAGATAGAAAAATTAGGCGTCGACGTTCTCATCGTTCCTGAACACAACGGGAAAGTGGACTTGAAAAAGGCACTGGCTTTACTCGGTGAAAAAGGAATCGATAGTATCCTGCTTGAAGGTGGAGGCACACTGAATGCGGCAGCTTTGGAAGCGGGGATCGTCAACAAAGTAAACATTTATATTGCCCCAAAAATAATAGGGGGCGCCAATGCCATCTCACCAATCATGGGTCGAGGCGTGGAAACTATGAAAGACGCCTTCGCTATTACATCAATGCAAGTCACACAATTAAACGAAGATATATTTATAGAAGGCTATATAATGGAGGGAAGCTAAATGTTTACAGGTATTGTAGAAGAAATCGGAGAACTGAAAAACATAAATAAAGGTGCCCGATCAAGCACATTGACGATCAAAGCCAACAAGGTGATGGCAGATACTAAAATTGGAGACAGCATCATGACCAATGGTATCTGTTTGACCGTTACCAGTATGACGGAGCACTCATTCACCGTAGACGTGATGTCGGAAACACTGAACCGGACGTCTTTAGGTGATATGTCCAGCGGCAGTAAAATCAATCTTGAACGCGCACTGAATTTACAAACCCGTTTAGGCGGACATATGGTCAGTGGTCACATTGACGGAACGGGCGTCATCTCTGAATATAGAAAAGATGATAATGCGGTTTGGGTAACGATTCAGGCGAGTCCGGATGTGTTGCGCTATGTTATTGAAAAAGGGTCGATTGCTATTGACGGTATCAGCTTGACCGTAGCAGCAGTATCCGACAAAGACTTCAAAGTTTCGATCATCCCGCATACCGCTGAAGAGACGACTCTACTTAAACATAAGACCGGCGACAAGGTTAATTTAGAAGTTGATTTGATAGGTAAATATGTCGAAAAACTCTTAGGTTTATCTCCGGAAAAAGACGTTAAAAAAAATCCATTAACAGAAGCACTTTTAAAAAATAATGGCTTTTCATAAAAAGATAGGAGTGAATAGATGTTTGATAAAATCGAAGACCTATTAGAAGATTTGAAACAAGGGAAAAACGTGATCATCGTCGATAATGAGGACAGAGAAAACGAAGGAGACATTATTTGTGCCGCTGAATTTGCGACACCTGAAAATGTCAACTTCATGACATTATATGCGCGCGGATTGATCTGTATGCCCATGACGAAAGATTACACAAAAAAACTGGGTCTTTCTCAAATGAGCTTATACAACACCGATGATCATACGACAGCTTTCACTGTTTCTATCGATTATAAAGATACCCTGACAGGCATATCGGCAATGGAACGTTCAATGACAGCCATCAAAGCAGTCAAAGAGGGCAGTCGACCTGAGGACTTCAAACGACCGGGACACATGTTTCCACTGGAGGCTGTCGATGGAGGGGTATTGGCAAGAATCGGTCATACTGAAGCGACGGTCGACTTGATGCGCTTGGCAGGATTGAAACCTGCAGGGTTATGCTGTGAAATCATGAAAGTCGATGGTTCAATGGCTCGAAGAGACGACTTGATCGAACTTGCCAAAGAACACCAGTTGAAAATCGGAACGATCACTGACTTGGTCGAGTACAGAAAAGCAAACGAACAGCTCATTTTTAGAGAATCAAAAGCTAAATTACCTACTAAATACGGTGACTTTGATATTTATGCCTATCAGCATAAATTCACCGGTGAACATCATGTCGCTTTAGTCAAAGGAGATGTGTCTGATGGCGAACCGGTACTATGCCGAATTCATTCAGAATGTTTGACTGGCGACGTCTTCGGTTCGAAAAAATGTGACTGCGGACAACAGCTAGATACGGCTTTGACAAAAATCGCTGAAGAAGGTCGGGGTGTTTTAGTTTATATGCGTCAGGAAGGACGAGGCATTGGCCTGGTCAATAAGATCAAAGCTTATGCATTACAAGATCAAGGACACGATACGATCGATGCCAATTTGTTGCTTGGGTTACCAGTAGATTCTAGAGAGTATTATGAATGCAAACAAATTTTTGATGATCTAGGTGTCAATCGTTTAAACTTGATGACGAACAACCCGTTGAAAGTAGCTACGCTGGATAACTATGGGATGAAAATAGAAAAGCGAATTCCTATTCAAAGTAAAATACATGATGAGGATAGACATTACCTCACTACCAAAAAAGAAAAATTTGGTCATTATTTAGATCTTTAAAAGAAAATGCACAAGAGTTTAAATACAAAATATAAACCTAAATTGGAAGGAATGGATGACAATAATGAATACAATCGAAGGACAGTTGATCGCAAAAGATTTGAAAATAGGAATAGTTGTAGCGAGGTTCAATGCTTTTATCGGATCGAGATTACTTGAAGGAGCCGTCGATACACTGAGAAGACACGGTGTAGACGAATCAGATATCGACGTCGCCTGGGTCCCCGGCGCATATGAAATTCCACTGGTTGCTAAAAAAATGGCGGGTTCCGATCGTTACGATGCCATCATAACTCTGGGTGCAGTGATAAGAGGCGCAACCTCACATTACGATATCGTGTGTTCAGAAGTAGCTAAAGGCGTCGCTTCAGCATCAGACAGTACGGGCGTACCCGTGATGTTTGGAGTGTTGACAACGGACACGATCGAACAGGCCATCGAACGTGCCGGAACGAAAGCGGGTAATAAAGGTTCTGATGTAGCCGTTGGTGCTATAGAAATGGCAAACTTATTGAAGAAGCTTTCTTAATGAAAGACTTGAAAAATGTAAAAACCATTATTTTTGATTATGATGGCACCCTTCACGACAGCAGCAAGATCTATATTCCGGCCTTTATGAAGGCGTACGACTATCTTGTGGACCATGACAAAGCCCCTGAAAAGAAATTTCAGGATAATGAAATCACACAATGGCTAGGCTATAGTAAAAAAGAAATGTGGGAGCTGTTTATGCCCCATTTAGAAGAACCTTATAAAACAGCAGCATCGACAATCATCGGACAGACAATGGTGGAAAAAATCAGCAGGCGTGAAGCATATTTATATCCGAATGCCCTAGAAACACTGGCGTATTTAAAGGGAAAATACACGTTGATTTTTTTGAGTAACTGTTCCATTGACTACATGGAATCGCACGCTGAGATGTTTAATTTAAGAGACTACTTTACGGCTATGTACTGCACGGAGATGTATGAGTTTAAAAAGTCCAAGAAGGAAATAGTCAGAGGCTTGAAAGATAAGTATCCGGCTGATTATGTGGTTGTCGGAGATAGACATCAGGACCTTGAAGTGGGAGAGCTGGACGCAACCTATGCGATCGGTTGTTCCTACGGGTTTGGTCAAGCGAAAGAACTCAAACAAGCAGATATCTTGATTGAGGATATAAGTGAACTGAAAAAGTATCTTTAATGGAAAAGGCATGATCAGAATTCTTATTCTGGTCATGCCTTTTATAGTAGCACGAAGAGGAAACCTGCACTCACAACTCCAGCTAAGAACCCTTCCAAATTGCCTTCCCGTTCAGAAGGGAGCTCGTGTTTCACTACGTTCAGGGTCATGGCTCCTGTCACAAAAGCTTCCACGCTTCCAATAAAGTATTCTGGGAAATCGGTCCATTGGCCGATAAGGAACCCTGCAAAAATGCTTAAAGACAGGAAATGCCTACCGTAATGATCATAGGCTTCCTCATGGTGAAGGCGGAGCCCCCAGTCATTGGTGATGAAATGAAGAGAGAACGCGATGAAGAAGACGAGAAGAGACGTATCCATATCTTCGAGGTGCGTAAGCAAGTACCCGATCATCATGTTATAGAGTGAGAAGAAGCCGATATGTGCCCAAAAGAGGGTAGATTCGATCACGTTAGGCTTTGTGATCTCTTCGACTTCATATGCCCGCGCAATGAGACGGTCCAATGTATAAACAAGCACCAAACCACTAAGCGCCACTATATACAAGGCGTAATGCATGACGTGCCCTTCGAGCCAGTATATCTCTTGTTCAGCTATTTCTTGAGAATGCGCGACCTGAGGCCATAAATGCACAAAAACATAGGAAATCCCGACACCAGCAGAAAAAGAGATGAAACGGCGCAGGCCGATTTTTTGAAATTTCAAATGAATAGAGAAAAAATGAATCAGTACAAAAGCTAGCATAAGTAAGCCGGATAAAAGCATAAAGTCGCGTCAGACAACGCTGACACTTCCCACCTTTCGTCTATATAATATGAAGTTACCTAGAGTGTACCTTATTTTCACTAAAAAAACGACTATCGTCCGTTGTTGCATAAATACATACAAAAAGGATGACGTTTTGTGTTCTAAAGAGTATGCTATAACTAAAGCGAATGCATCAAAGTACGCTGTTACATAAATAATGACACAAATGAATCTCATTTTTAAGAAAGTGAGGATTAAAGATGCTTACTAAAGGGCAGCGAGTAGAAGATCAAATCGAGCGTAATTGGGTAGTGCTGAGCAATCCAACCTCTGCTGAACATCAAAAGCTAATCAATGAGCTGGGATTGCCTTCACCATTTTTTGAACGAAAACAGGAAAAAGAAATGGCAAGTTTTCACTCGTATTATACGAGTTTAAATGAAGAAGGATTTATCCTTCATATTCCTCTTTGGAAAGGGGAAGATTTTTCTAGTTTGAGTACGGCCACTCATTCGTTAACGAGTTATTTTACGTCGAGAATGATACTGATTTGGACCGAAGAGAACCATCACGAACAAGCCGTATCAGCAATAGAGAGAACCTTATCACCCATAAATTATATATACGATAATATTATGGAAGAATATGCAAAGCTCTCACTTGTCCTGGATAAGCTTCAGAAACGTATTGTGGATGTGGAAAATCAGACCAAATTAAAAGCGAACCGGGATGTGCTGTTGCAATTAACAGCTTTGGAACAAGAAGTTGTTATTATGTCGAGTCGACTGGATGATTATGAAGAAAGCTTTAATCGTTTTTTGAGCCATCCCTTGGTGAAAATGAATTTGAGTGTGAATTACAGAGAAGATATTAGGTTAGCTTTAAAGAAAGCGCATTACCGCATTCATTTATACAAGGATCTCATTGAATCGACGAGCGGACTGCTTTCGGATAGTATCGACAACAAACTCAATACGATTATGGAATATTTACAGACATGGGCACTGGTTATTTCAATTCCGACCTTGATTTTTAGTTTGTTTGGCATCAATACCGGGGGATTGATCGGAAGAGAGACACCCTATGAATCGTGGATAGTCATTTTGATTGCAATATTATTAGGCATGGTGACCGCTTGGTGGCTGAAGAAAAAAGAATTCAAATAAAGGGGTCCTATTAGAAGAATGGTCTGTTTTGAGTTAAACTACCAGTAATAGCAAAATAAGGAGGGCTTCAAATGGCTGGAAATAAATTAAGAAAGTCTTCAAATGATCGTGTGTTATTTGGCGTATGTGGAGGTATTGCAGAATTCTTCGGCATTTCATCACTATTAGTGAGAGTGTTGTTTGTCATACTCTCGCCGTTGGATTTTATTCTTTATATTATTCTGGCGATCATTATCCCCAATGAGGGTGAAGAGTAGTTCTTGGAAAATAGTGAAGCAGGTATAAAAGTAAAAGCCTGATCCCGGATAGTCTTTGCTGTATCCGATTGGGATTTAATAAAGCGTTCACCAGCTGTTTATAATTCAGCTGGTGAACGCTTTTTAATTTTATTTATTCTGCTAGTCATTTTAATTATATATAAGAGTTCGTGTAGTTTCTCATGGAAGATAAAACGATGTTATTTAGAGATCCAGTTAGATGTAAGAATCTAAATTTTTTGTGAATAAATGAATGATTTTTTCAACGTCACTTTTTTTGTAGTTTGTCTTGTCACACACCAAATAAAAATCTTGATAGAGATAAGCATCTTTGATGGTAATCGTTTCAAGGGTCTGATTCTCAAGTTCTTCGATAACAGATATAGCATAAAGAAAACCGATACCCTTGTTTTCTGCGATATAATTTTTTAATAGAGCAATATTACCGATCCGTGTTTTTTGCTTGAACTGATTACAGGAGAGTCCTTGCTTATGCATAAAATGTTCGACACTATCACACACACCAGAACCTTGTTCACGTGATAATAAGTTCTCAGAAAATAAATCTGCTAATTCTACGGTTTTACCGGCTAGTGGATGTTCAGGCGCACAAACTAGAACCACACTGTCACGATAAAAGCTGCGCGTACAATACTTATCTGTATCGACAGGTCCAGAAATGAAAGCATAATTTATTTTGTTTTCTTCGAGCAATTTCAATAATTGGGTCGTATTATCGACAACTAAATCGATTTTCAAATCAGGAATGTTCAGGAGTTCGGTATAGGAAGGAATATAGTACTCTCCAATCGTTCGGCTAGCTCCCAGTGTGAACTGGCACGTGGGTATTTCTCCCGATAGATGAGACTTGATATCTTCAATTTCAGCTACTAACGCTTCTATTTTAATTTTTAAATATTTGCCGTTCTGGGTCAACGTTAATTGTCTGTCTTGATAATTGACCAGTTTGATATTCAAGTGGTGTTCGATATATTGAATGTGTTTTGTAACGGCTGGTTGACTAAGCGATAATTTTTTTGCTGCTTTAGTGTAATTGAGTTCATTTGCAACCATTAAAAAAGTTTGATAACGGTAATCCAGCATCTAGTGTTACGCCTTCTTTCTTTTTCCACATTCTTTTCTACCGTAATTATAACATGGCAAATAAGTATGAACAACTTGCGTTCATTAATAATAAATTCACAATCTTTATACTCTTTATTGTGAATGTAACAGCAAAGTAAGCGCTTGTCAAAAAAAATCGACACAATACTATTCTTTTACGGTATGGAAGCATTCCTAAACGCTATTTTACAACGATTGATGTATTGAGTATAGTTATAGAAGTAAAGAGGACCACGGGCACGTTAGTGAAAACATTCACTATATTATAAATAGTCATTGTTTAATTAATATCTTGTCTGCAGTTTTCTAAATATTATTTGGGGGTAAGGATATGGCTCAATCAAGTGTATTAGTAAGAAGAAAGACGGCTTCATATGTTCAACCAGTTCTTGGTTTTGGATTAGTTGTAACAATGGCGTTATTTAGTGGTTATCTAAATTCTTTATCAGCTGGTCTTCCGTTGTATTTATTTGCCGGGCTTATTCTAGGATACACGTTGACTCGAGCAAGATTTGGGTTTGCCGGAGGTATAAAGCGAATCTATATGCGAGGTGAAGGCAGTTTATCTAAAGCTTTGCTTGTCTTACTGTTCGTCACAGCGCTGGTGACCATGGGTATTCAATGGCAGGCAGCTCAAAATGGAGCGGTACCTGCGTATCTTGCAGCTGAGGGCGCATCTGTCATACCGGGCACAGGAAATGTTTATTTTACTAATATTGCAACCATTATTGGTGGTTTTATTTTCGGTATGGGTATGATGTTAGCTGGCGGTTGTGGATCGGGTACGCTTGCTGACTTTGGAGAAGGTTCAGGAAGAGCGTTGATAGCCTTTATCTTCTTTATTTTTGGTACCGCACCTGGACATTTCATGAGACAAGTCGTCGACACTACGACTATTGGTAAGATGGGTATTCAATTACATCTCCCGCAAGTACTGGGATATTTTGGTTCACTATTACTTGTGGCAAGTTTATTGGGAGTATTGTATTGGATTATTGTGAGATACGAAAACAAACGCAAAGCTGAAGGAACATACATGGATCCCAAAGGAGATTATGAGGAATTTGAAAAACCTCTAAATGCTGATGAGCAAACACCGTTCTTCAGCTATCAAACGTATCATAAGCTATTCATACAGAGATGGAGCTTTACTTTAGGGGCTTTGATTTTGGCTTTTGGCGCTTTGTTCGTTTTAGTAACAACCAATAAAAACTGGGGCGTGTCTACTGCCTTATTGACTTGGAATGTCGCTATCTTTGAACAATTAGGTATTCAGCTGCCAGCCGAGTATTTTGGCTCGCATATTGAAAAGGTTCAAGCAGGGCTGCTCAATGATGGAGGAACTATTCGTAATATTGGATTGATTTTCGGATGTACGATCGCATTCCTGTTAGCCAATCGATTTAAATTTGATTTTAAGATCAATAAAAAAGATGCAGGATACTTCGCGCTTGGTGGATTGATGCTGGGATTTGGCTCACGATTTGGATTGGGATGTAATATCGGAGCGATGTATGCTTCAATTTCCAGTTTTTCCATCTCAGGTTGGTTCTTCTTGGTGGCTATGACATCAGGTGGTATTGTAGGCATGAAAGTATTTGCTGGAAAAGTTTGCATACTACCACATCGCGTGAGAAAATAAGTAAAATACAGGAGGAAATATAATAATGAGTAAAAAAGTATTAATTGTTGGTGGCGTTGCCGGAGGAGCATCTGTTGCTGCTCGCGTAAGAAGATTAGATGAACAGGCTGAAATAATTATGTTTGAAAAAGGACCATATGTTTCATTTTCAAATTGCTGTATTCCATTCCATATCAGTGGTGATATTGAAGAATCGCAAGATCTGGTTTTGATGTGCCCGGATGGATTTGAAACGCAATACAATATCGATGCTCGTGTGCATAATGAAGTAATGAGTATTGACCGCGAAGCTAAAACAGTTGAAGTGAAGAATCTTCAAACTGGAGAATCTTATGTCGAGTCTTACGATGTGCTCTTCCTATCTCCCGGAGCTAAAGCGATCCTGCCGCAAAACATAAAAGGCATCAATGACGCGCATGTTTTCGTGATGAAAACTGTTCCTGACGTAGAAGCCTTGACAAGTTATACAAAATTGAATAATGTAAAAGAAGTAGCAGTTGTTGGTGGAGGCTACATCGGCTTGGAAGTAGCAGAAAACCTTAAAAAAGCTGGTTACGGAGTCACGATAATCGAGGCTCAAGACCAAGTAATGGCTGCAATGGATTATGATATGGTTCAAATGATAAACAGAGAAATCATGAAAAATGGCATCGATTTGATTTTAGAAGATGCCGTTACAGAAATAGGTTCCGACCGTGTTATCCTTCAGTCAGGAAAAGAAGTCAAGGCTCAAGCAGTTGTAATGGCTATCGGCGTACGTCCTGAAACGACATTAGCTGTTAATGCTGGTTTAGAGCTCGGTGAGACTAGAGCAATAAAAGTCAATCATCATTATCAAACGACTGACCCATCTATCTATGCTGTTGGTGACGCAATTGAGAGCACTTGTTTCTTCACGCGTAAGAAAACGATGTTGACATTAGCTGGTCCTGCTCAGCGACAAGCGCGTGCAGCAGCCGACCATGTATATGGTAGAACTTATCTAAATACAGGTGTAATAGGGTCGTCGAGTGTGAAAATGTTCGATATGAATGCGGCTAACACAGGACTAAATGAAAAACAATTAAAAAATGCCGGTATCGACTATGATTTCGCTTATGTCATTCCAAAAGATAAAGTGGGCATTATGCCAGACGCAGAAAATTTATTCTTCAAATTGATTTTCGCTGTGCCATCCGGTCAGATTTTGGGCGCCCAAGCAGTTGGAAAAGGTAACGTAGACAAACGGATCGATGTTATGGCAACAGCTATCATGTTACATGCGAATCTGGAACAACTGAAAGAACTTGAACTCAGTTACTCTCCTCATTTCTCGACAGCTAAAGATGTTGTCAATCACGCAGTGTTGGTAGGCTTGAATGTGCTTAATGGTGAATTCAAGAAGGTGCCAGTAACAAAAGTAAGAGAACTGGTCGAAAACGAGGCAATGATCATCGATGCCCGCGAGGAAGATGAATACGCAGTGAGTCACATTAAAGGTGCAGTCAACATTCCGTTAAGTCAATTCCGTGGTCGTTTGGACGAAATCCCTAAAGACAAACAGGTTTATGTTCACTGCCGTTCAAGTCAGCGCAGTTATAACATGGTTCGTGCCTTAGGGCAATTAGGTTTTTCAAATGTGTATAACATTGATGGTTCATTCCTCGGAGTGAGTGAGTACGAATATTTCAATGACGTCAGACTAGACAGAGCACCGATCGTTACCAATTATAATTTCGCTTAAAAATACTAAAAAGAAGAAAAATTCTGTAAGAATTTTTCTTCTTTTTAGTGCTATGCATCAGTAAATTTTTTATTATGGAGGAAACAATGAATCAGCAAAAAATGCACACTCGTCTTGAACGTGCTTTAACAGTAGGAACATGGCTGATCATCTTGCTGGTTTGGGTATTAGCGACTCAAGCTGAAGGTCTATCGTCGCATATTTTGCCTTCACCTCAAGAAGTATGGAGCGCTTTTATTCAAATCCTCAATGAGGGCTATAACCGGATCAGTTTGTGGCAGCATTTAGGTGACAGTTTCAGAAGATTATTCGGATCACTATTTTTAGCAGTACTGACAGCTATCCCTTTAGGACTATTAAGTGGCTTTTTCCCTAAATTCAGAGCAATCATTGATTCTATTGTTCAGTTTTATCGTCCCATCCCACCCTTAGCTTATTATGCTTTACTGATTTTATGGATGGGGATCGAAGACGGATCGAAAATCACGTTATTATTCTTAGCAGCATTTGCGCCTATCTATATCGCCTGTGTATCTGCAGTGAGCAGTATCAATCGCGATTACATTTTAAGCGCGCAATCGCTAGGCGCTTCGCAGAAGGATGTTTTCCTTAAAATCATCTTACCGGCTGCTATGCCCGATATATTCACCGGGGTGCGGACCGCAAGCGGCTTTGCGTACACCACTTTAGTAGCGGCCGAAATGACGGCCGCTACATCCGGCATCGGTTGGATGGTTATCGATGCCTCGAGATATCTCAAATCTGATGTCATGTTTGTTGGCATAATTTTGATGGGACTGACAGGTATCGCAATGGATGGAATGTTTATATTATTGGAAAGAAAATTTATTTTTTGGAAAGGAAAAGAATAAAAATGTTTAAAACAAGAATATTAAAAAAGAGTTTGTTTTTGATGACAAGCATGGCGGCTTTGAGTTTAATGGGTTGTTCAAACGATACTGATGCGGAAGCTAATCAACCGGAGGAAATCACCATAGGCTATTTACGTGTACCTAATGACGAGATGGTTGCTTTGACTTCAGGATTGTATGAGGATTATTTTGAAGAAAAAGGAATTGAAACGAATTTTATCGTGTTTGACTCTGGAGTGGATGCAAACAAGGCGCTAGCTTCTGGAAGTATCGATTTTGCTTCGATGGGAAATACCAATGGCGTTATCGCTTTAGCCACGGATATCGGTACTGAATTGATTTGGCTCCATGAAATTCTAGGAGAAATCGAGGGCCTGGCAGTAAGAGAAGCTTCTGGAATTGAAGAAATTTCAAATCTTAAAGGTAAAAAAATCGGGACGACCTTTGCTTCGACATCACATTATAGTCTGCTTCAGGCTTTGAATGACGAAGGCATCGCCGAGGACGTTGAATTGCTGGATATGCAAACGATGGATATTGTAGCGGCGTGGGAAAGAGGCGATATCGATGCCGCTTATACTTGGCAACCCTCTCTTGGCAAATTACTAGAAGACGGCAAAATGATTTTATCTTCTGCTGAAGTAGCAGAGATGGGACATAAAACCGCGAATGTTTTACTGACACGAAAAGCGTTTTCTGAACAGCATCCGGAAATAGTCGCTGATTTTATCGAAGCGACCATAGCCGGAGGAGATGTTTATCGTCAAGATCCAGAAGAAGCATCAACAATAGTGTCAGAGGCATTGGAAATCGATACTGAAGACGCACTGACTCAGATGGAAGGATCGCTTTGGCTTTCGCCGGCTGATCAAATAACTCAGGAATATTTAGGCACCAGTGATCTGCCCGGAGATTTTTCTAAAGTTATGAAAGAAACAGGAGATTTCTTACAAGAACAAGGTTCGATCACGACGTCTCCTGAGCAATCCACCTATGATGATTTTATAAATCCTCGATATATCGAAATGGTTTTGGAAAGGTAAAGGATTCCTATGAGTGAAGATAAACAACTTGTAAAGTTAGAAAATGTTTATATGGTTTATGGCGAAGGTCCCCAGCGAACAACGGCTCTGGACAACATAAATCTGGAAGTGAATAAAGGCGAATTCATCTGTGTGCTTGGACCGTCGGGATGTGGGAAGAGCACGTTGCTTAAAATCATTGCCGGTTATCAATTCCCGACAAAAGGAAAAGCTTTTTTTCAAGACAAGCTGATCAAAGGACCGGACTGGCATAAAGGCGTCGTTTTTCAATCGCCAACGCTTTATCCTTGGTTATCGGTTAAAGAAAATATAACCTTTGGACCGAGGGTAAGAGGGATGGACCGCGAGAAGATTAAAGAAAAAGCTGATCACATATTGAAACAAATCGACTTATCTGCAGAAGCTGAGAAAAGTATTTTTGAACTGTCTGGAGGAATGAAACAGAGAGTGGCTTTAGCTAGAGTCTTGGCGAATGAGCCGGAAATGATCCTGATGGATGAACCTTTAGGCGCCTTGGATGCTCTGACTCGGTTAAACATGCAGGGATTCATCAGGAATTTATGGAAAGAGAACAATAATACCGTATTGATGATCACCCATGACGTTGATGAAGCCATGGCTTTAGGGACGCGAGTAGTCGTCATGTCCAAACAACCAGGTAGGATCTTGAAAGAAATTGAACTGGACTATACGTTCTCTGCGTTTCAATCAGATACGCATCGAATAGAAATGGACAAAGACTATTTAAAGACCAAAGAAGAAATCCTTGATCTGATCAGTCAGGATTGATAGTTGGAGAAAGTTTTGATTTAAAGATGAAGAAAAGGCGTGCCACAGCTGATAGATATACAGCTGTGGCACGCCTTTTTTGATTTTCTGATTTAGCCGTAAATATCGCCATCCGGTTTAGCCAGGTGATCTATACGGTACATTTCCTGTTCAGTCAACTCGAAATCGAACAGCGCCAGATTATCCTTTTGACGAATCGGCGAGCTGGAACGCGGGATCGGCATAAAGCCTGACTGCACCTGCCAGCGTAAAATCACTTGTCCGATCGATTTACCGTAGTTCTCACCGATAGCTTTTATCGTCTTATTATCGATCAAGTCGTCCGCCATGCGGTTACCTAGGGGACTCCAGGACTGCGTCAAAATATCGTGCTCGATATTACCTTCGATCATTTTGTCCTGAATGAAATAAGGGTGCGTTTGGATCTGGTTGATACTTGGGATCACACCGGTTTCATCTTTCAGACGTTTCAATTGATCCGGGTAGAAGTTGGATACACCGATCGAACGGATGAGTCCAAATTTCTGCGCGTCGATCAATGCTCGCCACGCTTCAACATATTTATCCTGCTCCGGATCGGGCCAGTGGATGAGATATAAATCATAATAATCCAGACCGGCACGGTACAGCGATTCCTGAATAGCTGGAATCGCCAAGTCATACTGATGATACGCTTCCGGTAATTTTGACGAGATCAAAACCTCAGAACGGTTCAATCCACTTTCTCTCAACGCTTTACCAACCGTGGCTTCATTCTCATAGCGATAAGCAGTATCTAAAAAGCGATACCCATTATGTAGTGCTTGTTTAATGGTCAAGACACCTTTGGCTCCTTTTAACTTATCCGTACCAAAACCAATAACGGGGACTTCCAGACCGTCGTTCAACGTATATGATGGGATGGTGTGAGTCATAGTTTTCCTTCTTTCCTAATGATAAAGCTAGTTTACCTTAAAATGAAAACGGAAACAAACTTAAGGGAATATTCGGATTATAAAATAAAAACCAGGGCAAGGGTCATGAGTACGAGTGACACGATAATACTTATTGAAGCAAGAAAACTCGCAAGTGAGCGTTCATTCCCATACCCGATGATGTTGATCGTAGAAACCGTCCCGATCGGTGCCAGAGCGAGTAGAACAAGCGAGAGGCGGACGATATCCGGTAATGGCAGGAAAAAGTAAAACAGCAGTGCCAGCACGATGCCTATAGAGTAGCGCGTAAATAGTAAAGTCATTACTTTTTGCAGGGATTCTGAATCTATAGCTATATCTAAATATAAACCGACCATAAACATAGCTAGAAAAGCATTGCCGCTGGAAAATAAATGAAACACGGATAGGACATTTTCCGGCAATACAATGCTGGCGAGCGCCAATATAAACATGATTATATAAGTAGTAAAAGAAGGTGAACGGAATAAACCTAAAAGTGTTCTGAATATGTTTTTGTTTGAGCGATCCTGATGTGTCATTTTATCTACAAGCATGGGCGTTCCACCGAATATCATCAATGCATTTCCCATATCGAAACTACCAATAAAAGGAATTGCAGCTGGGAAAAAGCCTTGCACAAAAGGGATCGTGAAATTTCCTATATTGTATCCAGCTTGACTGAACATCATTAGTGACTGGTTGGAGGCATCTTTTTTTCTCCATAGGTAGCCGCCGATCATGACGAGACCGATATTAGAAAGTAAACCTAGGGAAATCATGATAAATAAAATAGGTTCAACAGTTACAGCATTGAAACCAACGACGATTGTAGCAGGTAGAGTCAAGTTTAAAATGATTTTCTGTAACACGATACCATCTGTTGATTTTAGGATTTCAGCTTTTTTAAATAGGTACGCAACTAAAATAACAAGTAAAAATTGCAGCGATTGAAGCAATACTCCTAACAATTCATTCCCACCTTTCTGATCACTGTTTAGTATACCATGTTTCAAAACGACCTGAATTTTTTCTAGGAGAGAACGGTAAGAGTTGCCGTATAGAGCATAATACAATATACGAATAGATAACAATCGTATGTAATTTACACTTTCTCTTTATTTTTAGACGAGCCTACTTTATACTCTTAAAAAAGGGGAGATGGGAATGCAGAGGAATCGAGATGAAACAAAAAGGTGGCAGGTGCTGTTCGGGGGCGTTTTAATGCAGCTCTGTATTGGAGGTATTTATACCTGGAGTTTATTCAATCAACCCCTCGTCGATGCCTTTGGCTGGGAACGCACGGAAGTTTACACAGCGTATTCTTTGATTGTTTTTATTTTTGCCTTGGTGACGATTTATTCTGGTCGACTGCAGGATAAGATCGGACCAAGAAAAGTCGCGACCATTGGGATACTTTTTTTCAGTGTTGGGTTAATTGTGGCCTCGATGGCACGCTCGTTGGCCGTACTTTATTTAGGGTATAGTGTTTTAGGTGGAATTGGCGTTGGGATGGTTTACGTCTGTCCATTGTCCACATCGCTGAAATGGTACCCTAAAAAGAAAGGGATGGTCACCGGTATTATTGTCGGTGCATTCGGGCTAGGTGGCTTTGTTTTTAATTTCATTTTAAGTTATTTGATTCAAAGGATCGGCGTGTCGCAAACCTTTTTAGTTCAGGGTTTAGTTTATGCCGTAGTGGGCCTGATCGGTGCGCAAATGTTGAAGGTCCCAGAAGAATCAGAAAGCAATAAAAAAATCTTAGTGAATGAGAACGACTTCAATTCTAAATCTATGCTGAAGACTAGAACCTTTTATCTTTTATGGATCATCTATTTTATTGGCAGTTTGAGTGGGCTTGTTGTTATCGGGTTGGCCCAGGATATCGCGCGTGACGTTGTGGGTCTCACTCCTCAAATTGCCGGTTATTCGATTGCTGTTGCTGCAGTTGCAAATGCACTGGGGAGGCTTGGCTGGGGCGCATTATCTGATGTTTACGGCAGACTAAGAGTTTTTAGTTTGTTGTTCTTGATCACAGCTTTATCGATGCTGACGCTTAGTTTATGGACTCATCAGGCTATCGTCTACTTCATTGTTCTGGTTTTGATAGTCAGCAGTTTTGGTGGCTTCTTGGCAACCTTTCCAGCCATTACCAGTGATTACTTTGGTACTTATTATTTCGGATCGAATTATGGCTTGATTTATCAGGCTTATGGCGTAGCATCGTTAGCGGGACCATTTTTACTCGGTTTAACTAGTCAAGATACCCAAGCTTTTTTCATTGCCAGTCTGCTTGCTGTTGTTGGTCTTGGTTTAACATTGATTGTACGACCACCTGAAACAACAACCTAAATATAAGGTATTCATTTAAAATCATGTATATAAACCAAAAAAAGACTGAAATTTCAGTCTTTTTTTGGTTTATATACTCAATAATACATAACAGCTATTTCTGTTAAAACGCTTACACATATGCTATACTAAAAATGAAAATAGGTAGGAATTTGCGAAAGGAGGATACATGATGTTATTTACAGAAGTAACAGATGAGCACGCAAAAGATAAAAAACCGGCAGAAATTCTAGCTATTGTGACAGGTATCAATAAAAAAGTTATTCAGGACGGTGTTAGAGAACATGGGTATCAAGCTATCTTAGATAATCCGGCTTTGCTAGAGGTTTCAGAAGAGGATCAAAAACGAATCATCGAAGCACGTAAACTGGGTTATTTGGACGCAACGCTGCTATAATACCGATATTTAAAAGCTACTCTTAAACTTGGAGTAGCTTTTTTACATTAATATAATAAATTGAATAATTGAATTATAGAAAAGCATAAATTGACAGGACTTAATGTAGAATAAGACTTGTGGGAATTGGTTAATAGAGTTTAGGCATGCTCAAGGAGGAAATCCAGGCGAGTGATGCTAAGAAGGTCAAACTTCGGCATACTCAAAGAGGAAACCCAGGCGAGTGATGCCAAGAAGGTCAAACTTCGGCATGCTCAAGGAGGAAACCCAGGTGAGTGATGCTAAGAAGGTCAAACTTCGGCATACTCAAAGAGGAAACCTAGGCGAGTGATGCCAAGAAGGTCAAACTTCGGCATGCTCAAGGAGGAAACCCAGGTGAGTGATGCTAAGAAGGTCAAACTTCGGCATACTCAAAGAGGAAACCCAGGTGAGTGATGCCAAGAAGGTCAAACTTCGGCATGCTCAAAGAGGAAACCCAGGCGAGTGATGCCAAGAAGGTCAAACTTCGGCATGCTCAAAGAAAATATGCACGGAGTAAACCGAAGTGGGTTCTACTTTTCAGTCATCAGTAGTACTTTGCGTGGAGTTATTCATAAACAAGATGAAATAAGGTTTGAAATAATAGCCTATGCAATATCAGCGTTACACAATAGAATCGGCCCTATTCAGATCGATGAGATAAAGAGAACGTCACGGATGATTCCATTGTTATCTGATAGAAAAAGAGTGTAAGCAGGAAAAGGAGACAAAGATGTCATGGCATTTATAATAAACAAGAACTTATCGGTTCATTCAGTTGATCTGAACGTAGAAAAATTAGAAGAGATGACGACTTACTATAGAGAAATAATTGGTCTATCTGTCCTTGAAGAATCTGATAACTATGCCTCGCTCGGTGTGAAGACGGATAACCGAGTGTTGTTGAATTTAATTGAAGTAGATGCAGGAGACTCACGGACTAAAAAAGCGGGACTCTTTCATACGGCGTTTATAGTGCCTACACGAAGAGACTTAGGAAACATTCTGTATGCGCTATTAAAAAAAGACATACCAATTGAAGGCGCTTCTGATCACGGCTATAGTGAGGCGATCTACTTGCGCGACCCGGAAGGAAACGGTATTGAGATTTATAGAGATAAGCTTAAAGAGGAATGGGACATTTCGGAAAATGGTATGATCAAAGGAATCACAGCAGAAATTGATGCGGATGGCGTCTTGGCTAGTCGGAATGACCAGCTGACCGATACATTACCAGCGGGAACACGAATTGGCCATGTTCACTTAGCTGTTGCTGATTTGGAGGATTCTCAATACTTCTATATAGAAACTTTAGGCATGCAGCTGAAATATGAATTTGGAAGTCAGGCCCGATTTATTGCTGCGGGAGATTACCACCATCATATCGGTTTAAATACCTGGTTAGGAACAGATTTACCAAAAAGAAATCAGTTTGATTTGGGACTTACTCGATTCACTTTAAGTGTGCCGACAAGTGAGGAATTGACTGCGTTGACAGAGCATTTAAGTGCGCAAGGTTTAGCTATTGATGATGAAGCGGAGACGTTTATCACAATCACCGATCCAAATGGGATCCATGTCACTGTCACCACATCTGATTGATCATTTTTGCTCCATTTTCTATGCTTATAAAGTGAAGTTTTTTCAATCGAAACTTTTTTGAAAGATGATTTTGACGACAATATGGATAATGAGAAATACTATCATTATCAGTTAATTCAAAGTGCTATCTTATTAAATAAGGCCGTGATATCTTATAGTTAAGAATCATTATAGAAAAGGATGACAAGATATGACAGCACTTATTAAGAACAATAAGCCCATGTTGCTCACCATTATAAGCGGGCTTCTCATCATTGTTGGAGGGATGCTATCTTACAATAATCAGCAGCCCTTGGATGCCTTCGTATATGTGACAGCCTTTTTGATTGGCGGTTACTTTCAAGCCAGAGTAGGCTTCAGTGACCTGCTTTTCAAAAAAAAGTTGAACGTCGATATCCTTATGGTCTTAGCTGCTATAGGTGCTTCAGTCATTGGTTACTGGCTGGAAGGCGCACTGCTCATTTTTATTTTTTCGCTGAGCGGATCACTAGAGGTCTATACGACAAATAAGAGTACGGATGCCATTTCCAAACTGATGGAATTGACCCCGGAGACAGCCTTGCTTTTAAGCGAGGACGGATCAACAGAAGAAGTTGCAACGAAAGATTTAAAAGTCGGGAACAAATTACTTGTACCTAAAGGTTCTGCTTTTCCTATCGATGGTATACTTTTAAGCGAGTATGCATTAGTTGATGAAGCCGCCATTTCAGGTGAATCGATGGCCGTCAATAAAGCAATGAAAGATGAAGTGATCGGCGGGACGATAAACGTTAGCAGAGCGGTCGCAATAGAAGTGAAGGCGGAATACTCTGACACATTGTTTGCTAAAATAATCCGAATGGTGGATGAAGCTCAAGGGACCCCATCAAAAACGGCTACCTTTATTGAATCGATCGAAACGAGATATGTAAAGATCGTTTTGATATTTGTTCCGGTAATGATGCTCATTTTTTATTATGCTTTAGGTTGGGGTTTTAATGAATCTTTTTATCGAGGAATGGTTCTGCTAACCGTAGCCTCTCCCTGCGCACTAATGGCTTCTGCAAGTCCAGCAACCCTTTCAGCCATTTCAAACGGTGCAAAAAAAGGGGTGCTTTACAAAGGCGGGTCTTTTCTTGAAAACTTCGGTCAGATCGATGCGATCGCATTTGATAAAACAGGAACATTAACGCAAGGTTCTCCAAAAGTGACAGACGTAAACTATTTAAAAGAAATTAACCAGGAAACGGTCGTTCAGGTCATTGTTCAACTGGAACGTATTTCTTCGCATCCGTTGGCACAAGCTGTGATAGACCATCTTAATGCATCTGAAATGAAACATGACATCAAAGTCACTGAAATCAATGAAGTTGAAGGTCATGGTGTCGAAGGATACGTGGACGAGGATCACTGGAAAATAGGTAAAAAAGAATTCACAGTAAAAGATGACACGAGTGCGTTTGCGTTGTCAGCCAACGAGAAACAGACGGAAGGGAAAACGGTTCTCTATGTAACAAAAAATGATCAGCTCATGAGTTTTATTGCTTTACTTGATTTACCGGCACCTGGAGCGAAGGAAATGATCGATTATTTTAAAAGTCAGGGTATCTATACCATTTTAATTACTGGCGATAATGAAGCGACCGGTCAAGCCATTGGGAAAACGGTCGGCGTGGACGAAGTGAAAGCAAACTGCCTACCCGTTGAGAAAGCGACTTTGATACTTGATTTGAAAGAAAAATATGAAACGATCGTGATGGTCGGTGACGGGATCAATGACGCACCAGCTTTGGCTAATGCTTCGATTGGTATTGCGATGGGTGCAGGAACAGACCTGGCAATGGATGCGGCTGATGTGGTACTCGTCAAAAATGAGCTGGAGCAGCTTACGTATAGTCATAAGCTATCTAAACGACTCAATAGAATTATTATGCAAAACGTCGTTTTTTCAATCAGCGTTATCTTATTTTTGATTGTCGTCAATGTTTTACAATTAATAAATTTGCCACTTGGTGTTATTGGTCACGAAGGCAGTACCATTTTAGTTATTTTGAACGGATTGAGATTGCTAAGACCCATAAAATAAGGGAAAAAGAAGGAGACTTTTTATGACAAAAATCTATGATATCAATGTCACACAGATTGATGGACATGTGAAGAACTTGAAAGACTATGAAGATAAATACATGGTTATCGTCAATACAGCCAGCAAGTGCGGCTTAGTGGGTCAACTCGAAGGGCTGGAAGAACTCTATAAAGAATTTAAAGACAAGAATGTAGTTGTTCTAGGTTTTCCATCCAATCAGTTTTTAAATCAGGAACCTTTGGATAGTGAAGGCATCCAGTCGTTTTGCCAGATGAATTACAACGTTACCTTTCCTTTATTTGAAAAAATCAAAGTTAACGGCAAGAATGCCCACCCACTATATAAATATTTAATAGCAAATACAGACAACAAAAAAATTAAGTGGAATTTCACCAAATTTATTGTAACGCCGCATGAAGAAAAAATTATCAGTTTCGCACCTAAAATAAGTCCAGAGAAGGTAAAAGAAGAGCTTAATATATTAATAGATGATAAAATCGAATCATAACAAACTTTTTCAATGTAATAATTGTAAAATAATTTTAAAAAGTGAATGATTTCACAACGAAATTTAATGTAAAAATGCTGCTATGTCAATAAAAATATAATAAATTATAAAATATTGAACTTTTTTGACAAAATATCTTTGACATGAAAAAGAAACATGGTATTATAAATATGCAGTGAATCACAACAAAAAAATGGTAGGAGGAACAAATAATGTTAAAATGGAATAAATTATTATTAATTACAGCAAGCATGGGGTTACTTGCAGCATGTGGTACAGATGATGCAGATGATACAGAAGAAGTCACAGACGACACAGAAGAGGTCACTGAAGATACAGAAACGGAAGATACAGAAACAGAAGATACAGAAGAAGAAACAGATGCAACAACAGGTGCTACACAATCAGTTATTGCTAGTGCAGACGATTTAGAAGAAGCAATGTCAGCCGATGGCGGATGGATCGTTATTTTTGAAGGCGACGTAGAAACAGATATGGAACTAGTCTTAGAAGGCGGCGTGGAAGATAATGATGGTATGATCGCTCGTAAATTAGCATTGTACACACAAGATGAAGATCGTAATGTCTTGGAACAATTCACTCTAACAGCACCAAGCTTAACAGTTCAAAGTGAAAACACACGTATCCAAAACGGAACATTTGCTGGTGACGTTTACGTTGAAGCAAACGACTTCCAATTACCAGGTGGAACGATTGATGGAGACTTGATTTTCGCAAGTGAAGAATATCAAGAATCAGCTCAATTAGAAGAAGGCGAAGTAACTGGAGAAACACGCGTCGAAGAATAATCGAACTCAAATCTAATAAATAGTAAACAGGTCTGCAGCTCAGCTGCAGACCTGTTTTTGCGATTTGATATATCGTCAATAATAGACTTGACTAAATCTTGAATCATTTAGAATTCAAGATTATGATTTATCAAATTTCAAGAATGTTTCTTCTTAAAATCAATTGTGAAAGAAGAGTGATAGATAATATTATACGGGAGAATACTTTGTGAATATAGATTTTTTTTGTGTAATCTCAGAATGAAAATAATGTACTTTTGTTGACGGCTTCACAATTCTATTATATAGTGGAGTTTGTAAATGAACAGATTGAAAGTCCGATTAAATATGATCTCTCCGTCTATCTTGTTCATTTCGTTGTACTTAATCAATCTTGCATTAAGAAAGGTAAGGGATAATTATGAGTTTATTGAGAAAGAAATTAGCAGCAGGCGCAGCAGTTATGGCATTGGGCGGTTTTTTAGCAGCATGTGATACTGACGATGACGCAGCAGAAGACATGGAAGTTGTTGAAGAAGGCGAAGAAACTGAAGGTGAAGATGCAGTAACAGCTGCTTCTATTACTGATGACGCTGATCAAGTTGTTGCTTCATTAAGCACTGACGGAAACTGGTTAACAGCAATTATTGCTGACGTAGCAATTGACGATGACGTAACAGTTGCTGGAACTTTCCACGACGGCGACGACGAAGCTGAAGCAGAATACCGTAAATTAGCTTTATATGCTCAAGACGAAGACCGTAACGTTACTGATGAATATACTTTAGCAGTTGGAACGATGACTGTAGAATCACCAAACTTCCGTATTCAGGAAGGTACTTTGGATGGAGACGTTTATGTCGACGCTGAAGGTTTCGAGTTACTTAACTCTACTGTTACAGGTGACGTAACATTTGCATCACAAGAGTTAATGGATGCTGCTTTAATGGACGAAGGTACAGTTGAAGGCGAAGTAACCGTAGAGGAATAATCTTCGAACTTAACTTTTAATCATGTATTAGTCCAATGATACACTTAAACATTGGTGTTCTACCTATCGGACATAGGAGAGAAGGATCATCATCAAGTGAAGTTGGAAAATGAGACAGTTCTTAAGATCATTCGATCTTAAGAACTGTTTTTTCATTATTGAAAAGTTGTGGGAGCTGAAAAGATCATAATAGGTTTTAGAGGGGTCATGATTAGAATGACCGCGGAATCGCTGCATTATTCTGTTCGGTCATGACTATTAGGTGCTTATTCAGGAACCTATTTTTTATGAGTAGTCAGTCTGGTGTTACTGATGTATCCACTCACGGGGAGACGTCGCATGACCGGGCACTAGCGTCAGCGTTTAGTGACTGCTCAGCTTATTGTGCGTTTCGAGCGGGGCTTACTGGACCTCCCTAGCGACCAGTCCATGAAAAGATACTGTTGAGAGGAAAGTATAGGCCTCCTATAGTGATTGCTCGCTAGGATTTAGCCTTTGAGTGGATGCTAAAGAGTACGATAAGTACCTGCCCGTCGTTGGTTGCTATATGAGTAGGTGCTAGGAATCGATTTAAGTGATAACTGTGAGACGAAAATCCGTTCAGAAGTCACTTGTTATTTTTCGAGGGAACACTCAAGTTTTCGGAACAGTTCAGCAGGCACTTATAATATAAATCATGGTTAAAACCATAAAATGTAACGAATTTTTAACACACTAATTTAGCAGCTAAAGATAAAGTGAATACACAGCAAATCTTTAGTGACGAATAGTCAAAAGACTTTCACCAGTAAAGTTTATAAACACAGTTATAATAGCACAAAACAGACTTCCGGAAAGAAAACCCTACCTTTTGGATGATGAGTTTTTGTGTGTCGCTAGTGTGTTAATTATTTTAAAAAAAGTGTATAATGATAACTACATAAAGTGAGACTGTCTGAACATTCGAGGGGGATTAACGTGAACCGTAAACAACGCATTTTAAAATATATGAGAGAAGCTTGTGCGTCCTTTTCATTCCAGGATATCGAAGAAGGTATCGGCATCACAACAAAAGAAGTAGCTGAAGCTATAGATAGTATGCGCAGTAATGTATCGAAAGATTTAAATCAGCTTGTAAGAGATGGGGAACTTAAAAAAATTGAGGGACGACCCGTTCGCTTTATAACACTGGAAAAAGTGCGTCATCAACCTTTGACCAAACACGTGCCGAGTTATAAAGAAAAGCACAAAGCATCCGGTGGTGTGACGCAGGAAGTGCTGGAATATTCTTACGATCAGACCCGAGATATTTTCAAGTCGATCATCGGTGCCAATGGAAGCATGAAAAATGCTGTCGAACAAGCCAAAGCAGCAGTTTTATACCCGCCCAAAGGCTTGAATACATTGATAACGGGGCCAACCGGTTCAGGGAAATCTTTCTTTGCACATGCGATGTTTCAATATGCTCAATCACATGAATTGATTGATAAAGACAAAGAATTGATCGTCTTTAACTGCGCTGATTATGCGACGAATCCACAGCTACTGATGAGCTACTTATTCGGTTACGTTCAAGGTGCGTTTACTGGAGCGGCAAATTCAAAAGAAGGCATCATTCATCAAGCCGACGAAAGTATGCTCTTTTTAGATGAAGTTCACCGTTTGCCTCCAGAGGGACAGGAAATGGTTTTCTATTTTATGGATACGGGGACTTATGGTCGTTTAGGTGAAACTGGCAAAAGTAGACACGCGAATGTGCGTATTGTATGTGCAACAACTGAGGATCCAAAATCTACATTTTTAGATACGTTTATGCGACGTATTCCGATCAATATACACTTGCCCTCATTTAAAGAGAGAGCAGTGAGTGAACAGCTTGATTTGGTGAAGCTTTTGACAGGTCTTGAAGCCAATCGTATTCAGCGTAAAATAATATTGAATGAGGAAGTAGTTAAAGGACTGATAGCTAGTGTGGGTTATGGTAACGTTGGTCAATTGAAATCCTCGATTCAACTGGTTTGTGCCAGAGGATTTATGAACCAGTTGAATAAAGATGAAATCAACCTGACCGTCAAGGATTTGCCTGAAACGATTAAAGACCATCTCGTAGGTCTTTCCTCTAACCGTCTGCAGCAAACGGCTCTGTCGAAATATGTCGAAGCCAAAATGACGATCAACCCGAATGAACCCTTTTATAAAATGGCCATGGATTCCTATGAATTGCCTTATAATATATACGATATTATTGGAGACAAAGCCGCATTACTTGAGGCGGAAGGTTTAGATCGAAATTCCATCAACCAGTATATTTCGACTGACATAAACGTCCATTTAAAATCTTTCTATCGTAATCATGGCTTCACATTTCAAGCAGAATCAAAATTAGCAGAAGTGGTCAGCAAAGAAGTGATTCAATTTGCACACCAGATCGTTGAAGAAGTTGAAGTGGCTCTGGGTGGGTCGTTTAAGCAGAATTTCATTTATGCGATAAGTTTACACATCAGTTCTTTGTTAAGTAAAATCGACAGTGGCCAAGAAAGAAAGATGAATGATCGTATTCGGGAAATGGCCATGACTTATGCCGGAGAATATGCGGTTGCAGAAGAATTGAGAGATAAAATTGCCGATTATTTTGCTGTAGAAATTCCGGATAACGAAGTCTATTACTTAACGGTTTTGCTTGTTTCGCTCAAAGAAGAATCAGCTTCAGGTCGAGTAGGCATCGTTGTAGCCACACATGGTGATTCTACTGCTAGCAGCATGGCACGTGTGGCAGAAGAACTTTTAGACACTTCAGGAGTGGTCGCTATTGATATGCCACTTGATATGTCTCCAACCATTGTTTATGAACGGATAAAAAAAGCAGTGATCGAAGCAAACGAAGGCAGTGGTGTCTTGCTGCTCGTCGATATGGGCTCACTGGCAACATTTGAGACCTCCCTACAGAAAGAAACGGGTGTTCATATCCGGTCGATCGATATGGTGTCTACAGCCATTGTTCTGGAAGCAGTCAGGAAAGCCGGGCTCGTGGATGCAGATATCGAACTATTGTATGAATCGTTGACAAAGTTCAGTGGTTACACAAAAGAATTGCCAAAACACGATCGAGCACGTCAGCCATCAAAACGAAAACCACCGATCATATTAGCAGTCTGTGCAAGTGGAGAGGGAACCGCACAGAAAATCAAAGAGATAATTGAAAAGCCGCTCCGGAAATCAAATGAATCAGGCATAGAAGTGAAGACGTGTTCTGTGGCAGAGTTAGAAGCCAAAATAATTGAATGGGAGGAAGACTATACGATCATTGCCTCAACGGGTATCGTGAACCCTAAAATTCAGGCACCCTTTATTCCGCTTGAGCGTTTTATTGAAGAAAAACCTGAACATTTACTGGGGAAATTTATCAATCTTAATCTATTTGAATCAGAAAATCCTGCAAAAAAAGAAAGACAGGCCGAAGCTCTCGTTTACTCCTTTGTAGAAGAAAATTATGCTTTTATCAATCCAAAGAAGATTGTGCCATTTATCTGGGCATTCGTAAATGACTGTGCCGAACTAAGAGTAAAAGACACCGATCAGTTTGCGTTTCAAGTCAATTTAGGCTTGCATGTGGCTGGAATTATCGAGCGGTCGATTCAAAGAGATAATCTTTCGGTTGAACATGGTCTCAAGCAAGAGACGAAAAATCATCCGCTATTCACTGACTTGAAAACACGCATTGAGCAATTGGAAAAACAGCTTCAGTTGAGGATTTCGTTGGATGAGTATGCATATATTTTATACTTCATAACAAAAGAAGAAGGCCAACTTGAAGATATCGATACACTGTTGACCGAATAAGAAAACGAAACACACAAATGACACACTACTGTAGTGTGTCATTTGTGTGTTTTATTTGAACCGTGTCCTACCAACGTATTTTGAGTTAGTGTATTGGCACGCTTCTTGCTTATATATAAGTGAAGGGAATATTAGCGTCATTTTCAGAGATTCCCACGTGTGATCGATAGAAAGGAGTGTTGTTTATAATAGGAGGGAATGTGGAAGGATGGATATTCGGTTAATACGTATAGATGATCGACTTATTCATGGTCAAGTCGCTACGACTTGGTCAAAATCTTCAGGTATTAGTCGAATCATCGTGGTGAGTGATGAAGTAGCTTGCAGTCCACTTCAAAAATTGTTGCTTACTCAGGCTGCACCACCGGAAGTGAAATCCCATGTCGTCTCTGTTTCCAAGCTCAAAGAAATTGCTAGACATCCATTGCTACGTGACGTAAAAGTTATGCTCTTATTTACCAATCCTATAGATGTCATGCGTGTTCACCAATATGGCTTAAGTTTTGATAGTGTCAATATCGGTGGGATGAAATTTACTGAGGGGAAACAAATGGTGACACACTTCGTGTCCGTTGACCAATCTGATATAGATGCCTTTAAGTATTTAGATGATATGGGCATTGAATTAGAGATAAGAAAAGTTCCCAGCGATCGGAAACAAAATTTGATCGATGTGTTAAAAAAAGGGGATTTTTTGTAAAAGTGTTAGAAAAAAATAATTAGCAAAGTATGCTAGTAGTAGGAGGGAAATAAATGGTAGGAATTATATTAGCAAGCCATGGCGTGTTTGCTGAAGGAATTTTACAATCAGGAGAAATGATTGTGGGAGAACAAGAAAACGTAAAAGCTGTAACGTTACTACCAAGTGAAGGTCCAGATGACATCAGACGTAAAATGGAAGAAGCTATCGCAACGTTTGATTCAGATGAAGTTTTATTCCTCGTTGATTTATGGGGCGGAACACCATTTAATCAGGCCAACACATTGTTCGAGGATCATAAAGATAAATGGGCGATTGTCGCAGGACTTAATTTAGGAATGTTGATTGAATCCTTTACAGGCCGTTTTTCGATGGACAAAGCACAAGATATTGCTGCATCTATCGTTGTAGTGGCTAAAGACAGCGTTAAAGTGAGACCGGAAAGTCTTCAACCTGCTGAAGCAGCTGTTGAAACAGAAAATGAAGAACCGAATCAACCCTTACCAGAAGGTACGGTCGTTGGTACTGGTAAAATCGATATCCGCCTCGCTCGTGTGGACTCACGTCTGTTACATGGTCAAGTCGCAACAGCCTGGTCAAAAGATGTCAAACCGACACGTATCATCGTTGTTTCCGACGAGGTATCTAAAGATAAGTTGCGTAAAAACTTGATTACTCAAGCCTCACCACCGGGGATCAAAGCAAACGTGGTACCAATCGATAAAATGATCGAAATATCAAAAGATCCTCGTTTCGGTAAAACAAGTGCCTTGCTCTTATTTGAAAATCCACAAGATGCCTTACGTGTTATCGAAGGTGGCGTAGAAATAGAGGAAGTAAACGTTGGCTCCATGGCTCACTCTGAAGGGAAAGTCATGGTCAATAATGTTTTATCCGTAAATGAAAAAGACGTTGAGGCGTTCAAAAAAATGAAAGATCTTGGCGTGAAATTTGATGTACGTAAAGTACCATCAGATCAAAGTAAAGATATATGGCCAATGCTTAAGAAAACAAAGTTTGTTGATTAGCAATATTTTAAGGAGGGAAAATAAATTATGAACATAATTACTGTTGTTTTAGTACTTTTCATTGCATTTCTTGCAGGAATGGAAGGGATTTTGGATCAATTTCAATTCCACCAACCGATTGTGGCATGTACATTAATCGGTCTTGCAACAGGGAACCCAATGGATGGTTTGCTTTTAGGTGGGACGCTACAATTAATTGCTTTAGGTTGGATGAATATCGGAGCTGCAGTTGCACCTGATGCTGCACTTGCTTCCATTGCTTCAGCTATTTTAGTCACATACCACGGTGCAGGTATATCAGAAGGTATTGCCTTAGCTATTCCGTTAGCTATTGCTGGACAAGTTTTAACTATCTTTGTTCGTACGTTAACTGTTGGTATTGCCCACGCTGCGGATGCGAAAGCAAAAGAAGGCTCATTTAGAGGTGTTGAACTCTATCATATTGGTGCCCTTATGATTCAAGGTTTACGTGTTGCAATTCCGGCAGGTATTATTTTGGCGGTTCCGGTAGAGTACGTAACAGATACATTGAATGCTATCCCAGACTGGTTGACCGGTGGTCTAGCCGTAGCCGGTGGATTCATCGTAGCCGTTGGTTATGCGATGGTTATCAACATGATGGCTACTCCTAAACTTTGGGTGTTCTTTGCCTTAGGTTTTGCTTTATCTGCTTTAGGTGAATTGAACCTTATTGCTATGGGTATCATTGGAGTAGTATTAGCTTTACTTTATATCCAGTTTGCACCTGAATTTAACCAAGGTGGCGGCGGTGGAGGAAGTTCCTCTGGCGGAGATCCACTCGATGATATCTTAAACGACTATTAAAAAGGAGCGTTGAATGAATATGGCTGAAAATAAGAAATTTAAATTAACAAAAAATGACCGTTTGAAAGTGTTCTGGAGAACTCAATTTCTTCAGGCTTCTTGGAACTTCGAACGTATGCAAAACGTTGGCTGGGCCTATGCAATGATTCCAGCGCTTAAAAAATTATATACAACAAAAGAAGACCGTGCGGCAGCTTTAAAACGTCACTTAGAGTTCTTTAATACTCATCCTTACTTGGCATCTCCGGTATTTGGAGTGACCTTAACACTTGAAGAACAGAAAGCTGCAGGAGAAGATATCGACGATGGTGCCATTCAAGGTGTGAAAATTGGTATGATGGGACCGCTTGCCGGTGTTGGAGACCCAATCTTCTGGGGAACATTACGTCCGATACTAGGCGCTTTTGCCGCTTCACTCGCATTAAGTGGAAGCTGGCTTGGCCCGATCATTTTCTTCGTTGCGTGGAATGTTATCCGTATGTCATTTTTATGGTACTCACAAGAACTTGGGTATGTACAAGGTGGTAATATCACTCAAAACTTAGCTGGCGGGTTGATGCAAAAATTAACTCAAGGTGCTTCTGTTTTAGGGATGTTCATCTTAGGGGTCTTGGTACCACGTTGGACAAATATGAACTTCCCACTGGTCATCAGTCGGGTCGACAATGCAGAAGCTGAAATGATCGACTTTGCTGCACTTTCAGAAGCAGCAAATGAAGGTTTGTTATCTGGTGATATGTTGAGAAACGTTGTTGCTGATATTCAGGCAGGTATGGCTATTCACCCTCAAGAAGTAACGACATTACAAGATACATTGGATCAATTACTTCCAGGTCTTGCACCGTTACTCTTAACCCTTGGCTGTATTTGGTTATTACGTAGAAAAGTTAGCCCAATCACAATTATCTTTGGTCTATTCGTAGTCGGTATTATCGGTTATGTCTTAGGAATCTTTGGATAATATGAACCGTTAATTTTTTTAGAAACACTATATAATTGAAAAACACTTCCTAATAATTGTCCGTTAATATAAAACGGATAATTAGCATAGGAAGTGTTTTTTAATCTTTTCGTTGTTTTGAAGAGGGAACATCCAGTTGTTTACGGTATTTTGTGACGCCTCTCCGTGATAACGTGATGTCTTGTCTTTTTAAAGCATCCGATAAGGCTTGATCAGATAACGGTTTTGTTTTATCTTCTGAGTTGATCAGTTGATCCAAAGCTTGCATGATGTGATCTTTTGAGATGTCAGACTGACTTGACCGGCGCGATAAAAAAGATTTCAATTCATACGAACCAAAAGGTGTTGCGATATAGGTCTCTCTTACAGCCCGACTGATGGTCGACTGATTGAGATGTAATTCTTCGGCTAAATCATTCAACTGCAAAGGAACGAGTGGCGAAGTCTTGTCTTTAAAGAAGGCATGCTGGTGCATAATGATTGCCGTACCCACGCGAAGAATGGTTTCTTTGCGTTTTTGCAAGCTGGTCTGGAGCGTTTCGTATTCCTGTTTTTTCTCTTTGATATAAGCTTTTAAAGTGGTGTCATCCGATTCACTCAGCTCTTTAAAATAATCATGGTCAAAGGTCAATAAGGGTGTTTTGTATTTTGTTTCCGTAATGACCAATTCCTGTTTATCAATGTGGACACTCAGTTCAGGCAAGACAAACGGTGTGAAAGCGGACTGGTAAGCTTCGCCTGGCGAAGGTGTCAATTTTTTGATGAATTGAGAAACGGCTTTGATGTCTTCTTCGTTTACGTTGTAGATTTTGGCTAACGCTGCCCAGTTATTATGTGTCAAGGATTCCAGGTTTTCCTCTATAACAATATAAGCTATATTCGGAGCGAAATCCAAGCGTTCCGTCTGCAGGAGTAAACACTCTTTAAGTGTGCGTGCGCCGATACCGGGGGGATCAAGCTGCTGCAGTAATGTCAGAGCATCGATAAGCTCAACCGATGAAGCGCCGGTATCCACCAACGCTTCATCGACGCTCTTCGTTACATAACCTCTATGATCGAGCTGATTGACCCACCAGAAGATAAGCTCGCGTAAGTATGTTTTTCGGTAGAATAACTCGATTTGTTCTTTTAAAAAGTCATGAAGCGAAGGCTGACCAGCTGTCGTTTGTTCGATAGCAGAAGCTGTCTCTTTGAGAGCGGATTGAACCAGCCGGATTTCCCGTTCTGGAATGTCAATAAAGGGGTTCTCTAGAATTTGATTGGTTAAATAAGTAGAAAGGTCTATCCGATTAAGTTGGAGCAAATGTACACCTTGCACTAAATTAGGGATATAAGCCTGTTTTTGTGTTTGACGCTGTACGGGCTGTTGTCTGAAGTCCATAATACCCCTCCTTTCTTGTCCAGTTTACCATAAACTGTGTTATTCTCGTTGACTTTGACTAATGCAAAAAGTTTGCGCATTCAGCTAGTCATAAATGATCAGGCAAACCTTAGATAAGAGACCTTTCGAAAATAAGATTTATATAATGTCTTTATATTGAAATTATAATCTCTATGATATACTTATAATGACTTATAAATAATGGAGGGATAAAATGAAATTTAATGATTATACTTATGAAAGACCAGACTATGATTTATACAAAAAAGATTTCATGCATTTAGTTGAGCAGCTCAAGGATGCCAAGTCTTTAGAGGATGTGAAAGAGACGGTCGATGAAATATCTGCACTTTCTGCTTCACTTGAAACAATGGGGACGCTTGCTTCTATTCGCTACTCCATCGACACGAAAGATGATTTTTATGAACAGGAAGATCAGTATTGGAATGAGTATGGTCCACTTTATCAAGAATTGAGCATCACTTATTACAAAGCGATCATGAATTCGCCTTACTTGGACGAAGTGAAAGAAGCTTATCCGCGGACATTCATTCAGAATATGCAGTTTGAATTGGATTCGTTTGATTCAAGTGTTATTGAGCTCTTACAAAAAGAAAACCAGCTGAGCAGTGATTATCAAAAACTCATCGCTTCTGCAGAAATTGATTTTGATGGCAAAACATTGACGCTCTCACAATTTGGACCTTACTTGCAGTCGATAGACCGTACTGTGAGAAAAGAGGCTTCCAACGCACAAGTGAGTTTCTTCGAAAAAAACGAAGAAAAACTGGACAGTATGTATGATGAACTCGTCCATGTGAGAGATCAAATAGCTAGAAAGCTGGGCTATAAAGATTTTGTTGAACTGGGATATGTCAGAATGAAACGCTTTGATTACGACCGAAAAATGGTGGAAGTATACCGTAATCAGGTACTGGAATATGTTGTGCCCGTAACGAAAAAATTAGCCAAGAGACAAGCAGAACGCATCGGTATAAAAGAGATGAAACACTATGACGAGACCTTACAATTTTTAGATGGCAATCCGACTCCACAAGGGGATCCGGATTATATTATTGAGAATGGCCGTAAAATGTATCACGAATTGAGTGATCAGACAGCTGAATTTATCGATTTCTTATTTGACAAGGAGCTGGTTGACCTACTTTCCAAAGAAGGGAAAGCGAGTGGGGGATACTGCACGTATATTCCTGACTATCAGTCACCGTTCATTTTTGCCAACTTTAATGGTACTTCTGGAGACATTGACGTCTTGACACACGAAGCAGGGCATGCGTTCCAGGTGTATCAGTCTCGCTGGATCAAACAGCCAGAGATCGTCTTTCCAACATTTGAAACATGTGAGATCCACTCCATGAGCATGGAATTCTTCACGTATCCGTGGATGGAATTATTCTTCAAAGAGCAGACTGAAAAATATAAGTTTGATCATTTAAGTAGTGCTATCCGCTTCTTGCCATATGGCGTCCTGGTCGATCACTTTCAGCACGAAGTCTATGAAAACCCCGAGTGGTCACCCGCTGACCGTAAAGCGTGCTGGCGAAGACTGGAGAAACAGTACCTACCAGAACGTGATTATTCAGAGAGTGATTTCCTGGATAAAGGAACGTACTGGTTCAGACAAGGGCACATTTTTGCTTCACCGTTTTACTATATCGATTATACGCTTGCTCAAGTCTGTGCGTTACAGTTCTGGAAACGTGCCATCGTTGACCAGGATGATAAGGCGTGGGGCGACTATATGACGATCTGTGAAGCGGGCGGAACGAAGAGCTTCCTCGAAACTGTTAAGGCAGCTAACTTGCGTTCTCCGTTTGAAGAAGGTTCACTTGAGCGTGTCATTGAAACAATCGATGAAGCGCTGGAAGCCGTTGACGATTCAAAGCTTTAAAAGATACTAATTAAATAGCAAAAGCCCTAGCCGACAAGGTATAAAACCTTATCAGTTAGGGCTTTTTATAGTATTACAAACAATATTATCGGTAAGTTTGTAAGAACGCACCAATACGATCGATTATAGAACCGAAAAATTTTTTCACTCTCAATTTCATTTAACGAAAATTGTTTGCTGAAATATTTTCCGGGTCACAACATCTTTGATCAGACTTTATTTAAACCAAGCTTTTGCAAATTTGTTTCCGACAATACCACCGAGAATCATTACAGCCAAGAAGACCCAACCGGATAAGGAGAATTGTGCGATAGGTGTATATAAAGCACCGACGTTACAACCATTAGCTAAACGTGTTCCTAATCCCATAGATAAGCCACCTAAAGCAAATAAGAAGAACTGACGTACGGACAAACTCATTTCAGACATAAAGACTTCTTTAAATCTATTGGCAGTGAGCAAGAAGAAAACTGTTCCTAACAAGATACCGGCATTTTGTGTATTAACTGGATGACTAAAGAAGGGCGCACTGTAATGTTCAGGAGCGCCAAGTGTGAAATTAGCTAATCCTTCTGCAGAAACACCAAACAGCATCAGGACTTTCCCAAACCAGAAACCATAGGGAGTAGAAGCACCCCAACCAGAACCTGTCACACCCATTAATAAAGCAAAGACCAACGCGATTGCTACGGCGCCTTGTTTCAAAGTCCAGGGACGAACAAACAAACGGTTATAGGTTTCGTTTGAGAACAAGCTGTAATCTTTTGAATCAAAAGTATCAGGTTCATCTTGACGATTTTCAATGAAATGTCCAGCATATGTATTGTTGCGTTTGCGTGAACTTTCAAATTTCAAACTGAGGAAAACGACAATGCCACACAAGAGTGCTGTTAATACAATGGCACCCAGGTAACCGTTCAAGCCGTCCCATTTAAATAAATCGGGGAAGAACACACCGGTTTCAAACGTACCAGTATTGAACCAAGTTGCTGTGACAAATTCACTGGAACGCTGGATGGGAAAACCTATGAAAACACCCATTCCAAAAAAAACTAAAGTGACTAACGCACGGGGTAAAGCAGTAACCAAATCAGTCAACACTCCAGAAGCACAACAGGCAGAAAAGGACATTCCAAATCCAAATAACAAGCCACCAGCAAGTAAGCCGAAGTTGATCGGATTGATCCATAAACCAAAAGTAGTGGGATCTGCATTAAACAAAAATGCTGCCGTGATCAATGATGAAATGAAAAACATAAACATCAATGTACGCAATAATTTCGTTGATCCAGTAGTGTAAGCACGATTGACACTTCCGGCAAAGCCCGTGTACGCACGTGATAATGCATAGCCCAATGTCAATCCCATTAGCAAGCGGAAAAACAACATACCGGACTCTAAAAAAATGGCCCCCATAAATAAAATAATACCTAAAAACATGAAGCCAAAAATCGGTTGGAGCCTAGACACTTTCGGTAAAGATTTTGATGCTAACATGACAACCTCTCCTTATAAGTTCATTGTAAATGATTTCACTTTAAGTATACTGCCAGGAAGTCTTTATAACAACGTTTGTATGTAAAACAACAAATGTTTTTAAAGATAAAAAACATTTGTTGTTCACTTTTTCACAAATACAAATATTCTGGTGAAAGGTTGGTTGTAATATAAACGGGTAGGGATCGGGTTCACATTTTTTGAAAAGTCGTTATGGAAATTACTTTAAACAAAAATATAAACAGTATCATAAGATCTATTGCACGATTATACGTAGAAAAATCGTGTTGGAGAGTTCGTTAGAACTCACCAACACGATCAATGATAGCGCCAAAAAACTAAAGCGATTCTTCATTGTTTTTCAGTTGATCAGAAAGAGATTCAATGGTATCTGCTTCTTGATCAAGTATCTGTTCTAAATCATTTAATTCACTTTCAACCTTTTGAATGAGTTCATTCGCTCTCTTGACAGAGTCTGAAATATCATCCGTCAAAAGCGCCTCTTTCGATAAGCCATGCAATATCCAGGGGGAATCTAATTTAAATGGATGATTATTGGGAAGAAGAGCCACATCAGTTTCTGAAAAATCCCACCATGTTTTGGTCTGGCTATCTTTCTTTTGCGCGTTACTTAATTCCTGTTGAACGGTATTAAAAAGGCCAGGCTGATTCATGAAATCATGCCAGGGATAGACGACATGGAGATAGTTTACTCCTTTAAATTCTTCCCACATGATCACGCAGCGCGTTTTATCTTCATTCTCAAAAAAGTGCCACTGGTCGATTGAGTCTTCAAACATTTCTTCACTGACTGGGAATGGGTAATACGCTTCTAAAGGAAATACTTTTTTATCAAATAGTGGATGCAGATAAGTTTGTCTGATCCAGTTCATTTTCGTACTTTTATTCGTCTCTTCCTTCCATAGAGAAGCAGCGTTTGTAACAAGTGCTTCTAGTGTCGTTGTTTGAGCAGCATAGAGAAGCTTGACAGGAGGTAAGCCCACTTTTTTCAACAATGATTGAGCTGCTTGGTTGTGTTGTTCTGTGTTCGCACCGATCCATTTGACATCGGGATGGGCGAGTGCCTGGTTTAAACTGTATTCGACAATCTTTGTCCCATAACCACTTTTTCTGAAACGCTGATCTGTTCTTAAACGACCGAGCATAGCATAATAATCTTTGAATAAAGTGAACCCTGATAAGGCGAGAAGCTTGTCTGATTCAAACAACCCATACAAGTAGTTGGCTCCGCTTGTTATTCGGTCAAAGATGGGGAGCATATAATCATCGTCCAGGCCAGTTTGCATCTTTTCATAATATATTAAATCGGCTGCTGTTAATTGGCGGATGTGTTCAGTCATTTAATCATCTCCCTTTATTGCTTTTTGAGCCCCGATACGAAACCCTTCATAGTTGAACCCTGATTTTATATACATTTCTTTTGGAGAATCTTCTGCGTCCGCAACGAGGAAGACTGTTTTTTGCTTAGGAGTAGCTTGCTTGATTATATAATCAAGCAACGCTTTAGCAACTCCCTTCAGACGATATTCTTTGAGTGTAAACAAATCATCCAGTTCCAATCCCTCAGTGCTCTCGACTATAATACAGGAACCAGCAGCCTTTCCTTTGTAGTAGGCTAACAAGAAAGTGATCGATTTATCTTGAAAGAGTTTATCATAAAAAGGTTGTTTTGCCTCTGCAAAAGAAGTTGAAATGATTTTATCCTCTATATAATTGATCGATTTAAATGTATCTAATTGTTCATGGTTGACGACATGAATGCTGATATCCAGATTTTCAGCAACAGCAGTAAAATCGAAAGGTGCAATGGAATAGAGTTCTACTTTTTCCAAACCATAGTCCTCTTGATTTAAATAATCTAGTGTGTCAGGGTGTATGCCTTGATTTTCAGGCCAATAGAATTTGACATGAGTCAAGTCATACTCTTCTGAAAAGTTCCAATGCATCGTTTCTATCAATTCAAATTCTACTTTTGTAGGGGAATACTTCAACTGAAAAAAGTTTGAATCATATCTAAAAAGCGCCTCAGAATTATAATAGTGACGAAAAAAGTCGTTTTCGTCTATCAGTGTGCTGTGTGTAGCAACAGCTTCAAATGTGACCATAAGCATCTTCCTTTCTATCCTTAACTAGAATAGCAAATTAAAAGAGAGACTGTAAGCCTAAAGGGAAAAATTTGTTGATAAATAGCAAAAAATGCATAATATTCATTTTGAAAACGACTTACTCAACTCATTTATCACGTTTGAAAAGTATGGTTAATCATGCTAAAATTCAGATTATAAAGTTTAAATAGTATATAGAGCCTGTCAAATCAGAATGAGGTTTGTCACCTTTTGTTCACTTAATTTAGATGTGTTTTTTGAGAAAAAAGCAAAAAAAACAACGAGATTGGCTTTATAACAACGTTTGTAAGGATTACGATTCGTCATTTTTCCTTCAAACAATACAGTTGTGTAACAGATACTTGCTTGTTTTGACACAGAATCTAAATCTTATGCAATCGATTCCTGTGATATGATGATTTCAGTGCTTGAAATACATGGGCATACAACTAATTACAAACTGAAATCATATTAAAAAATAATGAATAACCAATCAGCTAGACTGAATATTAATGGATTAGGAGTTTTTCAAATTGAATAAGAAATTTATCGTAACAGCAATGACAGCAGTATTACTTGCGGGACCCCTAATGCGTCCAACAGAAGTAGATGCTTCTCAAAAATTAGAAGATCTAGAGAACCAACATCAAGAATTAAACAAGAAATCACAAAAAGTTGGCGGCGAGATAAAAAATCGCGAGCAGCAAATGGAATCACTTGAAAATGAAAAAATGCAACTGGAAGAAGATGTAGCTGAACTCCAAGCAAACATCGATGTATTGATTGTAGAAATCAGTGAGCAAGAAAAAGAAATTGAACGTATTACAGCAGAGATTGAACGTTTACAAGAAGAAATCGTTCAGTTACAGAAACAAATCGACCAACGTAATGAACAGTTAGAATCACAAGCACGTTCTGTTCAAACCAACGCTAACCCTTCTGATATTGTAGACTTAATAATGTCAGCGGAGAGTTTATCGGATTTGATCGGACGTGTCGGGGTAGTCAATGCCTTAGTTTCTGCAAACAATGATATCATGAAAGCACAGATTGATGACCAAAATGCCTTAGAAGAAACTGAAAAACAGGTGAAAATTGAGCAGGAAGAAATGGAAAACGTTAAAGCTCAACTCGAAGTTAGCCGTAACAATTTAGTGAACCAACGTGTTGCCTTAGATGACAAAATCCTTCAAGTTGCGGAGAAATATGATATGACCGCAGAAGAAAGAAAATCTTTCATTAACGAACAAACAATCATTGCTGAACGAACAAGTACTTTAAATGATGAAATGAAAGCTGAAAAACAACGTATTATAGAAGAAGAGCGTGCGCGACAAGAAGCTATTCGCGTAGCTGAAGAAAAACGCCAAAAAGAAGCGGAAGCTCAAGCGAAGGCCGAAGCGGCATCGAGAGCTAAGGCAGAAGCTAAAGTAGCAGTAGAAAAAGCAGCAGAAAAAGTGAAAGCAAAAGCAGTGGCAGCAGCTAATAAAAAAGCTGAGGCTGCCACATCTTCAAGTAATTCAACTTCAAACGCTTCATCGCCAATCGCTGCTCCAGCAAGTAGTGGATGGACACGTCCGGCACAAGGTCGTATTACTTCACCTTACGGCTGGAGAACACATCCGATTTTCGGAGACCGTCGCTTCCATACAGGCGTTGACATTGCAGGCAGTGGCTCAATTGGAGCTGCACGTGCCGGTACGGTAACGACTGCTGGATTTAATGGTGCGCTTGGATACTACGTTAAAATCGATCATGGTGATGGCTACGTAACAGTCTATGCACACATGCAGCCTAACTTAAGTGTCACACGTGGACAAAGCGTTTCACAAGGGCAACAAATAGGTATCATGGGAACTACCGGAGATTCTACTGGCGTTCATTTAGATTTCAAAGTATATAAAAATGGATCAACCGTCAATCCAATGAACTACATCAATTAAGAAAACTAAATATTTAAAAGAGAGAGGAAGCAAAACTGCTTTCTCTCTTTTTTTATGTCCTGTATACTGTATTTAGATGAATCTGAGTTGGAGGAAAAAAGTAATGGAAATAATTGAGTCAATACAGAACAAGCAAGTTAAAGAGTGGAAAAAACTTCTGACGAGAAAAGGAAGAAAGAGACAGAGAAAATATTTGATTGAAGGCCTGCATTTAGTAGAAGAAGCACTGAAATCAAAAGCCGAAATTGAAGTGATTTTAATTCGGGAAGATATGGTGGACGATTATTCAGAATTACTGGACATAAGAGAGGTCAGTGTCGTTCTGGTCACAGAAGAGATTTCTGATCTTTTAAGTGATGCCGTAACTGAACAGGGAATTACAGCCGTGATCAAAAGTGAAGAGTCATTTGAAAGCATAGTTGGAGATAAACCCGTATTGATGCTTGATCAAGTGCAGGACCCGGGAAATTTAGGCACACTCGTTCGAACAGCTGATGCAGCGGGATTTGAGGGCGTCATCATTGGAACGGGCTCAGTTGATTTGTATAATCCGAAAGCTCTTCGTTCTGCGCAGGGAAGTCAGTTCCACTTAACAATCATTCATGATGATATTGAAAAATGGATCGCCACATTTAAAGATAAAGGGATACCCGTTTATGGGACAGCTTTAGATAAAAATGCCGCCTCTTATCGCTCAATAGAACCACAGAATCGTTTCGGATTGATTGTAGGAAATGAAGGGAACGGCGTTGACCCGTATATATTGGAACAAACGACTAAGAACCTGTACATCCCTATAAAAGGTCAGGCAGAGTCATTGAATGTTGCGATTGCAGCGGGTGTTTTGATGTTTAGTCTATATCAATAACATGGCATTTTTAACATTTTTGTCACAAGTGTCATTAAAACGCTCTCAAAAAGAGTTGTTTCCTTTTCTTTTTTCTGTTTGAGGAGTAAGATAGCTTATGAACAGTCGAAACACATGACTGCATTGACTTATCACTGATTCATTAAAAAGGAGACGTTCCATGGAATTTGTTCGATCGATATGGGAAAATGACAAAGACTATATGACGTTAGTCGAAGATTTGCTTGAAAATGAAGATTTACTTAAATTAGATGAAATCACACATCACCACTATACGACACGTTTGATCCATTCATTATTCGTGTCATACGTGAGCTATAAAATCGCTAAACGCTTGAATTTGAATGTGAGAGCTGTTGCTAGAGCAGGTTTACTGCATGATTTTTTCCATGAAGGCAGAGAAGAAATCGCTTCAATGAAAGTAGGATCACATAACTTTGTCCATCCTAAAATCGCTGTAAAAAATGCTCAACGCTTAACCGAATTAAGTGAACTTGAAAAAGATATTATATTGAAGCATATGTTCCTGACTACAACGGGTATAGGCTTGCCTCGGTATAAAGAAAGCATGATCGTTACGTGTGTAGACAAATACTGTGCAATCAATGAAGTATCTACCCCCATCAGAATGATATTTAAAGGGAAATTATCAGAGTGGAGTATGAAATTAAGAGTGGTACACACTTAATTATCCTATAAACTTTTATACTAATAAAAACTGTTTCTATTTTTGTTCTGTGCTTGAACGAAAATAGAAACAGTTTTTTTTGTTATCAAGGGTTCGAGCTTATAAAGAAGAAACTAAGTTGAGCTGGTCATTTCAAGAGCAGAATGACAGACTCAAAATTGCAATCTAAATCGGTTAACTTTATTTCATCAATAAACGAAATAAAAGCTATTATAGTTCTCTAATAACGTGAAAACACGAAGAATCAAAAGATTCTTCGTGTTTCTCAATCCAACAATTCATTAACCGTTAACGACGGTTCCACCATTGACGTGAAGGGTCTGTCCGGTAACGTAACTTGAGTCGTTTGTTGCCAAATAAACGTAGGTTGGTGCCAACTCGTAAGGTTCGCCGGGACGATCCATAGGGACACCAGCATGCTCTTCATATGAGCTTCCGAGGGTTGCAGGAATCAGAGGTGTCCAGATAGGTCCAGGAGCTACGGCATTGACACGTATTTTCTTGTCGATGAATTCTTTATTTTGAGCTAAAGAACGGGTAAATGATATAATCGCACCTTTGGTCGACGCATAATCCATCAAACCAGGTGATCCCTTATAAGCTGTCACCGAGGAAGAGTTGATTATTGCGCCACCTTTAACCAAGTATGGAAAGACTTCTCGTGACCAGTAGATGGTTGAATAGATATTGGTACGAAAAGTGCGATCGATTTGAGCGGCAGTAATATTCATAATGCTTTCTTGCGAATGCTGCTCAGCCGCATTGTTGACGAGAACGTGGATATCTTCCCATTCATCAGCTACAGCATTTACTGTGTGTTTAGCAAAGTCTTCGTCACCGACGTCCCCCGCAAACGTCAGACATTTAACGCCCAGTCCGCTGATTCTTTCTTTGGCTGTTTTCAAATCTTCATTGTCCTCTAAATCAACAAGTGCGACATTTGCACCCTCTTTTGCAAAAGCAATGGCCACGGCAAGACCGATACCACTGTCTGCACCGGTTACGATGGTATTGAAACCTTTCATTTTACCGGCGGCTTTATAGGAATCGCTCTCCACTTTTGGTAGCGGCTTAATATTCTTCCGATCATCAGCCATCAAATAATTTTTCTTGGGTTGTTGCGTTTTAACTATCTCTTTTTCATTCATATACAAGCATCCTTCCTGATAGAAGCATGAAAATTATAACGGAGAATTGATAAGCAATTCATTGTTCTGTAAATCTATGATTTTTAAACGGTTATCTGCTTCGATGTAAACGGATTTGAAGACTTGTTCATCTCCATCTTGAAACAGGATGACTCGTGTTGTTCCATTATTCGTAATTAAATAGGCGTCATAACCAGTTGGGTCAAAGGCATCCTGTTCAGCAAATTCAGGGTATTGATCCAAATCATCAATAGCTTCGGCTTGTTCTAATTCTTCGTCACTTATGGGAGCCATTTCTTCGTCGGTCACGACGGCTTCGCCGGGTTCCTCTTCTATGGCTGCTTCTTCTTCGATTGGATCTAAAGTCTCGGTTTCACCCACTCCATCATCTGTCGTACATGCAGCTAAAGTAGTTGCAGCTAAAAATAGCACTATTGATTTTCTTTTATTCATGGAATCTCTCCTCATATTACCCGTTTATAGTTAGTGGTTACCCATTTAGTATAAATACTCTGCACCTTGGCTTCAAAGATAACGCTCTCTATTTTATTTTCATGAAAATTACCGAATGAGAGCGTTACAAGAGAACTATTGCTTGATTGACTATATAAGATTCGTTATGATAAGGACGATAGATAACCACAACCTTGTTAGGTGAGGCTACCATATGGAGACAAGCTACTGCCCGGAAACGTCTAAAGACGCCAACGGGTCAGCAAAAATTCTCGGATGAAGGGGATTTTTAATGTAGCTGAGGAATATTCTCTATGCCATATGAAGCTAAAGCTCAACGACAGAGGTGTTTTTGAAGATGACTTCACGTTCATGTTCTTAGCACGCTCAAGTAGGCGTGTTTTTTTATCTGTAAAATTATAGAACTTTAAATTGAATTCAACAAAATGGTTGTACGTTCGGTTAAGTTCCTTCTAGTAATTTACATCAATGGAGGTGAGGCGTATGGATCCTGTGCCTTTATATATCAGGATGAAAAAATTTAAAAATATAATATTTCAAGATGATCTGACGCTAAACCAAACGAAAAGGGTGAAACAGTATGAAATTAGTGAAAAGCAATAAACAAAAAACATATGAACATATTTTCAAAGCAGCAAAAGATAATGACAAACAGACCTTCAGAGCTCTATTTTTACGATTGCATGATCGTGACCAGCACGAGGTTTTCCATTTACTTTACCCCGATAAAAAACGAAAAATATCTGAATTTTTAACACCAGAAGAGTTTGGAGAAATTTTTGAATGGATGGAAACAGAAGATCAGGAAGCTGCTGTACAATACCTTCCTGATGAGTATATGGCCGAAGTCTTTAATACGATGTCAGCTGATGATGTTGCTCGGTTCATGACCGAAAGTGATGACGCGGACAATCTGACACTACTAGAGATGATGGATGATGAAGAAAGTCAGCGCGTTCAGGAGATTATGTCTTACGAACCGGAAACTGCCGGCTCCATCATGACAAAAGAATTTATATCGATCAATCACACAGAAACAATGTCCGAGGTTATTAATAGACTGAGAAAAATTGGACGCGAAGCAGAAACGATTTATTATTTGTATGTCGTCGATGACAAAGATCGTTTAGTAGGCGTGTTATCCTTGAGAGATTTACTGCTCTCTCCGGAAAATGAAACAGTCGCCAATATCATGTTCACTCAAGTAGTATCCGTCAATGTCGGTGATGACCAGGAAAAAGTTGCCCGAGTTATTCAAGATTATGACTTGCTTGCTATTCCTGTCTTAGGTTTTAACGGTACGATCCAAGGTATTGTAACCGTTGATGACGTCATGGACGTACTGGAAGAAGAGATGACGGAAGACTTTAACGAATTTGCCGCTATTAAACGGACGGAAGATGATCCCAGGAAAACAACGGTGATGTCAACGGCTAAAGCTAGAATTCCATGGATAGTCGTGCTGTTATTCTTGGGTATGTTTACCGGAGCACTGATAGGTGTATTTGAAGAAACGCTGGAAGCTGTTGTTATACTTGCAACCTTTATTCCCATTATGATGGCAACGGCAGGTAATGTCGGTACACAATCGTTAGCGGTTGCTGTGCGGAATTTGACTATCGATGATGACAGAGATAAAGAAGGATTTATTCATACAGTGAAAAATGAACTGGGTGCCGGTATGCTTATGGGAGTAATAGCCGCAATCGTGATGATTGCAATCATACTCGTCTTATATGGTAACGTTACACTGGCATTCATTGTTGCTGCTTCAATGTTTTTGACGGTAAGTATCTCAACTGTTATTGGCACGACCATTCCTGCAATCATAACTAAATTTAATATGGATCCGGCAGTTGCTTCAGGTCCGTTTATCACGACGATCAATGACTCAGTCAGTTTGGTTATTTACTTTTCCATCGCAACGATGTTAATAGAATTTTTATGAAATGTGAACAAAAATATTTTTGAATTAAAAATGAGACGTACCATTTCATGACTGTTAGTGGTATAATAACAGGTGTGAAAGTAGAGGTGACAGCATATGATAGAAATGGCTACAGCAGATACGCATCAGGATAAAGTCATTTGCCCGAAGTTTGAACAATCCTTTGCCATCTTAGGGAAAAAATGGACTGGCTTGATTATTGATGTATTGTTGGATGGACCTCGTCGATTCAAAGACTTGTCACAGTCAATATCTGGCGTCAGCGATCGTGTATTAGTCGAACGTCTCAAAGAACTTGAAAAAGAAAATATTGTAACCAAAGATTTGGATGATTCGTGCGATATGAAATCAGGTTATTGTTTAACTGAAAAAGGTAAAGCTTTAAAGAATGTTATGATCGAAGTACAAGAATGGGCAGACCAATGGGTTTGTGAAATAGACTAAAACAAATGATGAAAAAGAGTACTCTGACGAAACACTACTAGAGAACGATGTCCTGGCTGAAAGCATCGATTGAATCGTTTGAGGAAGTTCACTTTCATCACTTTTCCACTCAGTCTGAACTGGACGGAGAAGTATGTAGATTAACTTTTAATCTCGGTATGCGCCGTTATGCAGAAGTGCAAAAGGTAACTTTTGAACAAGGGTGGTACCGCGTGTTGACCTCGTCCCTCTATTGGGATGGGGTTTTTTATTTTGTTTTAAAAAACAATTAGACAAAATGTCATATTTTAACTAAAGGAGCATGACAATGGAAATGGAAGAAAAATTAACGACGCTGTTGGAAGACGTAAAAAAAGAAGTGAGCAGTGCAACTGAATTGAAAGAAATCGAAGCACTACGTGTCAAGTACTTAGGTAAAAAAGGCGAAGTCACAGCTGTGCTAAAAGGCATGAAAGATCTTTCGGCTGAACAACGTCCCGTATTCGGTAAAAAAGCGAATGAAGTACGTGATGAAATCACTGCTTTATTATCTGAAAAGAAAACAAGTCTTGAAGTAGAAGCGTTGGAAAAGCAACTCATTGAGGAAGCCATCGATGTTACGCTGCCAGGCAAACAAGTAAAGACTGGTCAAACACATGTCTTGACACAAATTATGGAAGACATCGAGGATCTGTTCTTAGGCATGGGCTATCAGGTCATTGAAGGAACCGAAGTTGAAACAGATTATTACAACTTTGAACGTGTCAACTTACCGCAGAATCATCCCGCGCGTGATATGCAAGATACCTTTTATATCACATCAGACGTCTTGCTGCGTACCCACACGTCACCGATCCAGGCACGAACGCTGGAGAGTCATGATTTTTCTAAAGGGCCGCTCAAAATGATCAGTCCGGGCAAAGTCTATCGCCGTGATACTGATGATGCAACGCACTCCCATCAGTTCCATCAAATAGAAGGCATGGTTATTGACGAAAACATTACCATGGCAGATTTAAAAGGCACTCTGGAACTGTTAGCCAAGAAAATGTTTGGTGAAGAAAGAGAAATCCGACTTCGTCCAAGTTATTTCCCGTTTACAGAACCTAGTGTCGAAGTCGATGTGTCCTGCTTTAAATGTGAAGGAAAGGGATGTAACGTCTGTAAACAAACCGGCTGGATCGAAATTTTAGGTGCCGGCATGACGCATCCCCATGTATTGGAAATGTCCGGTGTGGATTCTTCGAAATATGGCGGATTCGCTTTCGGCTTAGGCCCTGACCGTATCGCGATGCTGAAATATGGCGTGGATGACATTCGCCATTTCTATTTAAATGATCAGCGATTCTTGGAACAATTTAAAAGGAAAGGATAGGAGAGTATGAGAGTATCAGTCAAGTGGTTAAGTGAATATTTAGATTTAAACGGTATTTCTCCAATAGAATTGGCAGACCAGATTACATTAACTGGGATCGAAGTGGATGAAGTGAGTATCCCTTCAATCAATTTAGAGAATCTCGTCGTCGGAGAAGTGCTGATATGTGAACAAATGGTAGACTCAGATCATCTGAACCTGACAACGGTCAATGTCGATCAAGCGGAACATTCTCAAATCGTTTGTGGAGCGCCCAACGTTAAAGCGGGGCAAAAGGTCATTGTCGCTTTACCAGGTGCGACCCTACCTAATGGCTTGAAAATCAAAAAGAGCAAACTAAGAGGGGTCGTATCAAATGGCATGATCTGCAGCTTGCAGGAATTAGGCTTTTCTGATTCAGTCGTACCGAAGAAAGCTGAAGATGGTATCTATGTCCTGCCGGAAGATGCAGTAATTGGTGCCAGCGCATTACCTTACATTGGTCTGGATGACGCCTTCATCGAACTGGATATCACCCCAAACCGTGCCGATGCTTTGAGCATGCGTGGTGTGGGTTATGAAGTCGGGGCTATTCTTTCGCAACAACCGGATTTCAAAGAAGTCACTGTTCTGGAAGATGATTCTGAAGATATCAGCGATTATATCGATGTGTCAGTTGCTGATGCAAAGGATGCACCCGTATACAAAATACGTGTGATCAAAGAGGTCACAGTGAAAGAAAGTCCGTTATGGCTGCAGCGTAAGTTGATGCATGCAGGCATCCGTCCCATCGATGCCGTCGTTGACGTAACGAATTACATCATGCTGGAGTATGGACAACCACTGCATGCCTTCGATTATGAGTCTTTAAGTTCTAAAAAAATCAGAGTCAGAAGAGCAGCACAAGGTGAAACGCTGGTGACCTTAGATGGGCAGGAGCGTCAGTTGAGTCTGGATAACCTGGTCATTACAAATGGTGAAAAGCCGGTCGCGTTAGCCGGTGTCATGGGTGGCGAAAACACCCACGTCACGAGTGAGACGAGAACGATCGCGCTTGAATCAGCCATGTTTGAATCCAGCATCATCAGAAAAACGGCGCAGGCGCTCAATTTAAGAAGTGAAGCGAGTTCGCGTTTCGAAAAAGGACTCAATACAGCAACCATTGAAAAAGCGCTGGATCATGCGGCCCAACTGATTGCAGAACTTGGCAATGGTCAAGTCGTCAGTGGTGTGGCACGTTTCGAAGCCATTCAGCCGGAAGACAAGAAAGTAGTCATCACACTCGCTAAAATCAATCAAACACTTGGAACAGCTTTATCACTTGAAGAAGTGGTGAGCTTGATGGACCGTTTAGGTTTTGACAGTCAAACGGCGACTCAAACACTGAAGATCACGGTTCCACCAAGACGATGGGATATTGAGATCGAAGCAGATATTATTGAAGAAGTGGCTCGCTTGCATGGGTATAGTAAATTACCGGCAACACTCCCACAAAGTGAATCTGTCCCGGGAGAACTGACGCACAAACAGCAACGTGTTCGCGAAACACGTCACTTTATGGAAGGTGCTGGATTGTCTCAAGCAATCAGTTACGCCTTAACGACAAACAAAAAAGCTCAGGCATTCGCACGTGTCAAGGGTGAACCGGTAAAATTGGATTGGCCAATGAGTGAAGAGCATCAGGCCTTACGTAAAAGTTTACTGAGCGGTTTATTGGATAATATCCAGTATAATGTTGCGCGACAAAACAGACATATTGGGTTTTATGAAATTGGTCGGGTCTTTTATCCCGTTTCAGACAGCAAATTACCGCAAGAAGTGACACACGTCTCAGGTGCCTTGACTGGGTCACGCATCGAAGCAAACTGGCAGGAAGACGAGCAGACGGTAGACTTTTATGCGGCTAAAGGTATTGTGGAAGAGTGGTTCGAGGTGATCGGTGTATCTGAAGAGATCAGCTACGAACCAACACAGGCTTATTCCGAACTCCATCCAGGACGTACAGCTGAAATCAAATGGAGAGATAAAGTCGTGGGTGTCATCGGACAATTACACCCACTTATCGCAAATGAACGCGATCTGAAAGACACCTATCTGTTTGAAATCAACATGGATGAGCTGCTGGATAACCACCAGGAAGCCTTGATCCATTCATCGATTCCAAGATATCCGGGAACATCAAGAGATGTCGCGTTTATTGTGGACGAGACCGTGTTACATGACACGATCCTTTCTGTGATGAAAGAAAACGGCGGAAAATGGTTGAAATCTATTCGACTCTTTGATCTATATCAAGGGGATAACATTGAACAAGGGAAAAAATCAATGGCGTATAGTTTAGCTTACCTGAATCCAGAAGCGACGTTAAAAGAAGAAGAAGTAACCAAAGACTTCGAACAAGTGAAAGAAGCTTTAGTGAAACACTTCGCTGCAGAAATTAGATAACAGCTCTAAGGAGTCAAACTAAACTTGCAAATAAAGAAAATTTTCAGAGTGGGCATCTGTCTACTCTGTTTTTCATATAGAATACCTTGATTATTCACAGAAATCAGTATAAAAAAAGCTGGAAGTAATGCACGCTGAACAAATTCGTGTTATTATAATAAAGAATTTGAGAAGCGAGGGGGCTGTGTCATGTCCGAAGGGAAGCGAAGATATAAAGCAACTATAGATGGAGAAATATACACTATTGTTGGTTCAAAGCCTGAAAAACATATGCGCGTCGTCGCAGAGACAGTGGATGAACAATTAAGTCAATTAAAAGAACTAACAAAAGGTCTGGATAAAGAAAAAAGGGCCATCTTATTGGCAATCAATGCCGTATCGGATCAATTGACCATGCGACATGAATTGGAAGAACTGAAAGAAAAATACGAACGGTTAGAACAGAATTTAGAAAACTAACTTTAGTCAACAAGGAGAAAAGTATGCTGTTAACAGGGATTATTATCTTTTTATTACTATTATCACTATATAGCGGAGCACGAAGAGGCTTGGTCTTGCAGCTCGTATTAACGATCGGGTATGCTGTCTCATTCTGGTTTGCTTTGAATTATTATCAAATGCTCAGTGAGTACGTGGAGATGTTTGTTCCGTATCCTACACCGGTATCTACATCAGACAATCCCTTCGTACTTTACGGCATCGATTTCTTATTTGAATTAGACGGCCCTTTTTATAAGGGTGTCTCATTTGTAGTGTTGTTATTTATCGGTTGGCTTGTCACTCGAATCCTGGGTGGCTTGTTCCAGTCATTGGCAGACTTACCAGTGGTTCGGACAGTCAACGCAATTGGTGGAGCGGTTTTGAGCTTTGTTGTACATTACATTGGGATATTCTTTGTCCTCTTTGTTCTCTCAATGATGCCCATAGCACTCATACAAAACCAGTTTGCATCAAGCGCACTGGCTAGAGAAATCGTCACGGACACACCGGAATTGTCACAGCAAGTGTATGACTGGTGGATCGAACAAGGACTACAAGAATAAATCCAGATAAACGCAAGGCGTGTTGATTGAAGGAGAAACATCACTATGATGCCCTTCGATCAACCTTTTTTGTAGAGTCGTAAGAGTGAAACATTTAAGGAGAGAACGTATGACGGAAACATTTCAATCTTCATTCAAGACGTTGGAATATGAAAAAGTAATCATTAAATTAGGTGAGCATACAGTATCGAAGCTAGGGAAAGAAAAAGTCAGGACCATCAAACCATCCGATCATAAAAACACCATCTTGGAACAATTAGAAGAAACAGAAGACGCGGTTTTGCTGATGCGCTTAAGAGGCGGCATTCCACTAGCTGCTTTTGAAGACATCCGTCCTCACCTAAAACGTGTCCGGGTTCAAGGCAGTTTGAACGGTACAGAAATTGCTCAAATTGGTCGTTTACTGAGAACGCTGAGAGAAATCAAGACGTTTTTTAGAAAAGCGGAAGAAGAGGACATTCCTCTGCACCGTTTATATGACAAAATAAATAAATTGGAAACATTTAATGCTTTAGAGAAAAAAATATTTATAGTCGTAGACGAAGGTGGCCACGTTCTGGATGACGCCAGCTCGAAACTCAAAGGTTTGAGAGATGGTATCAGACAGACAGAAAGTCGTGCACGTCAAAAACTTGAAAGTATTGTTAGAGGTCCTCAATCGCGGTTTCTCACAGATGCACTGATCACGATGCGAAATGACCGCTACGTGATCCCTGTAAAGGCAGAGAATCGATCCGTATTTGGCGGTGTTATCCATGACCAAAGCTCGACAGGTCAAACGCTGTTTGTTGAACCTCAAAGTGTCGTCGATTTAAATAATCGTCTGCGCCAGTATCAAGTGGAAGAGAAATATGAAGTGGAACGCATTTTAGCTGAATTGACCATGGAAATCGAACCTTACCGAGAAGATTTGGAAGAACATCTGAGATTACTGGTTGAACTCGATGTGATTCAAGCCAAAGGACGCTTTGCAAGAGCGATTAGAGCCGTCAAACCAAGAATAAGTACGGATAATCATGTTGAGTTATATCAGGCGCGACATCCTTTGCTTACTGATGATGAAGTGGTACCTAACGATATCGTCATTGGAAAAGACTATAAAACCATGATCGTGACCGGACCCAATACGGGTGGGAAGACAGTAGCCTTAAAAACGCTTGGGTTGCTCCAGTTGATGGGACAGTCAGGCTTGTTTATCCCAGTAGAAGAAAACAGTACCATGGGCATCTTCTCGAGCGTCTACGCGGATATCGGTGACGAACAATCAATTGAACAAAGTCTATCCACGTTCTCATCGCATTTAACAAAAATCGTCAATATTTTAAAACAAATGAATGACAAGAGTCTTATTCTGTTGGATGAATTGGGTGCCGGAACGGATCCTCAAGAAGGAGCAGCATTGGCGATAGCTATACTCGATGCGATTGCTCAAAGCGGCTGTTATGTCATGATCACCTCACATTACCCGGAACTGAAAGCCTATGGGTATAACCGACCGGAAACCATTAATGCCAGTATGGAATTTGATGTCGATACGCTCAGTCCAACGTTTCGCTTACTCATTGGTATCCCGGGAAGAAGTAATGCGTTTGAGATCGCTAGACGTTTGGGACTGGATTCAATGATCATTGAATCTGCTAAACAATTGATGAGTGGCGATAGCCAGAGTGTAGACCAGATGATTGAAGATCTGGAAGGTAAACGCAAGCAAGCGGAAAGTGAAGCAGGCAAAGCGACCAAAGAACGTAGAGACGCAGAGAGCTTGCATAGAAAGCTTGAAGCAGAGTACAAAGCTTATCAGAATGAAAAAGACCGGTTACGTAAAAAAGCAGAAACAGAAGCTAATACTTATTTGGAAAAGAAAAAGCAGGAAGCAGAAGCTATCATTAAAGACTTACGACAAAAACAGCTCGAAGGGCATATGAGTGAACCACTTAAAGAACACGAATTTATCGATGTCCAATCGCGGTTATCACACCTTAAGACAGAAGAAATGAGCCTGAATAAAAATAAAGTCTTGCAGAAACAAAAACAGAAAAAGGGTTTGAGGGTCGGCAATAGTGTTGAAGTCCAGTCGTTCGGTCAAAGAGGGATTATTGTTGAACAGTCGGATAACAGTCACTGGGTGGTTCAAATGGGCATGCTTAAAATGAGACTGCCTGAATCGGATCTGGTTCAGATAGAGCAGGAAAAAGAACCCAAACAACGCGTCTCGGTTACACGCTCTTCAAGCATGGGCGTTTCGACTGAAATAGATGTCAGAGGAGAACGCGTGGAAGAAGCCCTCAACAAAGTGGATAAATATTTAGATCAAGCCCTACTTGCCAATTATCCAAAAGTAACGATCATTCACGGTATGGGGACGGGTGCGGTAAGAAAAGGCGTCCAACAATTCTTGAAAAAACACTCGCAAGTCAAGGAGTTTGGTGATGCACCAGCGAACCAGGGCGGGAACGGCGCAACAATTGTGACGTTTAAATAGAATAATAGTCTATGGTAGACAAGAATATAAGAATTTGCTATACTAATCAATAGGACGAATAACTTACTTTTAATAAGTGAGTTAATAAATAGGAGGAATTTAGAATGGTAAGAGAATTAACTGATCAGAATTTTGACCAAGAAACAGGTTCAGGTTTAGCATTAACAGATTTTTGGGCAACATGGTGTGGACCTTGTCGCATGCAGTCACCTGTTATTGACGAATTAAATGAGGAATCTGACGGTAATGTAAACTACTTCAAAATGGATGTAGATGCAAACCAGTCAACACCAAGTAAATTTGGAATCATGAGTATTCCAACATTGCTCGTAACTAAAGATGGAGAAGTCATAGACAAATTAATTGGCTACCACAGTAAAGAACAAATCTTAGCTAAATTATCACAACATCAGTAAAAATGCATTATTAGGGCAAAGCTTAGAGGCTTTGCCTTTTTTTTGTTAAGATAATTCTAATATGATATTAACATTACAAAAACATATTCGGTAATGTGACTAATCTATGACATTTGTGTTTTTTTAAATACAAAACCCTTTAAGTAGGTATACTTTTTTTTGTTTCTGGTATAAGATGGTTTTATAAATAACGTGTATTATATAATGAAAAAGTTAAATATCTTATAGTTTTCAGATTTTTTATTGAATTGCGTTAAATTTATACTTAATTGGAGAGTGTTAAAATGTCTCATAGTAAGGAAAGTCAGTCTGTGCTGACATCAACGATTCAGTACAGGTATATAATCGAATGCAAAGATAAAACGGTCGAATTAGAGGTAGCAAATCAGGATGTGATAAAAAATGCTGATGATGAAATCGACTGTCCTCTAGATGTTGTTTTAAGAAAAAACAATTATGATTTGAGTGATTTGACATCTTGGAATGCGAGAGAAATACGTTTTGTCAAAGTTAATGATGATGAGGAATGTGTTCTGAAAAAGGTCCTTCTGAATATGAATTTATAAAAAAATGTGTGATTTTCTTTTAATTAAGATAAATCACACTATTTTTTTGTTTCCAAAGATGAGTGGAGCATACTCGCCTATGTAGGCGAGTATGAACAGAATTAAAAGCAAGTGTACAACAATAAAATGACCGTTAAGTGCCAAGTCGGGTAAACTTTTAAAAATAAATGATCAGTATGGTGACGGTTATGTATCCACTGAAAGTGTGAAATCATGCGAGTGGACGGTAATGTGCCAATTAGTGATCTCTCAGCGGATAATAGTTTGCGAGTGGGTATTATTGACTCTTATTAGTGACCAGTCAGCAAAGCGAAAATCTTCAGTAGTAAGTATAGCCCCCCTATAGTACCCACTCGCTAGTTATATGTCTTTGAGAAGGTTGTAGAGAGTGCAATAAGTGTTCACCCATCGTTCACTTACTTCTGAGTAGTCACTACAGGACGAGTAAAGGTCCAACTCTACCCTATTGATTGGTTGAGTCGTCACTTAATATTTATCAAGTGGTCGCTCAAGTTACAAAACCTTTTCAGCCGGTAGTTATTTCGCTGGGAATCATTAAAATTGGAAAGGCTTCGATATGTTCGGGTCGAAACCTTTCCAATGAAAGAATTTCTGGTATTATGATAGAGACTATAGAAACGATGGAGGAGCACGTATGGAGATTGGTATTATAGGTTTGGGTGTAGCTGGAATAAGCATACTGAGAGAAATAGAAAATCAAACGCAGAAGGGAATACTTGAAGACCTTCATATCACTGTCTATGCAGAAAAAGAAAGTTATGGGACAGGCTTTCCTTATCAACCGGATGATGAAGCCCTATTGATTAATCAGTATACAGAAACGATGAGTATAGATCCTAATGATCCCAATGATTTTTTGGAGTGGGTTCGAGAAACTAAAAACCTGAAACAACTTTACAATACCCATTTGCCTAGAAAACTGTTCGGAGAGTATCTGCTCGATAAAAGTCGTGAGTTGATTGAAAAGTTAAATGTCTCTGTGATTTACGAAAAGGTCCTATCGGTTAAGCGTCAAGAAGACAACCAATATGAAATCAAGACGAAAAATAGCACAAATAGGGTAGATTGCGTTCATTTATCAGTAGGTCATTTAGCTTATCAGGACCCCTATAATTTGAAGGGTGAAGAACAGTACATTTATAATCCGTATCCGGCCAACAAAAAATTGAGTCTTCAAAAGGGGCCGATAGCTATTGGAATTGTTGGAACGGGTCTTACAGCCCTAGATACGTTTTTATACATCAGAAAGTACTACCCGGAAGCAAAACTGTCATTTTTATCTTTAGACGGACGCTTCTCATCCGTGCGGGGACACGAGCCACCAATAGAAATACAAGCTGTCTGTCAAGAACGTGTTCGTCAGCTGGTAGAAGAAAATCAGCAGCTGACACTTGATCAGATAAAGAAATGGTTTGAAAAAGAAACAAAAGATCATGACATTGATTTGACTTGGATTTGGAAAACATTGGGCGAGGGAACACTCGCGGGTTTGCAGCAAGACTTGAATCATTTAGAAGAAATAGGTAAGTTTCAATCGCTTATTCATCAAATGAGAGACTTTTATTCGCTACTGTGGAATGCCATGCCGGATACTGAAAAAGACCGGTTTTTAAATGACTTTGGTTTGAAATGGTCGAGTTTTAAAGCGCCCATACCACAACGAACAGCCTCTCTGTTATTAAAATCTATTTCTGAAGGAGAAGTTGAACTGTATAGTGGGATAAAGTCTATTAAAAAAGTAAATGAGGGTTTTGAGGTGCAAATCAACGGTCAAAAGACCCGAGCATACGATTTTATAATCAATGCGACGGGGCAGCAGATGGATCTAACAAAACAGCTTTATTTGCAGCAACCTTTGATAAAAGAGTTGGTTGAATCAGGTGAATTGACGCCTTATCGATACGGCGGTGTCCTGATCGACTATCCCTCTATGACTGCCATCAGTCAAAAGGGAGAGAGGATCAACGGTTTATACGTATATGGACAACTCTCATCGGGCATACAGTACGGCAATAATAACGTGGAATTGATCTCCAAAAGTGCGCAGTATAGCGTACAAGATATGCTGAAAAATTATAAAGAATCATGAAGGATAACACAAAACCCATGATAAACTGCCAAAACCGGTAAAGGTGTGGCGTTATCATGGGTTTATTTCAGTTTTCATTTAAAGAAACGTGATGATCCGATTGTAATAAAATAGTGACACGGTTTTTCTTGAAATCAAGTTCATAAGTTGCTTCAGTATAGGTTCCAGCTATTTGTTGGTATCCTTCTGCTAAAAAACCGGCTTCCAGCGAAAAATTAGGAGCAGTTTGAGTTGTTAGACGGTGACTAACTAACGGACCAGACCAATCATAAAGGTTGGTGTTTTTCGTTGACTTCGTTTGTATAAGCTCGCCTAAAAAAATCGTAGTCATTTGTTCGGTAAGTTCCTCCAGAGAATCAAAAGTGTTGGATCGTGCGAGTTCTTTCCCAGCCCAGTATAAGATATCTTTTTCATCTTCTTTAAGTAAATTGGGAAGCAAGTAATCTCTTAAGAGACTGATGCTCTTTAACGGGTCAGTGGCTTGATTTTCGGATTGCATTCTTTCACCTCTCGCTTTTTTGTCTCTAATGTAAATTCGTTTTGTCTTTCACTTTTACTGAACATTCTTTATAATAGAAGAGGAGACAAAAATCATACTTACTTATTTTACCTTTTTTTTGATAAGGTTTCTATAGTAATATGTTGATTTATGCTCGAGTTTTGATGTTTAAGTTAGCAATACATGTAAGTATCTTAGAAAAGGTTGTTTTAATATTATGAATAAACCGATTGGATTACTGGACTCTGGCGTTGGTGGATTAACGGTATTGAAAGCAGTGATAGACTGCTTGCCAAATGAGTCGATTGTATATATAGGAGATACAAAACGCTGCCCATATGGGAATCGTTCAAAAGAAGAAATTATAGAGTATACGCTTGAATTGGTCCAGTTTCTAATGGATCAGCACGTAAAAATGATAGTTATCGCCTGCAACACAGCTACTGCTCACACTCTGGAAATAGTGAAAAACAAAGTCGACATTCCCGTCATTGGTGTCATCGAACCGGGAAGTGAAGCAGCTGTGCGTCTTACAAAATCAAAAAAGGTAGGCGTTTTAGCAACTGTGAGCACCGTTGATTCTGGTTTTTATGAGAAATCGATTCTGGGAAAAGATGAATCGATCCATGTAAAGAGTTTAGCATGCCCTGAATTTGTGGAGATTGTTGAAAAGAATCTCTATGAAACAGTAGAAGCTAAAAAAATAGTAGAAAAAAGGTTAGAGTCTTTTAAAACTGGAAATATGGACACCGTTATTTTAGGGTGCACTCATTTTCCATTACTTACCCCTTTCATTCAAGAAAGATTAGGAATAGAGGTTACATTGATCGATTCTGGCGCATTGACGTCTTATGAAGTGGAGAAGGTTCTAAAAGAATTTAAACTTGATGCTAAAGCACCTGTTACAAGAACAATCGATATCTACACGACAGGACCGGAGAAACCATTTCGCACGATTGCACAAAACTGGTTGCAGACGAGCGAGTTAAATGTACGAGCCATTTCATTAGAAAGGTTGAAATTAACCCATGACTGAAAATAAAACCATTCTCATTGCTACAAGAAATAAAGGTAAAGCAAAAGAATTTGAAGCGCTGTTTAATAGCAAAGGCTACACCATCACAACGCTTCTTGATCACCCGGATATTGAAGATGTTGAAGAGACTGGTAGGACCTTCCAAGCGAATGCTCTACTGAAAGCAGAAACGATTGCTAAAGAATTAAATACGCTGGTACTTGCTGACGATTCAGGTCTAGTTGTGGATGTCTTGCATGGCCAGCCAGGAGTCTATTCAGCAAGGTATGCTGGAGAAGAAAAAAATGACGCAAAAAATAATGGTAAATTGTTAGTTGAATTAGCTGATTACAATGAGAACGAGCGACAAGCACATTTTCATTGTTCACTCGCACTCGCACATCCGGATAAAAAATCATTAGTTATTGACGGCAGACTGGATGGAGAAATAATAGAAGTGCCTCGTGGAGATTGCGGTTTTGGATATGATCCGTTATTTTATGTGCCGAATAAAGGGAAAACCTTGGCAGAATGTAGCCAAGTCGAAAAAAATGAAATCAGTCATCGAGCAGATGCTTTGAAAAAATTAGAGCGTCATTTAGATGAATGGTTAACCAATCAACAGGAGGAAGACAGACTATGAAATTAGTAGTGGTTAGTGACAATCACGGTAATACGCATTACATGGAAGAAATTTATTCTATCCATCAGCCAGATACTGCCGAATGGATCCATTGTGGAGATTCGGAATTAATGGAAGATCATCCCTTGTGGCAGACTTATAAAACAGTGCTCGGAAACATGGATATCACTGATAAATATAAAGTAAGCCGTGTCGAACAGGTTGGAGAATTTCGTTACCTTCTTGTGCACGGTCATAAACATGGAGTCAAAAGAAGCTATGATCAGTTAGCAGAGTTAGCGAAAACGTCTGACGTCAAGGTCGTCTTTTACGGACATACGCACATTCCTAAAGTGGAAAAAAAAGAGGGGATAGTGTTCATCAATCCAGGAAGTATTGCTCAACCGCGAGACAGAGATAAAGGAACCTATCTAGTGATGGAAATAGATGGAACGTTATCAAAGGCTGTCCTTACTTATTACGACCAGGATCATAATGTGATACATGATTTGAGCATAAGTGTTTCATTGATGGATTGACGATTTGTCGACCCTCATTAGATTCTCATTTTTATCACGTCTTAATCGCTATGACCGGGGCTATTGATAAATATGTTCAATTAATATCTAAGAATCTTCTCTAAAACAACTTCTTTATTTTGGCTTTCACGTGAAATAAAGGTACAATGTAGTTATAGAAAACGGTTACAAGGAGTGAGGGAATTGATAGGTGAAAAGGTAAAAAAATTGTTGATTGAAAGTGAATCGAAATTAGTCAAACCAGCTGAGAAAGTTGCTGTCGTTGGGGTGAAAAATGGCTTAGACCATGCCTTACTGTTGATGACAACGGATAAATACGCTGTCGTACCTGTTTTAGATGCACGTTCAAAAATGCGAGGACTCATATCCATGCCGATCATCATGCAGACCATCATGGACATAGAAGATGTTCATTTTGAAAAATTGGGAGAAATTAAAGTTGGAGAAGTAATGGATACGGATTATCCTGCAGTGACTGAAGACTTTGAATTAGAAGATGTACTGCGTATGCTGGTGAATCACGCATTCATTACAGTCGTTGATGATAAGGGGTTCTTTAAAGGCATTATCACAAGAAGTGAAATACTTAAGGGAACGAATCGTATCGCACATCAATTTGAAAAAATGTATTGTGTAAAAGAAATAGAAATAGAAACAGAAATAGTTGCCCAGTAAAAAATAAAACCACTCTAGCCAGCTCGATTTTCGAGAAGCCGACTAGAGTGGTTTTATTATAGACTGATGGGTTGTAAAACGAACTGTTTTACTCGATTACGCATTGGGTAATTCAAGGGTAGTATTTGGCAAATCGATACCGGATTCTCTTAAAGCATTAACGTATTTTTCATAAAAAGTATTACGCATACCGTACTGAGTGCCAGCTTTTGTGTACATAATGACTTGAGCCGCGAGTTGACCTGGCCCGACTGGAACGAACGAAATTTCTGACGGTTCGATCGTGATTTCTTCAAAATTTAGGATGGCTTCTCTATTGACGTTTTCAAGTGCTTTCCTCACATCTTCAAGATCCGTTGAGGGATAGAGGCGTATTTGAATGAGGACACGCATATCTGAACGTGATTGATTACTTACGATCGTAATCGCACGATTTGGAATGAAATGAGTCGTTCCATCAAAGTCTTTTATTTTAGTTGTTTTTAAATTAACATCTTCCACCGTACCGGTGACGTCACTGATTCTTACCACATCACCCACATCCATTTGTTTCTCAAGCAAAATCATAAAGCCGTTAACAATATCCGATACAAAACCCTGTGCACCGAGTGACAAAGCTAAACCGAGCACACCGGCACTGGCTATCAAAGGTGCTACTTGAAAACCGAGTAATTCAAGAATAGTGTAAACTAGGAAAAAATAAATGACAGCATTAAAAATATTCTTACTTAATTTATATAATGTATTTAATCGATTAGGGACAGTATTTCTCTTATTCATATACCGGGTAAATATCTTTTCGATGACATAACGTCCAACTCGTTTTATGATAAGGAAAATGATCAGCGCGAATACAATTTGTAAAAGGGTAATAATCACTGACCAGGCTATTTCCTGCCATTGAATGGTATCCAATAATTCAGTCAGTAAACTCTTTTGTTCTTCAAGTTTTTCAAGTGCTTCAATTGTTTGATCCATATTGTCTCCTTCAGAATGTTTATTAATAAGCATGGTCAATAACTATTTTACCATGTTTTGGTAAAGATACAATTCATCTATTTAATTTGTCTTTTAAATCATCTTAGTTGCATTTAAAAGACATTAAATGGTAATCTTAATCCATACAGAAAAGAAGGAAGAGGGATAATTATGACAGGTGGAGAAATAGCAGCATTAATAGCAGCAATAGCATTCGCAGTACTTGTTCTAGGCTTAGTTTACGTGTTGTTCAAGGTAGCAAAAATGATATCTGAGTTGAACACGACAGTGGAAGAAGCGAATAAGAGCTTAAGCACTATAACGAAGGATGCAGATTTACTACTTATCGAGGTAGAAGGATTGCTTAACAAGACCAATGTTACTTTGGATGATGTAAATGGCAAATTAGGATTAACAGATCCATTATTCAAAGCCGTTGGAGATTTAGGCGAATCTGTTTCAAGATTAAATAATTCAACAAGTAATTTAACGTCTCATTTAGCAAGTGCTGGGAAAAAAGGTGCTTCAATAGGGATCGCTAAAAAAGTTGGATCGAAAATGAGCAAAGATTAACGTTAACAAAGAGACTAAATAATAGAAAAGCGAGGAAATTAAATGTATAGAGATAATAATAAAGAATGTTTTGTAATAGGAACTTTTGTTGGTGCAGCTGTAGCGGGTTTAACTGCCTTGTTATTGGCTCCAAAATCAGGTAAAGAAGTCCGTGACGATATCAAAGACCATACAGTTAAAACAAAAGAACAGGCAAAAGATTATGTGAATAAAGCAAAAGATAAAGGCTTAGAATTGAAAGATTCTGTTCACCAAGCGAGTTCAGACTATTTAGATAGCGCAACAGCAACATACGAACAGTTAACAAACCAAGTAGGGACCGATCTTGACAAAGCGGGAGAAAATTTAGATAAAATCAAAAAAGAAGCTAAAGAAACTGCCAAAAATGTCAAAGGAAAAATGAATAAAGAAGACAAGGATTTATCAGAAAAAGATCCGACCACACCTTCTGGAACGTCAAAATCCCTAAAATATGATTATGATAAGGATTCATCTGAAGACGAAGAAGATGTCAATTACTTTAATCCTGAAAACAAATAAAGTTTTTTGAATATGTAGGGTGAAGGATGCGGCTAACGTCGTGTCCTTTTTCTTTCTTAAAAGAGAAAAAAAGCCTTTTCACCATATCTATATATAGGTGATATCACGGTGGAGCTTGAGATAAAGGAATCGAGTTTAAAAAAAGAACGTATTCCTAAATCGGAAGTCCTACAGGCGGTTCGCAAACAAAAAAGTAAGGTCGTATTGGAAATGGATGAGATGATATCCGTATTACTTAAAACAAGAAAGTAACGATTAAGAACTAAACACCTTAAAAAAATGGGGTAAAAGTGAATTTAGAAAGAAGGTTACGTATGACAATAAGTTATACAGATGTTTTTAAACTCATTGCGATCAGTGTAGTCAGTTTCATTGCTATTGTTTTTATATTGCGGGCCTCAGGCAAAAGGACCTTGTCGAAGATGAATGCCTTTGATTTCATTGTCACTGTTGCGCTAGGATCAGTTTTAGCCACGACGATCGTCAACTATAAAGAATCTTTTTGGAGCGGTATTTTGACATTCACCATGCTGGTTGGACTTCAGTATGTTTTCACTTGGCTATCTGTTCATTTTAAACCTGTACGTGCGATACTGAATTCAGAGCCTTCCTTATTATTTTACGATGGTGTGTTTAAGGATGAAAATTTAAAAAAAGAACGGGTCAATAAGGTAGAATTAAAGCAGGCAATCAGAAAAGCGGGTTATGTCTCCTTTGATGAAATATCTGCAATCATTTTAGAATCAGACGGCACGTTAACAGTGATGGATAAATCTGATAAAAGACGAATTCAAAAAGAAGAGTTTATATTTATAGATTAGATGAAGGTATGAAAAAATCGAGAACCAGAGGGTGCACATCCCCCTAATTCTCGGTTTTTATTATTCTAATCCTTTATCGGTAGCTCAATAATTTCTTTAGTCGTATGAGTAAAAGGTCGTGCGTTTGATTCACTGACATAAATGCAATCTTCGATGCGTACACCATAGTAATCTTCAATGTAAATGCCTGGTTCTATCGAAAAACACATGTTTTCCCTTATCGCCACATTGACATGAGGTGCTATATTTGGATATTCGTGAACGGATTTCCCTATGCCATGGCCAAGTCTATGAGTGAAATAACTGCCATACCCGGATTCTTCAATATGTGTTCGGGCTATTTTATCGATGTCGCCGGCAAGAATACCCGGTTTAACAAAAGCTTGTGCCTTTTCTTGTGCTTCTTTGACAATGGTGTAAATAGCCTTCGATTTTTCATCTGCTTTACCGTAAACGATCGTTCGAGTCATATCGCTTGTGTACCCCTTATAAACGACGCCTAAATCAAATAACACCCATTCATTTGGCTTGAGCTGACGCTTTCCTGGATTGCCGTGTGGACTTGCGGCATGATCGCCAAACAGGACCATAGTCGGGAAGCTCATTTTTTCTACACTAAATTTTTTGATTTCATATTCAATGCGTGCAACCACTTCTTCTTCAGAGATTCCTGTTTTCAAGTAATCCATACCGATCTTCAGCGCTTTATCTGCCAAAAGACCAGCTTCTTTCATAATATCTAATTCGTTTTGCTGTTTTATTACGCGTAAATCTTGAATCAAAGAGGTACTGTTTATGAAAGTTGCTTTCGGGAATATTTCTTTTAAAGCGTGATAACGTTTAACGATCAATGACTGTTCGTCTATGCCGATCGTTTTGATAATCTCGATATCACCTTTTAATGCTTCTGACAATACAGACCAGGGGGAGATCTCATCTTTATATGATAAAATATGGTCACACTCACTCGCTTCTGAGGCTGACTGTTTTTCGAGTTCAGGAACGATCAACCAAATTTCATCAAGGAAAACGAGGGCGCCAACAACGCGCTCATGTGGCTCACTTTCGAAACCAGTTAAATAAGCTACCGTTAAGGGGTCATCATAATAGAGTAAAGATATTTCTTCTTTTTTCATGCTGTGTTGTAAGTGAGTTAGGACGGACATCATTAAACCTTCTTTCAAGAATTTACATTTAGTCTATCAGAAAAAAAGTTGAGAGTATAGCTTAAGAAAGCCTTTTCTGAAAACAAACAAGAAAATTTCATGAAAACAATAGATAACAATTGAAATTGTAAGCGTAATCTGTTATTCTGTATAAGGTAGAATGCGCTCACAAAATAAAACTATTCTCTCTAGAAGGAGTCAAAAATGGATAAACAAACAATTACAATTTATGATGTTGCACGCGAAGCAGGCGTTTCAATGGCAACTGTTTCACGTGTCGTAAACGGAAACCCGAATGTTAAACCAACCACAAGAAAGAAAGTTTTAGACGTTATTGAACGTTTAGATTATCGTCCGAATGCTGTCGCTCGTGGACTGGCAAGCAAGAAAACAACGACGGTTGGAGTTATTATTCCTGATGTTACGAACCTTTATTTTTCATCATTAGCACGCGGGATCGATGATATTGCCACCATGTACAAATATAATATCATCCTGGCAAACTCTGATAAAAATGAAGAAAAAGAAGTACAAGTACTGAATACACTATTAGCGAAACAAGTAGATGGTGTCATTTTCATGGGTAACAAAATTACAGAAGAATTACGTGCTGAATTTTCTCGTTCACGCACACCTGTTGTCTTAGCAGGTACAGTCGATCCGGATGCACAAGTCGGAAGTGTCAATATCGATTATAAAAAAGCGACAGATGATGCAGTCACCATGCTGATCGAAAATGGTCATAAAAGAATCGGCTTTATTTCTGAAAGCCATGAGGAACCCATTAATGGAATTTACCGATTGAGTGGGTACAAAGATGCTTTGAAAAAAGCGTCATTACCTTTTGAAGAAGACTTAGTTTTACAATCAGAGTACACGTATAAAGTTGGGGAAGCCGTCTATGAGCAACTTGTCAAAGCTGGAGCAACAGCTACAGTTGTTGCGGATGATGAACTAGCTTTAGGTGTATTAAATGCTGCGTTAGACCGTGGCGTGTCAGTGCCAGAGGAGTTTGAAATCATTACCTCAAACAACTCTAAGTTGACATCGATGTCACGCCCACGATTAACAACAATAGAGCAGCCATTGTATGATATTGGTGCGGTAGCGATGCGTCTATTGACTAAATTAATGAACAAAGAAGATATCGACGAGAAAACAATTACTCTACCATACACAATCACATCAAAAGGAACGACTAAATAAAAATTCGAACAGAAAAAGGCCCTTATCGATTGAGATAAGGGCCTTTTTCTGTTCTTTTAACGTTTACTCGTCGTCATCGTCTCCATTACTCGTCGTCATCGTCTCCATTACCGTCGTCAGCCTCTTCGTCAGGCTCAGGCTCCGGATCTTCTTCTTCCTCGGATTCAGACTCTGTTTCTTCTTCATCTTCGACTTCTGTTTCATCTTCAGTTTCTTCCTCGTCATCTTCAGCTTCAGATTCAGATTCTTCTTCCGAATCATCGTCTTCATTTTCGTTTGAAGAACTTCGACCAGACCAGAAGTTTGCCAACTCTTTATCGGTTGCTCCAATGGCAAAATCATAAACAGTTGTCCCAGGGACGTTATCTACTTTAAAGAGCTCAGAATGCGTTGAACCGGAATAATTAATGGTTCTACCACCTGGCATTTTAACTGCTCCAGATTTCATGCCGGTATTTTGAATGACTGATTCTGTAGTTACACCCGATGGAACAGGAAACTCTTCGTTAACTCCAAAAATGTCAGGATTCACTTCATACACAGCACTCATTAATTCTGCCCAGAAGTTACGGTTACGACGGCTTGGGTGAATACCAAAGTCATCGCCTAAGCTATATTCATCATCACCATAGCCGATCCAGGTTCCGAAACTAATACGTGGTGTACTGGCAAGATACCAAATATCTCTTCGGTTCTGTGTCGTACCGGTTTTAGAAATCCAGTCTGCTTCAAAAGGTAAGCTGTCCATGGTTCCACGAGCAGTACCCTCAGTGTGAACATCTCTCAGCATATCGAGTAAAAGATAATTTGAATCTGCTCCCCAAACACGGGTTTCTTCGATTTGATGCTCATATACTATATCACCTTTACTATTCTCAATTCGTTCAATGACGTAAGGTTCGACATGAACACCGTCATTGCCCATAGTAGAAAAGGCACTGATCAAGTCAACTGGGGAAGGCCCAGTTCCTAAACCGCCTAATGCAAAAGAAGCATTATCAAATTCGGAATCGGGGATATCATTAGCAGTTAAACCCATGCGTCTGATGTACTGAGCTGGATCATATTGTTCTTTCAAATCCATCCAAATTTTAGAAGCTGGAATATTTTGAGATACAGTTAATGCCTCTCTGGCCGTCATCCATGTGTTGGTGATTCGGGTAGCATTCGTAATAGGATGATCGACATAACCACCTACAGCTGAACTCCAGTTGGGAACGAAGTATTCAGTATCAGGAATAAGCGTTGCAGGTGTGATCAAATCGTTCTCAATGGCAGGACCGTATACGGCTAAAGGTTTAATGACTGAGCCAGGTTGTCTTTCTCCGTCAAATGCAATGTTATATTGCGATTCATTGTAATCGCGACCTCCAATAAAGCCAATGACACGTCCGGTTTGGTTATCGATCATGGCTCCCGATGTATTTACAGGGACTTCAACAGTTTGCGTTTCGCCGTCATCGTCTTCATACGTATATGAACGGGGATTGCCCAGCTGATCTTTATATTCGGTGGTGACACGTTCTAATACGTCATGAATTTCTTTATCAATGGTTGTGTGTACTTTGTACCCTTGATTTCTCAAAGCATAACGAGCACGTTCCTTGTAATCAGTTCTCAGTTCCGGATTTTCTTCAAGCATTTCATCCGTAATTTCTTCGTCTTGCATAAGTTTTTCTGTGAGTAGATCTTCTGATTGCAGAAGGGCTACATCGTAAACATATGAATTATCATCGGATTCTATGTTTTCCTTGTTGATAAAGTCCTGGGTAATATCATATGCGCGAGCTTCTTCAAATTGAGCTCTTGTAATATGACCTTCACGGTACATCCGGAAGATAACTTCTTTCTGACGCGAGACACTTAACACGTGATTTTCTTTGATTTCACCGTATTGTGTGTAAGGGCTAAAAACGATCGGACGTTGTGGCAGTCCGGCTATGAAGGCAGCTTGTGGAAGTGATACGTCACTCGCTGGCACACCGAAAATTCCTTGTGCGGCTTCTTCAACTCCGGCAATGTTCTGGCCTTTATTGTTACGTCCAAAAGGTGAGACATTCAAATAAGCTTCCAAAATTTCGTCTTTACCCACTTGATTCTCCAAATGATAAGCAAGTAGAATTTCATTCGCTTTACGCTTGTGTGTGGCTTCAGGGGACAAGATTTGCTGTTTGATCAACTGTTGGGTAATAGTTGATCCACCCGTAGAGTTACTTGCATCAGAGAGATCTTGAACGAGAGCACGAGCCACAGCTTTAGGTACGACACCGTCATGTTCAAAAAAGTACTCGTCTTCTGTGGAAACAACAGCATTGATCAACAGTTCAGAGACGCTGTCGATCGGTATAGGGGTACGCAGTAAATCTGAACGGACATCACTAATAAGCGAGCCGTCAGCATAGTACATACTTGACTTTCGAGTATAATCATTGATTTGACCCATCATTTCTTCACGATCAGGAATCTCTGATCCATGAACGAGAGAGGCAAAATAACCGACTGCTGTACCTGCACCGAGCGAACCGGCAATGAGCAATACAATAACGACTAGAATGACTAAAGCTTTAACTACACGGTAAAAGATATCGAAGTAATAGGCAACGGATTGAAAAAGAGATGATTCTTCAGTTTCTTGAGTTTCTTCCGGCTTGGTAGGTTCTTCATTTTCAGATCGTTTCATTTTAGACTCCTTAATAGTGAGTATGGTGATATGACTTGGTATATTATAGCAAAACCGAGATAAAAATAAAATCAAAGGCAAGGCATTCTTATAACTATTTTGGCATTGTGACGAAATTGTTAAGTCAATACACGACAGAATATCTCTCTATGATGAGTTGTTCGCAGAGGAGATAAGTGCTCAGACTGTTTCAGGAAGTGTTTCACCAATTGCTTCCAGGCGATCTACAACGTCTTGTCTACTTAAGTTATGTTCTTCGACATAACGATTCCGAGGATGAATGCGGCACTCATGAGAACAGCCTCTTAAATAGTTGTGTTCATTTTCTTCGGAAGTAATATACTGACGATTACATTCAGGATTGGCACAGTTTACGTAACGTTCACAGGGTTCACCGTCATACCAATCTTTTGCCACAACATTTTTATCGATTTTATTGATATCAACGCTGATGCGTTCGTCGAATACATACATCTTGCCGTCCCATTTCTCGCCTTGGGTCTCAGGATCAGTACCATAGTGATGAATTCCACCATGCAATTGTCCCACATCTTTAAAGCCTTCTTTCATTAACCAGCCTGTAAGTTTTTCACAACGGATACCCCCCGTACAATAAGTCACGACACGTTTATCCATGAATTTTTCTTTGTTTTCTTTTATCCACTCAGGTAAATCTCTAAAAGATTGGATGTCAGGTCGAACAGCGCCTCTGAAATGACCTAAGTCGTATTCATAATCGTTACGGGCATCCAGGACGATTGTGTTTTCGTCTTCCAAAGCTTCTTTCCATTCTATAGGATCCAAGAACTTACCAGTGACCTCACTAGCGTCGTGATCTTCTTCTCCCAATTTCAATGAAACAATTTCCGGTCGGTAACGGACATGCATTTTTTTGAAGGCGTGCTCATTAGCTTCATCTGTCTTGAAATAAATATCCTCAAAACGTTCGTCTGAGCGAACAGCTTCCATATAATGGTCGGTTTGTTCGACCGTTCCTGAACAGGTACCGTTTATTCCTTCTTCTGAAACAAGAATTCGGCCTTTCAAACCAATGTCTTCACACAATTTCATATGTTCATCTCTAAATCTTTCCGGATCTTCAATTTTTACGTATTTATAATAAAGTAGTACACGGTAATCACTCATCGATTTTCCTCCTTGGATACAATTAAAAACTCTTTAGTAATAAGTCTAATCACTTCAAATTATAGTTGTTGACGAGCTAAATTACAAGTAAACGGTACGTGCCTACTTGTGAAAGTTGCACAAGTGAAACATAAGTGTAATCATACTGACATCATTCCATTATTAACAAATGGTATAATTTGTTTTGTTAGGTTAGAGAACATAATAACTTCAAACAGTATATATACTTTTAATCAATTCAATCAAACACTCAATGGAGGGAATAATCTTTGAAAAAGAACATAATTATATCAACATTGACAACTACTATATTATTAAGCACACTTGCTCTTTCCCCCGATGTACTAGCGAATGAGTATGATGATGCTATTCAAGATAACTTAAATTTAATAGAAGAAACTGAAAACAATGTACTTAATTTGGATGGTACCATTCAATCATTAAAAGTTGAAGTCCAAAATACTGAAGAAGAACTAACTGCCATCACCAATGATATTACAGCCAATGAAGATCTTATTACAGAAGTAGTGGAACGATTGGAAAAAGCTCACAAAGAAATGAAAAACTTGCAGGAAGAAATTGTCGAGTTGGAAGTTATTATTGAGAAACGTACTGAACAACTCGAGAAGCAAGCAAGAAAAATTCAAGTGGATGGTCAAACAGCTAATTACATCGAATTTATTATCGATGCAGAATCCTTAGGTGATATCTTGGGTCGCATCGATGTCGTTTCTAATCTTATAGGCTCTAACCGCAAATTGGTTGAAGCCCAAGTAAGAGATAAAGAAGCTGTCATTGAAAAAGAAAGTCAGACCGAAAAGACGATCGTTCAGCAAAATGCATTAGCTGCAGAACTTGAAGGTATTTCAGAAGAACTGGAACAGCAATCGCTAGAAAAAGAAGTTCTGGTTGCTCAACTCGCCTCAGAAAGAGCGACGGCTGAAGGAGATCGCCAACGTTTCTTAGCTGAGAAAGCAGAGGCTGAAAAAGCTGTTGTTGAACTAGTTGTTGCCAGAGAAGAAGCCGCACAAGCAGCTCGTGAAGCACAAGAGAGAAGACGCGCTGAAGCAGCACAGGCAGAGGAAGAAAGACAACGTGAAGCTGAAGTAGCAGAAGCTGAGGCAGAAACAGAAGTTTCCGTTTCATCATCTGAATCAAATCAGACCGCGCAGACAGTTTCGACCGTAACGGTTAACACCGCACAACCAACTGAATCGAGCTCTACTGCTTCAAATAGCAGCATTCAAGCGACAGTATCGTCTAGTGCAACTGTACAATCTTCACCAGAAACGAGCAAGCCAACACCAGCACCAGCACCAGCACCAGCAACAACAAGCAATGGTGTCACATGGGGTCAAATCAGCTCTTATGCAAATAGCGTTTTAGGGACACCATATCTTTATGGGGGATCAACTACAGCCGCATTTGACTGTTCTGGTTTTACAAGTTATGTCTTCAGACAAGCCGGGGTTAGTCTTGCACGTTCTGCTGCCGGACAATATGCATCGTCTCAAAAAGTGTCAAATCCACGTGCAGGAGATTTAGTTTTCTTCTCTGAAAATGGATCGCGTGTGAGTCATGTGGGTATCTATGTTGGTAACGGACAGTTTATCGGTTCACAATCAAGTACCGGTGTTGCATATACCAGCGTTAGTTCTAATTATTGGGGACCTCGTCTAGTTGGATACGGAAGATATTAAGAAAAAAGACTAATTTGAGAAAGACCATTCCATCCTTGAGAGAATTTAATCTTAAGGAAAGAATGGTCTTTTATATTTCATTGGAAAGACAATCGTGTCTAGACGAGTTTCAACCCTAATAGGCTATGTGGTAGAGGATATAAGCTTGTGCGATACCAAGGGAAGGCTCATTAGCATCATTCAAGCAAAACAGTATCTTGAGCGATATTAATTGCAGACGAAATCAACCTAAATATTATTATTCAGTCAAAAAAGCAGTGAGCGTATCCCTGAAATGGAATAGGCTCACCGCTTTTTTGGTAACCGATAGAGTTGTTTTATTTAAACTCTGTCAGCTGTCAGAGCCAAATAGTCATCGATGTCAGTCAGTATTTCGTCGATCGCTGACTGCCAGAAAGTTGATTGTGTCAGATCAACACCAAGATGTTTTTCAGCAAGCTCTTCCGTAGTCATGCTGGCTGTGTCTCTAAGCAGGTTGCGGTAATCTGTTTCAAACGACTTACCTTCCTGTTTCGCTTTAGAGTAGATACCCAAACTAAAGAGGAAGCCGAATGTATAAGGGAAGTTGTAGAAGGAAAGTCCCGTAATGTGGAAATGCAATTTGCTCGCCCAGAAAGTTGGGTGATAAGTATCTAGAGAATCTAAAAAAGCTTCTTTTTGAGCTTCTTCCATGATGGCGCTCAATTGGTCTTCATCAACCAGTCCTTTTTGGCGCGCTTCGTAAAAACGTTTTTCAAACAGGAAGCGACTGTGAATATTCATAAACATAACGGCGGCTCGCGAAATTTTACTGTCCAGTAAAGCGATTTTTTCTTCATCGGATGCAGCGGCTTCGACAGTGGCGTCTGATATGAGCATTTCCGCAAAAGTTGAAGCTGTTTCCGCAACGTTCATTGCATAACTGCGGTTCAGGGCCGGTAAGTCTCTCATGACATGACTATGGTAGGCGTGTCCTAATTCGTGAGCAAGGGTTGAGACGTTGTTGGCACTTCCAGAGAACGTCATGAAAATACGGGATTGCTTACTTTCCGGAAGATTGGAACAGTATGCGCCTGGACGTTTGTCTTCTTTATCCTCAGCTTCGACCCAGCCTTCATCAAACGCACGTTGGGCCATCATTTGCATTTCCTGACTGAAGCTTCCGAAGTGAGTGGTGACAAACGTTTGAGCTTCGGCAAATGAATAGGTTTTTGGCTCGTAATTGCCGATTGAGACCGGTGCAGTGACATCTGCCCAATTCAATTTTTCTTTGCCCATCAAAGCAGCTTTACGATTCAGAAAGTCGACCAATTTGGGTTTGTTTTCAGTGATCGTATCCCACATGGTATTCAACGTTTCTTTCTGCATACGGTTATATTCTAGTGGTGGATTTAAAAAATCTTTTTCGTCTCTTAAATCGTACGTTTGAAGTCTGAAACCAGCGAGATGGTTAAGTGTATCAGCAAATAAAGGTGCTTTTTCTTTCCAGGCTTTTTCCCAATCACCAAGCAGCTGCTGTCTGACCGCTGGATCTTCAGAACCCGTTAATTTATTGGCTGCCTGTCCAGCTGAAAGATAAGTGGTTTTTCCGTCCTCTTCGTAAGGAACGTTCACACTGTTGACGATGGTCTGATACGTATTACCAAAACCGTTCAAGCCGTCAAGTGATAATTTTTGAATGATCTTCTCTTCTTTTTCTGATAATAATTTCTGACCTTCTTCTCTTTTTTCTTCTAAAGGAAAGGCACTCGTTTGGAAAGGTTCTGTGGAAACAAGGGTGTCCCATACCTTTTCCGGAACGTCTTTCAATTTTTTCATAAAGAGTGTTTCAACGGCGCTCATTTGACTACCTACCGCACTGAGTTGATTAACGACTTTGGCAGCTTGCGAGTCTTTAGTGTTTGCTGAAAACAAACCACGTGCAAAGGTGCCTGCTTCAGACAAACCATTGCCGATTTTTTCTCTATTTTCTAGAAATGAAGCCAGAGCGCTGAATGCTGGAGAATCCTCTTTAGGATCCCATTCCTGGATTTGAGTCAATATTTCTTCAATCAAGGTATCCAGTTCTTTGATATGTACTTGTAAAGTTTCTGAATGACTTCCCCCTTCAAAAACGCTATCCATGTTCCAATTTTGTGATGTTGTCATTGTTTTATCTCTCCCCTTAAAAATAGACTGATTTTATTGTATCGTTTTTTCCTTTTCAAATCCAGGAACATCAGTTAGAATAGATGTATTGACTAAATGAGGGGTAATCAAATGAATAAAAAAGCAAGACCTGCAGACAATATTTATTTACTACTAGCTTTTGGAATGATGGCACTCCTTTTTTACAGCACATCCATGGGTTATGAAGATCAAAACGTTCAGCCTTTTCTCCATCAATGGCTCGAAGGCGAACCCTTGAGAGGACTCCTGGAAAGAGTCGAATTCATGTATGCTGGCAGCGAAATCAGCATTGCCGCAAACGGGTACATAGGCTTTTTGGAATTTTTCATCAGAAAAGGGGCACACTTTGTTGCATACTTTTTACTGGGCTTATTCTGGTTCTTAGGCTTGAGAAATCGTGTGAACCAACCCTGGCTGACCGTGCTGATCGCTTTACTCTTGACAGCGGGGTATGCGTCGTTTGATGAGCTGAGACAGGCTTTCCATCCTAACCGTACAGCTTTGATGGAAGACGTGATGCTGGATACCGCTGGAGCGATAGTCGGAATCGCCACCGCTTTCTTCACCAAACCCCAAGGCAGACGAAGAAAGAAAGTGAGATTCAAATCTTAGTTTAAAGGGTAGAAGAAAAAGGATTATTGACTGGAGTGGGTTGTAAGCGAGCCCACTCTTTTCAGTAGTGTTGATATGAACAAGATTTTTGGTATAATAATAAAGGAAAACGTAAATCAAATTCAGGAAAGAGGAATTATGATGGCAGGACATTCAAAGTGGAACAACATAAAACAGCGTAAAGGCGCTCAAGATGCTAAGCGTAGTGGTGTATTCCAGAAATTATCTAAAGAAATATATAAAGCAGCAAAAGACGGCGGAGCAGATGTGGAAATGAATGCAGCACTGCGTATGGCTGTTGATAAAGCAAAAGCCAGCAACATGCCGAATGACAATATCGATCGGGCCATAAAACGCGCAACGGAAGCGGGCCAGGGAGCCAACTATGATGAAGTGGTCTATGAAGGCTACGGGCCAAACGGTATTGCCATACTCGTCCACACTCTGACAGATAACCTGAACCGTACCAATACCAACATATATATTGCCTTTGATCGCAATGGTGGTTCTTTGGGCGAAAAAGGATCAGTCAGTTACATGTTTGACCGTAAAGGCTACATCGCGATTGACCGCGAAGGACTGGATGTCGACGAAGACACGATGTTGATGCATGTGCTGGAAGCCGGCGGAGAAGAACTGGAAACGTCAGACGAAGTATTTGAAATCTACACCGAAGCAACAGATTTCACAGCAGTGAGAGATGCAATGAAAGAAGCTGGATTTAAACTGGACCAGGCGGAATTGATGATGGTTCCCCAAACCATTTTACCTCTACCAGAAGATAAAACCGGTATATTTGAACAACTGATCGATGCGTTGGAAGATGACGACGATGTCAGTGAAGTTTATCATAACGCTGAACTATAAAAATTCACGTTTAATACAGAGTCATTAATTGAATACTTAAGAAAGTGACCTCTAGCGAGTAGATAAAAAATATCTATTTTGCTAGAGGTTTTTTCGTGAGCAAAAAAATAAATGCACAATATAATAAGTAGTGAAAAAAATTAGCTTAGAAAGGGAGGATGTGATGGATACAGAATCATTCGCGATACATTTACTCACTATAGCAGATTCTTATCGAACAAGTGATATTCATATATTGCCTGAGCAGAAACATTATGATGTCTATTTCCGTCTCAACGGTCAGATGGAGAAACAATACTATCTGGATCGCGATGAAGGGACACGGCTCATTTCGTATTTTAAATTTTTATCGAATATGGACGTGGGAGAAAGACGACGACCTCAAAGCGGGTCAACGACATTTACTTTGAGTGAGAAAGCGATCGACTGCCGTTTTTCAACCATCAGCAACTACCAGGCACAGGAATCGCTCGTAATTCGGTTGCTCAAGCAAAAAGATGAAGAATCCTTTATCCCAGGGACTTTTTTTGCACATGAGTGGGGTAAGCTGGAGAAACTCGTTCAGGCGAAATCGGGATTGCTATTATTTTCCGGGCCGGTCGATTCTGGGAAAACGACAACGATGTATCACTTGATCAAGAACCGTATGCAGGGAGAAAAACAGCAGGTCATTACCGTTGAGGATCCTGTAGAAATAGAAGAAAGTAGCTTTCTGCAAACGCAGGTCAATGAAACTGCCGGTGTAACTTATGAACATCTGCTTAAATCAAGTTTGCGGCATCACCCTGACGTTATCATTGTCGGGGAGATACGCGATGAAGAGACGGCCAAAATGGTGATGAGAGGAGCGCTGACGGGACATTTGATTGTCGCTTCTATCCATGCTAAAAATGCCGAAGGTGTCTTATCGCGAATGATGGAACTGGGAGTTGGGTTACCTTTATTGAAACAGACACTGATCGGTGTCGCTTTTCAAACGTTATTACCCCTGTATTGTCCGCTATGTGATGCAAATTGTCAGACGTACTGTACGCATTATAATAGGGGCGAAAAACGGGTCGCTCTATTTGAAGTCATGACCGCTAAAGAACTCAGTTTAATGGTAGAAAAAGATACTCATGCACACCCAACGGTAGAACCGATCACCAGAGAATTTAATCATTTATTGAAAAAGGTGTTTGTTAATGGCTATATTACCGAAAAAACATACCAGCGTTATTTCATTCCTAACGCATAAGCAGACCATCCGCCAGGGCCAATTCTTAAAGAGATGTGGTCGCTTGCTCCTCGATGGTTTTTCTCTGCAGGAAGCGCTGCTTTTCCTGGAAACGATCGTGGATGCAAAATCCAAGCAGATGGTTCAGATCATTCATAAAGAAGTGAGTCAAGGCACTCTGTTTTCAGAAGCGTTGAAAAAAGCCGGATTTCCTGATGAGGTATGCGCCCAGCTTTATTTTTCACTTTATCACGGGCAGTTAGCTGAAACGGCCATCAATGCAGGAAGTCAATTACTGAAACGAGCAGAAAAGAAGAAAAGAATAATAACTCTCTTGCATTATCCGGTTATCCTGCTCTTTTTTGTCACGCTCATGCTTTTAGCGATGCGGTTTATATTGATCCCGCATATCAGCGAGTTGACAGCTGTGCAGGACAACCAGCTCGATTTAGGCACTCGTTTCATTGTGGCAGGTGTTTATCATGCGCCGACGATCTTGATCGTCAGTGGGATTTTATGTGCATTAAGCTTGAAACTTCTAGTCTACAAAGGAAAGACGATGACCCCGCTTGCAAGACTGATGTGGATTACCCGCTGGTCGAAGTCATCATTGTTCCAATTATACTGGAGTCAATTTTTTTCAAGTGAATGGGGGTTTTTACTCAAAGGAAACAGCAGTTTATTCGAAGTGGTGACGATCATGAAACAAAATACACTGTCACCCTTGATTACAGAAGTGGGTGAATATATAGAAAAAGAAATGAAACAGGGTAAATCCTTTCACGTCAGCTTACAGAAACTGAATTTCCTTAAGCAGGAAGTGATGCTCGTGGTGAAACAAGGCGAGCAATCAGGACATTTAGGACAGGAGCTGGAGATGTATGCCAGAAGCTGTGAAGAAGAATTTGACGAAAACATAGACCAGCTGATGAACTGGATTCAACCCATGATTTTTATTTTTGTAGCCATCATCATTGTAGCGATCTATGCGGCCTTGTTGTTGCCAACTTTTAGTGCACTACAAACTTTTTAAGAAAAGAGGAAAAAACATGAAACAGTTAAACACATGGATGAAGAGAGAAGACGGGTTCACTTTAATTGAAATGTCCTTGGTATTGTTCATCATCTCAGCACTCTTGCTGCTTTTCGTACCCAATATAGCTAATAGACAGGAGGGTGCAAACAAAACTAGTGATGAAGCGATCGTTACCGTTCTGCAGTCCCAAGCCGACATGTACACGATGGACAGAAAGGTTGCGCCAGCCACATTTAAAGATATGGAAACAAAAAATTATTTGACACCGAAACAATCCGAAAAAGCTGAGAAAGATTTTAATTTAGAAGCTGGCATAGTAACACGGAAAACAGCTGCTCCTGATTAGAGTGGAAAAAGATGATTGCTTATAAACATCTAAAACAAGACAAAGGCTTCACACTGATTGAAGTCCTGCTGGTTTTGTCGCTCGTTTCCCTGCTTGCGACATTTCCAGTTCTGCATTTTGCCCAGATAAAAAAAGAAACAGAAACGCAATTGTTTTTTGAGTCATTACGCTCCAGCATCACCTTGATTCAAAGCGAAGCCATTGTGAATAACCACTGGACGATGATGGAGGTTCGTCCGACCAACCGGCTGATCCGCTTTCGAGTGACGGGAGCAGGCAATTCAAAGCATCCTAGCAATCACATTTTGTATCTACCAGAATCTATCTCAGTAGTAGGGATAATGAGAGATTATTCTTTCTCAAGCGGATCAGGAAACTTGGGAAACATTAACGTGATACACTTCAACACGATCCACGGAAGAGTCAGCGTGAGTTTTCAGATGGGAAGTGGCCGATTTGTCATTGAATAAAAAGAAGGAACAGGGTTTTGTGATGATGGAAAGCATAGTGAGCCTCAGTATACTGGCGCTTTTCATAGGAGTCGTTTTACCGTTTTGCCTTGAGCTGCTAACCATAAGAGAACAGGCAAAAGTGGAGATCGAATTGAGTCGTTTCTTATATGACAGTGCCTTATTTTATGATATGACTGATCCGAAAAACGAGTATTTCTCATCCGGTAGAGCGACAGCTAACAGCGTTGCAACCAGTAAAAGCATTCACCTTTACGTTGAGGATGAAGAGGTCAGAAGCGTCAGCTTTTTGTCAGCAGAATGGTGAGTAACATCAAAAGGCAGGAGCAGGGATTTTCATTGTTAGAAGTGATCATTACCTTGAGCATAGTGAGCAGCTGCGTCCTGCTGTTTTCGTTTGCCATATCCCAAATAGGATCTACTCGAGCAGCGGTCAAGGATGATTGTCAAATCGAATGGCATTTGTTTGTCAATCAATTAGAGTATGAATTGACTGGAAGCGAGGGTGTGAGAACGAGTAGAGATAAATTAACATTTGAAAAGTTTGACATTGAAGAACAGAAAATGAAAACCATTAGTTATGAACGCTATTACAAAATCATCAGACGTCAGGTAGGTTCGTTGGGGCATCAGCCGATACTTTTGGAAGTATCCTCGATCAATTTTTCACTTGTTGAAGAGACATTAGATATAGCTGTTGTGTTCAATAATGGGGAATCATATAGTGCTAAGTTTCGAGTGCGAGAGAATGAAGAGAGGAGGAAATGATGGTCAACAAAATCAGTCAATATGACGAGGGGAGCATACTGCTTTCCACGTTTCATTTACTCCTTTTCATTTCATTCTTGATCATCTCACTCACAGCGATACTGCAGCATCAAATGATGCAGCTTCAGCAAATAAGTCAATCGTACGAAGCCAAAGCGCTGATCGAAGTAAGTGAAGCATTCCTTCGAGAAAGGCTGGAATGGGAGGACGTTGAAACGGGAACACTTTATTTCGATGAGGGCAGAGTCGATGTATTAAAAGAGACCGACACACTGTATACATTCGTTGCGACAATGCCTAACCATTACACGAGTAAACGAACGATCGAGATTTCAGCTATTGAAGATTTGGAGGAACTGGAAATTCTAGAGTTAGACGAAGAAGGCATCAGCGAGGACGCTAATGTTGAACCAGTCAGTCTAGAAATACCTGATTTTCCGGAAGAGGAAAAAATAGAATGAGTCTTGGAATTAAAAACAGTTGAAGAGTATCTGCTTGATAGCAGAATGGATCAGTGAGAGACTGGATAACTAAAGAGCGCCGTCTAATGGTTGGGGAAAACCACATCTAGACAGCGCCCTTTCTTTACAGAAGTTTGTAATCATACATAAGAAATGCCCTACGTTTATTTTTTTATCCCACTTTGCTATAATGAGAAAGGAATGTTCGTTAAATATGAACAGAATGGAATTCAAATCATAGAATAGGGTGTTTAGATGTCACGAGTAGAAATTATTCAGCAAACGATGAAAAATCAGAAGGTCGAAGCATTATTGATAACCAGTCCATATAATCTTAGATATGCATCTGGATTTACAGGAAGTACCGGGTTGAGTATCGTCACTCAGGATAAAGCTTATTTCGTTACTGATTTCAGGTATACCGAACAGGCAGCGGAACAAGCTGTTGGATTTGAGATCATAAAAAATACAGGACCCATATACGATGAAGTGGAAACGATCGTAGAAAAAGAAGCTATAAAGGTATTGAGTTTTGAAAAAGATTTCGTGACCTATTCTACCTTTGAAAAAATAAATGATTTGTTGGCTTGTGAATTAGAACCAAGCAGCGGCTTGTTGGAATCTCTTCGAGAAATCAAAGATGAAAAAGAAATAGCAACGATTCAGCAGGCGATAAAAATTACAGAGTATGCGTTTGAAGAGATACTCTGTTACATCAAACCGGGTGTGACTGAAATAGAAGTAGCCAACAAACTTGATTTCTTGATGCGTGAAAAAGGAGCCACGGGTGTCTCGTTTGATACCATCGTTGCCAGTGGAAAACGTTCAGCCATGCCGCATGGCGTAGCGAGTGATAAAAAAATCGAACAAGGTGACATGATCACCATCGACTTTGGCTGTTACTATAAAGGATACGTTTCCGATATGACACGCACCATCTCTTTAGGTGACCCAGGCGAAGAATTGAAAAAAATCCACCAAATCGTTTTGGATGCGCACCTAAAAGTGAATGAACAAGCAAAAGCTGGCGTTACAGGGAAAGAATTGGATGCAGTAGCAAGAGATTACATCACTGAAAAAGGTTACGGTGAAGCCTTTGGACACTCTACCGGGCATGGCATTGGCCTGGAAGTGCACGAAACTCCTGGGATCAGTTACCGTAATGAGAAACCGTTAGTGGAAGGGAATGTTATCACGAATGAACCGGGTATTTATATTCCAGGTTTAGGTGGTGTAAGAATCGAAGATGACCTCGTTATTACGAAAGACGGCAGCCGTAACCTCATGAGTGTAACCAAAAAATTGATTCAACTTTAACAGAGAAAATTAAAGGGGAAAAACTTCCTTTGAAAATAGGTTTTCATAAATAATCGTGATACAATGGGTGTAACAAGACTCAATAACTTTCACAGCGTTACATGAGCGGTAATTAGGAGGAAATTGAATGATATCTACAAGTGATTTGAAAACAGGATTAACGATCGAATATGATAACGGTATTTGGCGTGTAGTGGAATTTCAACATGTTAAACCGGGCAAAGGTGCTGCCTTTGTGCGCTCAAAATTAAAAAATCTGCGTACAGGTGCTTTGCAGGAGAAAACATTTAGAGCTGGGGAAAAATTTGAGTTAGCTCTTATCGAAACAAAATCAATGCAATATTTGTATGATAATAATGGTAATCACGTTTTCATGGATACAGACACGTATGAACAACTTGAAATTCCTGGTGAACGTATCGAAGATGAGTTGAAATACATGAAAGAAAACATGCTGGTCAGCATAATGATGTATGGCAGTGAAATTATAGGCGTCGAAGTTCCTAAAAAAGTGGAACTTAAAGTCGTAGAGACTGAACCTGGCATTCGTGGCGATACATCGGGTGGTGGATCAAAATCGGCGACACTTGAAACAGGTGTAGTTGTGACGGTTCCCTTATTTGTTAATAAAGATGATGTTCTTATTATCAACACAGATGAAGGAACATATGCCTCGCGTGCCTAATTAAATCATTACTGAATCATTTTAGAGGAGGAACGACAGTGGAAGAAAAAGTGATGAGAACGAATCAAAGCAATCCTTATGGCGAAATAGAAGTGGCACCTGAAGTGATTGAAATTATTGCTGGCATGGCTGCTAATGAAGTAGATGGCGTGTATGCTATGCAGGGTAAATTCCCTAAAAAAATGAAAATCGTCTTTGGCAAACCTAATCATAAAAAAGGTGTGCATTTAACATCAGACGAAGAGGGTTTAAAAGTAGACATCTATTGCTACTTTAAGTTCGGTGTAAATGTACCCAAAGTTGCTCAAGCCATACAGAAAAAAGTGCGAGAACAAATCTTTCATATGACTGATATTACTTTAGCGGAAGTAAACATTCATATTGCAGATATCGTACCCGAAAAAACATCATTCCAGGATCTATTTGACTTGGATAAGGAAGAGGATGAGGAATAGTGACAACTGTAAGGCGTGTAATTAGGGAAAAAGCCTTTCAGTCTCTTTTCCAATTATCTACCCATGATGGATTGACCATAGACGAAGCTATTCAATTAGCACTTGATAGTACGTTATCTTTGAAGGAAGAGCGTACTTTAGAAGAAGCTATGGCGTTGATTTTACCTGAAGAAAAAAGCAACGAAGGTATCGTAAATGATGCCTTAGCCTATCTAAAAATATTAGTGAGTGGTGTTCAGGAACATCGTGACGATATCGATCAGACCATTACAAATCATTTGAAAAATTGGACGATAAATCGTTTGGAACGAACAAACTTGCTGTTGCTTAGATTGGCAACTTACGAATTGCTTTATCAGCCTGACGTTGATAAACGCATCGTTATGAATGAAGCTATAGAATTAACTAAAACATTTAATGATGAACAATCAAGTAAGTTCGTAAATGGGATACTACAGAGTATTGCCGATAACAGATAACACTTTTTGTCGTTCCCAAATTATCTGCTTTTGCATGGAAAGGCTCTATAATTGAGAAAAAATTAAGGGCGGTAAGAGAGGGCGAGAAGTAGACGAGTGAGACGTTCTACTTTTTGGCTCTTTTTCTATTTACATAGGCAACAGAGATAAAAGATCAGGAAGGATAGAAGCGAATGGACCAGGAGTACCTAACAGTCACGCAATTAACGCGTTACGTTAAACGCAAGTTTGATTATGATCCTTATTTAGAACGCGTATTTGTTAAAGGAGAAATCTCGAACTTCAATCCCAAAAGGCGTAACAGCCATCAGTATTTCAGCATCAAAGATCAAGGAGCTAAACTGTCGGCTGTTTTATTTTACAATGAGCAGAAAAAGCTGACCGTGGATCTGGAAGAAGGCATGAGTGTCTTAGCTGTCGGCCGCTTGTCAGTATATGAAAAAACAGGGTCTTATCAACTTTATATCGATCATATCGAGCCCGAAGGATTAGGCCAACTTTATGCGGCATATGAACAGACCAAAAAGAAATTGGCTGAAGAAGGCTGGTTTGACAGTGATCGAAAAAAACAACTCAAGCGATTCCCTAAAAAAATCGGGATCATCACGAGTCAAAGCGGCGCTGTTATCCGCGATATTCAAACGACCATAGAGCGTCGTTTTCCAATCGTAGAGTTGTATCTTTTTCCTACCGTCGTTCAAGGAGAAAAGGCGGCAGATTCAATCGTTAAAAGCATTCAAAAAGCGGACCAGGAGTATGACCTTGACACCTTGATCGTCGGGCGTGGAGGAGGCTCCTTTGAAGACCTCTTTCCATTCAACGAGGAAAAGGTGGCACTGGCCATCGCGCTTGCGCAAACACCTATCATTTCATCCGTTGGTCATGAAACAGATACGACCTTGGCCGATCTAGCTGCTGATGTAAGAGCGGCGACTCCGACTGCGGCAGCAGAACTAGCTGTACCTGTTTTGACGGATGAAGTAGGAAGGATCGATTTAAACCGCCAGCGCGTGATGCAGGCCATGACCACAACGATCAGACGAGAAAAAGAAAGAGTCAGCCGTTTGGAACAGTCTTATATCTTTAGACAGCCAAGACGATTATATGATGGCTATAGTCAGAACCTTGACCAATTGAAAGAACAACTGGTGCGCCGGATGGATGAGCAGCTTAAAGAAGATAAATACCATGTACATTTGTTGAACCAGCAATTGAAATCATTTAATCCAAGCGCTCAAGTCAAACAAGCGTCATTAAACGTGGATCAACTAACAAAACAATTGATGACAGCAACAAAACAGCACGTAAAAAATGAGCAGAATGATGTGAATGCTTTGATTCAATCACTCGATCATTTATCGCCCTTGAAAATCTTGAGTCGTGGTTATTCGATCACGCAAAGTGAAAAAGGCATTGTGAAATCAGTCGATCAAGTCAAAGAAAACGAACGTATCGATATAACCGTGGCGGATGGTTTCATACAAGCCACTGTAGAAGCGACGATCAAAAAAGAAATCGAATAAAAGGAGACTATTATGGATAAAGAATTAAGCTTTGACGATGCAATGAAAGAGCTGGAAACCATTGTTCAAAAACTAGAACAAGGGGACGTTCCGCTTGAGGCCGCGCTGGATCAATTTCAAGAAGGCATCAAACTGAGTCGCTATTGTAAGAGCATTGTAGAAGATGCAGAAAAAACAGTGACTAAAATGATCAACGAAAACGGCAGCGAAGAAATATTGGAAGATTAAAAATACAATTTGATGCAAGTTTGGTTGAATGACGATAAAGGAGTCTACTATGCATTTTCAGACGTTTACAAAAGAGTATAAAGAACCATTTGAAACGTATCTAATCGAGTTGATCACAAACGAAAGTCAGACAGTCATCGAAGAAGCGATGTGCTATTCCTTGGAAGCGGGTGGGAAAAGATTACGTCCATTACTTCTTATTGCTTTAGTCAAGGCATTCAAAAAAGATGAAACACAAGCGTATCCTTTCGCTGCTGCTCTGGAAATGATTCACACGTATTCCCTGATTCACGATGATCTACCGGCAATGGATGATGATGATTTAAGAAGAGGGAAGCCGACAAACCATATCAAATATTCCGAAGCAACGGCTATTTTAGCTGGCGATGCGCTGCTGACCAAAGCCTTTGAAGTCATGACAGATGGGACTTGTTCAAATGAAATCAAACTCCTCCTGATCAAAGAATTGGCTCGATCATCCGGTTATGAAGGGATGGTCGGGGGACAGCAAGCCGATATGGACGGGGAACATAAACAATTAAGTCTCATAGAAATAGAGTCTATTCACTCCCGCAAAACAGGGATGCTGATTCATTTCGCCTTTAAAGCTGCAGGTCTGCTTGCAAAAGTCGATGCGGAAACATTAAATGACTTGAATACCATTGCCAAGAAGATAGGCATCGCTTATCAAATAAGGGATGACATTTTAGATGTCAGTGGTTCTGAGGAAGAACTAGGTAAACGTGTCGGAGCGGATGCAAAACAGGGTAAGAGTACGTATCCGTCATTACTCGGCATGGAACGAGCACATAAGCTTTTTGACGACCAATTAAATGAAGCTTTGCTCTTAAACAGAGCCATTCTTGAACGCGAAGAAAACTATGATGAAGAGTTGCTGGACTCATTTATCGAATCGTTAAAATTGAATTGATGGTTTTTATAGAGGTGAAAAAGTGAAAAAAGAACGAGCAGATGATTTACTTGTAGAGCAAGGATGGGCAATAGACCGCGAAAAGGCTAAACGATTGATCATGTCAGGCAAAGCTTACACGAGTAAGGAAGAACAAATTTTTACAGCCGGTGAAAAGTTACCATATGATACCACTGTGTATATCAAAGGAGCAGATCAGCTCTATGTCAGTCGCGGTGGAATAAAATTGGAAAAAGCCCTTGAGGTTTTTGGCATTGTATTAAAGGAGCGGGTCGTTTTAGATATCGGCTCCTCAACGGGTGGCTTCACCGATGTGTGCTTGCAGCAGGGAGCAAAGCTTGTTTATGCCCTTGATGTCGGGACCAATCAGTTAGCGTGGAAACTGCGGATCGATGAGCGTGTGGAAGTCATGGAACAAACTAATTTCAGACACGTCACAGCTGAGAATTTTAAAAAAGGGATACCTGATTTTGCAACGATTGATGTCTCATTCATATCTCTAAAAAAAATATTTCCAACTTTAAAAACAGTTTTAGCTACCGGTGGAGAAGTGGTCGCACTGATCAAGCCGCAATTTGAAGCAGTCAAAGAAGATGTTGGCGAAAGAGGGATCATAACAGATCCAACTGTTCACCAGTACGTGCTGAATGACATTGTTAATTTTTTGTATGATGAAGGATTTGAAGTGAAAGAGGTCATTCCTTCACCCATTAAAGGTGGAAAAGGAAACAAGGAGTTTTTGGCTCACATCGCATTCAACCGAAGTATAAGTGAGCTTAAAACAGATCATTTGAACAACGTAATAAAGGAGACTCTTTTCGATAATTAGTCATGTGTATATTTCAAAACGAGATATTAATATTTTTACGTTCTATGCATAAAATGTCTTGCAAATGTCATTAAAAAGCAAGACGTGGTTATTGGCACTTAGGCTTAAAAGCAGTATAATAAGAGTGTATAAACTGTATAAATATACTGATGTGCTGCGGGGAAGGTGCGAAGGTAAATAGCATAGGAGTGAAAACCTTGAAAAAGAAAGAGAGACACCAATTATTAAGAAAGCTTGTGCAGCAGGATATTATTCGTAAACAAGAAGATTTTGTCGACAGATTGCACGAAAGAGGTATTGAAGTCACTCAAGCGACGATTTCAAGAGATATTAAAGAACTTCAGTTGGTAAAAGTACCCGCTAAAGACGGCGGATACCGTTATAATTTACCTCCTGAAATGAATTATAATATATCTAAAAAATTGTCACGATTGATGAAGGATGCGTTTGTTTCTATTGATATACAAAGAGAGTTTGTCTTGATCAAAACGCTCCCTGGAAATGCTTTTGCATTAGGCTCATTGATAGAAACAGCGAAATACAGTGAAATGTTTGCCTGTGTATCCGGAGATGATACGGTTTTGATCATTTGTCGTGATGAAGAAAGCGCTGAGCGTTTCCAAAGAAGAATTATCGCCTTTATTTAACTCAAACAATAAAGGCTTAGGAGGTTTGTCTTTGTTAGAATCGTTACGAATAAAGAATTTCGCGATTATTGAAGACTTGTTTTTAGGTTTTAATGCTGGAATGACTGTCTTAACAGGAGAAACGGGAGCAGGTAAATCCATCATCATCGATGCAGTGGGTTTGCTGGCTGGAGGCAGGGGTTCGATAGAATTTGTTCGTTTTGGAGCTAAAAAGTGTGTGCTCGAGGGAGAATTCAGCTTTAAACCATCAGTAGACTTGATGGGCTTACTCGGTCAGCACGAAATAGAACACGATGACCATACGTTGCTCATTCAGCGGGAAATTTTTACGAGTGGGCGAACAGTTTGCCGAATAAACGGGAGCATCGTTACTATTGCAGTACTAAAAGAAATCGGAAGTCAATTGATCGATATACATGGACAGAATGAACATCAAGAACTGATGGTGACTGAAAATCACAGCCATTTACTCGATTCTTTTGGCCCGAAAGAATTGTTGTCGACAAAAAAAGAATATCGAAAAGTTTTTCATGAATATAAGCATTTAATTAAAGAACGTGAACAATGGCTATTCAACGAACAGGAACTTGCTCAACGACTGGATATATTAAGATACCAGGTCAAAGAGATAGAAGCCGCAGACCTTCAGCCTAATGAGGAAGAAGAGTTACTTGAAGAAGAGAAAAAGCTGGTGAATCATCAAGCCATCGTAGAAGCTTTGTCTTCAAGCTATGCTACCTTACAAGGAGAAGAGTATAGCGGTCTGGATAGCGTTGGTAAAGCAATGGAAAAAATGTCGGCTGTTGAAAATATCGACGAGTCATTCAAACATATTTCTGAAAGCCTGTCGACGGCGTTCTTTCAGCTACAAGAAGCGGCGAGCCAGATATATGCTGAACTAGACGGTTTGGAGTACGATGAAGAGCGACTGAATGAAATCGAAGAACGCTTAAATTTAATTCAACAACTTAAGCGGAAGTACGGCAATTCTGTCGAAGCTATACTAGAGCACTTTGAAAAATCTGATAAAGAGTTGAAACAGCTTGAAAACAGAGAAGAACAAGTGGATGGATTGAGCAGAAAAATAACAGCGACTCAAGCAGAAGCACAAAAGCAGGCGAGAGAGTTGTCTAAGTTAAGAAAACAAACAGCATTAGAGTTGGAAGAACGTATTCAGGAACAGTTGAAAGAACTTTATATGGAAAAAGTTAAATTTTCCGTGATTTTTAAAGGTTCAGAGGAAGCAGAGGCAAAACTGGCTTTAACTGAACAAGGTTTTGATAAAATCGAGTTCTTTGTTTCGACGAACCCGGGGGAACCATTAAAAGCGTTAAATAAAGTAGCATCAGGTGGAGAACTTTCACGTATGATGCTCGCGATGAAGACGATATTCTCTCAATCACAAGGAATTACAAGTATCATATTCGATGAAGTGGATACAGGCGTGAGTGGCCGCGTTGCCCAAGCGATAGCAGACAAAATTCATTCTGTCGCTAAGCACTCTCAAGTATTATGTATCACGCATCTTCCGCAAGTGGCGGCTATGGCGGATCAGCATCTCTACATCAAAAAAACAATTGAAGCAGAACGCACACAAACAAGCGTTGAGAAACTTGCTGAAAATGATAGGGTTGAAGAAATTGCCCGCATGTTATCAGGAGACGAACTGACTCAATTAACGAAAGAAACTGCAGATGAGCTTTTAAAACTAGCACATGCGAAGAAAAAACGTATAAAAAAAGAGTCTCTTGCCTAGGTACTAGACGAGAGACTCTCTGAATTATTTAATTGTTGAGAAATTACATCATGATGCTGAATAAAGAAGCAAATACTGGGATAACCATAGTAAGAACAAGAACACCGATCATAACACGTGTCATTGTACTTGAAGTTCTTTTATCATTTTTATTTTTAGGCATAGGTTGTGCACCCACTTTCTTAAATCTTTTACGCTATAAGTGTACTGAAATTGGAAGGGAAATGCAAGTGAGAACTTGAGAGTTTCCAAAGTGTTCATATTTTGTTAATATAAATAGGTAAGCATTGTAACAAATAATGACAATGAATAAGTACTTTAAACAGGAGGAGATTTATTAATGAGTAAACAAGAAGTCGGCGTTATAGGTATGGCCGTAATGGGTAAAAACTTAGCTTTAAATATTGAAAGCAGAGGATATTCCGTTTCTTTATACAATCGTACATCTTCAAAAACGACTGCTGTTATTGAAGAAAATCCAGACAAAAATGTGGTCGCAACTTATGAATTGGAAGAATTTGTCAATTCTCTGGAAAAACCAAGAAAAATTTTGTTGATGGTTCAGGCTGGTAAAGGAACAGATGCGGTCATTCAACAGTTACTCCCCTTCCTTGATAAAGGAGATATTTTAATTGACGGCGGTAACACCTTCTATCAAGATACCATCCGTCGCAGCAAAGAGTTAGCTGATTCAGGAATCAACTTTATCGGGACTGGTGTTTCTGGTGGTGAAGAAGGTGCACTAAAAGGACCTGCAATCATGCCGGGTGGACAAAAAGAAGCATACGATTTAGTGTCACCTATTTTAGAGAAGATTGCAGCGAAAGCTCCAACTGACGGAGAACCATGTGTGACGTATATTGGACCAAACGGTGCAGGCCACTATGTCAAAATGGTTCATAACGGTATCGAATACGGTGACATGCAGTTGATAGCAGAGTCGTATAACTTGTTAAGAGATATGGTTGGTTTATCAAACGAAGAAACAGCAGAGGTCTTCAATGAATGGAACGAAGGCGAACTGGACAGTTTCCTCATAGAGCTTACAGCTGATGCATTGACTAAAAAAGATCCCGAAACAGGAGAATTCATGGTCGATGTCATTTTAGACCGTGCCGGAAATAAAGGAACAGGTAAATGGACATCACAAAGTGCCTTGGATTTAGGTGTGCCGTTACCACTTATTACCGAATCTGTTTTTGCGCGCTATATTTCAGCTTTGAAAGATGAACGTGTTGAGGCAAGTAAAGTGTTGCCTAAACCCGCAACCAAAGAGTACACAGGTGACAAAAAAGAATTGATCGAGAAAATGCGTGAAGCTTTATACTTCAGTAAAATCATGAGTTATGCACAAGGTTTTGCACAAATGCGCACAGCTTCTGATGAATACGACTGGAAACTCGAGTACGGTGAAATTGCCAAAATATTCCGTGCCGGCTGTATTATTCGTGCACGTTTCTTACAAAAAATCACGGAGGCTTACGAACGTGAGCCCGAACTTAAAAACTTAGTGCTAGATGAATACTTCTTGGATATTGCCGATAGATATCAGCAGTCCGTTAGAGATTTAGTTGGTTTGGCTGTTCAAGCAGGCGTACCAATACCGGCCTTTTCATCGGCCATCGCTTATTATGATTCTTATCGTTCAGAGCGTTTACCAGCGAACATTATCCAGGCTCAACGTGATTACTTCGGAGCACATACGTATGAGCGTGTAGACAAAGAAGGAACATTCCACTTTGACTGGTACGGTAATGAAGGCGAAGAAAACTGGGATTGATCAAGCAAGATAATAATGAATAAGTAAGATTAGTAGGTTTTCATTTCGAGAACCTACTATTTTCTTGTCACAATTCGTTATAACTTGTTATAAAATATTAAATTAGACTCTTCTAACATTTCTAATTAAACAAAAATATGGTAAACTTAAAGAGCATAATAACAGGCATTATAACACTAATTTATAAAAATAAATGCACATAAAAGAAGTAGGAGTGGAAACCGTGGCAAAGATTTTAATTATAGAAGATGAAAAGAATTTAGCTCGATTTGTTGAATTGGAATTAACCCATGAAGGATTTGAGACAGAGGTCCGTTTTGATGGTCGTTCAGGTCTTGAAGCTGCAACAGATGAAACTAAAGAGTGGGATATTGTATTACTTGATTTAATGTTACCCGAATTAAACGGGATCGACGTGGCACGTCGTATTCGTCAAGTTAGTAATGTGCCAATTATCATGATGACGGCAAGAGATTCAGTCATTGACCGCGTTTCAGGTTTTGATCATGGTGCTGACGATTACGTAGTCAAGCCCTTTGCGATCGAAGAATTATTAGCGCGCATGCGTGCCTTGCTTCGTCGTATCGAAATCGAAACCGAAGAAAATGTGAGTCGTCAAACGACCATCACATACAGAGACATTACGGTAGAAAAAGAAAACCGTGTCGTCAAACGCGCAGATGAAGTCATTGAATTGACGAAGAGAGAATACGAGTTACTCGTTGAATTAATGGAAAACTTGAACATTGTCTTGTCACGTGAAGTATTATTGAATAAAGTCTGGGGATACGAAACGGAAGTTGAAACCAACGTGGTTGACGTGTATATCAGATACCTGCGCAACAAAATCGATGTTTCCGGAAAAGAAAGCTACATTCAAACGGTTAGAGGGACAGGATACGTGATGCGTACGTGAAACCTCAAGCAGCCGTTGATACAAAAGGAATTAACGAGAAAAAGCGAATTTCTTTAAGATGGAAATGGACTATCGGGGCTGCCATTGCACTATTTTTAACATACACTATATTTTCCACTATTTTATTCATTACCTTTCAGCAAATCATGATAGATAATGAACAACAAGCCGTTAGAAATGTGATGGTGAATTTAACTGAACAGTTTGGACAAAACTTTTATGAATTAACAGAAGAAGATGTTGAAGACACATTGAATCAGCAGGAACTATATTTAACACCTGAAATGCCGATTATGGAAGAAGTTCAAAATCAGAGAAGTACACCATTGCGTGCGAGCCAAGGCAGTATTGTTATAAGAGTATATAACACTAGCGACCAACTTTTATATGAAACGAATGATGTTGATATAGAATTTGTACCTAAAGAGACGTTGCAAATCGAAACTATAGAAAAGGGGCCGAGCGGTGAAGCCTTATCGGCAACAACACCAGTTTACTCGTTCTTAAATAATGAAAGAATTGGCTACGTCCAAGTAATCAACACGTTGTCATCCTATCATCAGCTATTTAGAAGTGTCTTGGGAGCAATATTGCTGACCGGAGTTATCGCTTTACTTTTCAGCGGAGTCATCGGTTATATTATTGCCATCTCATTCCTCCAGCCGATTCGTCGGTTGACTGAGGCCATGCACATCGTTGAAAAAGATCCGGAATCCCGTGATCGTATTGACGTGGGGGATGGTAACGATGAATTGACTGAGTTAGCCAATGCGTATAACTCGATGCTGGACCGTATGCAACGCAACATTGAACAGCAAAAACAGTTTGTTGAAGATGTGTCGCATGAATTACGCACACCCGTTGCGGTGGTTGAAGGTCATATGAAGCTCTTGAACCGCTGGGGTAAAGATGATCCGGTCGTTTTAGATGAATCGCTGAGTGCGTCTCTTCAAGAAATCGAACGAATGAAGAGTTTGGTCCAGGAAATGCTCGACTTATCACGTGCTGAACAAGTCGAAATTCATTACAAAAACGAACGGACTTCAGTTAGAGAACTTATCGATCAAACCTATAATAACTTTAAACTTGTTCATCCGGACTTCACCTTTATCCTGGATGATGATTTGGAAAAAGAAGTGTACATCAATATTTATCGCAATCACTTAGAACAGATTCTCATTATTCTGCTTGATAACGCGGTGAAATACTCTACAGATCGCCATGTTGTGCATTTAAGCGTGTCCGATGATGGACCTAAAATTCAAATCGCTATTCAAGATTTTGGTGAAGGAATGACTGAAGAAGATACTGAGAAAATCTTCCATCGTTTCTATCGTGTAGACAAAGCAAGAAGTCGACACAAAGGCGGTAACGGATTAGGATTGTCTATCGCCAAACAATTGGTAGAAGGCTATCATGGTAAGATTTGGGTAGAAAGTGTCCTGGATCATGGCTCGATTTTCAGAATTGAATTACCTAAACTAAATGAAAAAGATCTGAAAAAAATAGAAGAGTCTGAACGAGCTTCTAAAGCTTTAACGAAAAAATAAAATGAATAAGCTAAAATAACTCCGCGACATACTGATTCTGGTATGTTGTGGAGTTTTTTTCGTGAAATTTAATGATAAATAAATTGGATGGGCAGTTAATACTATAGATGAATAAGAAGTTTTCAAAATATAAGGAGGTTGAAAATGGAAAAAAAAATTAGAAAGAAATCGTATCAGTTACAATACCTGGAATCGGTGAATACCCGAACCAAATTACCATATGCTCAACAGCAATACCTGTTGAATCTTAAAAAAGGATATGAGGGAGAACAGAAATTTGATGAACGGATCGAAGAACACTTTGAAGATGATGTAACAGTTATAAACGATTTACTTGTTTCGTATAACGGATCGACCGCACAAATAGATACGTTACTGGTTATAGGAGACACGTTTTACCTATATGAAATTAAAAATTACGAGGGAGAATTTCAGAAATTACCAGGTCAATTTCGAAAGCTAAATGGCCAGGAATTCATTTGTCCAAGTATTCAATTAAATCGAGCTAAAAAAGTCCTGGAACAAATGATTAGTCAATGGAGTGAAGCCGTAGAAATTAAACCTTATGTCCTTTTTATTAATGCATCATTTACTTTATTTGATGCTCAAACAAGTGATCCGTTTATACTGCCGACCCAAATAAATAACCACCTTGAGAAACTAAAAAATAGAAATACAAAATTATCAAAAGGACAGGTTAACATCGTAAACAAACTCCAGTCAGAGCAGTTAAGTAATCAAAGATATAAGGAAACTTCTCATGAATTTAAATATGAGGACATGAAGAAAGGAATAATTTGCAATGGCTGTCAGTCCTTTAATGTGATAGTAACTGAACGTAAAGCTACTTGTCTTGAATGTGAAAATGTTGATGATATAAATCGTTTAATTCTTAGTCATGTTGAGGAGATTGAGATGCTATTTCCTAAGTTGAAAATTACTACATCACTTGTTTATGATTGGATCGATGGAAGCATATCGAAAAGAAGAATAGGAAGATTCCTCAAAACACTACTATAGAGTAAATATATTATCGATAGTATAGTAAAGATAAAAATAACAATCTGAATCAGCAGTTTCACGGTCGACATGTCGAACTCAGAAAGAATTCCGAGTTGAATCTGCAGTTTCACGGTCGACATGTCGAACTCAGAAAGAATACTGATTTGAATCAGCAGTTTCACGGTCGACATGTCGAACTCGGAAAGAATACTGATCTGAATCAGCAGTTTCACGGTCAAAATGTCGAACTCAGAAAGAATACTGATTCGAATCTGCAGTTTCACGGTCGACATGTCGAACTCGGAAAGAATTCCGATTTGAATCTGCAGTTTCACGGTCGACATGTCGAACTCAGAAAGAATACTGATCTGAATCTGCAGTTTCACGGTCGACATGTCGAACTCAGAAAGAATACCGATCTGAATCAGCAGTTTCACGGTCGAGATGTCGAACTCAGAAAGAATTCCGATCTGAATCAGCAGCTTCACAGTCGACATGTCGAAATACCTAAGAAGGACAGCAATCGCTCAGGCGATTGCTTACCAACTGAAAAATATAAAAAAATGAAACGACGTGTCAATGGACACGTCGTTATCCAATCAAAAACAGGGTAAAGAAAAAGGAGACTCAGTTGAGTCTCCTTTTTTCATAATAATCAGTCACGTTGTTGTTTACCTGAATTGCGGAGCTCTTTCTGTTCGAACGGGCTCTGGTTACGACGTTTGTTTCTAGCGGATGGTGCTTGATTAAGCTTCGTGTCAGTTTCAGTAGCTTGAACTGTTTTACGTTCACGTAGTTTACGTTTAATAATAGGTTTTCCGCCGTGTTTTTTCTCCATCTCTTTTTCTAATTTTGGTTTGTAGTACAAATTAGTGATAAGAGATTGACCGATTGCTACAAAACCACCAGCAAACCAGTATAATGTCAGTCCTGCTGGACCAGTGATTGAGAACATTAGAATCATCACTGGACTCATGTACATCATGGTACCTGATTGTTTGCGTGTTTCTTCGGGCATGCCAGCCTGCATGACTTTAGTTTGAACGAGATAAACAACACCAGTCAGTACGGCGAGTGGAATACTGCTTTCGCCCAAATTGATTCCCAGCCATGAAGCGCTCTGAATGGATTCGGACATTCGAATCGCTTGGAACATTGCTGTGAAAACTGGTAGTTGAATGAGCAGCGGTAAACATCCTGATAAGCCGCCCAGCATGTTGACGTTATTCTCTTTGTAAATTTCCATCATTTCTGCTTGTAAGTCTTGTTTTTCCTTCGCATCGTCTGTTTCTTTCATTTCTGCCTGGATTTCATCTGTAACAGGTTTAACTGTTGCCATCTTAGCCTGTTGCTCTAAAGTCGCACGTTGTTGTTTGATTGATAAGGGTAAGATGAGGATACGAACGATAATGGTAATGACAATAATTGCCAGTCCGTAACTTCCAGTGAAATCTGCTAGTATTTCTATGAACTGTTGTGTAGGTAAAACGAGATAATCAAATAAAAATTGAGAAAAGCCACCAGTAGGCGTTCCACTTTCGTCAACTCTCATGCAACCTGATAAGAACAAAACGATGGAAAGCATTCCACCTGATAAAAGCCATCTTTTAGTACGGTTTTTCAATTGTATTCAATCCTTTAATTTTTATAGTGGTGTCTCTCTATTGCTTTCACGCTATTCACCACTATACCTTAATGGAAGAAATAATTCAATTGACTTGAGAAAAAATCGTTTTTTCTTCAATCTTTTCGTCATAAGTAACGACTACTTTGTCAACATCAGCAGCGGGAGAAGGCCCCTTGCGTAATGCTTCAATAAATTGACTCAATTGTTTTTCGTCACCAACGGCTTCAACATAAACAGTTCCGTCGTTTTCATTACGTACGATCCCTTTGACACCTGCTTCATCCGCTGCTTGTTGTGTAGAAAAACGAAAGCCGACACCCTGGACGCGTCCCGAAATAGTGGCACGCATTTTTTGCTGGCCGTTATTTTCCATCGGTTCATTTGTATAAATGACTTCACCATTCGACTCTCTGTTTTTTCCCTTTTCAAAAAAATCTTTAAATAAAGAACCCATTGTGAATCCTCCTTTTAGTATTTACTGATTATTTTTCTAATATAGTATTAGTTTACTTGTATAGAGACGTCCAGGTCAAAAGAAAGCCATCAGAGTCTGGTTAAAGTGAGGGCTGACCTACCTTGATTCTATTTTTCATGCTATAATAAACCAGAATATATAGGAAGGAGTGCAGAAATGACACGCACAAAAAAACGAGGAAGACCAAAGAAAAAGCAGCATAAAGTGGCTCCCGAATGGATAGGATTTATCTTATCATTTATGAGTATCTTAACGTTAGGGTCATTCGGCTTTGTCGGTAGATTCTTTACTAACATATTGCGCTTTTTCGTGGGTGAGACTTACGCATTTTCAGCTATTATTTTACTGGGATTAGGAATATATCTAATACTTAAAGGTGACTGGCCGAGTTTGAAAGGAACAAAAACAAAAGGAGTTGCTCTGCTTTATACAGCATGGTTAGTCTTTTTACATTCAAGATGGTTTGCACCTATTATCAACGATTCGATCAATAGTGTCGTAGCGACATGGCGCTTTTTCTGGCCACAATTCACATCAAACAGCATCGGGACTCCTTTGGGCGGGGGAATAATAGGCTCGATTTTCTTTAGTGCAAGTTATTTCCTGTTCAGCGTTGTAGGTACTTACTTGATGATTATAGCGTTAGTCTTCTTTGGAATCATGACATTTTTCCAGTTTTCTTATCGGGATTTATTTGACCGGATAAGAAAAGCATTGAAAGCACTGATGAGTTGGGTAGGAAATGGGTTTAAACAATTGAAAGCCAAACAGGCTGAAAAGTCTAAATCCAAGAAATCCAAAACGAAAAAGAAAACTATAAATACGCCCCCTCAAGAAGTCGTCTCACAGAACACTCGTCTTAATGAAACAAACGATCCAACAGAACAGCATCAGGAAGCTGAACAAACAGCCTTAGAGATAGAAGGTTATCAGGAACTTCAGGCTAAATATGAACAAAAAACCAACAAAAAAAATCAAGCCTCAAAAGCGAAAAATGCTGAACAAAGCGACAAAGGTTCAGAGGAAGAAGCACCGGTGGATTTTGAAATTGGTGAAGAAGAGAACCAGTCATATAAACTGCCGCCCGTGTCATTATTAGATGAACATGAGGCAATTGATCAATCGGATGAGTATTCGATCATCCAGAAAAATGTAAAAAAATTGGAAGAAACGTTTGAAAGTTTTGGTGTTAAAGCTAAAGTAACCAAAGCAAATCTTGGACCAGCTGTGACAAAGTACGAAATCCAACCAGCTACGGGTGTGAAAGTCAGCAAGATCGTCGGCTTAACTGATGATTTAGCATTGGCTTTGGCAGCAAAAGACATTCGGATGGAAGCTCCTATTCCCGGTAAGTCAGTTATTGGTATAGAAGTACCAAATTCGGAAGTCAGCATGGTATCTTTTAGAGATACGATCGAAGGACAAATAAACAATAAGGAGCGCTTATTGGAAGTGCCGCTAGGACGAGACATTGCTGGTAACGTGGCAATGGCTGATTTATCTAAGATGCCGCACTTGCTTGTAGCAGGGGCAACTGGATCAGGGAAATCTGTTTCCATCAACGGGATAATCACCAGTCTGTTAATGAAGGCCAAACCAAATGAAGTGAAAATGATGATGATCGACCCTAAAATGGTTGAGCTGAATGTGTACAACGGGATACCACATCTGTTGACCCCGGTTGTTACGAATCCTAAGAAAGCAGCCCAAGCTCTGCATAAAGTCGTACAGGAGATGGAACGTCGTTATGAAATGTTTGCGGCCAGTGGGACACGTAACATGGAAGGGTACAACCAGTTCGTTAAAAAGAAAAATGCTGAAAATGACGAAGGGTTATTACCGTTTCCTTATATTGTCGTTATTGTGGACGAGTTGGCTGACCTGATGATGGTTGCTTCAAACGAAGTGGAAGACGCCATTATAAGATTAGCTCAAATGGCACGTGCGGCAGGTATTCACATGATCTTGGCGACACAAAGACCGAGTGTGGACGTTATTACAGGTATCATCAAAGCTAACGTACCTTCAAGGATCGCGTTCGCTGTATCCAGTGGAACGGATTCTCGTACCATATTAGACAGTAACGGGGCTGAAAAATTACTTGGACGAGGAGACATGCTCTTCCAACCGATGGGTGCCAATAAAGCGACCCGTGTCCAAGGTGCCTTCATTTCGGACGAAGAAGTTGAAGCAGTAGTGAACTTTGTTAAAAATCAGCAGGAAGCCAATTATGTCGAAGAAATGATTCCTAAAGACGAGCCAAAAACGCAGGCAGGTGAATCCGAAGATGAATTATACGGTGATGCCGTTGATTTAGTCGTCGAAATGCAGACAGCAAGCATATCATTGCTTCAGAGACGTTTCAGGATCGGTTATAATCGTGCAGCCAGGATTGTCGATGAAATGGAACTGAAAGGCATTGTTGGACCGCATGAAGGATCAAAACCTAGAGAAGTACTCGTGACCGCGGAGTATTTAAACAGTTCAAATGAGACTACAGAAGAATAGGATATATTAAAAATTGAATAGGATATATTTTAATTTATTAAAAAAATTTAACTTTCCTTTTTGTTACAGGAGTGTTACTATATATCCATGAAAGGGTTAACAGTTTATCTTGTTACAGTATTTTGTTATTATACTGTAACAGGGTTTCTTTGACCCTTATAAGATACATAATATAATAATAGGGGGAATTATCGTGTCAAAAATGAAATTAAGAAGTTTACTAGCAATTGGGTCATCCGCTTTTGTATTGGCAGCATGTCAAGGACAAGATGCATCAGATCCAGCAGTCGAGGAACCAGCAACTGAAGAAGAAGATACAGGAACCGATGCTGGCGAAGATGCTGGCGAAGACGCTGGCGAAGATGCTGGTGAAGAAACAGAAGCTGTTGATTTCTCAATCGCTATGATCACAGATGAAGGCGGCGTAGATGACCGTTCATTCAACCAATCTGCTTGGGAAGGTATGCAAGCATGGGGAGAAGAACACGGTTTATCAGAAGGTGATGGCTATGCATATTTTCAATCAAATGATTCATCTGACTTCGTACCAAATTTGAATCAGGCATTAGCAGCTGATTATGATATTATATACGGAATCGGTTATCAGCTTTTAAATTCAGTTAATGATGTAGCTGACCAAAATCCGGAACAACACTTTGGTATTGTGGATGATATTTCAGATCGTGATAACGTAGTGTCATTAACATTCCGTGACCACGAAGCAGCATTCTTAGCAGGTGTAGCAGCAGCTGAAACAACTGAAACAGGTATGGTTGGATTTATCGGCGGAATCGCTGGTCCAGTTATCGACCGTTTCCAAACTGGTTTTGAAGCAGGTGTAGCTCACGTTGACGATAGTATTGAAGTAGACGTTCAGTACGCTGAATCATTTACTGATGAAGGTATCGGACAACAAATCGCTGCTGGTATGTACGCAAATGGTGCAGACGTTGTGTATCACGCTGCTGGCGCAGTTGGTAATGGTGTATTCACTGAAGCTCGTAACCGTATGGAATCAGATCCTGATACTCAAATTTGGGTAATCGGTGTTGACCGTGACCAAGAAGAAGAAGGCGAATATGATGGTGGAAACCTCACATTAACTTCTACTATTAAAGCTGTAGGTTCTTCTATTTCACAATCAGCAAACCTGACAATGGATGAAGGATTCCCTGGTGGAGAAAACATTGCTTATGGTTTAGAAGAAGAAGGCGTTGACTTGGTACAAGGAAACATGTCTGACGAAGCGTGGTCATCTGTAGAAGACGCACGTCAAGGAGTTATTGATGGAGAAATCGAAGTTCCAGAATTCTCATACAGCGAATAATAATCAAAGACTGAAAAAACAAACATTATAAATTAATAGTTGAGCGCTGGTCTATGGGCTGGCGCTTTTTCTAATAATTTGATTAAACTACTTGCACTATAAAGTATGATGAGTGATAATGTTTACGGTTATTAAAAATAACGAATGATAGGGAGGGATCGGTAGTGGCACAGACAGAAAAAGTCATTGAAATGAAGGGCATTACAAAGAAATTTGGCGAATTCAAAGCAAATGATAATATCAACTTAAATGTCAGAAAAGGAGAAATCCACGCACTCTTAGGTGAGAACGGTGCTGGGAAATCAACTTTGATGAACATCTTGTCTGGATTGTTGGAACCGACATCAGGAGAAATTTATGTAAATGGTAAGAAAGAAAATATCGATTCACCTGACAAAGCCAATCAACTAGGTATTGGTATGGTGCATCAGCATTTTATGCTCGTTGATAAATTTACCGTTACTGAAAATATCATGCTAGGTAAAGAAAAACACCGGTACGGTTTCATGGACGAAAAAGGTGCCGAAAAAGATGTCAAAGAGTTATCTGAACGCTATGGTTTAACAGTAAACCCTTCTGCAAGAATTGAAGATATCAGTGTGGGAATGCAGCAGCGTGCAGAGATTTTAAAAACATTATTTCGTGGTGCAGATATCCTGATTTTTGATGAACCGACAGGGGTATTAACTCCTCAGGAAATTGATGAATTAATGGGTATCATGAAAAAGCTGACAGATGAAGGGAAATCCATCATCTTGATTACACACAAATTAGATGAAATCAAAAAAGTTGCTGACCGTTGTACAGTAATACGCCGTGGTAAAAGTATTGATACAGTTGACGTTAAATCAACATCTCAGCAAGAATTGGCAGATATGATGGTTGGACGTTCCGTAACATTTAAAGTAGAGAAAAAAGCAGCTGACCCACAAGGACCAGTGCTTGAAATTAAAAATCTGACGGTGAAAGAGTCTCGTGGACTTGAGGCTGTCAAAGGCATTGATTTGGAAGTGAAAGCTGGTGAAATTTTAGGGATAGCTGGCGTTGACGGTAATGGTCAATCAGAACTGATTCAAGCGATTACCGGTTTATCAAAAGTGGAATCAGGTACCATTAAATTGAACGGTAAAGATGTCACTGGAAAAAAACCGCGTGAAATAACAGAGACAGGTTTAGGACATATTCCGGAAGATAGACACCGTTACGGTTTAGTTTTACCAATGAAACTGGAAGAAAATTTAACTTTACAACAGTATTACAAAAAACCGTTCAGTAAAAATGGCTTCTTGAATCATAAGGAAATAAAGAATTATGCGCAGATGTTGATTGAGGAATTTGATGTGCGCACGCAAAGCGAAGAATCGACAGCTGGCTCACTTTCAGGTGGAAATCAACAAAAAGCGATTATTGCCCGTGAAATCCACAGAAATCCGGAATTGTTGATTGCAGCACAGCCGACACGTGGACTAGACGTTGGAGCAATCGAATATATCCATAAGCGTTTAATTGAACAACGTGATAACGGAAAAGCCGTTTTACTCATGAGTTTTGAATTAGATGAAGTTATGAATGTATCAGATCGCATAGCCGTCATGTACGATGGCAAGATAATCGCCATCGTTAATGCAGACGAAACAACTGAAAATGAATTGGGTCTCTTAATGGCTGGTGTACCACTGGAAAAAGCGAAACAGGAATCAACAGATGAAGATAAAAAGGAGCGTGAGACTGTTGCTAACGACTAACCAAGATAGACTAGATGCGTTACTTATTCCCCTATTTTCTATTATTTTAGGATTTGTTTTTGGAGCAGTTCTCATGTTGTTCTTCGGATATAATCCTCTACTAGCATATCAAGCCATGTTAATGGGTGTTTTCAATAGCCCATACTTTATAGGTGAAGCATTAAGGCAAGCGACAGTATTGACTTTTACTGGTTTAGGATTTGCCATTGCATTTAAAGCAGGTTTCTTTAATATCGGAGTAGCTGGACAGCTCCTTGCAGGTTGGGTTGCTGCAATTTGGGTAGCGTTAAGTTTACCTGACTTACCAAGAATTTTATTGCTGACACTAAGTATTGGTGCTGCTATTATTGCGGGGGCTATCTGGGCGGGTATTGCCGGTGCCTTACGTGCTTACTTTGGTACCAGTGAAGTTATTGTCACGATCATGTTGAATTATACTGCCCTTCATTTAACGAACTATATTATTCGTAATGTTTTAGCAACAGGAAATACATCTGATCGTGTCGGTGAAAATGCAAATCTTAGTGTAGGGTGGTTATCACAACTCACACAAAATTCTCGCGTTAACATGGGCCTATTCATGGCTATCATTGTTGTAATTTTATATTGGGTCTTCATGACTCAAATGACAGCTGGATTTGAATTAAGAGCTGTAGGATTAAATCCAGATGCTTCGACATATGCCGGAATGAGTGCCAAAAGAAACATCATCTTGTCTATGATGATCAGTGGCGGTTTAGCTGGCTTTGGTGGAGCTATTCATGGATTAGGTACGTTTGGAAACATCTTTACTCAAAGTGGTCTACCAAGTTTAGGCTTCAACGGAATTGCCGTTGCCTTACTTGGTCTAGGTAATCCTATCGGTATTTTCTTCTCCTCAATTTTATTCGGTGTCTTAGATGTCGGTGCTGGATTTATGCCAAACCGTGCAGGCGTGCCAGATGAAATGGCTGATATCGTTATCGCTGCCATTATTTTCTTCGTAGGAGCGAATTACATTATTCGTTTACTATTGGATAAAATAAAACGCACCAAGACTGTAGAAGAAGGAGGACAATAGGCATGAACACTATATCTTTATTACAATTGATCGTTTCAAGTTCTCTGATCTATGCCGCTCCATTAATCTTTACTGCCATAGGGGGCTGTTTCTCTGAACGTAGTGGGGTCGTTAACATTGGACTAGAAGGCATCATGGTCATGGGTGCTTTTATGTCAGCTATCTTTAATCTCGCTTTTTATAATACATTTGGTAACATGACGCCTTGGTTAGGACTACTTGCTGGGGGACTTATTGGGATTTTATTCTCACTCATCCATGCTGTAGCAACTATTCAGTTTCGTGCCGACCATATCGTTTCAGGTACGGTTATTAACTTAGCTGCTCCTGCTATAGCGGTATTTTTAACAAGAGCCATTTATGGCGCTGCGCAAACAGGACCTTTAGGTCGATCATTCGGTCGTTCCAATATTTTCCTGCTTGATAGAATACCTGTTATAGGTCCAATATTTTTCCGTAACACTTCCGGACCTGCTTATCTAGGTATACTTGTCGCAATTCTTGCATGGGTAATCATGTTCAAGACGAAATTTGGCTTACGTTTACGTTCCGTTGGTGAACATCCGCATGCTGCAGAAACATTAGGAATCAATGTTTACTTAATGAAGTATGCTGGCGTATTGATTTCCGGATTCTTAGGTGGTATCGGTGGTGCGATTCAAGCTCAAGCCATCCACAATGAATTTGGTATTTTAACCGTAGCCGGACAAGGCTTTATATCGATGGCTGCTATGATCTTTGGTAAATGGAATCCATTGGGTGCAATGGGAGCAGCAATCTTCTTTGGCTTTGCTCAAAGTCTAGCTCGTATTGGGAACTATATTCCAATTGTTCAAGACATACCGGGTATTTGGTTACAAATCCTGCCATATCTATTGACGATTATTATTTTAGTCAGTGTAGTTGGCCGATCTGTCGCACCTAAAGACATAGGAAAAACCTTTATCAAATCTAAATAATCAAATCGATTTTAAACAGAAAAAGAGTCATTCGATAGTTTTTATCGAATGACTTTTTTTCTGTTTAAGTGTTTTTATTCATCAGGGGCCGTCCAGACAGCCGGTTCATCATCTGCATTATAACTATGAAAAAACACACTTTCGCTATAACGGACCATTCGTGTATTCCATTTGGGTCTTGGTATAGGTCTTTCATCTGTTAAATTGTAAGTTAAGAATAATTCCGGGAAATTCACACCAGCTCCTAGAGACATGACTTGACTGTCGCAAAAATGAGTATTAACATCTGTCAGCCTAAAGTTGCCGTCTTCTTTCATGAACTGCAGATTAATAAAGCCTTCATCAATGATCGCTTCAGCAATATCTATAGAAATGGCTATGAGTTTAGTATGTTCAATGAGTGTACCATCTAAGACTATACCATTCGCGACACCAATACGCTGACGAGGAACGCTCACAACAGTTTTAGTATCATAAATATATAAATCAACACTGAATTCAGGTTGATCTAATTTCTTCATAACCATCCGGTGATCAGTATTGTGTGTAGCTAAATAATCTTCAAACGCAAAAACATGAGACTGTTGTGTTTCGATGGCTTCTATAAATTTATCGCGATGTGTCAATAAAGTGAAATCTGATTCCACATATCCCGAGGTGTTTTTGATAACAAGTTCCTCTTCATCTTTAAATTCGTTATGAATAAGATCCGCTAATTCGTCATGTGAGTTAAACGTATAGTAAGTAGGGATATATTTACTGAAACCATGCTCGTTAAGCCAATGATAGGTCGTGTCTTTATGCGTTAATCGATTAAAATGGGAACTATTAGGTAAGGCAAAAGGTATTTTCAGGTGTTGTTTATAATCTTCATATAAATTAATTTCTTGAGGATGGCTTGGAAAAACAGCCTGAACGTGTTCTTTATCAATGATTTCTTTTAGTTGTTTAAAATAATCGTCTTTGTTTTCAGTGAACCTTGGTACACGGTAGACTCGGTCACAGAAGACATTGCCAGCTGTAAGCGTCCGAGAGTTTATACCAATTATTTTAATGTGTTTAATTTCTTTTAAACCTTTCAGAACACCGAGCGCGGTAGGCGTGTCGATTGACGTAACTAAAACAGTTAGGTTTTCCATAGGGGTCTCCTTTTATAAGAAATTACAAAATTTTTAACAAGTAGATTTAATAATTATTCTACATCATTATAAAAGCACTTACAAACATTTGAAGTCAACGTTTTTCGATTGCAATTAGAAAAGGTGGTGAATTAGTTTGATTTATAAACTGGTACTGTAAAACAGAAAATTCATTTTGTGGAAGTTGCTTAACATAATCAAGTACCGCATCTTTTTCCGTTTCCCCACCTTCGTGCCCATAATAGATCATCAAAAGCACCATACCTTTACTCTTTAAGTGATTGAGTGCTTGTTCAATACTCTTTAAAGTTGTTTTTGGTGTGGTTATAATGTTTTTGTCTCCTTTAGGTAAATAGCCTAAATTATATACCACCACAGATAAATCTGTTGAAGAAGAAAGAACAGTGTTTATTTCTTCGTGTCCTTTATGATAAAGGCTCACACGATGCGCTAATTTTGCTTCATTGAGTTTATCCTGCGTTGTCTCAATGGCTATCTTTTGAATATCAAACCCAATGACATGGCCAGTTTCTCCGACACACTCGGCAAGCAGCAGGGTGTCATGACCGTTACCGACAGTGGCATCAACCACCGTGTCTCCGACCTGGACAACTTCTTTGATCAATGAATGGGTGAAAGATAATGCTGAAGGTAACAATTGTTTCACTCTCCTTAAGGGAATAATCAATTTGATTTTTAGATAATACTTTTATTGCCGGATTATATAATGAACTTGAACACCAAGTCTAACATATAAAAACGCCATGATAACTTCATATCATCTTGAAGTTACCATACTATCATTAGAGAAGGATCAATTCACATGACACACTGCTACGATAATAGATTATCAGGCAAGGGGGAAACATCTGTCTTATTCAGAGAGGGCATAAAATGCTCTTCTGAATACAAGAAGATTACTCAAACCAACGCATTGCTGATGTCTTGGATCGAGTCCCAAAAACTAAAAAAATCCATTTATGATACTAATTTTTGTCCAAGCGTAAGCGCTCTTCTCTGTGTTATACTAACTGAAAATACATTGACAAGGGGTAACGGTATGAAAGTGGTAATTATAGGGGCCTCTTTTGCTGGAGTATCAGCGGCTTTAGAAATACGAAAGAAACAGTCCGATGCAGAAATCATTTTGCTGGAAAAGCAGTCTATGTTAGGTTATATTCCGAATGGACTTCACTTGTATTGGGAAAATAGAATTGCTGATTTAGATGCAGCCTACTTCATCACAAAAGAACAGCTAGAAAAGAAAAATATCCAATGTTTTCTTGAAGCAGCCGTTGAAAAAATCCATACGGTTCACAAAACAGTTGACTATCTCTTTTATGGGAAAGAGTCGACGATTACCTATGACAAATTGATCATTGCAACGGGTTCGAGCCAATTATCGCAAAAAATTATTGGCAGTGATGGTGAGAATGTCTTGAAGTACAAAAGAAATCATGAGGCGGTTGTAGCTTTAGCCAAAATGGAAGCGAGCCAAAGCGTCACGATCATCGGAGCTGGTCAAGTTGGAGTAGAAGCGGCTTTTTTACTAAGCAAGCAGCAAAAGCAAGTTACGTTGATTGAAAGTCTGGACTATGTGTTATTCAAGTACTTTGATAAAGATATGATCCAGGTGGTACAAGAGAGAATGGTTGAAGTGGGGATCGATTTACGCTTGAACCAAACGGTTTCGTCTATCGAAACTGAAGCGAATCAACCAGTAACGGTTCGATTTGGCAATGAAACGGTAACGAGTGATACCGCTATTTTAGGTGTTAATGTAAGACCGAACTTATCTTTTTTAGATGGTTTGATTCGTCTTCACACGGATCAAACCATTGAGGTCGATCGCTATATGCGGACATCGGTGGAAGATGTTTTTGCTGTTGGGGATTGCATCCAACTTGCGTATGGAGATGGCGAAGAAACCGAGTATATTCCGCTTGTGAACAATGCTGTCCGAACAGGAATCGTGGCGGCTGCAAATCTTATCCAACCAGAGACGGCTTTTAAAGGTTCTTTGCGAACGATTGGGACTTTCCTTTTTGGCTACTACATTGCCAGCACGGGCATGACGGAAGCCGAAAGTGTGTTTTCGGGGCAAACGGTCAAAGCTTATATCCAGGAAGTGCGTCTAAACAGTCTGCCAGATACCGATACGGTAACAATCAAATGGATTTATGATACAACAAGTCACGTTTTGCTTGGGGCTCAACTGATTTCTTCGTCAAATATTTTGGAAAAAATCAATACATTAGCGTTGGCCATTCAAACCAAGCAAACTTTGGAAGAGTTGCAGCAAAAAGAGTATTTCTTCCACCCATCTTTTTCTCAACTGATTTCGGCCACTAATTTTGTTTCTTGGCTGGAAATGAGGGATGACAACATTGAAAATTGAACATTTCCTTGAAAAAAATGACATTAGAGAAGTCACGATTTTCAAACAACTCGTTCTAAACGGTGGAAAGCTCTCTTATGCAAATATGCTGGAATATTTGAGCATCGCTAAGGCTTCTTTAGAGAAGGATTTGGAATCCATCTCTTTTCGGATAGAGTCTCTTGCAGATCAGGTGCAGGTTACTTTTGATGGACAGTTTATTTTCTTGACTATGAGCAACGACTTTTCCTTGCAGCATATTTATAAACTTTATTTGAATCAGTCAGTCAAAGTAAATCTGATCCGTTTTTTGTTTAAGCATCAAGAATTTTCGATTACTCAGCTGACGCAAGAACTGGCGATCAGTGATTCTTCCTTATTCCGTAAAATAAAGGAATTGAACAGTTTCTTGAAAGAATTTGGTATCAAAATTCGTAATGGTCAAATGCACGGTGAAGAGCTGCATATCCGGCATTTCTACTTCCAATTTTTCAGCTATATCGAAAACAAAGAAGCCCTCGTCGCCTCGCATACCAGTAAGCAAATTGCTCAAATGTTACAGGCCGTGGAGAGTTTTCTGCACATCACGATTGAACCAACGAACAGGCAACGATTCAACACTTGGATGATGATCAGTAAAAACCGCGTCAACAGCAAAAGTAAACAATATACTTCATTGCGCGATCACATGCAGCCTTATTTAGAAGATCCATTGTATCAAAAGATCCGCATTATGGTTTTGCGCTACTTCAGCCGGTATTCAATAGAAGTCGATGAAGAAGAGGCCATGCTACACTTTGCATTTTTTCTGGCTTTTCCGATATTGAATGAACATGATTTTCATGAATACACGTTGGAACGCGATCGCCGTGCACCGATTGCGACGCTGGATACATATATTGTGGAGACCATTATTATTCACTACAAGTTCCGTAAATTGCCGTACATGTTGGAACGTGACATGCACTACCACCTGTCTCATATCCACACAAAATTGTATTTCTTCCAAGGAGATATGGAAGTCTATGCCTTTGAAGAGCTGTTGGCAAAAGAAAAACAGTTTGCCGGTCGAAAAATGGTCTCATTTGCCCATAAATTACTCGGTATCAGTACTACTAAATTCGGTATACTGAGAGCAGAAGAAACTCAATCGGTGAAAATGGATCTGCTGAAATACATCAGTCTGCTGGCAATGGCTTCTTTTAAGATGAGGACCATTGTGAAAATCGGGATCGATTTGAAAATGGAAAAATTTTACACCGAAACACTAAACCAGCTGCTTATACTAAATATGCGTCATATCAACGGCATAAAGGTAGAAGTCTATCAGCCGGTTAAATCGTACGATCTCATTCTCACCAATGAGCAAGCAATAAAGAAAGACTGTTACGGTGATGCCAAAGTGTATGTCTTATCTGAAATCTCGTCATCCTTTGATATGAAAAATATCCAGAGGATCATTCAAGAACTCCATTCTTAGAACAAGCTCAGTAATTCCGCTGATGCTTGTTCTTTTTGGTTTATGATTTCATAGTGTTGGTAGTTTCGTTTAATGGCTTATCCGAAATTGGTGAAGAATAGTGGTTGCTTGTAGCCATGAAAAGTATTCAAAGCCTAGAAGGCCAAAGACTTCGGGTTATCTCATGGCTCTTTATAAGTACGCCCGTTTGTTCCAGAAAAACATTTATTTTGGAATACAAATACCATATGTCAGATGATTTTCTTTAAAGGTTGTTTGACACGATGTGATATCAAAAAGATAAAACCTATCAAAAAATTTTAAAAACCCAAAAAAGATGACATTTTTAACATGATGAAAACGGTTATACTAAACAAGTAAAGAAAACGTTTGCAAAAACAAGGAGGAAATTAATCATGACAGAGAAAAAATATATTATGGCTATTGACCAAGGAACAACTAGCTCAAGAGCTATTATTTATGATAAAGCAACAAATACAATCGGCAGCTCGCAAAAAGAATTTACCCAAATCTTCCCACAAAGCGGCTGGGTAGAACACAATCCGAATGAAATCTGGAATTCGGTCCAATCAGTGATTGCTGGGTCCTTTATTGAATCTGGTGTCAAACCTGAAGAAATCGCCGCGATCGGTATAACAAACCAAAGGGAAACAACCATCATCTGGGACAAAGAAACGGGAAGTCCCATATACAACGCTATTGTTTGGCAATCGCGTCAATCAGCACCAATCGCAACCGAACTGCATGAAGCGGGACATTCAAAAATGATCCATGAAAAGACCGGGTTGATCATTGACTCGTATTTCTCAGCTACTAAAATTCGTTGGATCCTTGACCACGTCGAAGGTGCTCAAGAACGTGCTGAAAAAGGTGAACTGCTCTTTGGGACGGTAGACACTTGGTTGGTATGGAAATTAACGGGTGGAGAATCATTCGTTACCGACTATTCAAATGCCAGCCGAACGATGTTGTTCAATATTCATAACTTGGAATGGGATCAAGAAATTTTAGATATATTAAATATCCCGCGCATTATGATGCCGGATGTCAAATCCAACTCAGAAGTTTACGGTCATACAACCAACTACCACTTTTACGGTGCCAACACACCTATCTCAGGAATGGCTGGAGACCAACAAGCTGCTTTATTCGGCCAAATGGCTTTCGAACCAGGCATGGTGAAAAACACTTACGGAACAGGTTCATTTATCGTGATGAATACAGGCGAAAAACCGCAATTATCCGAAAACAACCTGCTGACCACAATCGGCTACGGCATCGGTGGTAAAATTTATTATGCTTTAGAAGGAAGTATCTTTGTATCTGGATCTTCTATTCAATGGTTGCGTGATGGATTAAAAATGATTGAGAATTCAGCTGACTCAGAAGCACTTGCTGAAGCTTCAAAAAATGACAATGAAGTCTTTGTCGTGCCTGCCTTCACCGGACTGGGTGCACCTTACTGGGATTCAGAAGCACGAGGATCCGTTTTTGGATTGAACCGCGGAACAACTAAAGAGGACTTTGTAAAAGCTACTTTACAGTCTATTGCTTACCAAACACGCGATGTTATCGATACTATGAACAAAGACTCAGACATCGATATTCCACTATTGAAAGTTGATGGAGGAGCTGCCAATAACGATTGGTTATTGCAATTCCAAGCAGACATCTTAGGCACTAAAGTCCAACGTGCACACAACTTAGAAACTACTGCTTTAGGAGCTGCTTACTTAGCTGGTCTAGCTGTTGGATTCTGGGAAAGCATGGATGAAATCAAAGGCATGTATGAAGAAGGCGGTATCTTTGAACCACAAATGCCGGAAATTGAGCGTGAAAAATTATACAAAAATTGGAAACTAGCAGTCAAAGCTACTCAGCTCTTTAAACCAGAAGCTTAAAAAGGAGGAAAAATTATGGTTTTCTCAATCGAACGAAGACAGCAAGATGTCAAGGCGTTAAAAGAAGGAACACTAGATGTCTTAATTATCGGTGGAGGGATCACAGGCGCTGGAACGGCATTGCAAGCCAGCGCTTCGGGCCTGAAAACAGGACTTGTCGAGATGCAGGACTTTGCAGAAGGGACGTCTTCTCGCTCGACTAAATTGGTACACGGGGGCTTACGTTATCTGAAAAACTTTGATGTTGAAGTTGTAGCAGATACGGTTCAAGAGCGTGCGGTCGTACAAGGAATCGCACCGCATATTCCAAAAGCGGACCCAATGATTTTGCCAATCTATGACGAACCTGGGTCAACCTTTTCTATGTTCTCCTTAAAAATAGCGATGGACTTGTATGACCGATTAGCTGACATTACCGGAACAAAACATGCGAACTACACATTGACCAAAGCTGAAGTTTTAGAACGCGCACCGCAACTGAGAAGCGAGGGCTTATTAGGTGCCGGAGTATATTTAGACTACCGCAACAACGATGCTCGTTTAGTTATTGAAAACATCAAACGTGCTGCCGCAGATGGCGGACATATTGTCAGTCGCATGAAAGTGGTAGGGATTTTACACGACGAAAATGACAAAATAAGTGGAGTAACCGTAGAGGACTTGTTAATTGGGGAAACATTTGATATCAAAGCACGTGTTGTCTTGAACACAACAGGTCCTTGGTCGGATACGATTCGCCAAATGGATGACAAAGTAGATGCCGAACCACAAATGCGTCCGACAAAAGGGGTTCATTTAGTGGTAGACAATAAAAAATTGCCAGTACCGCAACCCACTTATTTCGACACTGGTAAAAATGATGGCCGGATGGTATTTGTGATCCCGCGTGAAGAAAAAACGTACTTTGGAACAACGGACACAGACTATAAAGGCGATTTCGCAAATCCAACTGTTGAACAGGAAGATGTGGATTATCTATTAGAGATCGTCAACAATCGGTACCCGACAGCAGAAATTACGATCAACGATATCGAATCGAGCTGGGCAGGATTGCGCCCGTTGATCTCTTTAAATGGCGGTTCTGACTACAATGGGGGAAACAACCAGCCGATTTCGGACGAGAGCTTTGACAAAGTGATTGCAACGATCGAACAATACCAGAAAGGGAACGTTGATCGGCACGAAGTCGAAAATGCATTAAAAAAGATTGAAACAGGCAACTCAGAATCAGGAGCTAACCCGTCAGCTATTTCACGTGGGAGTGCGTTAGATATCGATAAAGATGGACTGATCACAGTAGCTGGGGGTAAGATAACTGATTACCGCAAAATGGCCCTTGAAGCGATGAGAGCGGTCGTTGGAATTTTACACAACAACTTTAATTTATCTTATGAATTGATCGATTCTGCTAAATACCCAGTATCTGGTGGGGAAATCAACCCACAAGAAGTTGAAGCAGAAACTGAAAAATTAACCCAAATAGGTATTGAAAAAGGACTGAGTGAATCAGAAGCACTGTATCTTGCTAATTTATATGGTTCAAATGCTCCTGAAGTATTCGCTTTATTAGATGAAATCCAACAAGTAAAGGGATTAAATCATGCTGATGCTGTAAGTTTATTCTATGCTATGAAAGAAGAGATGGCTCTTACACCAAGTGACTTCTTAATCCGCCGCACAAACCACATGTTGTTTATGCGTGACACATTAGATAGCATCATAGACCCAGTGATTACAGAAATGGCTCGCTTTTATGGCTGGACGGATGAAGCGAAAGCAAACTATAAAAAAGAGTTGGAAACAGATGTTGCAGAGTCTGATTTAAAAAGATTAAAAGGAGATGTAAATAAATGACAGGCGATACATTGATGATTTTTAGCGAGTTTTTAGGAACAATGATATTGGTTTTACTTGGGGATGGTGTCGTTGCTGGCGTAAGCCTGAATAAAAGTAAAGCTGAAGGGGCTGGCTGGGTTGCTATTGCTCTTGGATGGGGAGCAGCAGTAACAATTGCGGTATATGTTGCTGGATCGATGGGACCAGCTCATATAAACCCTGCTGTAACGCTTGCTATGGCTATTGTCGGTAATTTTGAGTGGGCATTGGTTATTCCCTTTATTATTGCTCAAGTTATTGGCGGTTTTGTGGGAGCCGGTTTGGTTTGGTTATCTTACTTACCTCACTTCAAAGAAACAAAAGATCAAGGCAGTATCCTAGGGATATTTTCAACAGGCCCCGCGATTCGCCACACGGTCAGCAATATAATATCAGAAACAATTGGTACTTTTGTACTGGTATTCGCACTTATGATGTTTGGGAAAAACATATTCGCTGATGGACTAAATCCATTAGTCGTAGGGGTATTGATACTTTCAATTGGTCTTTCACTAGGAGGAGCAACAGGCTACGCAATCAACCCTGCACGTGACTTAGGTCCGCGTCTGGCACATCAATTTCTACCAATCCCAAATAAAGGAACTTCAGATTGGGCATACGCATGGATCCCAATAGCAGCGCCAATGTTAGGCGGCGTTATTGCAGCTTTACTCTATCTGGTCATTATTTAATTTATCATAAATAAAAAGCCTCCTGTTTATACATCTAATGTGTATAAAAAGGAGGCTTTTTTCCTTGAATTCTATAATCAGGAAGGTGCTCACAAAGGGCCTGCATCGTTCTTGCAACGGAGGAACTTGGATAGATAGAAACTCATTTTACTATTGGACAATCTGCTCCAGAAAAAAAGATAGGGTTGCCGTTCAAAACAGCCGGTCTATAGTGTCATACATTTTCTCAAAGAAAGGAATACTCTATATGATTACTACTGCCGTTATAAAGAAAACATGAAAAAGTGTTTCGGTGCTCAATGCGAAACCTATACGGTCGGTTTATGCATAGTGAAGTAACGATGTTACCTATGAAGGGTAAACGCAAACCAATCGGACATAAAGAAAAACCTGGGAGACAATCGTTTAGACGCCAACCCAAAAAAGGTAGAAAGAAATGCCCTGACTTTGTAAATGAGTTTAAAAATCTATAAGGTGATACAATTGTTGGTCTCAATCATAAAAGTGTCGTGATTACATCAATCGAACGCCTTTTCAAGGTCAAGATTACTTTGAAACCAGATGACCGAAAAGCCAAAGATAGTGAAACAGTCTTGGTTTTTGATTTGATCAACTTCTACTAAAGCTATTCAGCTACGTTACTTTTGACTGTTTAAAAGGATTTTTTGAGTAAAAAAGTATCAGCAACAAGCATGACGTCTCTATCTTCTTTGCCGATTTCGGGATATCCCTCACAACGTGGATTAAATGAACGGTCTAACGGCTTACTTCGAAGCGATGGTCTGTTTAGGTAAATGAATTTCATCTCTATTAATCAAGCGTTTTTTTCGTCTGTTGCGATTAAAAGATGAGCATCTTAGGATTTTTTTATAGATTACAAAACACCTGTAAAAGCATTTTTGGAACAGCTACCAGATTGGAAATCAGCTAGCTTTCATTGATAAATGAAATAATAAAGCAATTTGTTGATTCTTAAATCCTGTTGCAAAAGGAAAGAAAAAGGAAAACAAAACTATAATATTAAGTATATTACATTTAGATAACAAAACAAATATATTCATCTCACCCGTTCCGATTTAGGGGAACTAAGGGTATAATAAGTAAATAGAATAAATATACATATTTGAAAGGAGCAATTTATAGATGACTGAGAAAACATATATGCCCCTTACGCTAAAGGAACAAATGAAAAAACACACTAAACTATTACTATTATCGACCGGGATTTTGGCAGGCATCGTTGCAGCAGGCGGATTTACCGAAGCGGTAAATGCCGAGGAATTAGACTTAGATCAAGAGGAATTACAAGAGTTATACGAAATGTATAATCAAATCGATACGACTGAACATAAAGTAACAGATCTTGAAGATTTATCAATAGAACAAGTCAGTGAATTAACTGAAGAACAGAAAGAAGAATTAGATTTTGTCAGAACACAGCTAATAAGAATGATAGAATTAGCTGGAGGACAAAGCATGTTGGATCAATTACATATTCATCTATTGTCATACGAACAGCTTGACACCATTTTTGTTGCGTTACTTGAAAACAAGCTTACCGAAGCTCTAGAAGAAACTGTTGAAGAAGGAACGACTGAAGCAGCAGACGGAATTGTTGAAATGGGATTGATGGAAGCAGTCGAAGAAACCGTCGAAGAGGAAGCGACCGAAGCGGTAGAAGAGACTCTTGAAGAGGAAGCGACCGAAACTCTAGAAGAAACTGTTGAAGAGAAATCGACCGAAGCAGTAGAAGAAACTGTTGAAGAGAAATCGACTGAAGCAATAGTGACTGAAGTTCCATTGGAAGAGCCAAATAAAGTAGATACTGTTCAACCAGTAAAAGAAACAGTAAAAGAAATAGTAAAAGAAACAGAAACGGTCAAAGATGCTGAAGCACTTGTTTATGTTGTGAAATCCGGAGATACGCTAGGGTCGATCGCGCAACGTTATCAGACGACCGTAAATAAACTTGCTTCACTAAACAATATCACCAATGTGAACAGACTATCTGTCGGACAAGTTTTAGCCATCAACGAAGCAGGAAAAGCAGAAGCTAAAGCACCGCAACCGACTAAAACGGAAGGCCTCAATCAAGTGACCTCACCAAGTGAATTTATTGAACACTTGGCAGGCTATGCGCAAAATGTTGCCAGTCAAAACAATCTTTATGCTTCCGTCATGATTGCTCAGGCAAGTCTTGAATCAGGTTATGGTAAAAGCAGTTTGTCAACCTCACCTAATTATAATCTGTTTGGTATCAAAGGATCTTACAATGGTGAATCCGTAGCTAAAAGAACGCAGGAATATTACACAAGTACTGGTTGGATAACGATTACTGATAACTTCAGGAAATACCCAAGTTATCAAGAATCCCTACAGGACAATGCGAATCTTTTACGTAATGGATTAAGAAGCAACAGTGCCTTTTACTCCGGGACTTGGGCTGAAAAGACAACGAGTTATCGTGATGCAACATTGTGGTTACAAGGCAGATATGCAACAGACCCGACGTATGCGTCTAAATTAAATAGAATAATCGAACAGTTTAATCTGACACGATTTGACATTGTTCAGACAAAAGGAAACAGTACAGGCATTGTTAATCCAGTTGTTCCAGAGACACCGACCGCAACACCAGCGAATCCTTACGAAAAAGTAACGGCTTATAAAGTCGTTAGTGGAGATACATTAAGTAAAATTGCTCAAACCTACAACACAACAGTTCAAGATCTCAAAGCTGCCAATAAATTAACCGGTGATTTGATTTTCGTTAATCAGGAAATTATTGTGCCGATCAGAGCAAACGAACCAAAACCGGTACCGATGCCTGAAACACCAGTAACACCAGTAACACCTGAAGAAAACCAAATAATTGCTAAAAACGAATACACAGTTGTCCGTGGGGATACGCTCTCTCAAATCGCGCAACGTTTCAATATGAGTGTGGCTAACTTGAAAACAATGAACAAATTGAATGGTGATACCATATACGTAAATCAGAAGCTGATGGTTTCTGTTGTTGATGAAAAACCTGTGGAAGATAGCAGTCAATCGGATCAGGAAACGGAGAAGATTGAGGAACAAACAGCTTCTTCGGTCATAGTAGTCCGTGGTGATACACTTTCACAACTTGCTCAAAAGTATAATACGACAGTTGGAGCAATCAAGGAAACAAACAAGTTAACTTCAAACACGATTTTTGTCGGACAACGATTAAATCTTTCAAACGTAGTAACGTCTCCTGTTAAGGAAGAAGCTAAACCAGTAGAAACTGTCAAACCAATAGAAACAGTTGCCTCCGTCTATACCGTGAAAGCGGGAGATACATTAGGGCAAATTGCCAGACAATTCAGTATGACAGTAACTCAGTTGAGAGAACTGAACAACCTGACTTCCGACCTGATCCGAGTAAATCAGAACTTAGCGGTAACGAGCAGCCAAGTAGTGGAAACAAAACCTGAACCTACGAAACCAGTAGAAACAGTTGCCTCCGTCTATACCGTGAAAGCGGGAGATACATTAGGGCAAATTGCCAGACAATTCAGTATGACAGTAACTCAGTTGAGAGAACTGAACAACCTGACTTCCGACCTGATCCGAGTAAATCAGAACTTAGCGGTAACGAGCAGCCAAGTAGTGGAAACAAAACCTGAACCTACGAAACCAGTAGAAACAGTTGCCTCCGTCTATACCGTGAAAGCGGGAGATACATTAGGGCAAATTGCCAGACAATTCAGTATGACAGTAACTCAGCTGAAAGAACTGAACAACCTGACTTCTGACCTGATCCGAGTGAATCAGAACCTAGCGGTAACGAGCAGCCAAGTAGTGGAAACAAAACCTGAACCTACGAAACCAGTAGAAACAGTTGCCTCTGACTATACCGTGAAAGCGGGAGATACATTAGGGCAAATTGCCAGACAATTCAGTATGACAGTATCGCAGCTGAAAGAACTGAACAACCTGACTTCTGACCTGATCCGAGTAAATCAGAACTTAGCGGTAACGAGCAGCGAAGTAGTGGAAACAAAACCTGAACCTACGAAACCAGTAGAAACAGTTGCCTCTGTCTATACCGTGAAAGCGGGAGACACGTTAGGGCAAATTGCCAGACAATTCAGTATGACAGTAGCGCAGCTGAAAGAACTGAACAACCTGACTTCTGACCTGATCCGAGTGAATCAGAACCTAGCGGTAACGAGCCGCCAAGTAGTGGAAACAAAACCTGAACCTACGAAACCAGTAGAAACAGTTGCCTCTGTCTATACCGTGAAAGCGGGAGACACATTAGGGCAAATTGCCAGACAATTCAGTATGACAGTATCGCAGCTGAAAGAACTGAACAACCTGACTTCTGACCTGATCCGAGTAAATCAGAACTTAGCGGTAACGAGCAGCCAAGCAGTGGAAACAAAACCTGAACCTGCTAAACCGGTCGAAACAGTTGCCTCCGTCTATACCGTGAAAATGGGAGACACATTAGGGCAAATTGCCAGAAATTTTGGTACAACCGTTGCAACACTTTTATCAGATAATCAGCTGAACAGAGATGTTATCTATGTGGGACAGAAATTATTCGTTAAGGGTACAGCGTTAGTAAAAGAAGAACCAGAAGTTGAGAAACCTGTCGCAGAGACTAAACCTGTCACTGAAAATACGGTGACTGTCAAAGCGGGGGATTCGTTAAGTGTCATTGCACGTACTCACAACGTTTCACTTGCTCAACTGAAAGATTGGAATAACATTACTGATGCAAATCGCATTTTTGTGGGTCAGAAGTTAACAGTCGTTCAAAGCGGTTCAACTCAACCTAAAGAAACAGTTGCATCACCTACGACACCTGAAAAAGCATCTGACGTAACCCATCAAGTTAAATCCGGTGATACATTATCCGGAATTGCCAGAGAATTTAATGTAACAATCAGTCAATTGAAAGAATGGAATAAATTGACAAGTGACATTATCTTTGTGAATCAAAAACTGACAGTGAAAAATACATCCTCAGCAGTAGTAACGTCGATAGTATCTAAAGCTGTTTCTACAATTGAATCATATACAGTAAAAGCAGGCGATACCTTGTCTCATATCGCCAAAGAGCTTAACGTAACGGTAAGTGAAATCAAAGCGCTGAACAATTTAAACAGTGATTTGATCTTTGTAAACCAACGTCTGACCGTTTCAAAATAATTAAGCGAGACCAGTTGCTCTTACAGCAGCTGGTCTTCTTATTGATCTCTTCAGGTCAAGCTTTAGATTTAGACAACCGACTCTATTTAAATATAAAGTTGCGGCTTACTACAAGCTTTGGTATGATTAGGGCAACATTAAAATACGTTGTAGGAGTAGTAAGTAAGTCGTTCTGATTTAGAGAGTGTGTGGGTGGTGAAAACACACAGGACGTCAACTGAACTCGCCGACAAGAACCGTAGCTTTAAGTGATAGAGAGCTTAAAGACGTTTATCCGCGTTAAGGGTAGTGAGGTTGCTCAGTATTCTTTAAATAGTGAGCGACGAATATAGGTGGTACCGCGATAATAACGCCCTATGACTAGCAATTTTTTTTGCTGTTCATAGGCTTTTTTTATTGGTCGATTTTTTGAAATAGCTACTGTAAGCATATCGAATAATGAAAAATTGAGTTTATATAAAAAAAGGAGAGAAAAAGATGTCTTTTAATCATCACGAAATAGAAACGAAATGGCAAAAATTCTGGCAGCAGGATCACACCTTTAAAACGACAGAAGACGACGACAAGGAATATTTTTATGCCTTGGATATGTTCCCCTACCCGTCAGGTCAAGGTCTGCACGTTGGGCATCCAGAAGGCTACACGGCAACAGATATCATTTCACGCCTCAAACGATCACAAGGATTTAATGTTCTTCATCCGATGGGTTGGGACGCTTTTGGCTTACCAGCAGAACAGTATGCCTTGGACACAGGAAACGATCCGGCTGAATTTACCGAGAAAAACATTCAGACCTTTAAACGTCAAATAAAATCTCTCGGCTTCAGCTATGACTGGGAAAGAGAAATCAACACAACCGATCCCGAATATTACAAATGGACGCAGTGGATCTTTACAAAACTGATGGAACACGATATGGCTTATCAGGCAGAAGTACCCGTAAACTGGTGTCCAGAGTTAGGGACCGTTTTAGCCAATGAAGAAGTCATTGACGGAAAATCTGAACGAGGCGGACATCCCGTTTACCGCAAACCTATGAAGCAGTGGATGCTTAGAATAACAGCCTATGCGGACCGACTACTTGAAGATTTGGAAGACGTGGATTGGCCTGAACACATCAAAGACATGCAGCGTAACTGGATAGGCAAGTCCGAAGGGGCAGAGATCACCTTTAAGGTTAAAGACTCAAGCGAATCCTTCGCTGTCTTTACTACGAGACCCGACACGCTGTTCGGCGCAACTTATGCCGTTCTGGCTCCAGAGTCTGAATTGGTGGATAGAATTGCTTCAGCTGATCAGAAAGATGCAATTAAAGCCTACCGTATAGAAGCCGATAAAAAATCTGATCTGGAACGAACAGATTTAAACAAAAACAAAACAGGCGTCTTCACCGGTGCTTACGCGATCAACCCGGTCACAAAAGAAGAAATGCCGATTTGGATCGCGGATTACGTCCTGGCTTCATATGGAACAGGCTCAATAATGGCCGTTCCTGCGCATGATGAACGTGACTATGAATTCGCACAAAAATACGACTTGGAGATCCGCGCCGTCCTTGAAGGTGCTGAACCTGATAAAGAAGCATTCGTCGGTGATGGAAAACACATCAATTCAGACTTTATTAACGGCTTGGGATTAGAAGAAGCCATCGACAAGATGATTGCTTTTCTTGAAGAGAAAAAACTCGGTGAAAGGAAAACAACATACCGTTTAAGAGACTGGTTGTTCGCACGTCAGCGTTACTGGGGCGAACCGATCCCGGTGATCCACTGGGAAGACGGCACGACCACGACGATTCCTGAAGACGAATTACCGCTCATTCTACCAAAAACAACCGAAATCAAACCCTCCGGCACAGGAGAATCACCACTGGCAAACATTACCGAATGGGTCAATGTGGTGGACGAAAAAACAGGCATGAAGGGCAAGCGCGATACCAACACCATGCCACAATGGGCTGGCAGTTCCTGGTACTTCCTACGTTTCATTGATCCTGATAACAAAGATATGTTGGCTGATCCGAAGAAACTGGAAAAATGGCTACCCGTTGATCTGTACATTGGTGGAGCTGAACACGCGGTCCTGCATTTACTTTATGCGCGTTTCTGGCACAAATTCCTATACGATTTAGATTTAGTTCCAAACAAAGAACCCTTCCAGAAATTGTACAATCAGGGAATGATTCTAGGTGACAACAATGAGAAAATGTCTAAATCCAAAGGGAACGTTGTCAATCCGGATGATGTTGTAAATAAATATGGTGCAGATACACTGAGACTCTATGAAATGTTTATGGGACCGCTCGATGCAGCAATTTCCTGGAACGAAGATGGTCTAGAGGGTGCACGTAAATACCTAGACCGTGTCTGGCGTTTATTTATCGACGAAGACAATAAGTTGAGGGACCGCATCACCACATTTAATGATGGATCCCTTGAAGTTGTCTATCATCAAACCGTGAAAAAAGTGACCGAAGATTACGAAGCTCTTCAATTTAATACGGCTATTTCTCAACTGATGATATTCATCAATGCAGCCTATAAAGCTAAAACCTTGCCGCTTGAGTATCTAAAAGGCTTCGTGATATTATTAGCTCCAATTGCGCCTCATTTAGGTGAAGAACTGTGGACGAAATTAACGGAGTCAAAGGAAAGCATCGCGTATGAACCTTGGCCGACTTTTGACGAAACGAAACTGGTTGAAGATGAAGTTCAAGTCGTTTTCCAAATCAACGGAAAAGTCCGTTCGAAGAATCAGACCTCCAGAACCATTTCCAAAGAAGACCTGGAAGCGATGGCGCTGAGTGACGAGAAAATCCAAGAACTTTTAGAAGGAAAAACCATTCGTAAAGTGATCGTAGTTCCGGGTAAACTGGTTAATATCGTAGCGAATTAAGGCGATAATAAGCAGTGGAACCTTTACAATATAGTATATTAAAATAAGTACAAGTAAACAGAGCAAGCATTGTCATAATGCGTCTGCTCTGTTTTTTTTATAGTTAAATAATTCGCAGTTTGAGATCAATAGGACATACTGAAATTCATTTACTGCGTGAGTTGAAGTTATAAGGCGCTATAAGCCAAACTGGGAAGTCGATTGCGATTTGAGTTGAAGTTATAAGGGGCTATAAGCCAAACTGAGAAGTCGATTGCGATTTGAGTAGAGGTTATAAGGGGCTATAAGCCAAACTGGGAAGTCGATTGCGATTTGAGTAGAGGTTATAAGGCGCTATAAGCCAAACTGAGAAGTCGATTGCGATTTGAGTAGAGGTTATAAGGCGCTATAAGCCAGACTGGGAAGTCGATTGCGATTTGAGTTGAAGTTATAAGTTATTTCAAGACTCTACAAGCCAGATGACTAAAAACATAATAGCTGAGACTCAAAAAAGTATACTCGCGACGAAGCACTAGTTCCGGCTTGATGCAACTAGTGATTAAATATAATCTTGACCGATCATATCGTCCAAACTCTTCTTTTTTATGGCTTCCTCATCGGCGATACGGTAAAATAAAGACAACACATATTAAGACTTCTCAAATGAAACGGGGACGGTCATATGCAAAACAAGAATGAATTAAAAACACCGACGAAACAAGATCTCAAACGGTTCACTCGTCTTTTGTGGTCAACCAATATATCGAAAGGCTTAATTGTTATCGGTTTGGCAGGCAGCCTTCTAACCACTTTGACGCAACTCATGATACCGCTGGCTACTCAACGGTTTATAGATGGGATCGAGTTTGACTTTTTCACACCCTGGATGATAGCTGCAATCATTGGTATCTTTATAGTTCAAGTCATATTTAATGGCTTTTCGAATTATGTGTTACATAAAATTGGTCAGCATGTCGTCGCAGGCTTGAGAAATTTTCTATGGAATAAAATCATTAAATTGCCTGTTACCTTTTTTGACCGGTATGCTTCAGGAGAAATCGTCTCTCGCTTAACGAACGACACCTCGATCGTTCAAAATTTAATTTCTTCATTTTTTCCGCAATTTATAAATGGCATTTTGACACTGGTAGGTATCTTTTTTATCCTAATAGTCATGGACTGGCAGATGACCTTGGTGATGTTGACGGCTGTACCGTTAGCCTTGGGTTTGATCCGTCCGCTGGGAAAACGCATTGCGAAAGTTTCTAGGGAAATGCAGGACGAGACTGCGAAGTTTTCGGGAAAAGTTCAGCAGACCATTGCAGAAATTCGGTTGATGAAATCATCTACGGCTGAAAAGTACGAGAAGGAAAAAGGAGAAGATGAAATTACCAAACTTTATCGCATCGGTTTAAAAGAAGGTAAATATATAGCCATTATAGGTCCGCTGATGTATACACTGATGATGGGCGTCATGGTCTTTGTTATCGGGTATGGTGGCGTGCGTGTTGCTCGCGGTGTGATGACGACGGGGCAACTGGTTGCGTTCCTGCTTTATCTGTTCCAAGTGATCTTTCCGATAACGACGTTCATGAACTTTTTCATGCAGATCCAGAAAGCAGCTGGAGCTACAGAACGGATCGCTCAAATACTCGATGAAAAAGAAGAAGCCGAGCGACCAGGCATGGAGCTGCCTATCGAGCATTTACCGATTACCTTTGATCGCGTTAGTTTTGCCTATGAACAGGGCAAAGAAGTGATTCATAACATATCGTTCAGCACGCGGCCAGGTGAAAAAATTGCTTTTGCCGGTCCAAGCGGTGGAGGAAAGTCGACCGTTTTTTCCCTTCTTGAACGCTTTTACACGCCAGACAGTGGCGAAATCCGTGTAGGCGATACACTGATCGAAGATATCAGCTTGCATTCATGGCGGAGTCAAATCGGCTATGTATCTCAGGAGAACGCGATGATGTCAGGAACAATCAGAGAAAATCTATGTTATGGCCTGCCTCATCCTGAAACACTGACCGAAGAACGCTTGTGGGAAGTCCTGGAAATGGCTTATGCCAGAGACTTTATCAATCAATTCCCCAATAAACTGGAAGAAGAAATCGGCGAACGCGGAATCAAATTGTCAGGCGGTCAGCGCCAGCGGATCAATATTGCCCGTGCCTTTTTAAGGGATCCTAAAATTTTAATGATGGACGAAGCAACGGCCAGTCTAGACAGTCAATCTGAAAAAATCGTCTCGCAAGCATTGAATAAATTGATGGAAGGACGGACAACATTTGTCATTGCTCACCGTCTCAGTACGATTTTAGATGCTGACAAAATCGTCTTTATAGAAGAAGGCCGACTGACCGGTATTGGTAAACACCAGGAATTAATCCAAACACATCAACTTTATCAGCTATTTGCCAAGCAGCAGTTATCAAATGAGTGACAAGATATATATTTGATGACAATTCTAGAACGTTTCATGAATCTTTACCCTAAAAGATTGCACCCCCAGCAATAAAACAGTAGAATAAGGGTTAGGTAAAAAAGGAGCCGTGTGCTCCTTTTTTTCATGAGTATAACGACATGAATCTGAAATTAAATCTCTTGAGTAAAACGAATTAAATGGCTAGACCTCTTGTATTAATGTAAGAGGATAAATTGAAAGAAGGTTTCAACTGAATGGATAACGATACAACGACAAATATAGTTCAAGCTGAAGAATCACACGACAGTAGAATGGTCAATGGAGCAGCCTGGATGACTGCCGGAAGCATGATTTCTAGGATCCTGGGAGCTTTATATATTATTCCCTGGTTTGCCTGGATGGGTGGTCAGGCACCGGGAAATGCGGCTATGGCACTGTATCAAATTGGTTATATTCCGTATGGCTTCTTTCTGGCTCTCGCTACCGCGGGCGTGCCGTCAGCGATTTCCAAACAGGTCAGTTACTACAACGCGCTGGGAGAATATGAAATCTCCAAAGGCATTTACAAGCAGGGACTGAAAATCATGGCATTTACGGGTATTGTATCTGCATTGGTCATGTATTTCATTGCCCCAATCATCGCTCAGTCAAGTCCGTCAGCGAATACAAATGAAGCGATCATCGTTATGCGGTCATTAACTCCGGCCTTACTTATCATCCCGGCCCAAAGTGTGACGCGTGGCTTTATTCAAGGTCATAATAAAATGGCCCCTTCAGCGATTTCTCAAATCATCGAACAGGTGACACGGATTATATTCTTATTGATTGCTGTTTACACAATAAGACAAGTCATGAATGGAGAAGTCGTGACGGCTGTTGCCTTTTCAACTTTCGCAGCTTTCATAGGAGCGATATTCTCGCTGGGATACTTAGCGTTCAACCTTAAGCACATGAAAACGGCGTTTGATTATGCTCCAGAAGATAGTGCCGGGAAATTATTGGTTTCACCCAACCAGCTGATCGTCAATATCATCAAAACGTCGATTCCGTTTATCATTATTGCGACCGGGATCATCGTCTTTCAGATGGTCGACCAGCTGACCTATAGCCCATTGATGCGTCAGTTTTCCAATATGAGTGATGATATGATTGAAGCCACCTACGGAATAACTCAAGGAAATGCGCACAAACTGATCATGATCCTAACGTCATTCGGGACGGCTTTAGCCATTGCCTCCGTACCGTTGATCAGCGATTTGATTGCCAAGAATAACATGAATGAAGTGAGAAGACAGTTTTCCAAAGCAGTGCAATTGTTGCTTTTCGCCATGTTCCCGGCTGCCATCGGTATGGCTGTCGTTGCTGAACCATTATATGCCGTATTTTTTGAACAAAGTGATTTAGGCACACGTATTACGCAATTATCTGCTGTAATGAGCATCTTTGTGGCACTTTATGCGGTACTGGGTAATATCCTGCAGGCTTCCAACCTGACACGACCGGCGATCAAAGCCTTGTTTACCGGTTTAGTCGTGAAAGTGCTCAGTCAAGTAGCCTTTGTTGCCTGGTTTGGGCCCTATGGTATATTGCTGTCCGCGATCGCAGGCTTTTTAGTCAGTTGCGGTATGATGATGATGATCATGCACAAACATACGCACTATTCAGCCACCCGCCTGTTCAGACGTTCGTTCTTGATCTTGATGCTAGCACTAGCAATGGGAGTAGGAACGGGGCTCACGAAGTTCGGTTTGGACTTTGTCATCGACTATAACAGCCGTTTCCAATCACTGATCAGTTTGGCTGTTATTTCAGTCGTAGGTATTGTGATTTATGGTTACCTGGCACTGAAAACAAAATTGGCCGATCGCTTGATTGGTACAAAAGCAGCTAGCGTCCGTCGTAAATTGAGAATGAACTAAATATAAAAAAATGTGAATGAAGAAAGGAGTTCGTATGCGCTTAGATAAACTTCTAGCCCACAGCGGGTTAGGCACACGAAAAGAAGTCAAAAAATTATTGAAAAAGAAAATTGTAGAAGTGAATGAGAAAATTGTCGTTGACCCTAAAACACATGTGGACCCTGAAACAGATACCATCACGGTTTTAGGAGAACCTATTGATTACCAGGAATATGTCTACTTCATGCTGAATAAACCACAGGGCGTCATCAGCGCGACGGAAGATCAAATGCATGACACGGTCATCGATTTGCTCGAACCACAAGATAGCTTGCAGGAACCGCATCCGGTCGGGCGACTTGATATCGATACAGAAGGATTGTTGCTGTTGACCAATGATGGCAAACTGACGCATCGCTTGTTGTCACCGAAGCATCATGTGGACAAATTATATTATGCGCAAGTGGATGGAATCGTGACTGAAGAAGATGTTGAGGCCTTTAAAGCAGGCGTGACATTAGAAGACGAGTACGGAATATATGTAACCATGCCCGCGAAATTAACGATTTTGGAAACAGATGAAGAAGCTGGGACATCTAAAGTGGAAATAACGATTCAAGAAGGAAAATTTCATCAAGTCAAACGCATGATGGAAACGGTAGGTAAAAAAGTAACCTACTTGAAACGTGTATCCATGGGCGACTTGCAACTGGATCCGCTGCTTGAATTAGGCGCGTATCGTCCTTTGACTGAAGAAGAAGTTGAAATGCTGGAAAACAGTTAGAAATTAGAAAAAAGACAGGGAGGGTGACAAATCACTTGGGCTGAAAAAGCTGAGTGATTTGACCTTCTCCTGTCTTTTTTTACACAAAGAGATCGCGATCATATAGTTGGCTAGCGATTGTCTTCAATACTTTTTTTATAAATCATAACTTTTATGACTAGATGTGAGTAATATGAACTCGATCTTAAGAAGTGGAGTCAGTTCTGCTCTTAACTACTGAAGAAACGTACCCAATCGTCGGGAGTTAGTCCTATTTCGAACACAACTTCTTAAGATTAGCGTCCAATCTTAAGAAGTATCCGCGCTTACACCGCTAACTTCTAAAGATAAGGCAAGCAACGAACGTTTAGAATGAAAAAAACCTCCGATGTCGGAGGTTTTTCTTATGAATCATTTAGGTTATGTCTTTTCTAAAAGACAAAGGTTTGTAGAATAAGGGCGAGGAAACCAGCGGAAATATAAGCGGCGGCAATACTCATCGTCCAGATCGATTTTCTTTTTTCATAGGCATATTCTTCATCTGTATATTCGCCACTTCCTTTAGGTACTTGCCACAACGTGAAGACAAATAAAGCCGCGATACCTAGAAAGTAAACAAGTTGAAAGTCCATCCACATAAGTATAAAACCCAGTAGAAATACCCATGAAATAATCCATAACAATTTCTTTTTCATTTAACGTCATCCTTCACATTAATGTTTCTAACTGTTTCATTGTATCGTGTATAAAGACGACTAGCAATTGAAAAAAGTGTGAAAGAAGAACACTAAACAAATTGCAAACAAAAAATGAGTGGTCAAATGAGCCGGCTAGCGCTGCAGAGCTTACTAAACTACCAGCACGTAGCATCTAATAACAAAGGGATACTAGGCTCACTTCACACCGATCAAAGCCATTTCCGTTGTTTATCTTTGGTGATTTCCTTCATCGTTATGGGGATCTGTTTAATTATTTCGGTAGGCAACGTCACGTAATGAGTCAAACTGAGTTCATCAGCGATATAACTGTGCAGATAAACGGCAGACAAGACACCTTCTTTGATCGTATTGAATTGGGGGACAAACCCACCGATCATACCGGCCAGCGTGTCTCCCATACCGCCTGTTGCCATCGAAGGGTTACCCGTTGTGTTTTCCCAGACCTCATTATCGCAGTAGACTTCAGTACGTGCTTTTTTCAGAACGACGATGGCTTTCAAATCTTTAACGTATTCCTGGTTTACTTCTACAAACTGTTCATCGGGAGACAGTTTTGTCAGTGTTCGCCATTCGCCCAAATGAGGCGTTAAAATTAGCGTAGCTTTAGGTTCCGGTACCAATTCATTCATGTGTAAATAAATACCGTCGCCATCCACCAGTAAAATTTGATGAGATTTAACTGTCTCATACACGGTCCGCAAAATGTTGAGTGATTCGTTATCACGACCGATTCCCGGGCCGATGACGATCATCTCCATAGAACTCACGTGGTCTCTGAGTTGTTCTGGATCGTTCATGGGCACAAACATAGCCTCTGGCAAACGCGCGTGTAAGGCGTCTTTATTAGACGGATGTGTGGCGACAGTAACCAGCCCCGCACCACTATAGACGGCAGCAGCAGCGGCTAAAATAATCGCTCCGCCCATATTTTCATTGCCACCGACAAATAAGACCCGTCCATATGAGCCTTTATAACTGTTACGTTCCCGAGTGGGCATAAACGCTTTTACTGCTTCTTTGGTGATTCTATTCATATAAAACCCTCCTAATAATCACAGATACTTACCCTTAGTTTAGTACTTAATGAGAAAAGAATCACGTCAGAACAATCGGCTGCACCAAATTAAATAAACAGCGTTCGTAACTGTTTTTTAAATCATTTATCTTAAAGAATAAAATGTACAATTGGAGTTTGATGCATTTAATGATAAAATGGTAAAAGAGAGTAAAGTTACTCAATCAAGGAGGACGAAAGAATGACACAAAATATAGACTGGAAAGCAGAAGCAGCCAAGCGCAAGGATGCTTATTTGGAAGATTTATTTGATTTATTACGTATTGATTCAGTACGTGACGACGAAAATGCAACAGATGAAGCACCTTTAGGTCCTGGACCGAAAGAAGCACTTGAAGCCTTCTTGGCATTAGGTGAGCGTGATGGATTCTTAACTAAAAATGTAGATAACTGGGCAGGCCACATCGAATACGGTGATGGCGACGAATTAATGGGCATTTTGGCTCACGTAGACGTCGTACCAACAGGAACTGGTTGGGAAACAGACCCATTTGAACCTGTCATCAAAGACGGCCGTTTGTATGCTCGTGGTTCAAGCGATGATAAAGGCCCCGGAATGGCAGCTTATTATGCGCTGAAAATGATTAAAGACTTGGAGTTGCCCGTTTCCAAAAAAGTCCGTTTCATTATTGGTACGGATGAAGAAAGTGAATGGAAGGGCATCAAGCATTATCTAGAAACTGAACCAGAACCTGACTTTGGTTTCTCACCAGATGCCGCATTCCCTATCATCAACGGTGAAAAAGGAAACGCAACGGTATTTATTGAAACAAAAGGTGCAGTCGATGGTGGATCAGAAGAATTAGTCCAGTTTGAAGCAGGCTTACGTGCCAATATGGTTCCTCAAGAAGCCGTTGCGGTCGTTAAAAGTAAAAATCCTGAAGCGTTACAAGCTGGTTTAGCAGACTTCTTAGACGGTTTACCGGTTTCTGGCGTTGCAGCTGTCGATGGTGACCAAGTGACATTAGAAATGACAGGTAAAGCAGCACACGGCAGTAAACCAGCCAGTGGTGTCAATGCGGCCACTTATTTAGCCCGCTACTTGTCTGATTTCGATTTCGCAAAAGATGCCAAAGACTTCTTGGAATTGACGATGCTTTATCTGCATGATGATCCTGAAGGAGAAAAATTAGGTATTGCCGTGACCGATGCAATAATGGGAGAATTAACGTCTAACCCGGGTGTCTTTGCATTCAAAGCGAATGAAGGCGGAAAAATAACGGTCAATATGCGTTACCCACAAGGAACGACGGAAGAAGAATTGTTTGCAACATTTAAAGCAAAACTAGCTGACTATGACGTGACATTATCCAAAGCGAACGGAAAAGAACCACATTATGTTCCTGCAAATGATCCCCTAGTCACAACCTTATTAGATGTGTATCATCGTCAAACAGGTTTAGAGGCGCATGAGATGGTTATCGGCGGCGGCACATACGGTCGTCTAATGGAACGTGGCGTTGCTTTTGGCGCAATGTTCCCTGACAGTATTGATACGATGCACCAGGCCAATGAATTTATGGCGATCGACGACTTGATGAAGTCAATGGCTATTTATGCAGAAGCCATTTACGAATTAATTAAATAAGACGGATCAACTAACAGACACCTTCTCTATTGCTTTTATGAAGCAGTAGGGGGGGTGTTTTTCTATATTAATCAAGCAAAATATAGTCTTTTTAAAAAAACGTCAATCTGCACTAAAAGCTATGTTATACTAAGTTTAAATACACTGATAAAGGAGACATCTCATGATGAAATTACTATCCGACATATTTAGATCCCTGCAATTATTTATTAAAGAAAACAAAGCCGTAACTAGTATCATTTCAGCGTTGGTCCTTGTTTTGTTTATTATTGTGACCATTGGTATTGGACAATCACGTCACCAAGTGGAAAATCGAAGTATCCAAGCTATGAGTTCAGAAGTTGAAGATACAATGGAAGACAACGCTACATATTCTTATGAAAATAACGAAAAAGATTCGACCGAGAATAACGATGAGGATGACTTGGAATCAACAGATGATGACGAAGATTTAACTGAAGAAGAAAATACGGAAGAACTGGGCGATGATGAGACTGACGAGTCTGAGGATGTTGAAGTAACAGTAGAAGAAACTGTAGTGGATGATGTTTCTGATAATGAAGATACAGAAAAGACTGAGACTGAAGAAACTGAAAAGACATCGACTTGGACAGCGCCAGTGGAAAATGCCTCGTCATCTACCAATACGAGCACAAATCAGTCGCCTTCCAAAAAAACATCAAGCCAGCCGGTAACCAATAAACCAAGCAGTTCCAGTACTGGGACCACTACCACCACATCACCCAAAGAAGAAGTTAGTAGAGACGATGAAAAAGTAGAAAAACCTAAAGAAGAAGTGAAAGAACCCGTAAAAAAAGAGCCAGTAGTTAAACCGACACCTGAAGAAGAACCTATCGAAGAAAAACCCGTCGTCGAAGAGGAGAAACTTGATGGAAACTCGGATGAATCAAAAGAAGATATAGCTGATGAAGAAGAGAGACTAGATAAAAGTAATGAGAATGATACACCTTAAATTCATAAATAGGTAGAAGCTAGCCTTGTGCTAGCTTCTTTCTGCCTTTAAAGAACTTATTAATGTCTACTGAAGATTAAAATTTTCATTGAGTCTGCACTTTGATGCTCGAAATGACGAAATCACTAAAAACATAAAAGGAAGCATCGAACACCAAAGTTGTCATGCTGAAAATCGTAAGACCTAATAGGATGAAACGACGGATCTCAAGACCCGTCGTAATCAAATTCCGATTCAAAAAGAAAAGACTATTCGACCTTTATCTTCTGAAAAAAGAAGGGTAGAGGAGAATAGTCTTTTACCTTTTTAATTGACGTTCGCGTGGTCGACTGACCAGGTTTCGCCTTCTTCCATTAGGATATGGCCGGATTCATACGGTTCGTTGTCGAGCGTAATTAAAACTTCCTCAACGCCATAGTATTCGCCGATTGTATTGACGACTCCTTGTAGAATCATGGCTTCAACACCGGAACCAGCATTCATATCTGCCAATTCGACGGAGAAGTCGGCATGCACAACACCGTCCTGGCGGAGATAAATGAAGTTTATGTCCACGCCATCAGCGATAACTTGGGCCGTTTCGGTATCTGGTGCTTGTCCTTTGAGAATATCTGCGATCGCGAGTCGAGCAGGATCGTTCGTATAGAGCTCCATCTTTACTAGCGTGCTGTCGAGCCCCATGGCCTGATCATCGACGCTGTATACAGTGAGCTGAAATTCTTCGGGTCTGTTTTCTGAAATTGTTCTCAGGGTAGAAGAGATATTATTTGCTTCATCGTCATCCACTTGGAAAACACGCTCAACTAAACCGATGTTTTCACCGTAATACTCAATGACTTCACTGCCGTCAGCATAAGAACGGGTCACTTCGATGGTCAACACATTACCGATGGGTAAGTCTTTTTCAATGTTGATCCCCGTTATTTCTGCCATAGAACCGCTGGGACTTTCCCAGGAATGACCTTCTTCGAGAGGCTGCTGCAGGATGATCTCGAAATCTTCCTGTTCACTGGCTAAACCAGTATCGTCAAAATCTTCCCGGAAATAGGTCTCAGCTCGTTTGAAGACCTCTCTCACTTCGTCATCAGCATACTCATAAATAATGACGATTTCAGTTCCACCTGTCGACTCCACTATTTGCAGCGTGTCGTCCTTAACAAATTGGGGATAGCGGGTAAAGGGTGCAAATTCATTGCCCTGGCCTTCATAATCGAGTAAAGTGTCTTCGAGTTGAGGGAACCAGACAGTTATGTCCTGGTCTACTTCAGCCTCGTCTTCGTCCTCAGGATCATCTTCGTCGGAATCCGTATCAGGATCCTCAGTATCGGTTTCGTCTACCGGAACTTCCTCTTCTGTACCAGGGGTTTCCGGTTCAGTTTCATCGCCGAAAAGCCAGCTGCACCCGGATAAAAGCAATCCGGAAACGATTAGAGAAGAGGCAAGTGTGACGCCTTTAGTTGCCGACATTTTGAACCACTCCTTTCCCACCTTATGAAATTAACTCAATTAAAAATTTAGTGTTAATGCCTGACGGTAAATCTCGCGAGACACATCCAATGTCTGATCGCCGCGTTCAGATATTGCTTCTTTACCGTGAGCTTCGAGCTGATCGACTAGGGTATCGATATCATTTGCTTCGACACCGACTTCGGCTAAATTCGTCGGCATGCCGAGGGATTTGAAGAAAGCAACGGTTTTAAGAATTGCCGCATCGATCTTTTCTTCATCGGTGCCTTCAGTGATGGCCCAGACTTTTTCAGCATACTGGACGAGTTTGTCCCATTTTTTCAGTTTACGGACAATCATCACTGCCGGTAATAGGGCTGATAAGCTGCGCGCGTGATCGGTATTGTTCAAGACTGTGATTTCATGTCCCAAACCGTGCGTGGACCAGTCACCGGGAACGCCGCGTGAAAGAATACGGTTCAAGGCTAAGGTTGCTGTCCACATGTAGTTGGAACGCAGCATATAGTCGTGATTATCTTCGTCGACAACGTCCGGTCCGATTTCAATGAGGACTCGCAGTAATCCTTCCGCAAATTCATCCTGTACCATCCCATTGACGGGGTAGGTGAGGTATTGCTCGATGATATGGATAAACGCATCCGTTACACCGTTTGCCAGTTGACGTTTAGGCAACGTATATGTCAGTTCCGGTTCCAGGATCGAAAACTGCGGGAAGACACGCCAGTTACTGAAACTGATTTTTGCTTTTTCTTTTTTGAAATTGATAACAGCGCCGTCGTTCATTTCTGAGGCCGTTGCCGGAAGCGTGAGCACCGTTCCGAATGGGACAGCAGACTTGACTGGCAGGCCTTTACCCACACCTTTGCCGAAAATATCTTTGGGGTCGCCATCAAATTCGACGGCTGCAGCGATGAATTTAGTGCCATCGATGACAGAACCGCCACCCACAGCTAGAAGATAATCGTAGCCTTCTGCTTTGATCTTATCGACAGCCTTGATACATGTTTCATAAGTTGGATTCGCTTCGATGCCTCCAAACTCGCCTACGTCATAGTCTTTCAGTGCGTCCAATACGCGGTCGAGTGTTCCGAAACGTTTGACACTACCGCCACCATAAGTAATCAATACTTTTTTATCTGATGGAATATGTTTAGCTAATTCTTCAATTTTATTTTTTCCAAATATCACTTTTACTGGATTGTAATAAACAAAATCTGACATTGCATTTGTCATGAAAAGACCTCCTTTTATAGTTACTTAAGTATAGCATAACTTTAGAGTTCTCTAATAAAAGACGCAAGCGCATACCTGATTTTTTAATGTTTTCAGATATCAAGCAAAGATTTGTGACTGCTTTTAATAGTTCGAATTATCTATTCTTTTTAGTTTCCGAAGTGGTCGAATAGTGTTAAAATGAAAGTGAAGTGACAGGGGGCTAGATCGCGAATATCCTGTCAGCTGAAAAGTGTGGAGGGATAGCTTTGGCAAATGAAGAAACTGACTTAAAACGCACACCGTTATACCCGTACTATCAGGAAAAAAATGTAAAACTGGTGGATTTTGGCTCATGGGCCTTACCGATTCAGTTCTCAAAATTAAGCGACGAGCATCAAGTCGTGAGAGAACATGTCGGACTGTTTGATGTTTCTCATATGGGAGAAATAAAAGTTTCAGGTAAACGTGCCACCGAATGGTTGAACAAGCTGATTACGAATGATGTGTCTCAAACAGATGCGAATCAGGCTGTGTATACTTTGGTAACAAAAGAAGACGGGGGTATCTTAGACGATATCATCATATTTAAACAGAGTGAGTCAGAATACTTACTTACGCCAAATGCATCGAACACCGCCAAAATATGGCAGTGGTTAAACAAGCACAAAGAAGCAGAAATAGATCTGGAAAACGTTTCAGCAGCAACAGGTCTGATCGCGATTCAAGGACCGAAAGCGAAAGATGTTGTGGCAAAAGTGTTCGGTAAAGAAGCGCTAGACATCAAGAATTATCACTTTTTACCAGACGTTTCAACAGAGCAATTCAGTGATGTCTTACTCTCACGCACGGGTTACACTGGCGAAGACGGCTATGAGTGTTATGTGAAGTGGGAACAAACCGAAGCTCTTTGGAAAACGTTCTTAGCTATCGGTGAAGCTTACAATATCAAAGAATGCGGCTTGGGCGCACGTGATACATTACGCCTGGAAGCGGGCATGCCGCTTTACGGACATGATCTGTCGGAAGACGTCACCCCTTTGGAAGCGGGTCTGCGTTTTGCCGTGAAGTGGGACAAACCAGAACCGTTTATTGGCCAGAAAGCGTTGGAAGACCAGAATGAAACAGGGACGACTTATCTAACCCGTGGCTTTGAGGTCTTGGGTAGAGGCATTGCGCGCGAAGGTTATCCAGTCTTCAATAATGAAGATGAGGAGATCGGCGTGGTGACCTCAGGTACCCAATCACCGACCTTAGGTAAAAGTATTGGCTTTATGCGTATCAAAAAAGCCGGTATCAAACTGGGTGATACGGTCAAGATCCAGATCCGCAAAAACAAAGTGGATGCAAAAATAACGAAAAAGAATTTTTTGAAAAAATAAAAATAAACCATTAAAGGAGAATGCATAATGACAGACACAGCCAAATTATTTTATACACAAGAACACGAATGGGTCGAGCTAGTCAAGGACGACTATGTGCGTATCGGGATCACTGAATACGCGGTCGAACAATTAGGCGATATCGTCTTTGTCGAATTACCGGAAGTAGGCTTAGCTTTATCTGAAGAAGATGAATTCTCTACGGTTGAATCCGTGAAATCTACATCTGAGATTTTTGCGCCCGTTGAAGGCTCCGTTGCTAAAGTTAACAGTGTTTTGGAAGATGAACCTGAAAAAATAAATGAATCACCTTACGAAGAGGGCTGGCTCATAGAAATCCAATCAGCAAATGCCGTAGACACTTCTGAATTATTAGATGAAAAAGCTTATCAGGACTTTCTAGACACACTGTAAAAATCACTACGTAGAAAGAGGAGACTGACAATATCTCTTCTTTCTACCTTTTTATTCGGAATGACACGAAAAAGTGGCTTTAAAGAAACTGTTGTATGAAGAAACCATACGAGGAGTGATTAGTTTGGATAAACAGCACCGTTATTTACCGACGACTAAACAAGACCGAGAAGAGATGCTGGCAACCATTGGTATCTCATCGATCAAAGAGTTATTTTCAGATATTCCTGAATCTACTCGTGCAACAAAAGAGAAAACGATCGAACTGGAAGACGCCTTAAGTGAACAGGCTTTGATCAGACACATGAGAGCTCTGGCTGAAGTAAACATTACGACCGACACGCATGCTTACTTCATCGGTGCCGGTACATATGACCATTACATTCCAAGTGTCGTCAACCATGTGCTGCTCCGTTCAGAATTTATGACAGCTTACACCCCGTATCAACCGGAGGCAAGTCAGGGAGAACTACAAGCTTTATTCGAATTTCAAACGATGATGTGTGAACTGACCGGCATGGACGTGGCGAATTCCAGTTTATATGACGGCTTTACATCTTTAGGCGAAGCGTGTAACCTGGCAACTTCGGTGATGAAGAGAAACGAAGTGTTGTACTCAAAAGCGCTCCATCCTCAGGCAAAAGAAGTGGTACATACTTATGCGTACGGCATGGAGTATGAAGTGAACGACGTCGGGCTGACTGCCACCCAAACTGATTTGGAAGCATTAGCAGAAGCGCTGAGTGATCAGACCGCTGCAGTCATTATCCAGTACCCTAACTTCTACGGAACCATTGAAGATCTGAAAGCGGTGAAAGAGTTGTGTGAAGCAACTAAAACACTCCTTATCGTCATGGCGAACCCGTTAGCCTTAGCAGTACTCGAATCACCAGGAAAATTAGGGGCGGATATCGTTGTCGGAGACACCCAGCCACTTGGCCTGTCGATGAGTTTCGGTGGACCGCACTGTGGTTACTTTGCTGTGAAGAAAAAATACATGCGTAAAGTACCGAGCCGCATCGTTGGACAGACCACAGACCAGGAAGGTAAACGCGGCTTTGTCATGACCCTGCAGACACGTGAGCAGCATATCCGACGTGAAAAAGCGACATCCAATATGAGCTCGAATCAGGCGTTAACGGCACTTGCCAGCGCGGTATTCTTATCGACCGTAGGCAAAGTCGGCCTGCAGGAAATGGCCCAGCTGAACATCAACCATGCCCATTATGTTAAAAATCAGTTGAAAGACAAAGGCTTAGAAGTATTATCGAGTGATGCTTTCTTCAATGAATTTGTTGTTAAATGCAATGAACCGATCGAAGACGTCTCTAAAAAATTATTGCAACAAAGCATTGTATCAGGTTACGATGTTTCAGAATATCTGGGGACTGACAATGCCTTACTGCTTTGTGTAACCGAAAAACGCACGAAACAAGAAATGGATACGCTGATCGAAGTTTTGACAGGGGAGGGGAAATAAATGAATACAACTTACGATAACTTGGTGTTTGAAATTTCCAAAAAAGGTAGACAAGCATTTAGTTTGCCCGAATCTTCTATTGAAACGACCGATTTAAGTGAGGTTGTCCCGGCTCATTTACAAAGAGAAACGCCGGCTGAATTGCCTGAATTATCCGAACTTCTTGTGATGCGTCATTATACAGCTTTATCAAACAAAAACTTTGGTATCGAAACCGGCTTTTACCCGCTCGGTTCATGTACGATGAAATATAACCCGAAAATTAATGAAGACATTGCCCGCTACAGTGGTTTTGCCAACATCCATCCACTACAGCCGGAAATAACGGCGCAAGGTGCATTGGAACTCATGTACCGCTTGGAAGAAAACTTGAAAGAAGTCACCGGCATGGATGCTATCTCACTGCAGCCGGCAGCGGGTGCCCAAGGCGAATGGTCCGGCCTACTTATTTTCAAAGCCTACCATGAAGCAAACGGCGAAGGTGACCAGCGACGTAAGATCTTGGTCCCTGACTCCGCTCACGGAACCAATCCGGCTAGTGCCGTGGTTGCAGGTTTCGATGTCGTTGAAATCAAGTCCAACCAGGAAGGTCGTGTAAGCGTGGAAGCGCTGAAAGCAGCCATTGGACCCGATACGGCTGGCTTGATGCTGACCAATCCGAATACGTTAGGTTTGTTTGAAGTCGATATAGTGGAAATTGCTGAAATCGTGCACGAAGCGGGTGGACTGCTTTATTACGATGGAGCGAACGCCAATGCCATCTTGGGCAAATCGACGCCTGGAGAAATGGGCTTTGATGTGGTGCATTTGAACTTGCACAAAACATTCAGCACCCCTCACGGAGGTGGTGGACCCGGTTCAGGACCAATCGGTGTGGTCGATTACTTAACAGACTTTATGCCGTCTCCGCGTATTGAAAAAGACGGAGACAACTTTAAACTGACATACGATCATCCGAAATCCATCGGACGCGTCAAAGGTTATTATGGCAACTTTGGTGTCAATGTACGGGCTTACGCCTACATTCGATCCATGGGGGCAGAAGGCCTGCAGCAAGTATCTGAAGATGCAGTTTTACATGCCAACTACTTGAAAGCTAGACTGGAACCTTACTTTGATACACCTTACAAATCGATCTGTAAACATGAATTTGTCCTGAGTGGGAACCGTCAGAAAAAATTGGGCGTCAGAACGGCAGACATAGCCAAACGATTGCTCGATTACGGTTTTTATTCACCAACCGTCTACTTCCCGCTGATCGTCGAAGAATGTCTGATGATCGAACCGACTGAAACGGAAGCGAAAGAAACATTGGATGCCTTTGCGGATGCATTGATCGAAATCGCAAAAGATGCGGAAGAGAATCCGGATCAAGTGACGGGTGCCCCGTTTACCAAATCAGTCAGACGCTTAGACGAAGTCAAGGCGGCCAGAAAACCGATTGTGATCTATCAGAGAGAAACGAACGAAGGTTAACATTAGATTGTTTTTTAATAATTCACGACATAGAAGAGATAAAAAATGTATTGGGGAGGTCAAAAGATGGATCTTAAACTTTCAGGAAAAACGGCGCTCGTACTGGCGTCAAGTTCAGGACTCGGCAAAGCCATTGCGAATGAACTGGCCAGAGAAGGTGCCAACGTGATGCTGACGAGTCGGACCAAAGCGTCACTGGAAAAAGCGAAAAAGGAAATCGAAGTGAATGCGCAAGGGAAAGTGGCATATATGATTTCAGATTTAACCGATGCCAAAAGTATTGAACATCTGGTGGAAAACACACGAAGAACATTTGGGAAAATTAATATTTTGGTCAATAATACTGGTGGACCAACAGGAGGGTCGTTGGAACAACTCTCTGATTGGGACTGGCAGGAAGCCTTCAACCTCACACTCTTAAGTTATGTGAGAACGATCAAAGCAGTGTTGCCGGATTTGAAAGAAACAAATGGACGGATCTTAAACAATGCATCCTCATCGATCAATCAACCCGTAGACGGTCTCATTTTATCTAATGTTTTTCGCATGGGTATTCTAGGCTTGTCAAAAAGTCTTTCTCAAGATTTAGCCAAAGACGGCATTCTAGTCAATACCATCGGCGCGGGACGGATCGATACCGATCGTATAGTGGAATTAGACAGCAACCGCGCTAAACGTGAAGGTAAAACGATGGAAGAGGTCAAGGCCTCTGTATTAGAAACCATACCACTCGGCCGTTATGGTCAGCCCGAGGAACTCGCCAAAATGGCTGCTTTTCTAGTTTCCGATGTCAATACGTATATCACTGGGCAGCAATTGCTGGTTGACGGTGGCATGACTAAAGGCTACTAAAGTTGGAAGCGACTTGTTGTTTCTATTAGAGCTCTTGGTCGCGGAATGACCAACTCACAGGCGAATTATAACTGAGTCGGTCGTTTTGCGGTCAGAATGTCGAACTCACTTATGAAATATTTTTGAGTCTGCCAGTTTGCGGTCGAAATGTCGAACTCACTTATGAAATATTTTTGAGTCGGTCGTTTTGCGGTCGAAATGTCGAACTCACTTATGAAATGTTTTTGAGTCTGCCAGTTTGCGGTCAGAATGTCGAATTCACGATGAAATAATTCCTGAGTCTGTCGTTTTGCGGTCAGAATGTCGAACTCACGGTGGAATAATTCCTGAGTTGGTCGTTTTGCGGTCAGAATGTCGAACTCACGGTGGAATAAATTTTGAGTCTGTCATTCTGCGCTTCAGCATTTAATAAACAAGTCAAAACAGTAGTGTTAATTGTTCTTAATGAGTCATTCGTATCTTAAATCGATTTATATATGGCTGGTCTTGAATAAATGCGAAGAACCATTTTATCAGATTCGGATGATATCATTGGGAAAAGCAAAAAAGACGAACATTTTGTGATGACGGCTTATCTCTTTGAAAGAATAGGAGGTTGGATAATGAGTAATATGAAAAAAATGATTCTATTGATCATTGCTACTATGGGGGCTCTTGTGGCTGCTGTGTCTGGATTAATTATCTCTTTCGTCGTGGTCGGGAAAAAAATAGACAAAGCTTATTTGATGGAAGAAAACAAAAAATATCGTTAACTGCATTAGATCGATTCGAGCCAATAAGATGGTCCTCGTGTTTTACAAGGAATTAGACAGTTACATTTAAAATTTAAAACTGTTATACTGGTTGCTGCGTGGATTTAATCATCCACGGAGCTTCTTTTTTTTTATTTAACATACACTGAGAGGAAACAACTATGATTGAAAAAATCAAACGAGGACTGGAATTTTTCCAGATGATTACATATAAAGAATATGAAACACTATATCATGATTTAGAGTTGCAGCAGCACCCGGAAATATTATTTATCGGCTGCTCAGATTCCAGAGTGAGCCCAGAAATTTTATTGGGCGCTGAACCGGGCGATATTTTTGTGTTGCGAAATATCGCCAACACCGTTCCGTCATTCGATGCAAGAACCAGAGACATGACGACACTTTCAGGTATCGAATATGCTGTCCTTGTCCTTGAAGTTAAGACGATCATTGTCTGCGGTCATTCCAACTGTGGTGGCTGCGCTTCAGTACTGACAGGAAGAGATCAATTGTCACAACTACCTTATACAAAAGATTACCTGCAGCCGCTTGATATCGTGCGTGAAGAAATCGAGAAGAATGCAGGCGATGAGACCCCGGATACTAAAGCACGTATGATGGAAGAATTAAATGTGGTCGAACAACTCAAACATTTAAAAGAATATCCTTTTATAAATGAACGCATTGCAGATGGGAACCTTTCAATCGAAGGATGGCGTTACGATATCGGCGAAGGAGAAGTAGCGATGTATGACGAGGAGACGCAACGGTTCACGCCGATCGTGTCTCAGCTAAAGTCAACAGATCACAGTTAAAAGCAGATATTTTTAGGGATCGTGCTGATTTAAACTGTAACTGCAGCGGAATTCAAGAGTTTTTTTCAAATCGAGGTTTCTGTTAAAATCAGAAAATTATAATAAACCTTGAATTATAAAGAAAAATAGCGTAGTATAAGAAACGTTGAAAACAGAATAAAAGATAGAGGCGCAAAGAAAAAGAGTACTGTTTGGAGGCATGACAGCCAATGATAAACAGGAAAGGGTTCTTTGCCGAAGGAAGGTGAGCGTCATCTCACTTGTCCTGGTCATACGTTTAATAAGCGTATGACTGTCACGCTTGCGTGGAGCACTATTCTTAAATATGCGAATTATAAAGCATCTGAGGAATTTTGCCCTTGGGTGCTTTTTTCTATGTATAAAATTATAGATCGGAGAAGAATAATGAAAAAACTAGTTAAACCATTCAGTTTGATACTTTTACTCGCAACACTCATGTCGCTCATACCGACACCCGTTTTTGCCCAAGAGGTGAACGGAAATCTCGCAGAATCGATGGGACCTTTAACGTTGATTCCGCCCATTGTCGCCATTATTTTAGCCTTTGTTACAAAGAATGTGGTCTTGTCACTCTTCATAGGTATCTTTACGGGCACTGTGGTCATACAATATGCAGGAGGAGCCAATATTTTATTTGGCCTACTCTATGGCTTCACTGATATCGTCGACTACCTGTTAGGTTCACTAGCTGATCCTTGGAATGCAGGGATCATCCTGCAAGTTCTCGCTATCGGTGGACTGATTGCACTCATCACTTCCACAGGTGGGGCGCGTGCCATCGCTGAAAGTTTAGCTAAAAAAGCCAAAGGACCAGTCAGCGCTCAACTCATAACATGGGTACTTGGACTAATGATTTTCTTTGATGATTATGCGAATGCCTTGATCGTCGGACCCATCATGCGTCCGGTTTCTGATAAAATGAAAATTTCCAGAGAACGTCTGGCTTTTCTTATCGATGCCACAGCTGCACCGATTGCGGGGATCGCCTTGATTTCAACCTGGATCGGTTATGAAGTTGGGCTGATCAACGATGCCTTCCAGTCGATTGGTCAAGACGTTAATGCCTATGGGATCTTTTTACAAACCATCCCTTACCGTTTTTATAACATATTGATGCTGTTCTTCGTTTTAATTACATCAATCACATTAAGAGAATTCGGACCTATGCGTAAAGCTCAAAAACGTTCAAGAGACACGCATGAACTCATAGCTAAAGGATCTTATAGTGAAAATGAAGATGAAGAGCTGGAAGTTGTTGTTAAAGGAAAAACGTCGGTTTGGAACGCCTTGATTCCAATTGGTTCACTCATTGTCTTCAGTTTTGTCGGCTTTTATACGAATGGTCGTCAAGCAATATTAGATTCTGATAATACAGCAGTAATTCAAGTCATTGAGAATTCACCATTTTCTTTTGAAACACTGAGAGAAGTGTTTGGTGCTTCTGATGCGTCTGTCGTTCTTTTCCAGGCCGCATTGATTGCGAGTATAATTGCGCTGATCATGGGCGTTACGCAAGGGCACTTCTCGTTCGGTAAAGGTATTGATATTTGGGTCAACGGGATGAAAACACTGATGATTACCGGAGTGATTCTGTTACTTGCCTGGTCACTGTCAGGTGTCATGGGAAATCTTGGCACAGCCGATTATCTCGTCTCTTTACTCAGTGGAACGATGCCACCAGTCTTATTGCCAACGGTCATCTTTTTACTTGGAGCTATTATTTCTTTTGCCACCGGGACGTCGTATGGCACAATGGGTATTTTAATGCCCCTGGCGATTCCTCTAGCAACAGCTATGCAGCCTGGAAATGCGGATTTCGTCATCATGTCGACCGGAGCTGTTTTGACAGGCGCTATTTTTGGAGACCATGCGTCACCTATTTCAGATACAACGATCCTGTCTTCCATGGGAGCTGGATCGAACTTGATGGATCACGTAAAAACACAGTTACCTTATGCGGTTGCCGTAGCGATCATCTCAATACTCTTCGGGTATATCCCGTCAGCGTTTGGAATGTCCGTGATGCTCGTCTTGCCGATTGCAATGATCGCGATTGTTGCTGTAATCTACATTTTCGGTAAAAAAATAGACACCACAGATAATATCACAGAAGAATAAATCTGTGATTTAGAAGCTTAGTCAAAGTGAAACGCATTAGCCTGCCTGACAGTGCTGCTGTTTATCACTATTGACTAAGCTTTTTGTTTGCACTGATTTAATTTCAGGTATAGGCTATTAATATAAGGACCACAAATAAAAAGTTCAAGGAGGTAACGATCGAAATGAAAAAATATATCCGTTTCGGAGCCATGATCTTGACATCAACGGTTGTTATGTATTTTCTGATGTACTTAAACGTATTTGAATTTTCTCATGTTACGCTGAGTGAAACCCGTATTTATATGGCGATCCTCATGGGGGCTACGATGGCAGTTATAATGATGCTCTTTATGTGGCACATGTATGACAACAAAAAATTGAATGCCATAATCCTGGCGAGTGCTGCCGTCATATTCGGTGTGAGTTTATTTCTTGTCAGAAGTCAGACGACAGTCGACCAAGTTTCATGGATGAGAGCGATGATACCCCATCACTCTATAGCCATCCTGACAAGCGAACGCGCAAGTATCGAAGATGAACGTGTACAAGAATTGGCCGATAACATCATTGAAGCCCAAAAAAGAGAAATAGATGAAATGGAACAGTTGATTGAAGAGTTGGACAACGAATAAAAATCTTCAATAAAGGAAAAGTCTAGAGCCGTCACTTTCGTGGCTGCTCTAGACTTTTCTTGTTATAGAAGGCATATTTTTTGCTGAAGTGCAGATTCGGCAGATGTTATTTCCCGAGTTCGACATTCCGACCGCCAAATGACAGACTCAGCAATAATTCATCAGTGAATTCGACATTTCTAGGGTAAAAAGGTAGACTCAGCAATAATTCATCAGTGAGTTCGACATTTCGAGGGTAAAAATGTAGATTCAGAATTAATTCATCAGTGAGTTCGACATTTCGAGGGTGAAAATGTAGATTCAGCAATAATTCTTCAGCGAGTTCGACATTTCGAGGGTGAAAAGGTAGACTCAGAATTAATTCATCAGTGAGTTCGACATTTCGAGGGTAAAAAGGTAGACTCAGAGATAATTCATCAGTGAGTTCGACATTCTGATTGCAAAATGACAGACTCAGAATTAATTCATCAGTGAGTTCGACATTCTGACCACCAAATGACAGACTCAGAATTAATTCGTCAGTGAGTTCGACATTCTCGACCACCAGATGACAGACTCAACATTCATTTCACACTGAGCTTAACCGATCCGTCCCAAAAAAGGCAATAATGAAACCTCAGACAAAGCTTTGTCTGAGGTTACTGAAATGGGGTTCCGTGAATGAACTGCTAAACCATAAGCTAATCATTCGGGAGACTATTGGCTACGCGTAGCAAATAGTCTGACATCTTGAATTTTCGTTCGAGGCCTTTGGCGTTCATATAGCGGACTTTTCCAAAAACAGGGCGCTCTTTCCAGCCGTGGTCATGCTTACCGAAACACCAGGCGATGCCGGTAAAACTATTTGGGTCCCGGCCATCGAGATTATATCTGTTGTTCAGATACAGCGCTCTGGAATAAGCTTCTTCGGGCGACGGACTCCACTCGATGATCTTCTTGCCCCAATACATGCGCATGTAGCCGTGCATTTTACCCATTTTCACCATTTCAGATTGTGCCGCATTCCAGTAGGGGTCGGCGGTGTCAGACGTTTCGAGTTCCTCAAGACTATACACCGTTTCTCGCTCGTCATCGGCATGGCTGGCCAGTGTTTCTTTGGCCCAGTCCGGTAGACAGGTATAGGAATCATATTGGTCATTATAATAAACAAAATTCATACTCAATTCTCTGCGTACCACAAATTCCTCAATAAATGCTTTCTTATTTTCCGAAGCAGGTGCGTCTGCTAACTGGTCATACATGTATAAGGGAGAAATCTGACCGAAATGCAGGTAGGGACTCATATCAGAAGTGATCGCCAGACCAGGCTGGTTTCTCTTTTCATCGTAATCGGGCAAGTTATTTTCGATGAAATGAGCCAAACGACTTTTGGCTTGAGACGTTCCTCCTTTGATCCACTTCACTGCCGGGACGCTCTGGTCGCAGCCTAATTCATCTATCAAGGAAGAGATATCCGAGATATCCACCTTTTTATACGGCAAATCCAAATCAAGAGAAGGATGAACGATCTCTGTTTTGGGTAACGGTTCTAAATATGCATCGAGTTGTTTATGGATCTTACTGCGAATCGTCCGTGCCGCATATTCTTCTTTATCTGAAGCGACTTCCACAGGGACGATGACATTCGTCTCGACTTGAACGAAGGGACAGGAGACTGCATTCGCGACATGGTCACGCCACTCACGTTCAATACGTAAATACCCGCGGTCAACGATCATCAAAGCCGCATCTTCTGCCAAAGTGACTGCGCCTTTTTCTGGTGAAGTGAGCTGTACGATAAACGTTATACCACGTGCACTTAACTCTGTTTTCACTTCCTGCAAGCCTTCGAGCATAAACGTATAATGACGCGCATTCGCTTCAGGGAAATCGGCGGTCAAACCGAAATAAACGAGCAGCGGTTTATCCAGCTCGTTGGCCTGCGCGATAGCATACTCCAAGGCGTGATTATAGTCAGTACGCTGACTGGCTTGCATCCAATAGACGACATAAGCTTTGTCTGCCGTTTCGTTCGTGTTTAAATTCTTGATTCGATCACTCATAATGTTCTCCTTTTCGATGATGTATATGGGTCTCAATAAAAAAAGCTATTCCTCATTTATTGTCTTACGACTCAAATAAGGAATAGCAGGATTTAGATAAATAAAATCAAACGTGAGATTCTTCAGGTAAGTCTTCTTCGACACCATCTGTTTTGCCTAAACCGAATGTCAAAGCGTAACAGATTAAAGCAATGACCAGGGCAACAAACAGTTTGACAAAGGCGTCTTCGATAGTTAAATTGCTCAGTGCATTCGTATTGGCGATCACTGCGATCGGTGAAGCGAGAACAAGGCCTAGAATTGAAGCGTAAGTGAAACTAGGGTAGTTTTTAAAAAAGTAATCGATCACTTTACTGATCAGGATGATCCCCACGATCATACCGAAAGCGTAGGCTAAAAGGAGAAGCGTAAAGGGGATCAATTCGGCAATATTAAAGGCAGCAAGAGAGCTTGTAAAGCCGTTGATCGTATAAACGACTGCGTAGTAATAACCCATGATGAGCATCAATAACGAGCCGCTGATGCCCGGAATGACCATCGCTGCAGCGGAAACGAGTCCGACAAAGAAGAGAGCCACGAGCGGACCAAAGCCTAGACTGATGGTTTCAGGACCACCGCCTGAGATGTCGGCCACACCCATCCACGAAACGAGGAGGAAAAAGACGACAAAGAGCATGACATGCACACCGTTTGCTTTTCGCTGTTCTTGTTTGAAACTATCTTTCAGCGACTGTGATAAGATCGGCAAACCGCCGAGAATAAGTCCGACAAAAGCAAAAGCGGTGTACAGCGTGTGTTCGGCTAATAACCACTCGATGACCATGGAAAAACCAGCCACACCAATCAGTGCACCTACGATCAAGGGACCCAGGATACGCATGCTGAGTTTGAATTCTTTTCTTACGTTTGTAAAGGCGTGTATGACATCATCATAGATGCCGAAAGATACGGCCATCGTTCCCCCGGAAACACCGGGAATGATATTTGAAATACCGATAAATAATCCTTTGATTGCTAACCATATATAATGCATAAAAATCTCCTTAAAAAATAATGATGACGTAACTGATACATAGTTTACCATAGAATCTTGAAATTTTTCGTAAAAGAATGTGACCAACTTCAGCTTAGTCAAAAACTAAATAAAGAGGTCACATTCCGCTTGTTAATTCAGTTTATTGAGACGTTTCCTTACTTCAGCAACGAAGCCTTTATCGGTGGTAATGATCAGTTCATCACCGGCAAAAAAGACAGTATCCTGGTGAGGCATAAATTCGTTGTCATGTCGTCTGATTTTTATTATCCGCGCACCAAAAGGCAGCGTCAATTGTCGGGCCATCATGCCGTCTAAATTAGAATCGACTTCAACATGAATCTCGATTTCAGCCACTTCACCTTCAAAGACGCGCGGTTTCCGGTTGACTTTGCGGTAAAGTAAATCTTCATAGATCGGTCCGGAACCAACAAAGTCAGTAACGACATAGGAGACTAAACACACAACGGCTAAAGGCATAAGATGGGTCACCGTACCCGTCATTTCAGTGATAAGCATCACCGAGGTCATAGGCGCTTTAGTCACAGACGTTAGGAAACCTCCCATGGCGTAAATGATGAAACTGCGCAAGAAGATATCTTCGATCCCTGTGACCCATAAGGCACCATTTCCGTAGATGGCTCCGATCAATGCACCGAGACTTAATACCGGAATGAATATACCACCCGGTAATCCAGAGCCATAAGAAACTTGCGAAAAAATAAAACGGAAAACAAAGACACCGATTAAAAACCAGAGCGTCGTCGAGCGGCCATTGATCATATTGATCACACCGGTTCCGCCACCGAGCATGTTAGGAAAATAGAGTCCCACAGGAACGACCAGTAAAAAGGGAACGAACCCATATAAATAAGGGGGTATAGGTAACATGCTGTAAAGCTTAGGCATGACAAGCAACACTTCTTTGTATAACCATCCGCCCAGGGCCAGTACGATGCCCATCAAGACGAGATGTCCATAGTGTTCCAGCGGAAACTGCAGCATCGAGCCTAAATTTAAAGCCGCTTCCACACCGAAGATTTGATAGGCTACAAAGTTAGCTGTGATCGATGCAGAAAATGCAGTCAGAAGCAGGACACCCGAAAATTTATGATGCACTTCTTCCAAAATAAACATGATGCCTGAGACCGGCGCATTAAAGGCCGCCGACAAGCCAGCACTGGCTCCGGCGGAAATCAAAATGTTTTCTTGCGATCGATTTCCTTTTAAAAAGTGGTTCACACCCTGACCGACAGCGCCACCTAACTGAATAGACGGACCTTCACGACCAAGTGCCAGACCAGAACCGATAGCTAATGTGCCCCCAATAAACTTTCTCCAAATAATGGAAGACCAGTTGAGTTTAAGTGAGCCGTGCAGTTGGCCTTCAATATCCTGGATACCTGAACCACGAATATCTGGTTCATGCTTGATAAGCAAAGCAATAATAAAGGCAAAAAGCATCATCAAGGCAACCCAGCCAATGATCCAAATGGGGTTCTCGTTTAAAAATTGATAAATTTCGATTACCGTGTCAAGCAGTATTTCGACCGATAAACGGAACAAACTGATAATAACGCCAGCTAAAACACCAACGAGCATTCCTCTGGCAACATATGATATTTTTGACCAGTCAAATATACGTAATGATTTCATAACACACTCCAACTTTATAAAAAAATTTATAAAGTTCATTTTATAGTATTATGGGGATAAAATATACAAGATTCTTACTTTTCTCATGAAATAATGAAATAAAATACATCTATTTATGAGAAAATAGAATATGGTATACTTGAAAAAGCTTAATTAAATCGGTTTAATAGTATTTGAGAAACTATATATAAGTTTGTTTATAGGATAGTTATTATATAAATGGAAAAAATCGATTTTTTTCAAGGAGGACGAATCTTATGGTATTGATGGGAGTAGAACTGACACTGTTGATTTTTGATGCTTATTCATTGAAAGATAAACGCAGTGTCATACAAAGCATCCTGAGACGTATTGAAAATCGGCATCATTTATCTGTCGCTGAAGTGGATGAATTAGATATGCACAATAAAGCGGTGATCGGTATAGGAATCGTCGGGAATAACCGACAACTTTGTCGGCAGCGACTGGAAGCTGCGTTGAAAGAAATCGAAGAAAATTATGAAGTGGAAATTTTAGAATTTAACTGGTTGGAAGTGTAACTGAACAGAGTACAAGTAGTGAAGGCTATTAAACGAAAGGACGTTAAGATGACTAGTACAGAAGCAAACGTTGCCTATATTAAATGGGACAAAAAGAATACAGAGCTGGTTGCTTTGCTGAAAGGCCACACCAAAGCAGAACTCGTGGACCAGGCAGAAAGACAAGCGGTAGCGGTTAAAAAAAGTTGGAATAAAACTGAAATGGTGAATGCCCTAGCTGAAAATACGACCGAGCAGGCGGAAACGATTTATCACCCGATCCTTAAAGAGGTACTGATACGTTTACCCGATCTAGAAACCAACATATACCGTGTGAAAACACTGACCGATATTGAAGGCTTTGTACCGTTGATCAAAAAAGGGTTCTTTTTCGTTGCCAGAGAAGCTGACAGTATCTTGCTGCTTATCCCTGAAGAAGTTTTATTCAGTGTGAGAGATCGCCTGCAGTCAAATAATAAAACGGCTGATGCATTTTCATCCAGTGACAATAAAAAAGCTCAAATATTAAACAGCTGGAAAGAGAAAGCTATGGCCATATACGGGAACGTTTCACTCGAACACTTGAAAACGACCTGGAATCGTTATTTTGATGAGCCAGTTACAATTGAAGAAATAAAGGATTTACTTAACTAATGACAAACGAGGAGAAAAATTATGATAAGAATATTAATTGACTCAGGGATCGATCAGAACGACTTTATGAAAGAAACGTATGAATATGACTTTTTACCATTAAGCGTCTTTATCGACGAGCAAGATTACTTAGATCAAGTGGATATTTCACTGGAAGAAGTTCATGCACATATGGAAAAAGGAACCTTGCCTAAAACATCGCAAGTATCGCCTAAAACCATTATCGATGCGCTTAATAAAGCCCGTGCCCAAGGAGAAGACGTCATTTACATTGCCATTTACAGTCAGTTTTCCGGCACGTTTCAGGTAGCACAGACGATCGTTGAAAAGTATAAAGAAAAATACCCTGAAATGAATATTGCTGTGATCGATTCCAAAGGCGGTTCCGGAGGCGGCGCACTGCTGGCACTTCAGGCGATGGAAATGGCAAAACGTGAGGAAGCTTTTGAAACCATAGTAGAACAGACGAAATGGAATGCAGAACACATCCAGTATCACTTCACCTTGAATAATTTAATGTGGATGGTCAAGGGTGGTCGGCTACCTAAAGCGGCGGGGACAGCCGGGGACATGCTAAGTATCAAGCCCTATTTATCTGTAAATGAAACGGGGATCTATTTAAAGAAACTGGTTCGAGGTCAAGATCGTATTTACAAACGGATGGTCAAAGAAATGAAAAAAGGGGTCGACTCATTTACAGACCAGTTGATTACGATCAGTCACGTGAACGATTATGGTACGGCACTGAAACTGGAAGCTATGGTAAAAGAAGCCTTGCCTGACGCATCTATTCAGATTTTTGATATCGGAGCGGTACTCGCGGCACATTTAGGTATCGGTGGTGTTGGAGTATTTTATCTCGATCAGAAACCAGAGCATTACGTTTATATAGATAAATAATAGAAAAGACTTCCTGTTTTTTACAACAGGAAGTCTTTTAATATCCAAAAAAGCATATCAGTTGTCGTTTAATGTGGCCTTGGATATACTAAAGATGTTATAAAAATAAGAAAAGGAGTGGGATAATTATGAACAACGTAACAGATTCATTTCAAAATGCACTATCTAATTTCATTAACTTTTTACCCGCACTGTTAATGGGCATAGCACTCATTGTCGTAGCTTGGATCGTCGCAACATTAGTCAAAAAAGCGATTGTTAAAGGGCTTCAAACAATCAACCTGTCAACCAAACTGACAAAATGGGGTGCCGCGAACGATGAAGAGCAAGGCAACTTCATGATTGAAGCGCTTGGTAAAGTGGGTTATTTCCTAGTATGGGTCTTATTCTTACCAGGTATCTTTGCCATATTTGGACTAGATGCAATTGGGGCACCAATCGAAAACATGTTGTTTACTGCATTAGGATTTATACCAAATATCATTTCAGCTATCATTATCTTAGTTTTAGGATTCTACGCTGCTAAATTTGTTAAGAATCTCGTTTATAACATTGCTATTGCAGCAAATCTAGACAGATTTTTAAACAAATTCACTGGAGGGGATACAGATACATCAGCTATTGAAGAAAACAAGAACACGTTAGCCTCAGTAATTGCTAATATTGTTTACTTCCTAGTTATTGTACCGATCGTATTAGTGGCTCTTGATGTATTGAACATTCAAACGATTGCACAACCCGTAAGTGACGTGTTGAATACCATCCTCAACGCTATACCAAACATTCTGGTAGCAGTCGTATTGCTCGCAGTTGGTATGGTCATAGCTAAATTTGTGGGAGATATGTTAGCTGACTTACTCAGAGGCACAGGCTTCAACAAATATTCATCATACCTGAACAAGTCTGGTAAGATGAATGTTGATTTAGCTAAATTATCAGGACAAATCGTCGCAGTTTTGATTGGGTTATTCTTCTTAGTTGAAGCGTTAAATGCTTTGAACTTGGATATGCTTAACACGATCGTCGCTTCAATTATCCTGTACTTGCCTAATGTCTTATTTGCTGCAATTATTATCGGACTCGCATTCGTTGGTGGACAGATGCTAGCTTCAGGCATTAAGAACACTACTGGCAGCAGGTTTGCTGGAGAACTAGTTAAATATATTCTGATTGCCTTTGCTTTATTCATGGCATTAGACCAATTGAACTTCGGTTCTAACATCGTTAACCTTGCTTTCTTATTCATTATTGGTGGTTTATCCGTAGCATTCGCAGTCTCATTCGGTTTAGGCGGCCGCGACTTCGCTAGAAAACAACTAGAACGCGTAGACCAAAAAATCGATGAAGAAAGTGCAAAACCAAGTACACCAAAAGATGATACACCCGCACTATAATAATTCAACGCAGTAAAATTGAATAAACAAGATAATCCGGAAGAGTGCGTTCAAGCTCTTCCGGATTTTTCTACATAGTTGAGTTTTTAAATATGTAATGAGTGAATTCGGTAAGTTCATGAGCACAGGCTTTTTGAACTTACCGAACAATGCTAAAGTTCGACGTTTTCAATGACCTTTTAGCTAGGAACCTACCGAATCAGCACGAGTTCGACAGGTTCCAGAAGAATGCTGCAACGTAATAGCCGAAGTTGGACTGCCTTCGGCTATTACGTTGCTATTGAAAGCTTGTACTGACTGAACAAGTCCAAGTTCGGTAGTTTCAAAAAGAAGTTTAATAGGTACTTACCGAACCAGCTCAAATATCGCTGAAGCTATCTTTACGAAAGAAAAGCAAGTCTTCGTTACAGAACAAATGCCTAATAAGGAAAGCTTTAGCCTATAAAGCTTTTCCACTCCGAAAAAAAACTTCCATAAAGATCGTGAGATCCTTACAGAAGTATTGATTATTTATTTTAATGAGTGTTTCTTCTCTGCTTAAACGAACAACCAGTTAAAGACGCCGAAGAATAAAACGACACCAATAGCCATTGGAGCAACAAATTTCGATAATCCAATGAAAGAAGGACCCATAGATCCTTTATCCAAATCAGTGTATTCCAGGATTTCTTTTTTCGTCCAGGTCCAGGCAAAGAAGACAACAGAAATCAAGGCACTCAATGGCAAGAGGATATTACCTGTAAACAAGTCCATGAAGTCTAGGAAACTACTTCCTAATACAGTTATTTCGACTGCTCCTTGACTTAATGAAGACGGTACGCCTAGCAGGAAGATGACCGATCCTACAAGGATAGTGACCTTTTTACGCGACATGTTGAGTTTGCGCATAAAGTAAGCGACCGATACTTCTAGCAATGAAATACCAGAAGACAAAGCTGCAAGGGATAACAGAATAAAGAATACTAAACCAACAAGCATTCCAACGCCACCTAAGGCTTCAAAAATTACCGGTAAGACGACAAAGACGAGTCCGGCACCCTCAGATGGGTCTAAGCCGAAAGCGAAGAGAGCTGGGAAGATCATAAGTCCAGAAATCAAAGCAAATCCTGTGTCTAACGCAATAATGATTGCGGCAGATGAAGTTAAACGTTCTTCTGGTTTCAAATAACTGCTGTAAGTCAGCATGATACCCATACCTAAACTTAATGTGAAGAAAGCTTGCCCCATAGCTGCTAGATAAACACTTGGATCAGCAAACGCAGACCATTCAGGCTGGAACATAAACGCAAAGGCTTCGGCATTGCCACCTAAAGTCAAGCTGTAAATTGCTAACCCGATAACCAGGATACTCAAGATGGGCATCATCCATTTGCTTGAGGATTCGATTCCTTTTTGAACCCCTAGGAATACGATCCCAACAGTTATAGCCATAAACAATAGAGACCATAAAACAGGTGCATAGGATTGTCCGATAAAGTCTAGGAAAAAGGCTTGTGAATCACCGGTAATTCCTCCGGTTAAATATTCAAAGGTATAGCGGAGGGACCAACCACCGATAACACCGTAAAAGGATAAGATCAAGAAGGAGGCCAGCACACCTAGACCACCGGCGATGTACCAGGAAGACTTGGGTGCGATTTTCTTGAAGGCTTCGACCGCATCTGCCTGACCACGTTTTCCAATTGAAAATTCGATCAACATGACTGGGAAGCCTAAAAGAATAACGCTGATTAAATAAATAATTAAGAATGCTGAACCGCCATTAGACCCCATCGCGTATGAAAATCGCCAAATATTTCCGAGACCGACTGCCGATCCCATTGTTGCTAGTATGAACCCCCACCGAGAGCCCCACTGTTCTCTTTTCGTTTGCATTGTAATCACTCCTTGTTTTTTACATTAAAATAAGATTAGAATTTAATGATGTTTCTCATTCTATATGATTTATTTATATAATACAAGAGTTATTTCAAAGAAAAAGATTGATTTAACAGGAGAAAAGGCTTTCTAAATTATAAATGAGACTTATTGGCTGAAATACGTTAATTTAGTTATACAGAAGTTTTATTAAATAGAGGAAGAAATAGATACTAAATCGACTTATTAAAGTTTTTTTATTGGAAAAAATTTGAGAGAGTGCTAGTGTCAAATGAATTGCTGAAACAATAGGAACAAAGGAAGCAATCAATCGATTGCTTTGAGATCATCACTTTTTGTACGCTGGTATTTGTTTACTTATATGAGTCTCGAATTTATTCACAAACTGAAAACAGTCGATAAATCTTATAATTAAAAGGTGAATTTTCATTTGTAGCTTTCTCTAATTTAAAACGTGTCTAAACTAAGTGAACTTTTTCACGAATCATTGACTGAATTGTCTTAAAATGGACACAGACAATCACTCTATTCTCTAGTATAATAAGGCTTAATATACACATGTATATGTAGTTTTCTGTTACTCATTGATCAACCAACCTGTTAGAGAGTAGGGATATTAATGAAAAAACGTTTTATTTATGTAATTGATACACCGACAGAATCAAAAGAATTATTGATTCGTGACGATGAATTGATTGAAAATGCGGACGGCGAATTAGATTGTCCCTTGGATATAATATTACACCGTTATCATATGGAATGGGATGACCTCATTAAAATGAATACAGCAACAGTTTCATTGATGCAGGAAGATTTTCATGAAAGAAAAATGATCCGCTCGATTTCATTTGAAAATTTGTATTATTACCATGAATAATAAATTAACCCGTATTCATACATAAGCTTTGTCGCTTATAATAGCTTGATTGCTTCAGTTATATATCTTCTTCCTCCATTTCTTATATTTCATTCGCTTTATCAACATCATATTCCCAGTCATCTTCAGTTTTGCATCTAACAATATTATATCGCCATTTTTCGAATGAATCTCATCGGCTTATTTAGTGTGCATGATTATATCTTTTCTATACCTGAATAACCGAACTTATCTCGGTGGTGAAGATATAGTTTATCTGAGTCAGTTGAAATTTTCAAACTAGCGAAGGTTTTTTTGTGCTGGATTCTTTTATTCGGTAGCGTAAACTGGCTCGTCTTTAATGATTGAAAAACCGACTGTATCTTTAATATGCGCGGTTTTAGCGGCTGAACGACTGAACCGATGCCATCGAGCAGGATGTAAGCTGTACCTGTCTGCATAGATGACTAATAAGGTTAAATCATTACAGTTTCGGGTAGATGAATAAACAACGCTCGCAGGATTCATTCTGTGGTACAATAAGAGTGGCATTTTTTTATTGTACATTATATTATTTTGGAGGAAACATTTATGGCCTGGATATTTTTAGTTTTTAGTATTACGATACTCATTTATATATACATACAGAACTACTTGATAGAAATAACAAATTACGCCTTGACCATTCCTAAGTTGAGTGAAACCATGCAGGGGAAGAAAGTGGTCCAATTAAGTGACTTACACTTCAATTCTAAAACCAATAAAAGCTTTGTCGAGACGATTTTAGATAAAACGAATGAACAGGAGCCGGATTACATCTTTATTACCGGAGACCTAGTGCAGGCGGGACTTGAAGACTTTATCGATACACCACTCAGACGGTTTGTCGAAGAGTGCGCTAAAATAGCACCGACATATGTTATCACTGGAAATCACGACATCAAGAGTGGTTCATTTGAAGACTTTAAGAATATTATGGAAACAGCTAATGTGACCTTGCTCCTAGATGAAGCCGTCATGCTTCCGGATAAATTTGCTAAAGGCATTGCGTTGATGGGATTAGCAGAAAGACAAGATCAGTCAAATCTGCCTCAGCCAATATTAGGTCCTATAGAATTAACGCAGCAAATGGTCAAGAGTCCTAAAATACTTTTGGCACACCGACCGGAATACTTTGTTCATTATATGTTGGATAAAACGAAAATGCCTGACCTGATTTTAAGTGGACACACTCACGGCGGCCAATTTCGTTTGCCGATCATCGGGGGCGTTTTTGCGCCCGGTCAAGGCATGTTTCCTGATTATGATTACGGCTTATTTGCTCATCTTGAGGATCCATCTAAACGAATGATCGTCTCTCGCGGTTTAAGCAATTCAACGTTTCCATTTCGTATAAATAATCGCCCGGAAATCGTAGTCATCACCTTTAATTAAAACAATTAAAATAGAGTTCGAACGAGATCGGTAATCTTAATGAAAAATTTTCTATATTTAATAAAAATATTAGAGGAGAGATTTGAATGGAAAAATTAGGCTTAGGAACAATTGGAACGAGCGGAATCACCGAACAATTTATCGAAGCTGCACAGTTGAGTGACGCGTATGCATATCAAGGCGTTTATTCGCGTCATATGGATAAAGCAGATGAATTCAAGAAAAAATACAATGCTGAAAAAGCCTATGATGACTTTGATGCTTTTTTAAATGATACGACCATCGACGTCGTTTACGTTGCCTCGCCGAACAGCTTGCATTTCAGCCAGGCGAAAGCAGTAATTGAACACAGCAAACATGCGATCGTGGAAAAACCAATGGTCGCTTCACTGGAAGAGTGGACGGAACTGACTGAACTGGCTAAAGAAAAAGGCGTGGTCGTGGTTGAAGCCGCCCGCCATATATTTGAACCCAACTTTATAAAAATCACAGATATGATCAAAGCGTTTAGAGGTATATCCGGAGCAACCTTAACTTACAGCAAATACTCCTCGCGTTATGATAACGTCCTGGCAGGAGAAGAACCACCGATCTTTTCACCTGAATTTGCCGGTGGTGCAGCCAACGACTTAGGAATCTATACGATATATGCTGCCTTACGCTGGTTTGGTAAGCCTGAATCTGTTCACGCTTTTTCTCATACTATCCGCACAGGCGTTGATGGAAAAGGAACAGCGATCCTTCGTTATGAAGACTTTGATGTTACCTTACATTACGGGAAAATCGTGACCGCAACTGTGCCTTCAGAGGTCTACAGTTTGGATCAGACATTGGTTTTAGATGCTATCACAGGACTGGAAAAAGCTGAATTAGTGGATGCCAAAACGCATGAAAGTCATGCAGTTGCACTCGGCAAATCGGCAGATAATCCACTCATATGGGAAGCCAAAGCATTTGCCAAAGTCATGCAGGACCCAAATCAAAAAGAAAATAAAAAAGTGCTAGACGAATGGTTGACACTTTCATACGATGTTCATCATGTCCTGGATCAAATTAGACGCCAAGCCTAATTTCGATTTGTTATAACTCCGGTCACGCATTGCTAGACACCAAATGTCGAGAGGTGTATGATGAAATCAAAGAAAGCCTCAAATGTGGGGATAGAAAGAGCAAAAAGAAAATTATTCTTAGGAGTGGTTTAATTGGCAACGAAAAACATTATGCTTGTCTGCGCAGCAGGAATGAGCACCAGTATCTTGGTAACCAAAATGCAGGAAGTCGCTAAAGAGCAAAACATTGATGCACACATTTTTGCCGTTTCAGGAAGTGAAGCAGAAGAGAAGTTGAAAACCAAACCTGTCGATGTTATGTTACTTGGTCCGCAGGTACGCTACATGAAACCTAAGTTTGAAGAATTAGCCAAGGAAAACGGCATCTTAGTCGAAGTCATCAATATGCGTGATTACGGAACCATGAACGGGGAAAATGTCTTGAATGCTGCCCTGGAACTCATTCAATAATAGTTGATCGTTTGAGGGGGAATCACCATGCCTGAAAGCAGGGACCAAATGATGGAAATCGCCATGACCTTGATCATACACGGCGGGGATGCACGGAGTAGCGCTATGGAAGCGATCCATGCAGCCAAAAAGGACAAGTTCAACTTAGCAGAAGAAAAAATCCGAGACGCCGATGCGGCAATCAAAAAAGCCCATAAGGTGCAGACCGATTTATTGACGCAGGAAGCCTCGGGAGAATCTTTTGAAATAAATCTTTTGCTGGTGCACGCGCAAGATCACTTGATGAACGCCATGACTTACCGTGATTTGGCAGAAGAAATGATTGATCTATATAAACGCTTATAACTTAATAACTTGAATTCTTAATGGAAGCCATTCACTGCAGTTAGTGAAGGCTACGGTTGAGGGTTCAAGTTCTTTTTTTAACAAAAGTGCGGATCCGTAAACAATTATTTGGCGGGTTCGACATTCTGTGCACCAAATGACAGACTCAGAAATAAATAGAGGGTGAGTTCGACATTCCGTGCACCAAATGACAGACTCAGAAATAAATAGAGGGTGAGTTCGACATTCCGTGCACCAAATGACAGACTCAGAAATAAATAGAGGGTGAGTTCGACATTCCGTGCACCAAATGACAGATTCAGAAATAAATAGAGGGTGAGTTCGACATTCCGTGCACCAAATGACAAATTCAGAAATAAATAGAGGGTGAGTTCGACATTCCGTGCACCAAATGACAGATTTAGAAATAAATAGAGGGTGAGTTCGACATTCCGTGCACCAAATGACAGATTCAGAAAATAAATACCACTGAGCCATTAAATACCCAAGCCCAAACTCAAACCGTACTAACAAAATCAGGAAGTTGAACGTCTGACGTTCAACCACATTATTATAAATGATCAAGTTCTTTTAAAATGATGAACTCTGGGACAAACTCCCAGAGTTTTCTAAATAAAAGTAATGTTAAAAAAGTCCGAAGAGTTATTGTATTAGAAAGCGTTTCAGTGTATAGTTGAAAGCGAAAAGAGGTTGCAAGATTTTTACATATTTAGGGAGGAGGAACACCGATGATAAGCCCAACAAGCCACAGAAGATTGAACAAAGTCACACGACTTGAGCATAAAGTGAATCACGCACATTCCTCCCAGATGATACACTAGAATCAATTTGTCCAACCGACATGTATAAACCCGTAAGTGGGTGATTCAGTCTATTCTCTTAAAGGGGACAGACTGTCTTTTTTTTTTGCCGACTTACACGAATAGAAAAAACTCAGGTGTCAGATAGTGTGGATGCTTTTGGATTCTCCATGATCTGATAAAGAAAGGAAGGCCCTATGTTTGACGTTCTAATAAAATTGAAATTTTTCTTCAAAGAACACAAATGGCAATACATTATCTCGTTCTTTACTCTGGCTTTATCCAATGTCTTTGCTGTATTCATTCCCTTTATTATTGGCCGATACATCGATGCTATCGTAACAGGAGAAATGGACAGGGACTTGCTCATCACCTACAGCATTCAGTTCGCAGCGCTCATTTTTATTACTTATGGATTGGATCTCATCTGGGGTTACGGCTTATTTTCTGGTGCATACAAGCTGCAGCAGCAGATGCGCAGTACTTTGATGCGTCATTTCCTGCGTATGCGGGCACCCTATTTTGAAAAGTTCCGTACAGGAGATTTAATGGCTCGAGGCACACAAGACATTTCAGCTTTAGCGGACACAGCCGGTTACGGGATGCTTGTCTTGATGAGTGCGACCGGTTTTACGACCACCATAGTCATTATGATGGGTATAACCGTGAGCTGGCCTTTGACCTTTGCCACGGTGATTCCCTTACTTCCCATGGCATATGTGATTAAAGTGAAAGGTGCGCAAGTCGACAAAGCGTATGAAATCGCTCAAAAATCTTTCTCATCAGTCAATGATGATGTTTTAGAAATGATCGACGGGATGCGCGTCATACGTGCTTATGTAAAAGAAGCGGATTTTATTTCGAAATTCAAAGAGCAGACTTCCGGATTACTCAAAAAGAATAACCGTGTGTCTGAAATCTCGGCAATTTTTGCCCCAACGGTCAAAGCCTTTGCGGGGATCAGCACGATGATTGCCTTAAGTTACGGATCGATCCTAGTATCTCAAGGCGCACTCAGCGTAGGTGACATCATTGCATTTCAAATGTATTTGGGAATGATGATCTGGCCAATTATTTCGGTATCCGAACTCATCTTGATCTTGAGGCAGGGGAGTGCATCCATGCGCCGTGTGGAAGAAATTACCCAAGCGACTGACGGACTGAAGTTTGCCGGTAAAGTTGAAGCTGAAAAAGTGGGGGATTTCCTGTTTGAAGCCTTCACTTTCCATTACGATTCAAGTGAAATAATAAATTTGGAAGACATTCATCTGTCACTGCCCAAAGGAAAAACATTGGGGATCGTCGGCAAGACAGGTTCAGGCAAGACCACGTTGATTCGTCAACTGCTGAACCAATTTCCAGCCGGGTCGGGAACATTTAAAATGGGGGAGCGTGCTTACAGCGATTACAATGACCCTTCTGTCAGACGACTTATCGGTTACGTACCGCAGGACCACGTTCTGTTCAGCCGAAGCGTTAGAGATAATATCGCTTTTGGAAAACTGGAAGCTACAGATCATGATATTTTAACGAGTATCCGATTAGCTTCATTTGAAGAAGACCTGAAAAATATGGAATACGGCCTGGATACCATGATCGGTGAAAAAGGCATATCCATCTCTGGCGGACAGAAACAGCGTATTTCGATTGCGCGAGCATTGATAAAAAATCCAGAAATCTTGATCCTGGATGACTCGCTTTCTGCGGTGGACGCGAAGACAGAGCAGAAGATCATTCAAAACATTCAAGACGTGAGAAAAGGAAAAACGACCATCATTTCCACCCACCGTCTTTCTGCCGTTAAAAATGCAGACGAAATCGTTGTGTTAGACAACGGTCGCATCGTTGAACGCGGAACGCATGATGAACTGATACAATTACACGGTTGGTACTATGACCAGTTTATAAAACAAGAAATCAAAGAAACTACCAGTGAGACAGATGTAACGCGACAAACAGATTTGAGAGAAAGGGGTGATGACAAATGAAAACAGTCAAACGACTCCTTTCATACATGAAGTATTTTAAAGGTTATTTTGCGATTGGCATTGGTTTAGTCATGCTGTCCACGATCACAGATTTAGGCGCACCGATCATTGCGCAGCGTGTCATCGACAATGTCATCACACCTGCCGCTCAGGAAGGCGAAGCCATCACCGAAACGCTTATCCAGTTGATCGCCATTTACTTTGGCTTGATGGTCTCGACGGTCGTTATGCGTTACGTCTCGTCTATATACCGCATGCGCGCAGCCAACGGGATCATAAAAATCCTGCGAGATCAACTTTATACCCACGTTCAGGAGCTGCCGATCAATTACTTTGACAATCAGCCTGCCGGGAAAATCGTGGCACGCATAACGAACGATACAGAAAGCCTGCGTCAACAGTTTTATGTTGCAACAGTCGGACAAATCTTAGTTAATGTCTTTTATATTATCGGGGCTTATGTCGCCATTGCATTCTTCCATCAAGGGTTGGCATTGACACTGCTGATACTCATCCCGATCATGTACTTGTGGAATAAATTCTACACAAAATATGCGAGAGAATTTCACCGTAAAGAACGCGAATACAATTCAGACATCAACGGAAAATTGAATGAATCGATCCAGGGCATGCAGATCATCCAGGCATTTGAACAGGAAGAAAAGATGCAAGCGGAATTTGAAGAAATCAATGATAAATGGTATGACGTCATGCGTAAATACGTTATCCTGGATTCAGCTTTTCAATGGACATTTGCCGATTTCCTCAGAAGGTTCTCGCTGCTCCTGCTCATGGTCTACTTCAGTACCCAATACATCAACGGGGTATTTGGCATTTCAGTAGGGATGCTCTATCTATTCGGGGATTATGTCGGTCGGTTGTATGAACCAATTAAAGGGACCATTCAGCAAATTGCCTTTGTACAGCAGGCAATAGCAGCCGGTGACCGTGTTTTTGAACTGATGGATATGGAGGCGGAAGACAATCCAGCAGAGACGTTGGAAGTGGGGCAAGGTCGTGTTGCGTTCAACAACGTTCACTTCAGTTACACCGAAGACAAGGAAGTGTTAACGGATATTGATTTCGTAGCAGAACCAGGCCAGACAGTTGCGTTAGTAGGACATACCGGTTCTGGAAAAAGTTCCATTATGAATCTGCTATTCCGCTTTTATGATCCTCAATCGGGTACGATCATGGTTGATGGTCAAAACACAAAAGAATTTTCCAGACAGTCGGTACGCCAAGACATGGGTATCGTCCTGCAGGATCCATTCTTGTTCACCGGCACGATCTATTCCAATATAACGATGGACAATCCGTCTATCACCAAAGAAACAGCAACTCAAGCCCTCATCGATGTTGGGGGAGAAGAGTTGCTCGATAAATTCGAAAAAGGGATCGATGAAGATGTCGTAGAAAAAGGTAGCACATTAAGCTCCGGCCAGCGCCAGCTCATTTCCTTCGCGCGTGCACTCGCTTTTAATCCTAAAATCCTTATCCTGGACGAAGCAACATCATCCATCGATACGGAAACGGAAGAAATCATCCAGCACGCGATGAACGTCTTGAAAGAAGGACGAACGACTTTTATCATCGCTCACCGATTGTCGACGATCCAACATGCCAATCAGATTTTAGTCCTCGATCAAGGGAATATTATCGAACGCGGGACACATAATGAGTTGCTTAGGAAACAAGGCGCTTATTCAGAAATGTATGAAATGCAAAGGAAAGGTCAGACGATCGGGTCTTGATAAACTTAAAACCATTCCGCTCTTAAAATCAGAGCAGAATGGTTTTTTCAATAAATTGGATTAAAGATAAAAAGGTTAATTAACGCGAGGGGCGCTCGTCTGGAACGATACCACTTTTAGTGAGGTATTCATGAAAGATGAGCTCATAAAATCCGATACCTAAGGCAAAGTATAAACTAGGAAAAAAGATGCCCGTGCTTCCACTCATATTGAGGTAGACCCAGGCCACGCTTAGAGTGGCGAGAAGGTCCACTGACGTTGCAGGTAGGTTGCCGAGTTTTCTCAAAATAAACCAGTCACTAAGAAGATATAAGAGAATAGTTGAGATGACAGCAATAATAATTGCAGCTGAAAGTGCAAACGAATAAATCAGATGAAACAACACCCATGCCCATAAAAGATGGACAGCTAATTTGATCCCAAAAGCTCTGACATGTCTCACATTTCTCGCCTCCATTATCCTTACAAATTGAGAGTAAAGCGAACGGAGTAAATAAACAAGTTATAACACTTTTTTGATCCGATAAGTTGATGTGAGATGAAAAGGTCAGCAATAGACAGTTTGAGTGTTCTATAAAAAAAATCAATTGGTTACATGAAGAATTTCAAGCAAAAAAAGGTTCTCAAGGATCGTCTGTCCTTAAGAACCTTTTAAACTATTGGATTACTCTTTTGCTGAATAACGTAACTTTTTGGTGTTTAAATCTTTATAGAAAATCTCACGGAAGAACTGTATAAACGGACCCAAGAAAAAGGCAGTGATAATAGTATTGACGCCTAAACTGGCACCCAATAAAAAGCCTATAATGGTTATCGACACGTCTATAATGACACGAGAAAAACGGTATGACATACCGGATTTTCCAGATAGAATAATCGGCATCGCATCATACGGCGCAACACCTTCTTTTGCTTCGATATACAACGCAGCACCGATGGATAAGAATAAAATACCAACCACCGATAAGATTATACGAATAACCAATCCTTCAATCGTGCCAAACGTATTTGTGATCAATGAGACGAAAACGTCAGAAAGATTACCCACAAGAAAGATATTGAAAATGGTTCCGATACCGATCAACGCTCGATTGACAAAGAATACATAAATAAGCATAAGCAAACTTGAATACATAAGGAAAATACCGAATTCCATATTAAATAACATACTGAAACCTAAGTTAAACGTAGTGTAGGGATCTGTTCCTAAACTTGCCAACCGGAAAAAAGTCACAGCTGAAGCAATAAAAATAGTTCCGATCAATGAATAAGTAATTTTAATTTTTTTCATATAAATACCTCTTTTTTAAAAATTTGGTCCACTAATTATCATACGTGCTGAAATAGTTAAAGTCAATTTAAAAAAGAAAACTCTAAGAAATCAAGCAGTTAATCAAGTCGTTCTGCCATATATGATTTTGTTTAAATAGAAGCAATCAGGTTCAACTCGGTATTTTTCCAAATAATGATGCATGACTATCCAATTGTATTAGTTTCTTGGCTGCTCTTGTAGTATAATATAAACGTATGATAACAGAGCTATAGCTCAATTGAATAGAGCATTTCCCTCCTAAGGAAAAGGTTGTCGGTTTGAATCCGACTAGCTCTATTAGGAAGAAAAGCAGAAGCTGAGACTTTTATCTCAGCTTCTGCTTTTCTGTATGGTCAAGAGACTCCCAACAAACGAAACATGCTATTCTGTATTCGTGAGAGGCCTACACCATTCATTTTTGTTGAAAACCGGTTCGACTTGGCTAGTGGTCCACAAGTGGACAATCACATCAACACCTTTGATAGTATGGAAGTGACTAGTGAAAAATGAGTCGGAAAATCAGATTGGTGGATCAGGATTCAAGGGCATCAACTCATTAAATCTTGCTGGTGTAAATTCGATAATGAAATTTGATGCAAAACAAAAACTGCGTAACACAAAAGCCTCTTAGAGTCAGATGAAAATACTGACTCTAAGAGGCTTTTGTTCTGTTAGCTTTCACTTAGCTAGGTTGGACCTGACTTGTTAAATTATTATAGAACCAATATTCCCAAGACAAGAACGATGGTACCCAGAACGATAGCGATCCAATTAAGTGTTTTTATAGGAGAACGTAAACCTATAATACCTAATACGATGGCAAAAAAGCCAAGTGGCATCTGAAACGTGAAGTAGCCCAATACAGCTAGAAAGATTCCTGCCATTCCAAGATATAATCCTGTATTTTTTGATAAACCATTGTTTTCCATAAAATAATCTCCTTTCTTAGAGATTCACTGTTTAAACCATATCAGAATTACTGGAAGATTACGACTAAAAGTTAATAACGTAAAACAAATTATTCATTCTGATTTGTCGGCAGGTTCGGTAAGTAGGATTCTTAGTATTGCTCCAAAGTGTCGAACAGTCTGATATTCGGTAATTAGTGGCAGCAACTTCTCAGCTAATTACCGAAGTTGCTACCACTTCGACACTTAGAAAAAGTTTGTTCGCTGCTAATGACCGAATGAGCCTCCATTCGGTCATTAGCGGCGTTTTGATATTCTCAATCAACCGAACCTGTACCAACTTCGACACTTTGAGCAACTAAGCCTCTGGCTACTTACCGAACCTACCTCCATTCAGCACTTAGCGAAGCGAAAACGTCTGCAAAGTGTCGAACTTGCAAGAAATACAGGAATCAGAACGAAAAAAATGGAATCAAAGGGGGATGAAACTGACTTGAGGGTCAGTTTCCACTTCATTTAAAGTTTTAGAAGGACAATACTCGCCAGTCAGCGAGTATCAAAAGCATTAAAGAGCTGGTTCTGGTTTTTTAAAAGGAAAATCTACATAGTTCTATCAATGGGTTTAATGGTTTTGCATGAGTTACTACAATGAACAGTCTCTGTTTAGGAAATGTTATTCATATGTTCTGTTCGTTTAACGTATGCTATACTTAAGTAAGCGAAAAAATATAGAATGGAGTTGTATCAGATGGAAGTTTCAACAAAATGGGAAGGCAACATGGCCTACACGATGACAAATAAAACAGGCAATACGATGCACTTAGATCCAAATGGGGATGGGGTCTCACCGATGGAAGCTGTCTTAGGTGGACTGGCAGGGTGTATGGGCATCGATATTATGATGGTTTTAAAACCTTATGCAGATAAAATTGAACGCCTGGAAATTGATACGGATGGTGACAGAAACGAAGAGGCACCAAAATTCTTTAAATCTGTTGCGATCACTATTCATTTGGATGGAGACGTTCCGGCAAGCCGCATCTGGCGTGCCGTTAAATTAAGTGATGAGAAATACTGTTCGGTCGCTAATTCATTGAATGCGGACTTGAGCTATAAAGTAGTATTAAATGGCGAAGAAGTCGAAGATCCTAAAAAATAAGGAGCGAACCCAATGGCCACACTTACAACGACCTTTCAATCAGAAGAATTAAAGCGTAACGTAACATTCGCGGCGATCATTCCAACGTCCACCAAGTCACTGTACGATTATGAAACCAAGGCGGAAGCAAAGCCGGAGGGATTCAAAACCTTGTATCTATTGAATGGCTGGAACGGCAACCATGAAGACTGGATAATCAACTCCTCAATCGTCAAGCTGGCTGAACAGTATAATTTGGCTGTCATCATGCCGGCGGGCGAAAACAGCTTTTATGTTGACCTTGAAGATGGTTCGAATTACGGTAAATTCATCGGAGAAGAACTCGTCAATGTCACGCGCAACTTGTTCCCACTTTCGACCCGACGCGAAGATACCTATATCGGAGGCTTATCCATGGGTGGGTACGGCGCCTTGAGAAACGGCTATGTTTACAATGAGACGTTCAGTAAAATCATCGGTTTATCGAGCAGTGTCCTGCATAAAAATGATCAGGTGCACGATTTATCTGAAAACAACGCCATAAACACAAAACTGAAATTCATCATACAAAGCGATACCTTTACCGGTATGGATGATTCGATCGATCTCTATAAGGTGATTGAAAATGCGAAAACTAAACCCGATCTATTTCTAGCTATCGGGACAGAAGACTTTCTATATGAAGAAAACAGTTTGCTGCGTGAATGGCTGGAAACAGAAAAAATTGCACATCATTACGTCGAGGCTCCCGGGGAACACGACTGGAAGTTTTGGGATATGATTATTGAACATGCGATAGAATGGATCTACGAAAACTAAAATACTCGGACCAAAAGCATTTCAAATCAAGAATGCTTTTGGTCTTTTTTTGTGGTTCAAAACGACCAGTCAACTATTTTGAGAATATTTAAGAAAGCACTTGCAAAATAATTTGTTTATGCTTATAATTCAGTTAGCGAAACGTTTCGACAAAGAAAGACAGATACAAATAAACAAAAATAAATACACAAAAAAAATGTTTCAACAGATGTTAAAGGAGTGATAGCGTGGAGAATAATAAATTGATCGAGTTACTGAACGAGATGACAGTGGAAGAAAAAATAGGTCAATTGTCTCAGATCTCAGGTGAACCATATGCTTCAGAAAATTTTGAAATAACAGGTCCGTTAGCCGAAATGGGTATCCCCAAAAAATTAGTGCCGATAGCGGGTTCAATACTCGGTGCTTCAGGAGCGGCAGCAACTAAAAAAATTCAGGAGCGTTACTTGAAAGAGAGTCGCTTGAATATTCCGCTGCTTTTTATGGCCGATGTAGTTCATGGTTATAAAACGATTTTCCCTATCCCATTAGGAATCGGTGCGACTTGGAACACTGACTTAGCCAAAGAGAGTGCCCGTGTATCTGCGATTGAAGCAGCCGTTTCCGGTCTGCATGTGACTTTTTCACCGATGGTCGACTTGGTGCGTGACCCGCGCTGGGGAAGAGTGATGGAAACGACCGGTGAAGACAAACACTTGAATGAACGTTTCGCAGAAGCATTTGTACACGGTTATCAAGGCGAAAATTATTCGGATCCCTACGCTATCGCTTCCTGCGTGAAACATTTTGCCGCTTACGGCGCACCTGAAGGCGGGAGAGACTACAACACGGTCAATATGTCAGAGCGTCAGTTACGCGAAGATTATCTGTCCGCTTACCAAGCAGCCATAGACGCTGGAACAGAATTGGTCATGACGTCGTTTAATACCGTCGATGGCATCCCGTCCAGCGGAAACAAGTGGTTGCTCAACGATGTTTTGAGAAAAGAATGGGGATTTGATGGGGTCATCATATCCGACTGGGGTGCTGTTAAAGAACTCATTCCACACGGTGTGGCAGCCGATGAGAAAGAAGTGGCACTGAAAGCAATGACCGCCACACTCGATATCGAAATGATGACGTTTACCTACATTAGACATTTAGAAGAACTTATCAATGAAGGTAAAGTGTCTGCAAAATCTCTGGATGAAGCCGTGCTAAGAATACTTAGATTGAAAAATAAACTGGGCTTGTTTGAAAACCCATACCGGGCAGCCGATGCAGAGAAAGAGAAACAATTGATCTTTTCAGACGATCACCGGGAAAAAGCAAATCGTGTAGCCGAAGAGTCGATGGTGCTGCTTAAAAACAACTCGGTATTACCGCTCGATGCACAAAAGCAAAAAATTGCCTTGATCGGCCCATTTTCAAAAGGAGAAAACATGCTGGGTGAATGGTCTTGGAAAGGCGAACCAGATTCTGCCAGTCAGATATTTGATATCATGAAAGAACGGCTTGCACCGGATCAGCTACTTTATGCTAAAGGCAGTGAAATAAAAGAGACAACGGAAGAGTTACTCAAAGCAGCGGAAGAAACCGCGTCTGGAGCCGACATCATTGTCCTGGCTTTGGGTGAGAGTGCAGATATGAGTGGTGAAGCGGCCAGTCTGACAGATATCAAACTGCCGCCAGCACAGATCGACTTATTGAAGCGTTTATCAAAACTGGACAAACCTATCGTTACAGTCTTGTTCAACGGCAGACCGCTGGATCTGAATGATGTGGAGAAATACTCTGACGCGATACTGGAAGCCTGGTTCCCTGGAACAGAAGGCGGTCAAGCCGTCACAAATATTCTTTTAGGCAAAACAAACCCTTCAGGTAAATTACCTATGTCGTTCCCTGAAAATGTCGGTCAGATCCCGGTCTACTATAATCACTTCAGTACAGGCAGACCCGTCGAAACGACGACAAACAGAAAATATGCATCAAAATATCTGGATTGTTCCAATTATCCGAAATATGCTTTTGGGTATGGTTTAAGCTACACAACTTTCTTATACAGTGAGTTAACTCTTTCAAAAGAACACATGACGAAGGACGAGACACTTGAAGTGACCATCACGGTGACGAACAGCGGTACGGTGAAAGGGAAAGAAGTCGTTCAGTTCTATGTCCGTGACCTGGTCGGCGAAGTGGTCAGACCCAAGCGAGAACTTAAAGGGTTTGAAAAAATAACGCTTGAGCCCGGAGAGTCAAAAAAAGTAACCTTTAAGGTGTCCACAGATATGTTGCGTTATGTGCATTCTGATCTATCAGTTTCAGCCGACACTGGCGAATTTGAAGTATTTGCTGGGGGAAGCAGCCTTGTTACAGAGTCAAAAAAATTCCTGTTAAAAGAGCAGTAAGGAGCCTATATATGATAGAAGTAAATACAGAAATGAAAAATACACACGTCTTGAAGAAGAAAGATACTGAATTTGTCTTTCTTCCTACGGGAGATATACTGAAAGCCAGTGCCCATGGAGTCATGCTGAACCAGGTGTTGGGAAATACCCTGGACGGCTCGATGAATAATCTATTCTTAAGAATGCATGAAGGAAGCGAAATCACCTATGCACCCATGCTTGGTATCGCTTCGGACAGTAAGTTTTCAATCGGTGAAGAGAGCGTCAGATGGCAAGGCACATTCAAAGAGGTCGATTATACAGTAACGTTCCAGTTGGGCGAAGAAAACACGTGGTTCTGGACCGTTGACTTAACAGGCCAGGATAAAACCGTTGATGTCGTTTATGGTTGGGATCTAGGTCTGAATTATCAAGGTGCTTTGCAGTCGAACGAAGGATACGTCGCTCAATACGTCGGACATTCAGTCTTTGATGAGGAAAACGGGTTTGTCGTCTGTTCGAGACAGAACCAGGCTGAGGAAGTCTTTCCTTACATTCAACAAGGTGGATTGACGAATATGGTCGGCTACTCAACAGATGGGTTCCAGTTTTTCGGTAAATCCTATAAAGAAACCGACAAAATCGAACGCTTGTCGAAAACGGAACTGGAAAATAAAGTTTACCAGTATGAATTTGACTACACCGCTTTGCAGTCAGAAAAAGTCGAATTAAACGGAACACAGGCGTTCGTCTTTTATGGTTTATATAAACATACTCACCCAAAAGCCATTACAGAAGTGGAATACCAAGACGACGTGCAGTCCAGTTGGAACAAACTGGTTAAAAACGCTGATTACCGCGACGTACCAAAAATATCACTGTCGCCTGCGATAGGTGAGCCGCTTCCGGTAGAAAGTATGACCCAGGCAGAGCTAGAACAAGCTTATCCAGATCGCCTGCAGGAAGAAATGATCGAGGAGAAGCTGGTTTCATTCTTTACCGAAGATTATAGTCACATCACGTTGAAAGAAAAAGAAATTGAATTGGAACGTCAGCAGGGCCATATCATTTACACCAAAAACGAGCTGACAGTGGATGAACCGATCATCTCCACAACCTCATGGATAGCAGGTGTGTTCAATTCACAGATCGTGCTGGGGAATACATCAATGAACAAATTTATAACCAACACACGCAACCATTTAAACATCCTGAAAGCTCAGGGTCAGCGGATCTATGTGAAAACAGATGAGCAGTATCATTTGCTTACCATGCCATCACTGTTTGAAATGGGCTTCAACTATGTGAAATGGGTATACAAGACAGCAGACGAAACGTTTAACGTGACGAACTTTACTGACAGCCAAACCCATACGATCAAGTTGACGGTAAAAGCGGCAAGCGGTAAAAACTATGCATACAAAGTCACAAACCAAGTCGTCCTGCATGACAGCGAGTGTAACGTACCGTATTATTACAAGCAAGAAGACAATCTGGTCACGTTCAAGCCCAGTGAAAAGAGTATCGTCAAGCAAGCTTATCCTGAATTGACCTATTATATGAAAGTCGAAGGACCGACCGTTGCATGTTCTGATGGGGCAAGCTTAACAACGGAAGAGAATGGTTCAACGTCTTCTCTTTTCGTCATGGATGTACCGGCGACAGATACTTTTTCACTGATCATGCAGGGAACGGTAGAAGGGAAGGCTTTTGAACCCGTAACTCTTGATTTTGAAACAGAAAAAGAAGCCTTCAAAGATTTCTATGCGTCCTTGATGAACGATTTGAAATTGGAACACGCTGACAAGCAGGTTTCCTCAGAAGTCGAAAAAATGAACCTGACACTGTGGTGGTATACCCATGACATGTTCGTCCACTATCTGGTTCCTCATGGTCTGGAGCAATACGGCGGAGCTGCCTGGGGCACACGAGATATCGCTCAAGGACCGGCAGAGTATTTCCTGGCTATGAAACAATACGATGTGGTCAAAGATATCATTTTCAAACTGTTCAGTCACCAATTCGTGGAAGACGGGAGCTGGCCGCAATGGTTCATGTTTGATAAATATACAAGTATTCATTCTGACGAAAGTCACGGCGATATCATTGTCTGGCCGATGAAATTATTGGGCGATTATTTAACCGCAACGCAAGACTACGCTATCTTGAATGAAGAGTTGCCTTATTTATCAAGAGAGACGAAAGCGTTGACCGATGAAACAGAACCGCTATTGAAGCATCTTCATATGGAACTGGATTACATCACAACACACTTTTTAGAAGGAACCACCCTATCTTCTTATGGCGACGGCGACTGGGACGACACCTTGCAGCCTTTCAATCAGAAATTAAAAAAATACATGGCCAGCAGCTGGACCGTCGCGCTAACTTATCAGGCATTGAATACCTTGGCCCGAGGCATCGAGAAAGAAGATAAAAAGCTTCACGCTGAATTAGCTGAGCTAGCACAGGAAATCAAGGCCGATTATGAAAAAATAATCATGGCTGACGACGTCATTCCAGGATTCATTTATATGGAAGAAGACGAAACGGACTTTATGATCCATCCGACAGATACCAAAACAGGCATCACTTACCGTTTACTGCCAATGATCAGAAGCATGATCAGCGAACTGTTCGACGACGAACAAGTAAACACACATTTGGATATCATCAAGCGGGAGTTGACATTCAATGACGGAATCCGACTGATGAACAAACCTGCCGAGTACAAGGGTGGCGTCAGTTCCAACTTCAAACGTGCAGAACAAGCCGCAAACTTTGGCCGAGAAATAGGGCTATTATATATCCATGCACATATCCGTTACGTCGAGGCCATGGCTAAGATCGGTAAAGCAGATGAAACATGGGATAATCTTTTGAAGATCAACCCGATCAATATCAAAGACCATGTGCCGAATGCCCAGATCAGACAAAGCAATGCCTACTTCAGCAGCTCAGATGCAGCATTTGATGACCGCTATGAAGCGCAGAACAACTACGATAAACTGCGCAAAGGAGAAATCGAAGTCAAAGGCGGCTGGCGTGTTTATTCAAGCGGACCGGGGATTTACCTGAACCAGTTGCTGTCTAACGTACTGGGCATGAGAGAAGATGCCGAGAGTGTGATATTTGATCCGGTTATCCCAGAACACTTAAGTGGATTAAAAGTCCATACTCAAATCATGAATGAACCGGCGACGATCGTCTTCAATAGTGATCCGGAAAATCGTAGCATCAGTGTCAATGAGAGCGCAATTGATACAGAGAAAAACGATAATATCTACCGAACCACCGGATGGAAAATCGCCAAAAACGACTTGAAATCAAAATTAAATAACACAAGTAATGTAATCTTGATAAATTATTGAACGTAATGATGCCAAACTCTTGAAAACGGTTTCCATTAGGTATATAATAAATTTGTCGAAACGTTTCACCAAATAAGGAGGAAATCAAAATGAACAAAAAATTATCCCTATTATTCAAAGGTAGTGCGACATTAGCCACGTTAAGTATACTTGGAGCATGTGCAGGCGATACCGCAGATACTGACACAGATACAGACTCAGATGCTTCAGTAGATGAATTATCTGTCTGGATCATGGGTGATGGTAACGAACAAGCGCAGGAAATTTTTGATACCTATACTGAAGAAACGGGTATTGATATCAATTTACAAAGTATTCCCTGGGCATCAGCACATGACAGACTATTAACAGCCGTCGCATCCGGAGATGGTCCTGATGTCGTTCAAATGGGCTCGTCTTTTATGGCAGAATTCACTGACGCTGGCGCACTAGCTGATTTGACAGAACATATCGAGGCAAGCGATTCACTGCAGGCTGAGAACTTCTATGAAGGTAATATCAATACAACACTCATCGATGATGCCTATTATGGTGTACCTTGGTATACGGAAACACGTGCCTTATACTATAGAACAGATTTACTGGAAGAAGTCGGCTATCCGGACGGACCAAACACTTGGGATGAATTGTCCGATGCAGCTATGCAATTATCTGAAAGAGGAGATGATATGTATGGTTTCGATATCAACTTCCAGGAACAGACCTTTGGTTTCATGTTTGCTAGACAAAACGGATCTGAAATCATAACTGAAGACGGTCAGGCAGTGATCAATGAACCCGAATTTGTAGAAGCAATCGACTATCTTAAAGGTTTTGTCGACAATGGCTCTTCACCGAGTCAAGACCTGGGCTTAGAACTTTCTCAAACATTCGGTGGTGAAGGTGTAGTTCCGATGTTCATCAGTGGACCGTGGACAATGTCTAACATACAAAACGAAACAACTGATATTGAAGGCAAATGGTCAGTCAGAACGTTACCAGAAGGACCAGAAAACAACATGTCCAATACCGGCGGAGCTAACTTGTCTGTCTGGAGCAGTTCAGAGAATGTTGAAGAAGCCGTAAACTTGATCGAACATATGACAAGTACGGAAAGCCTGCTGACATACTATGAAAACACAAGTTCACTTCCAGCACGTACTGCAACCTGGGAAGAAGAACCTTTCCAAGACGAGTTGATCGAAGTATTCGGTGAACAGCTTGAAAGTTCAGAACACATGCCTGTAATCAAAGAATGGGATGCAATATCTCAAGGATATTTATCTACATTTGAATCGATCCTTATAGGTGGAGCAGATACACAAGAAGCACTTGATAGCTATAATGCAGAAGTACAAAGCATGTTAGACTAATAGAATTCAGGCTCAGGGAATTTAATACGTCATATTCTCTGAGTCTTTTTCTTTAGAAAGGAAAATAATGTATGAAAAGTAAAAAAGCACCCTATCTATTTCTTGCCCCTGCAATCTTTTTGTTGTTCGTCTTCTCAATTTTACCGATCTTTCTAGCGTTGTTTATCAGTTTCACTGATATGAGTTTGGCTGGTTTAGCTGATTACTCAAGAATAAGTTTCGTAGGAATCGGAAATTATACCAAGATTTTAGACGATCAAGTATTTATAACTGCTATAAAAAATACACTCTTTTACGTTACGATGGGTGTTCCTTTAGTCATTGTACTTTCAATGACCATTGCAATCTTGATCAAACTCGGAGAAAACCGTTATTTCTCGATGATGAGAGTGGTGTTTTACTCACCTTCGATCACCAACATTGTTGCGGTAGCCCTGGTCTGGACATTCCTTTTCAACCCGAGCCAGAATATTGGTTTACTGAATCAGTTATTAGCTTTGGTTGGCTTAGGTCCCATTGGCTGGTTAACGAATACGGACATTTCTAAAATGTCTTTAATTATACTGGCAGTGTGGAGGGCCATCGGTATCAATATGCTGATTTTCTCAGCCGCTTTACAAAGTATTCCGGATTCCATGTATGAAGCGGCACAGCTTGACGGAGCGAGCAGATGGCAGCAAATATGGAAAATAACGATCCCGCAATTGAAATTTTCAACCTTTTTCGTAGTTGTCACAACAATTATCGGTTGGTTGCAGTTCTTCGAAGAACCATTCGTCATGACCGATGGAGGCCCACTTAACAGTACGATCAGTGTCGCACTCTTCATCTATAGAAATGGTTTCCAATTAAATAATTTCGGATATGCCGCAGCTGGATCGCTATTATTATTTGTTGCGATCATCATTGCGACCATTGTACAATTACGTATCCAGAAAGTAGATACCAAATAGTAATCGGAAGAGGTAATCAAAATGATTAATGTTGATAGAAAAACAAAAATAGTAATAGGGATAGTTTTGGCAGTCTGGGGAGCTTTTACCATTATTCCATTTATCTGGATGATTCTTTCGGCATTCAAAACAAATGCTGAAATAGTCTCTCTGGAACAGAATGTATTCCCGGAACAGTGGACCTTTGATAACTTCAGGATCTTGTTTGAACGTCTGAATTTTGATGTCTATTTCATAAACACGGTCATCATTACAGCGCTTAGTTTCATCGGTTTGTTTTTAAATGCGATGGCAGGCTTTGCCTTTGCTCACTACGATTTCAAAGGTAAAGAATTCCTGTTCATGCTCGTGTTGGCCACGATGATGATCCCTGGACAAGTTACCATGATCCCAGTTTATCTGATACTGAATGAGCTGAGTCTGACGAACACTTATCTTGGGATAGTCTTGCCTACACTGACAAGTGCGTTTGGCATATTCTTGTTCAGACAATTCTTCTCAAGTATTTCAGAAGAATTCTTTGAAGCAGCCAGGCTGGATGGCGCCAGTGAATTCTATGTATTCTTTAGAGTGGCACTGCCGCTTTCCAAACCCATCCTTGCTGTACAGGGGATCCTGACGTTTATTGGCGGTTGGAACTCGTTCTTATGGCCTTTAATTATTGCAAACGATCAGAAATATTATACATTATCTGTCGGACTGCAGTTGCTACAGGGACAGCACGCATCAAACCATGCCCTGCAAATGGCGGGAGCAGCCTTCATGGTTATTCCGATCTTGATCATGTTCATTGTTCTCCAAAAATACATCTTGACTGGATTCAATATTTCTGGTGAAAAATGATTTGAACTTGTTGATACTAAAGCGAATGAGCGAACAAAAAAATATTTTATAATGAAGAAAAACTCAGTAGAGCTAACTTTACTGAGTTTTTTTCAATAAAAGCAGGAGTGAAATGAACAAGCCACATGATCAGATGTGGACAACTTATCAAAGATACAAGTCTAAAATAGAAAAGGTGAATGAATTGGTAGGGATACGTGATATCGCAAAAAAAGCAGAAGTATCTATCTCGACGGTGTCCTATGCTTTAAATGGCAGCCCGCGAGTAAGCGAGCCGACAAGACAAAGAATTTTAGCTATGGCTAATGACATGAATTATATCCCTAATCTGGCCGGGCAAAACCTAAGAAGACAGAAAACAGATATTATTGCGGTCTATTTATCTTCTTATCAAGGGACCTTTTATGGCGAATTACTGGAAGGCATGCATCAGAAAGCGGTGGAACTGGGACTGGAATTGATCATCTGCTCGGGGAAACGATCCCGTTTGTTCTTGCCGCAGCGTTTGATCGACGGCATCCTGGTATTGGACATGACATATGAAAATGAGGAATTATTGAAATATGCCGATCTCAGTTTTCCGATCGTCGTGCTCGACAGGAAGTTGACGCACGAGAAGATACGATCCGTTTTACTCGATAACAAAGCAGGCTCCAAAGAGGCGGTACAATCGCTGATTGACGAAAAAATCGACAAGCTCTGCATCCTTTCCGGACCGGTACATAACCACGATAGTTCAGAACGTGTGGAGGCGGCAGTCGAAGTCGCAAAAGCCAATAATATCGAATGTGAAATCATCGAAGGCGATTTCACTGAAGCATCCGGATATCTGGCAGGAAAAGATATACAGTTTGAGTCGGGGAGGAATTACGGTGTTTTCGCCTTGAACGATGAAATGGCACTGGGGATACACAATTACTTGAGAGAAAAAAACTATCCTATCGGTAAAAACATCTTCATTAGAGGTTTCGATAAAAACCAGATCAGTCAATACCTTATGCCCCCCATTAAGAGTGTGTCGTATTCAAAATATAACTGGGGAGCTATGGCGTTGGAGTCTCTTCAAAAACTGATCAAAGAAGAAGACGTGGCAAATAAAACCGTATCGACCTATTTTAAAATTTAACTCTTAAGGGAATCCCGACCGGACTGGGGGCAAATACAGTGAAGCATCTAATTTGTCCTTAACGTTTTCAAGATTTCAAAAGGAGATCGTATTGGCGCTATTCCGAGCATTTTTTTGTCGGATAGCGCTTTTTTATTGTATTTAAAATACGCCGGGATTATACCTGGACTAGTTGACACCTAATGTGTCTAGGACGAGGGGGGAAGTCGGTGAGTCTGTCGTGCTCGGCTCGATCTTGGGTTTTGAAAAATGAACGGCTTACTAATCGCTTTAATGAGCAAAAAAATTTAAATGTATTTATATATATATGATTATGTAGAAAAAGCAGTTGTAAACGCTTAATAATTAGTTTATAATCAAGTTGTCGAAACGTTTCAACAAAAAAAGGAGGAAGAGAAAAAATGTTTAAAAAGAGTAAAGTCATGGTTGGTATTTCAAGCTTGATGTTAGGGAGTTTAGTGTTAGCTGCTTGTGGCGATAATGGTGATACAGCAGAGGAAACCGGTAATGAAGGAGAGACAACTTCAGAAGAAACAACTTCGGGAGACAAAGTCACATTATCCTATGCAAACTGGAACCTCGGAACTGAAGGCGATGCGAATATCGAACGCATGATGATCGACGCGTTCAATGAATCTCAAGACGGGATCGAAGTTGTGATCGATGATACTGTGACGACAGATGACTGGGACGGCTCATTATCTACAGCGGCTAGTGCCGGAGACTTACCCGATGTCTTCATGATGAACAACATCCCCACCAGTTATTCAAACGACTGGCTTTTGGATGTTTCCGATATCGCTGCAGCCGATGAAGAATTTGAAATGATTCCAGAAGCCATCAGAACAGCTTCCCAAATCGAAGGTCAAACGGTATCCATTCCATTTGCCACTCACCTGATGGGGTATTACGTGAACAATGACATACTCAATGACCTGAACTTGCCTCTAGCAGAATATGGGGTCTCCATGGATGAATTCCTGGAAGGGATCAGATCATCCACGAATATCGATCAGGATATTGTTGGAATAGAAATAGCAGCTCAGATCGCTGACTGGTATCCAGGTTCCGTGAACGAAGAGTTGGGCTGGTTTACTTACAACGAACAAGAAGGCACATATTCACTGGACTCTCCGGAGATGGCTGAAGGAATCAACACAGCCCGTGACATCGCAGCAAATGGCTACGCATATGTAAATATGTCCGAAGAAGACAAAGAACGAATGAGTGGCGGAGATTCAGGCGCAGCCTTCCGAAATGGTCAAATCACTTATTCATTTAATGGAACATGGATGAATCAATCGTTTACAACTGAAACAGACTTTGATTGGGACTTTATCGGCATACCCGGTGGCAACAACGTCATTGTAAATGACTTTATCGGTATTGCTAAGAGCACAGAAAATGCTGAAGAAGCCTATGAGTTTGCCAAGTTTATGTCATTCGGTAAAGAAGGCTTTATGCAACGTGTAGCCTTTGTTGAAGAGAATGATTTTGGATTCAATACTCTACCGATCTCAACAGATCAGGAAATCTTGGACGCCTATTGGGAACAAGTGGATATCCCGGGAATCAAAGCAGCCTACGACGACTTAGACGGCGCAATGGTTGAAGGATTTAAAGTTGTACCTGGATATGTTAACTCAAGATTTGAAGCCACAACAGGTGTCTCAATTGGAGAAGAAGAAAATGCAACTATTGGTTATATTCTCGACCAAAGTGTTGCCGGCAATGTCAATTTCCAGGACTATGCATCACAGTTACAAGAGTTAGCTCAACAAGCGCATGACGAAGCAGTCGAGGCAATGGGCATTTCTGAAGAATAAAATTAAAATGAGCGAATGAAAGGGAGATAATCTTGAAATCAGGAAAACTTAAAAAGTTGATAGGCTTCACCTCATTGTCAGCTGTTCTCACACTAAATATAACAGAATCACACGCCACAGAGAGTCAATCGGATGATAGTGAAGAATCAACTGAAACAAGTGAACTCTTGAATCAAGACTTCAAAAAAATTGTTGAAGATCCTTATCATGTCGTTTTAGTAGGTTGGGAAGACATAAGAAGAGATGATATCAAGTTTTCGGATAGCATCTCCCCAGCTTCTTTTACAGATTATGAGGACACACGTCTTCTTTCTGAAAGTGAATCAGAAGGATATGAGGACAATGTGTTGCGTTTTGCAGAAGATGATGAAGTTTCCTTTGAAGTAGAGGTCCAGGAAGAGGGCCTCTACCACATTGGAATGGATTATTACAGACTGAATGAAGGCTTGGTGAATCCTGAACTGTCAGTGCAGGTGAATGACGAATTTCAGTATTTTGAAAGCAGACGAATCATAGCTCCAACTTATTGGGAAAATGAAAGCGATGATTTTGAAACAAACCGACATGGTAATCAGCTTGTCCCAAATCAAGTGGCCGTAAAAGAGTGGCATACCATGACATATAGAGATCCAAACAACGAACATGCAGACGGTTTGTTGTTTTACTTAGAAGCAGGGGCCAACACGATTACTTTATCTCATGCATCAGGTGAAATGCTGATAGGAGATATAAGGGTGTTCACGCCGACGCAATTACAGACATACGCTGACTATATCAGTCAGTATAAAGATGAACAAGCAACAGAGACACTGGGAATTTACGAAGCTGAATACCCAAGCAGAAAAAACAGTTCATATATCAGACCCATCGCACGTAAGGATATCAATGTATACCCCTACGACTCGACCACACAATTACTCAATACTTTTGGAGGCGATTCCTGGTCTGAAGGAGGTCAAAGCGTGACCTATGACATAGACGTTCCAGAAGAGGGACTCTATAACATCACACTTAAAACCCTTCAAAATCACAAACAAAATGTTCCGGTTTTTCGATCCGTTGAAATCAATGGAGAGATCCCGTTTGAGGAACTAAAGCATTACCGAATGGAACCGAGCAACGAATGGCTGAATCAGACCTTAGTAAATAACGATGAGGAACCTTTTTCGTTTTATTTACAAGAGGGAACCAACACCCTTACACTAACGTCTGATATTACGCCGCTTACACCATTAGTAAATACCTTGAATGAAATGTTGCAGGAAATCAATGCTCTGGGCTTAGCTATTTCCCGTTTGACCGGGAATCAGCCGGATAGAAATAGAGACTGGGTCATAAGTGATTATATCCCAGATGCAGAAGACCGGTTTACTGACTGGATTCAAACGCTGGAGCAGTATTCAGATGAGTTGAGTACGCTTTACGGTAATAAGGAGGATGAGACGATAGATGAAGTATCATTGAACCTTCTTGTCCAGCGACTTGAATCATTGAAAGAAGAACCCAATGATTTACCGAACCGCTTGAGTGAATTATCTGAAGGCAGTAGTTCAGCTACTCAAATGATCGGTAATTTGATCAGCCAGCTTCAAGACACACCGCTTTTATTGGATCGTTTATACATTCATGGTGAACAGACTGAATTGCCGGCTGCCAATCAGGGTTTCTTTACCCGTATGGGCAGTAAAGTTAGTGAATTCTTTGCTTCATTTACCATGCAGACATTCGATGTTGAAGAAACAGATGATGACGTCCTGGAAGTATGGGTAGGACGAAGCCAACAATATGTTGAACTCATGCAGAACATGGTGGATGCCGGCTACACGACCGAAACGGGCCAAGAAGTCCGTTTGTCTGTTATGCCAAATGAACAAAAACTGATCCTGGCGAATTCATCCAACCAGCAGCCCGACGTTGCTCTAGGTGTCAGTGTAGGTCAACCGTGGGAACTCGCTGTCAGAGGAGCCGCTCTTGACCTCAGACAATTTGATGATTTTGAAGAATTCAGCACCAATTTTTCTCCAGGCGCATTCTTACCCATGATGATAGATGATTCGGTATATGCAATGCCTGAGACACAGGATTTTTATGTACTGTTTTATCGCAGCGATATTATCGAACAATTAGACATTCCTGTTCCAGACACCTGGGACGATGTCGTGAATGTTTTACCGGAACTGCAACGGTACGGAATGAATTTCTACGTCCCGCTCTCAGGAACGGCCGGAATAAAACCGTTCATGTTTACTGCACCGTTTATTTATCAGTTTGGTGGAGAAATTTATGAAGAAGACGGCATGCGGACAGCCATTGATTCAGACGGGGCAGTTGACGGCATGCAATTCATGACAGATCTGTACACCTTATATAGTTTGCCATTGCAAGTACCTAATTTTTATAACGCCTTTAGATATGGAGAACTACCAATTGGCATAGCCAACTTTCAAACCTATGTCCAGCTATTGTCAGCAGCACCTGAAATCAGAAATTCTTGGACGATCGCACCGCATCCAGGTGTAATGCAAGAAGATGGTACGGTCAACCGGGCAACGCCTGGTTCAGCTCAAGGGGGCATGATCTTTGAGAAAAGTGACATGCAAGACGACTCTTGGGAATTTATGAAATGGTGGTTATCCGCAAACACGCAAACGGAATTTGCGACCAACTTGCAGACCTTGTTTGGTCCAGAATATATGTGGCATACAGCAAATTTAAATGCCTTTGAAGAGTTGCCGTGGAATGAAGAACACAAAGACGTCATCTTGGAACAATGGGAACATCTGCAGGAAGTACCGAAAATCCCCGGGTCATATATGGTTGAACGTGAAATAAGCAATGCCTGGACCGGAACGGTATTTTACGGTGAGAATGTCCGTGCGTCGCTTGATTACAGCGTCATAACAGCGAACCGGGAAATTATCAGAAAGATGGAAGAATTCAATTATGTAGAAGACGGTGAAATCATCAAACCTTACCGTGTACCCCAATTGGAAACAGTTGAAGAATGGATGATTCAAAATGTTGAATAGTGATGTAAAGCAAATAAAAAATCATAGTACAGCTGATAAAGGGAAAATCGACTCAATGATTAAGAAAAATGCAAAACCAATAAAGAATAAAAGCGGATGGGGAACATTCCTGTTCCTTGCTCCTTACTTCTTGATGTTCTTTGTGTTTATTATCGTTCCGGTGATCATGGCAATGTTCTTGTCCTTCACTAACTTTGATTCCATACAATTTCCGACCTTTGCCGGATTAAGTAATTATGTCAACCTCTTGACGCAGGATGAAGTGTTTATGCAATATGTTTTACCCAATACTCTTAGGTTCTCACTCATTGTGGGACCAGGAGGGTATGCACTTTCTTTCATAGTCGCATGGATGCTGGCTCAGATCTCGCATAGACCGAGAACGATTCTAGCTTTGATCATGTACTCACCTTCGATGACTGCG